>NC_007954.1:3896490-4545906 GCF_000013765.1 Shewanella denitrificans OS217 | reverse complement strand
CCCCGAATTTTTTGCCAAAGGAGATGTATTCTATAGTGAGAAGTGTCAGATCGCTATCCTTTAAAACATAATTATCCCCAAGGAGATCATTCGGTGTGGATATCTGGGATCTTGCGGGATCAAAACCGATCCACTTTTAGGGATCTATTTAGCAAATACACGCAATTGCTGCTTTCTTATCGGATCGAGATTGATCTATAATGCCCCCGCTTTGATCGGCTCAAACACACTATGAACCACTAGATATTGTGTTGATGCACAGAGTTATCCACAAACTATTGTGTGTGGAACGGCTTTTATCGCAGAATTGATTTAAAGTTTATCGGCAGAATTTTTTCATATTATGGCTTTGCTTATTGACGCTAGCTATTAAAGTGATTACAATTCGGCCTCTTTTTTGCTCTTACCTCAAATCGAGGTAAGCAATATTCACTTAACAAAGACGGATTGCCATCATGAGTAAACGTACTTTTCAACCTAGCAACCTGAAGCGCAAGCGTTCTCACGGCTTCCGCGCTCGTATGGCCACTGTAGGCGGCCGTAAGGTGCTTGCACGTCGTCGTGCGAAAGGTCGCGCTCGTTTATCTGCGTAAGTAGATAACTAGGTGACTAGCTATACCTTTTCGCGGGAGTTACGCTTGTTAACTCCCGCGCAATTTAAATCTGTGTTCTCCAATCCTATCAAAGCATCTTCTGCTGAAATCACTCTGCTTGCTATTCCAAATATTGAGCAACATCCACGTCTTGGGTTAACTGTCGCTAAACGTTTCGTTAAGCGGGCAAATCAGCGTAACCGTATTAAACGTGTGATAAGAGAAAGTTTTCGTTTGAATCAACATGATATTCCAGCTTTGGATATTGTTGTGTTAGTCAGAAATGGCGTGATGGAAATGGAAAATGCAGACCTAAATAAACTGATAGAGAAGTTATGGCGCAAGCTCAGTCGCCGCTACAATGGCTAGCTACCACGGTAATTCGTGGCTATCAACTCTTCATCAGCCCTCTTATGGGACCTCGATGTCGTTTCAATCCTACTTGCTCACACTATGCTATCGAAGCAATTAAATTGCACGGAACAGCGAAAGGTAGTTGGTTTGCATTGAAACGCATATTAAGATGTCACCCTTTACATCCCGGCGGAAGCGATCCCGTCCCTCCTAAAAATGACAGGTGTAATAAATAGGCTATGGAATCTCAACGCAATATATTGCTTATCGGTTTGTTGTTTGTCAGTTTTTTACTTTGGCAACAGTGGCAAACAGATAATGCGCCGCAAGTAGCGGCTCCACAAACACAAGTTAAATCCCACGTTTCAGCTGAAACTAGCTCAGATGTACCTGAAGCCGATGGCAGTGTGAGTACAGCTGTTGTGGCTTCAACAAATCTTATCAATGTCACCACAGACCAACTGGTAATAAAAATTAATCCACTGGGTGGCGATATTGTTTATGCAGCATTAGTTAAGCATAAGACTGAAATCGATAAGAATGACCCTTTCATATTGCTCGAGCAAAGCAGTGATTTTAACTATATCGCTCAGAGTGGCCTGATTGGCCGTGATGGTATTGATAGCAGCACTAAAGGCCGCGCTCAATTCACCACCACCTCAAGTGACTTCAGCTTAGCCGATGACCAAGACAAACTCACAGTACCACTTACTTTAGTGACTGATACTGGCGTTCGTTACACTAAGGTATTTACTTTTACTCGTGGTCAATTTGATGTTGGCGTCGACTATCAAGTAAACAACACCTCTGATAAGTCACTGCAATTGCAGATGTACGGTCAAATCAAGCAAACCATCAAGCCTACCGAAGGTAGCATGATGATGCCGACTTACCGTGGTGCAGCTTTCTCTACCTCTGATGTGCGTTATGAGAAGTATGACTTCGAAGACATGGCTGACATGAACTTAAGCAAGTCGACCTTAGGTGGTTGGGCGGCTATGTTACAGCACTACTTCGTATCCGCTTGGATCCCACCTGCGACAGATGCCAATACCATCTTCTCTAGTGTCAGTGCCGGTGGTTTTGCCAACATAGGTTTCCGTGGTGCTGTTTATGATGTCGCCCCGGGTAGCGAGCAGAGCATAAGCGCTCAGTTTTATGTGGGCCCTAAAGATCAAAAAGCCCTTTCTGCCATTTCAGAAACCTTAAATCTCGTTGTAGATTATGGTTTCCTATGGTGGTTAGCGATTCCTATTTATAAGTTACTGATGATATTCCAATCACTAGTAACTAACTGGGGTATCGCTATTATCTTAATCACCTTAACAGTGCGTGGTTTGTTATACCCACTGACTAAGGCTCAGTATACCTCTATGGCTAAGATGCGTAATCTACAGCCTAAGCTTGCTGACATGAAAGAACGTTTTGGTGATGACCGTCAGAAGATGGGTCAGGCCATGATGGAGCTCTACAAGAAAGAAAAAGTAAACCCTATGGGTGGCTGTTTACCTATCTTGTTACAGATGCCTATCTTCATCGCACTCTACTGGGTATTGCTAGAAAGCTACGAGCTACGTCACGCTCCATTCATGTTGTGGATTAATGACTTATCGGTTCAAGATCCTTACTACGTGCTGCCATTACTTATGGGTGTGTCTATGTGGTTAATGCAGAAAATGCAACCGATAGCGCCAACCATGGATCCAATGCAAGTTAAGATGATGCAGTGGATGCCTGTTATCTTTACGGTATTCTTCCTCTGGTTCCCAGCAGGTCTAGTGCTTTACTGGTTAGTGGGTAACTTAGTGGCCATCACTCAGCAAAAGATTATTTATGCAGGTCTTGAGAAAAAAGGCTTAAAATAAGCCCAAGCTCAGCAAATAATTTATTGTGTAGTTAGATAGAAAGGCGGCTTAATGGCCGCCTTTTCCTTTGAAAAATTAGCAGGTATTCCCGTGACAACAGACACTATCGTGGCACAAGCCACAGCGCCTGGCCGAGGCGGCGTAGGCATCATTCGTATTTCTGGTGATTTAGCCACTAATGTGGCCATGGCAGTGTTGGGTAAAGTGCCTAAGACACGTTACGCCGATTACTGCGACTTTAAAGATGCCGATGACAGGGTGATAGATCAAGGTATAGCGCTGTTCTTCAAAGGGCCCAATTCTTTCACAGGTGAAGACGTATTAGAACTGCAAGGTCACGGCGGGCAAATCGTGCTGGATATGCTGATCAAACGTGTGATGCAAGTCAGCGGCGTGCGCATAGCTAAACCCGGTGAGTTCAGTGAGCAAGCCTTCTTAAATGATAAGTTAGACTTAACTCAGGCCGAAGCCATCGCCGATCTAATCGATGCCACCAGCGAGCAAGCCGCCAAGAGTGCTTTGCAATCCTTACAGGGTGAATTCTCAAAGGAAGTGCATGAGCTGGTTGAGCAAGTGACTAACCTGCGCCTTTATGTGGAAGCGGCGATAGATTTCCCCGATGAAGAAGTGGATTTTTTATCTGATGGTAAAATAGCCAATGCCCTTTACCGTATTATCGCAAAGCTCGACACAGTACAAGACAGCGCTAAGCAAGGTTCTATCATACGTGAAGGCATGAAAGTGGTTATTGCTGGGCGCCCCAATGCCGGTAAATCAAGCTTGTTAAATGCCTTAGCAGGGAAAGAGTCTGCCATAGTTACAGAAATAGCGGGCACCACCCGTGATGTACTGCGTGAACACATTCATTTAGACGGCATGCCGCTGCACATTATCGATACTGCAGGCCTTAGGGATACCTTAGATACTGTAGAGAAAATTGGTATTGAGCGCGCCTGGGCCGAGATAGCCACCGCCGACAGAGTCTTGTTTATGGTCGATGGTACTACCACAGATGCCGTCGACCCCCATGATATTTGGCCTGATTTTATTGACCGCTTACCCACAAGACTTGGGGTCACTGTGGTGCGTAACAAGGCTGACTTAACTGGCGAATCGCTCGAGAAGTCTCAAGAGCAAGGCTTTGATGTTTACCGCATTTCGGCGAAAACCGGTTTAGGCGTTGAAGAACTCAAACAGCACTTAAAATCATTAATGGGTTACCAGAGTAATCTTGAAGGTGGTTTTATCGCTCGTCGCCGTCATTTGGAAGCCCTAGAATTAGCCGCCAGCCACTTACAACTCGGTAAAGAACAACTAGAGGTCTACCTTGCAGGAGAACTGCTGGCCGAAGAACTGCGTATGGCCCAGATGGCCTTATCTGAAATTACCGGTAAATTCACCTCAGATGATTTGCTCGGTAAGATTTTTAGCTCCTTCTGTATCGGTAAATAATGTATCGGCAAACAGTGTCTCGGTAAATAGGCGTAGATAGTATGACTCTGGCGAATAATGTTGTTGTGCTCGACTTTGAAACTACCGGTTTATCCCCAGACATGGGCGATCGCGCCATTGAAATTGGCGCGGTTAAGTTGGTTGATGGCCAAGTGGTAGATAGCTTTCAAGCACTGATAAACCCGGGTCAAAGGGTAAACAGCTTTATTGAGCAATACACAGGCATTAGTAATCAAATGCTTAAAGATGCCCCAAGATCAAACGTGGTGATGGGGCAATTTACAGAGTTTATTGCTGGATTTAATTTAGTGGCCCATAACGCCAGTTTCGATAAGAAATTCTTAGATGCCGAGTTTTCAGCCAATAAGCTCAGTTATAGCGGCCAATTTGCTTGTTCTCTATTGTTATCGCGGCGCATAAGCCAAGAGGCCCCCAATCATAAACTCGGCACCTTGATCCAGCACCATCAATTAGCTAACGACGGCGTATTTCACCGTGCCTTAGCCGATGCCACCATGACAGCTAATCTATGGTTACATCAAGTGTCTTTACTGCAGCAACGACTCCCTACTCAGCAAATCACCTTAGATATCATCAATAAAATATCCCGCTTGCCTAAGGCTAAAATAGCCAACTTCTTTCAGACAATCAAATAGATAACATGAAATCGCATAAATTCATGTAAAACAGATAACTAGCTTAATTAAGAGATGATTATGCTATGGCATTTTATCATCATTTTTTAGCTTGCCAGCTATTGCTATTTGAGCGGCTTACCGATTAAATTGCGCTGCTTTCTCCCCCCTATGATGGAGACTTAAAACATGAGAGCAGTGGTTTGTAGTTTGTTGATGTTCAGCGTAATAAATCTGACGGCTTGTGTTGCAACCCAGCATACCTTTGCCACAAAAATAAAAGCGGAAAGCGAGCAACATTTAGATCTTTCTCAACAATGGGAACAAGGCCATAAAGATGTAAAAAATGCTAGAGAGCTCCTAAATGACGGCCAAAAACAGATAACTAAAGGTAGAGCTGAAATTTTAGAGGGTGAAAGACGGCTTGCACAGGCGCGAATTGAAGCACAAAGACAACGGCAGATTTTTATCAATAAAGCCAATAGCCTGAGCAATGTTCAATCAGGAATTCAGGCCACTAAAGTAACGGAGCAGCTAGAAGATATAGCCGATCTCTGGGAAGATGCAGATGATAAGTTCGTTGACGCTAAAGCGTTAATTGAAGACGGCAATACCAAGGTTGCCGAAGGTGAAAGCCTACTACAACAAGGTCAAACCTTATTGGGCAATGGACGCGCTAGAATGCAGCAAGCCGAAGCTAAATACAAACAACGCACAGGCTCGACAGATCAAGGCCAAGGCCTAGTTGAACAAATGTATATCCAAGAACAACCACGTAACTTCTAATAGATAAAATAACCGATATTGGACTCTGGCTACCCAGTATCGGTTTGACATAAACTAAGCTAATTTGGGCTAGCGCTTAACCCCGCAAAACCCTGCAATTATATCCCTCAGCGATTATCTAAGTGTAACTGTAGCCAAAGTTCTAATAACGTCACTTGCCATAAGCGCGAACCGAAACGAGTCAACTGCTGCTCGGGAGAGGCCAGCATGGTATCGATATAATCTAAGTTGAATATCCCCCGTGTTCTGGCGATGGGTTCACTAAACACTTGTTTAGCGAGCGCTAGGTAGGGCCCTTGCATGTTCCTAAGTCCAGGTACAGGAAAGTACCCCTTAGGTCTGTCTATGACTTGGTTGGGGATAAGCTTTCGCGCCATCTGCTTTAATAAATACTTGCCGCCATCTTTAATCTTAAGCTGATAAGGCATTCGGCTGGCGAGCTCCACCAGCTTATGATCGAGAAATGGCACCCTAGCTTCAAGGCCAAAGGCCATGGTCATGTTATCGACTCGCTTGACGGGATCATCAACCAGCATGACTAAGGTATCTAGCATTAAGGCTTTATCTATGGCATGAGTCGCTTTGCACTGAGCAAAGTAATCACGAACAAAATCTCCCGCATGATCGCCATCGGCCATCTTAGGCGTCACCAACTGCTGATACTCACCATATTGCCAAGAAAAATAATTGTCCTGATACACTTGGGCCGCCATTTGCTCACTGGCATCGACCATAGGTGGATACCAATGATAGCCAGCGAACACTTCGTCGGCCCCCTGACCACTCTGTACCACTTTGACATGCTGACTGACGGTTTTTGATAACAAGTAAAAGCCAATAACATCATGGGAAACCATAGGTTCAGACATAGCAAGGATGCAATCGGGAAGATGTTGCAGCAGCTCTGCGTGATTAACCTGTATTTTTTGGTGCTTGGTCTGGTAATGTTCTGCTATCACATCAGAATAAATAAATTCATTACCGAGTTCATCCGCCACATCATCGAAACCAATGGAGAAGGTATGGATTTGTTTTTGCCCTAGTTCATGCATTAGCCCCACTAAAAGTGAGGAGTCCAATCCACCAGATAACAAGACTCCCACAGGAACATCAGCCTCTAATCTGCGCCTGACACTGTCATACAAGGCTTGTTCGAGTTGCTGTGACCACAGCTCTTCACTCATTGCCTCTGCTGACGGCTGTGACATCTGATATTGCTCGGTATCACTGTTATCCAGTTGCCAATAGCTCTGTTGGTTAATCTCTCCAGCGGCAGATATTGTCATCCAATGACCTGGTTGGAGCTTTTTGATGCCCTTAAACAAGGTGTGCTCAGTCACTATGGCGCGAAAACACATATAGTGATTGAGTGCCACTGAGTCTATTTCGGTACTCGCCTCAGTGTGAACTAATAAGGCGGGTAAGCTAGAGGCAAAGACTAAGCCCTTATCATGAATAAAGTAGTACAAGGGTTTAATGCCAAGTCTGTCTCTGGCTAAGAAAACCTTACCCGTATCGCGCTCATAAATAGCGAAAGAAAACATGCCATTAAACTGATTTACACAAGACTCACCCCAATGGTCATAGGCTTTCAATATGACTTCAGTGTCACTGGAGGAAAAGAATTGATAACCCAGATGTATCAATTGCTCCCGTAAGGCGCGGTAATTATAGATACAGCCATTAAAAACCAAGGTTAGCCCTAAGGTGGCATCCACCATGGGCTGAGATCCTTGCTCAGACAGGTCGATAATTTTAAGGCGTCTATGACCGAAACAGCAGCGCCCCTGACTAAAAACCCCGGTTCCATCAGGCCCTCTAGGTGCAAGCTTGGTTAACATTCGAGCCACCTGGTTCACGTCAGCTTCGCCTGCAAAGGCTATTTCTCCGGCAAGGCCGCACATACTCTCTCCCTTTGATCTACTGTTGTATTAACTTAGTAAAAAACTGCAGCTTCTCAAGGAAACTCAGATAAATAAGCCAGATTTCCCCCCGCTACCCCCCATGAAATGAGTGAATGCCGCCGCGGTTATCGACGCTGACTGCTACACTTTCTCATTCAGGTTATAAATTAAATAGTAGAAGCAATCATGAAGATAGCCATACTCACAACCAATCAGGCCGCGGATGATAGCCGCTTAGTTGCCACGGCTCGTAAAAAGGGACACAGTGCCAACCTACTCGATTTGCGTCAGATGAGTATCGCACTAAGGCCCAGTGTGGCGGATATTTACTATCAGAATGAATTAATCACGCATCATTTTGACGCCATTATTCCACGGCTCAATGTCTCCTATACGGATTATGGGATTAATCTTCTGCAGCAATTTATCTGTTCCAATACCTATGTCAGTGAGTCCCCTGAGGCTTTGCGCCTGGGTAGAGATAAACTTAAGTGTCTGCAGCATCTGCTCAGTAAAGGACTGCCTTTTCCAACCACAGCCATCGCCTATACGCCGGATTTTTTTAACGCCATTATGCAGCAGCTGCAATTGCCGCTGGTGGTTAAACTCATAGAAAGCACCGAAGGCACTGGGGTGTTTCTGGCAAGGACACACAAAGAAGTCGACAACTTATGCAAAACATTTTCTCTTGCGGGAGTGAGTTACCTTATCCAAGAGTTTATTGCAGAAGCCGCCGGCCATGATGTTAGGGCATTTGTGGTGGGCAACAGAGTGGTCGCCGCGATGCAAAGGGATTCACAAGATGATGATTTTAGGGCCAACGTATCCTTAGGGGCGCATTCATCAGCAGTCACGCTCAGTGCAGATGAACAAGAATTAGTGCTAAAAGCGACTCAAAGCATAGGGGTTCATGTGGCAGGGGTGGATTTTGTCCGCTCTAACCGAGGCCCCTTGTTGTTAGAAATCAATGTTTCCCCCGACTTTACTGGCGAGCAAGGCATAGAAGCAATCACCCTGCGCGATGTGGCCGCCGACATTATCGATTATACCGTCCAGCATGCTGAGGCTTTTTATCAAGGGCGTAGCAAATATTAGAAACACTAGGAGATAACGCAAATGTGTAGATGGTTAGCTTATTCTGGCAGGCCTATTTTCCTCGACTCATTAGTCACTCAACCTTCTCACTCCTTGGTTGCCCAAAGTTTACATAGCCAACTCAATGTCAGTTCCGCCGGCGTGCTGTTAAGTACTAACGGCGATGGCTTTGGTATAGGTTGGTACCATAAGCGCCCAGAACCTGGGGTATTTAAAGATGATAAGCCTGCTTGGCATGATGAGAATCTGAAAAACTTATGTCATCAGGTCAAATCACATATTTTCTTTGCTCATATAAGGGCCACCACCACAGGCGATGTACAGCGCACCAATTGCCATCCATTCCAATACAAGAACTGGTTATTTCAGCACAATGGCCATGTCAGTCATTTCGACAAAATTCGCCGTGAATTACAGCTAGAGATAGCCCCAGAACTCTATCCACACCTTAGGGGAACCACAGACAGTGAGACATTTTTTCTTTTGGCTTTAACCTATGGTCTGATGGAGCAACCTAAACAGGCCATGCAGAAAATGGTGCGGCGGGTAATAACCGCGTTAGAAGGGGTAGATAAAGCAGGGGTACTGAATTTATCCTGTGCCTTATCTGATGGCGAAAAATTATTCATCTTACGCTTTGCCCATAATGAAGCGGCAATGACACAGTTTTACTCTGCCGATACCGACTGCTTTCATGAGTTTAATGGACAATGTAACCCTATCCCCAATGGCAGCTTAGTCGTGGTGTCTGAACCACTGGATAAAGCCAGTGATAAATGGACCTCCATCCCCACCAATACCTTCACCAGCATAATTAAGAATAGAGTCCACAGCGAAGTCTTTCTATGATTGTCAGCCTGTAGACCTTTTACAGGGTATCTAAAGCGGATCTAATTAAGGTGTATGTCACTCAGCCAACTCATCGGCCAGCTTATCCACCAGTAAACGCACCTTAGGCGAAAGGTGGCGATTGTGAGGATACAGAGCCCATATCCCTTCTTTAGATTGCTGAAAAGGCTCGAGTAATACCATAAGCTTACCTTCAGTCAGTGCTTGGCTAACGTAGTAATCCGGTAATTGCACTATCCCAAGCCCCCGAATAGCGGCATCCAGTAAGCTAAAACCACTGCTGCAGTGCAAACTACCCTGCACTTTTATATTCTTCACCTTGCCCTGTTCGATAAATTGCCATTGAGACTGGCTGCCTATCAGGCAATTATGTTGGCTCAATTCAGACAAGCTATATGGGGCGCCATAGGTTGCTATGTAGCTAGGTGCAGCGCACACGTATTGACGCCGGCTACTGAGGCGCTTGGCCATCATGCTCGAATCCCCCAATTGCCCTAGACGAATGGCTAAATCAAACCCACCATCGATAAGATCTAGCCTTTGATTGGTCAGCTCACATTGCACTTCGACTTGTGGGTATTGGGCCATAAAAGCAATCACTATCGGCATAATATGCGTCTCACCATAGGTGACTGGTGCCGTCATCTTGATAAGGCCTTGAGGTTTATCCTTAAGGCTTGATATGGCGCGCTCTGCATCATCCAAACCATTGAGCACCTGACGACAATGTCGATAATAAACAGCGCCTTCTTCTGTTAGGGCCACTTTGCGGGTGGTGCGATAAAACAACTTAGTGCTTAAACGATCTTCAAGCTGGCTGACTTGACGACTCACCTGTGCTGTAGAAATACTGAGTCTTTTTCCCGCAGCGGTAAAACTCTCAGTTTCAGCCACAGCGACAAATTCAGATATGCCCTCCCACTGCATCATTATTACACCCTCGTAAAGGTTATTTGTAAAATAGGCTAATTATCATCTGAATATAAAGAAATACAATAGATAAATCGACTAAGGACTAAACTTAGTCAACTCAAAGTTAACCCTCACCATTAGGACATTATTATGACAGCGCAATTTATCAAGTCTAAAGCCGCTATCGCCTGGGGCCCAGGACAAACACTCTCCGTTGAAGAAGTTGATGTGATGTACCCCAAGGCCGGTGAGGTTATGGTGCGCATTGTTGCCACGGGTGTTTGCCACACTGATGCTTTTACTTTATCAGGCGACGATCCTGAAGGGGTATTCCCAGCGATTTTAGGTCATGAAGGCGGCGGCATAGTTCACATGATTGGCGAAGGCGTCACTAGCGTAAAAGTGGGCGACCATGTCATTCCGTTATACACGGCAGAATGTGGCAAGTGTAAGTTTTGTACTTCAGGTAAAACTAACCTGTGTAGCGCAGTACGTGAAACTCAAGGTAAAGGCTTAATGCCTGATGGCACCACGCGTTTTTATAAAGATGGTCAGCCAATATTTCATTACATGGGCTGCTCGACCTTCTCTGAATACACAGTATTACCTGAAATTTCACTGGCTAAAGTCAATCCTACCGCCCCCCTTGAAGAAGTGTGTCTATTAGGTTGTGGCGTAACCACAGGCATGGGCGCCGTGCTTAAAACGGCTAAAGTTCAAAAAGGCGATACCGTGGCAATATTTGGCCTTGGCGGCATAGGTTTATCCGCTGTGATTGGCGCGACTATGGCGGGTGCAAGCCGGATTATCGGCATAGATTTAAATGAATCTAAGTTCGAGCTGGCGAAAAAGCTTGGCGCCACAGATTGCATTAATCCCAAAGATTTCGATAAGCCTATCCAAGAAGTGATTGTTGAAATGACTGATGGCGGCGTGGACTTCTCTTTTGAGTGCATAGGCAATGTCAACGTGATGCGCAGCGCCTTAGAGTGTTGCCATAAAGGCTGGGGTGAGTCTGTGATCATAGGTGTTGCTGGTGCTGGGCAAGAAATATCAACCCGTCCTTTCCAGTTAGTCACAGGCAGAGTCTGGCGTGGCAGTGCCTTTGGTGGCGTAAAGGGACGCAGTGAATTACCCGGTATCGTAGAGCAGTACCTTAATGGTGACTTTAAGTTAGATCACTTTATTACCCACACCATGGGGCTTGAGGATATCAATAATGCGTTCGAATTGATGCATAAGGGCGAAAGCATTCGCACAGTTATCCATTTCGATAAGTAATGTGATTACTATCAATAATTTACTGCCGCCCTAGCCAAAAGCTAGGGCCAAAAGGACATGCTATGACGCTAGATAATATCAGCAGTAATAAAAGTTTTTCAGGTTGGCACAAGCAATATCGTCACCATTCACTCAGCTTAAACTGTGACATGCGCTTTGCTATTTTTTTACCGCCACAAGCCATGAATGAAAAGGTACCTGTGCTCTATTGGTTGTCAGGACTCACTTGCACAGATGAAAACTTCATGCAAAAAGCGGGAGCCCAAAGACTCGCGGCAAAGCTTGGCATCGCCATTGTGGCGCCTGATACTAGCCCTAGAGGCAATGATGTACCCGATTGCCCAGAGGGTGCTTATGACTTTGGTTTAGGTGCAGGCTTCTATGTTAATGCCACCGAGGCCCCCTTTGACACTCATTACCAGATGTATGACTACATAGTGAATGAATTGCCAAGCTTGATTGAAGCCCATTTCCCTATAAACAACAAACGCAGTATTGCAGGCCATTCCATGGGCGGTCACGGAGCACTCACTATCGCCCTAAGAAACCCTGACAGATACCAAAGTGTGTCGGCATTTAGCCCTATTTGTAATCCCATCAATAGCCCATGGGGCATAAAAGCCTTTAGCGGTTACCTAGGTAAAGATAAGCAAAACTGGCTGAATTACGACAGCTGCGAGCTGATAAAAAAAAGTCATCATTTTGTGCCCGCGCTGGTGGACCAAGGTGAAGACGATAACTTCCTTAAGGAGCAGCTAAAGCCTGAAAATCTACAAGCAATAGCTAAAAACATCAACTACCCACTGAAGTTAAGGATGCAGCCAGGCTACGATCATAGCTATTACTTCATCGCAAGCTTTATTGAAGACCACTTAGATTTCCATGCAAAACACTTAGGCTAACTTATACCAATCACATTAATTATGTGATCTATCAGAGCGCCTCAAGCTTTTCAATTCAAGGCGCATTAATGCAGTAAGGGTTATTCCCTTTCAAACCTCATTCTTACACAGGAATGCAACGATGAAGAGGAACGCTTGAGACACTCCCAAGGGGCGGGTTTCAAAGGGGATTTCTCTGCGTTGAAGACTTTTGACATAGCACCACTATGCCTTCAAGCCTCCGCCTTGATTAATCCCCTTTGAATTCCCGCTGAATGACCAGATAATTAATACGATTGGTATTACCCTATTTTAGGCGAGCAAAGTAATCCTTTGCCGCCGCCCTCACCTTAGGCGCTAACAACAAAGCAGATGTCATGGTTGGTATGGCCATCAAGGCATAAGCGCCATCGATAATATTAATAATCTCACTCACGGTTGCCGTTGCAGCGAACAAAATAGCCAGCAAATAGAAGTATTGATACAAGCGAATGCGCTTGCGACCAAACAAGAAGGCGAAACACTGGCCCCCATAAAATGCCTGAGTAAATATGGTGCTGATACTGAAAAAAACCACACATAAAATCAGTAAATAAGGCCCAACACCTGGCATAGTGATATCAAAAGCTTGCGCCGAAAGATTCACCCCTTCAGCTTCTGTTCCTTGCCAAACCCCTGAAATCAAGATAATAAATGCCGTCGCCGTGCACACCAATAAGGTATCGATTGCAGGTCCTAACACAGCCACTAAACCTTCTTTTACAGGCTCATTGGTTTTCGCACTGCCATGGGCCATCACCTTAGTAGCGACCGTGGCAATACGTTTAATTCCGCCTAAAATCACACTGGCAACGATACACATCACCACTATGCCTAAGCTTAAATCCAGCCAAAATGTCGGCTAAATCCATGGTTTTCTCGTTAATTATTGGTTAAACACTTACAAGGAAAATACTGGCTAACTTGGCTCTACGCAATGGAAATTCAGGTAAACTAGCCACAAAAGCACAGACAATTTGGAGTTTATATGGCAAATATAGCCTTAATAGTAGGCACGACCTTAGGCGGAACAGAGTATGTTGCCGATGATATGGCAGCACAATTGACGGAAATAGGCCACCAAGTAGAGGTATTAATGCAGGCAGATCTGCTGCAATTATCAGCAGATTCTCTATGGATAATTGTCAGTTCAACCCATGGAGCAGGTGAATTACCGGACAATATTCAGCCTTTTTATGAGCAATTAATGGCAAGTGATCGCGATCTTAGCGGCTTGAAATTTGCCTTATGTGCCATTGGCGACTCAAGCTATGATACTTTTTGCCAAGGTCCTGAAAAAATAATAGATCAGCTAAAACACTTAGGTGGCGATCCCTTTGTGGATAAGATCCAAATAGACATCCAGTCCACCCCCGTGCCTGAAGAGCCAGCGCTTGCTTGGTTAGCCCAATGGCAAGATCAATTAACTTAAGCCTATATTGTTAACTCAATCATAAATACCCACAGTTCAAACCTCTCTTATCCACAAATAACTATTTTATCTAATAAGTTTGTGGATAAGCTATTATTTTTAGCGATCATAACTCTGTACTGTTCTAGGTCCGATCTGAGCAAAGATCCACCTTGTGGATAAGTACCCGATCTATCCCCACCTTATCTTGAGTTTGATCGCTAATTGATCACAGGATCGAGAACTCGTTATCTTATGATTATAAAGGCTTTTTAGGGTTACACACAGAAAAGTGCGATCCTAATAGTAAACATAATAAAGAGATCTATATAAAGATCTTAAGATCTATTAAGCAAACCCTCTGCGATCAAACCAGTGAAATAGATCATTCACGTACACCAAAGCAAGTGCTAAAATAACTTCCTTACTCAATTTTAAATTGAACGTTACGGTTAAGAAATCTAAGGTCGCAAAATGCATTTTCACGAAAGGTTTGATGTTATTGTTGTAGGTGGTGGTCATGCCGGAACTGAAGCGGCATTAGCGTCTGCAAGAATGGGTTCGAAAACGTTACTGCTCACTCACAACATAGATACGTTAGGGCAAATGTCTTGTAACCCAGCGATCGGTGGGATTGGTAAGGGCCATTTAGTCAAAGAGATCGATGCTTTAGGTGGTGCTATGGCAATAGCCACTGATTTCGCAGGCATACAATTTAGAACCTTAAATTCGAGCAAAGGCCCAGCAGTGCGTGCAACCCGGGCACAAGCGGATCGCGCCTTGTATCGTCAAAAAATCCAGCAAATTTTACAAAGCCAACCAAACTTACGTATTTTCCAACAAGCCGTTGATGACTTAGTTGTTGAAAATAATCAAGTGGTTGGTGTGGTAACCCAAATGGGATTGGCCTTTGAATCACCAACGGTAGTGTTAACCACAGGCACGTTCTTAAGCGGTAAAATTCATATTGGCATGCAAAACTACAGTGGCGGCCGTGCTGGCGATCCACCGGCAATTGCTTTAGCCAATCGACTACGTGAATTGCCTATTCGTGTTGGACGCTTAAAAACCGGTACACCACCTCGAATCGATGCCAACAGCATAGATTTCTCACAAATGACTGAGCAAAAAGGCGATACTCCTTTGCCTGTGATGTCGTTCGTTGGCAATGTAGATCAACATCCGCGACAAATTTCGTGTCACATCACCCATACCAACGAGAAAACTCACGATATCATTCGTGGTGGACTAGACAGAAGTCCTATGTATTCAGGGGTTATTGAAGGTATTGGTCCAAGATACTGTCCATCAATTGAAGATAAAATCCATCGCTTCGCCGATAAGACTTCTCATCAAATATTTATCGAACCTGAAGGCTTAAGCACCAACGAAATCTACCCTAATGGTATTTCGACTAGCTTGCCATTTGATGTGCAATTGAATTTAGTCCGTTCAATCAAAGGCATGGAAAACGCTGAGATTATTCGCCCAGGCTATGCCATTGAATACGATTATTTTGATCCTAGAGATCTTAAAAACTCGTTAGAAACCAAAACCATTAATGGTTTGTTCTTTGCAGGACAAATTAACGGCACCACGGGCTATGAAGAAGCCGGTGCTCAAGGTTTATTAGCCGGTATGAATGCCTCCTTGCAAGTGCAAGGCAAAGAGACTTGGTGTCCACGTCGGGATCAAGCCTATTTAGGGGTATTGGTTGACGATCTATCCACCCTAGGGACTAAAGAACCCTACCGCATGTTCACCAGCCGCGCCGAGTACCGTTTGCTGTTACGTGAAGATAATGCTGATTTACGATTAACTGAAAAAGGCCGCGAACTTGGCTTAGTCAATGATGATCGCTGGGCTAAATTTACCGAAAAGCGAGAGTCTATTGAACTTGAGCTACAACGTTTACGTGGTCAGTGGATCCACCCCAACTCACCTTTACTTGGAGTATTAAATCCTGAATTAAATACCCCTATTTCTCGTGAAGCATCTTTTGAAGACTTATTACGTCGTCCTGAAATGGACTATCAGAAATTAATGTCGTTAGAAGGATTTGGTCCGGGTCTTGAAGATCCTAGTGCAGCAGAGCAAGTGCAGATACAGGTTAAATATTCAGGTTATATTCAGCGTCAACAAGATGAAATTGATAAGGCTATTCGCCATGAAAACTCCTTGTTGCCGCTCGATCTGGATTATCAAGAAGTCCCAGGGCTCTCTAATGAAGTGATAGCAAAATTGAATAACCACAAGCCAGATACCATAGGCCAAGCATCACGGATCTCGGGTATTACCCCAGCGGCAATTTCAATTTTACTAGTTCACCTTAAAAAGCGCGGTTTGCTACGCAAAACTGCTTAAAAACAAGGCTAAGTAAGCCTCAATTCACTGAGGGAAGTCATAGGGCTTCCCTTAGTGCTTTTACGGCTTCATAATAGCCAACGACTGTTAATTTCACTTACGAGGCTTTGCCGTGTTATCTTCCCAACTCAGTGCGTATTTAGCTGAAATGAACCTATCGGCCACTGAGCAACAACAAGGCCAATTGGTTGGTTTTGTTGAAATGCTAAATAAATGGAACAAGGCCTATAACCTCACCTCGGTTCGTTCACCTGAGCAGATGTTAATTCGTCATGTGATGGACAGTTTGACCGTTTCTCCTTATCTTAGCGGTAAGCGATTTATCGATGTTGGCACCGGACCTGGTTTGCCTGGGATCCCACTTGCTATCATGAATCCAGATAAAGAGTTTGTACTGCTCGATAGCTTAGGTAAGAGAATACGTTTTCAAAAGCAAGTGCAGTTTGAGCTTAAAATTAACAATATCAGTTCAGTAGAAAGCCGAGTGGAGGCTTTTCAGCCCGAGATTAAATTTGACGGCGTACTGAGTAGAGCCTTTGCATCTGTGCAAGATATGTTAACTTGGTGTCATCACCTTCCACACAACGAAGGGATTTTCTACGCCTTAAAAGGGCAATTAAACCAAGTTGAGCTTGAAGCTATCCCTGAAGGATTTGAGCTGCTAGAAACCATAGTACTGCAAGTGCCCCAATTAGATGAACAGCGTCATTTGCTGAAACTGAGAAAAAAACTCGGTTAGTTCATCAAAAAATTTAGATTTAATCTATTGATATATAGAATAATTTAATAACAATTAAACAAGACAGGATGACATTGTGGGTAAAATCATTGCCGTAGCTAATCAGAAAGGTGGAGTTGGAAAAACAACAACTTGTGTCAACCTAGCCGCGTCTTTGGCTGCAACAAAACGTAAAGTCTTGTTGATCGATCTCGATCCCCAAGGTAATGCCACCATGGGCAGTGGCGTCGATAAATATGGCGTCGAGCATACTGCCTACGAGTTATTGGTCGAAGAAAAGTCGTTCGATGAGATAGTGGTTAAAAATACCATAGGTAAATACGATCTTATCGCAGGTAATGGTGATGTTACCGCTGCAGAAATTAAGCTAATGGAATTCTACGCGAGAGAAATCCGTTTACGTAATGCCCTAGCCCCCATTAAAGACCAATACGATTATATTTTTATCGATTGTCCGCCCTCATTGAACATGCTCACGGTCAACGCCATGTCGGCGGCAGACTCTGTGCTTGTGCCTATGCAGTGTGAGTACTATGCCCTCGAAGGATTGACCGCACTGATAGACACTATTTCCAAATTAGCCACCATGGTTAACCCAGGTTTAACCATAGAAGGCATTTTACGCACCATGTACGATCCCCGTAACCGCTTGTCTAATGATGTTTCAGATCAGTTGAAACAACATTTCGGAGATAAGGTGTATCGTACTGTAATTCCACGAAATATCCGTTTAGCTGAAGCCCCTAGTTTTGGTGCGCCTGCCATGTATTACGATAAAACCAGTGCAGGAGCTAAAGCCTATTTAGCCCTAGCCGGTGAAATTATCCGCCGCGCAGAGCAAACCAGTATTAAACAGGCGTAAGGAAAAATAATGACGTTAAAAAAACGCGGTTTAGGCAAAGGTTTAGACGCATTACTCAGCCACAGCAATGCGGCGAGTCGTAAAACAGAACAACAAGAACAAGCCAACACTGACGCTATGGATGGCAAGCTTATCGAGTTAGATTTGGATTTACTGCAGCCTGGTAAGTATCAGCCACGCCGCGATATGTCGCCCGAAGCCCTAGAAGAGCTTGCTGAGTCAATTCGCTCTCAGGGGGTTATCCAGCCAATCGTGGTGCGTCAGGTCGGTAGCGGTCAATATGAGATTATTGCCGGTGAACGTCGCTGGCGTGCAGCGCAATTGGCCCAATTAAATAAAATTCCTTGTTTGGTTAAGCAAGTCGCCGATGAGGCTGCTGTCGCTATCGCCCTGATTGAGAATATCCAGCGTGAAGATCTTAATGCCATGGAAGAAGCCGTGGCATTAAATCGACTGCTGGAAGAATTTGAGCTCACTCATCAACAAGTGGCCGACGCCGTGGGTAAATCACGGGCAAGTGTCTCTAACTTGCTGCGTTTGAACAGCTTAAACGAGCCGGTAAAGCGTTTGTTGGAGAACGGTGATATAGACATGGGCCATGCTCGTGCTTTATTGGCCATAGAAGGTGATGAGCAAACTGAACTGGCCCGTTTAGTGGCGTCGAAGGAAATGACTGTTCGCGAAACCGAACGTTTAGTCAATAAAGCCCTTTTGCCGGCAAAAACGGCAGAATCTAAAGAAAAAGATCATGATGTTAGTCGTCTAGAGCAAAGCTTAGTTGAGCGATTAGGCGCTAAAGTGTCTATCAATCATAGCGCTAAAGGAACGGGTAAGATTGTTATCAATTATCAAAACTTAGGCGAACTCGATGGCATTCTTGCCAAAATAGGTTAAAAACAGTCTGTTTTATAAATAATCTGCAATCAGCTAAATGAGTGAAAATCTGTTATTTTGCATTTTTAACACGATTTTCACTTAAAAGTCGCGTTTTTCCCCCTCTCAAAGTTGCATTGAAAGCTTGAAAAGGTATACTTTCGCAAGCTTTTTGTGCATGACTTTATTCGGATATTGAGTCCGGTCATCGAAACAAAAAGTATTAATGCGGAGAAGGTTCATTGAGCAAAGTTTTAGCACGTCGTGGCCGTTGGTCAGCCTACAAGTTAGTGATGACGCAGGCGGCGGTGGCTGGAAGTGTTTCGATAGTCTTTTTCGCCGTGTGGGGAGTTCAGTTTGGCTACTCTGCTTTGGCAGGTGGTTCAATTGCTGTACTCCCTAATTTTGTATTCGCAACCCTGGCCTTCTCTCATATGGGAGCAAGTTCATCGGCAAAAGTCATTAAGACTTTTTACTGGGGGGAAGCGGTAAAGTTGCTGTTAACCATTGCGATGTTCTCACTGGCGTTTATCAAGTTAGAGGTGGTGTTTATGCCGCTTTTTGTTTGTTACACACTGGCGTTAATCGTGCATTGGACGGCTCCTTTATACTTCAAGCAAAGTTAAGTGGGATGAATCATGGCTGCAACTGGTGACGCGTTAACACCGCAGGGCTATATCCAGCACCACCTTACTAACCTATCGGTTGGTGAAGGCTTTTGGACATGGCACATTGATTCGTTGCTCTTTTCGGTTGGTCTTGGCGTATTGTTCCTGTGGATTTTCCGCAGCGTTGGTAAGAAAGCGACTACCGGTGTTCCTGGTAAACTTCAATGTTTAATCGAGATGATCGTTGAGTTCGTTGATGCTAGCGTTAAAGAAACCTTCCATGGCCGCAATCCTGTGATTGCACCTTTAGCTCTGACAATTTTCGTTTGGGTATTCATGATGAACTTCATGGATATGATCCCAGTAGATTGGTTACCTTCTCTAGCATTACTTGCTGGCGTAGAGTACCTAAAAGTTGTTCCGACTACTGACGTTAACATTACCTTCAGCTTAGCTATAGGTGTGTTTGTGCTGATTATTTACTACAGCATTAAAGTCAAAGGTGTGTCTGGTTTTGTGAAAGAACTGACGCTACAGCCCTTTAACCATTGGGCAATGATACCCGTCAACCTCTTGTTAGAATCTGTTACCTTGATTGCAAAACCAATTTCATTGGCATTGCGTCTGTTTGGTAACTTATACGCAGGTGAGTTGATCTTCATTCTTATTGCGCTTATGTATAGTGCTAATTGGGCGATGGCTACTCTAGGTGTAGGTTTACAACTAGGTTGGTTAATTTTCCACATATTAGTCATTACGCTACAAGCATTTATTTTCATGATGTTAACCATTGTTTATTTAAGCATGGCTCATGAAGATCATTAAGAATTGCTGAAGAAATTTTTAAACTAAATTATCTAACTAACTTAGATTTAGATACTGGAGATACAGATGGAAACGATTTTAGGCATGACAGCTATCGCTGTTGCTTTGCTGATTGGTATGGGTGCGTTAGGTACTGCAATCGGTTTCGGCTTACTAGGTGGCAAGTTCTTGGAAGGCGCTGCGCGTCAACCAGAAATGGCTCCTATGCTACAAGTTAAAATGTTCATCGTTGCTGGTCTTCTAGACGCTGTAACCATGATCGGTGTTGGTATTGCGTTATACATGCTATTTACCAACCCACTGGGTGCAATGCTATAACAAACGCTTCTGTCTTAACTATTAATAGGAGGCTGTTGTGAATTTCAACGCTACCCTAATCGGACAGTCGGTCGCCTTTTTAATCTTCGTGTGGTTCTGCATGAAGTTTGTATGGCCCCCTTTGATGAATGCCATCGAAGAACGCCAAAAAAGGATTGCTGATGGATTGGCTGATGCCGATCGTGCAGTAAAAGACCTAGAGTTGGCTCGCTCAAAAGCGACTGATCAACTAAAAGAAGCCAAAGCGACGGCTAACGAAATTATTGAGCAAGCTAACAAGCGCAAAGCTCAAATCGTTGACGAAGCTAAAGCTGAAGCAGACGCTGAGCGTGCAAAAATTATCGCTCAGGGTAAAGCAGAAATTGAAGCCGAACGTAATCGCGTGAAAGAAGATCTGCGCAAGCAAGTTGCTACTCTTGCCATTCTTGGTGCAGAGAAGATTCTTGAGCGTTCGATTGATCCAGCCGCCCACAGTGACATAGTTAATAAACTTGTTGCTGAAATTTGATAAGGAGTTGAGTTATGGCTGAATTAACCACCATCGCTCGCCCTTACGCAAAGGCAGCTTTTGATTTTGCGATTGAAAATAATGCCGTCGATAGCTGGGCCGAAATGCTCAACTTCGCCGCATTGGTAAGTGAAAACGAATCAATGAAGCCATTATTAACTGGCGGTTTAGCCAGTGGCAAACTTGCAGCACTGTTTATCAGTGTGTGCGGTGAGCAAGTCAATACGCAAGGTCAAAACCTGATAAAGGTAATGGCTGAAAACGGTCGCTTAGAGGTACTAGCTGCTGTATCTGAGTTATTTACTGGATACCGCAATGAGTGGGCAAAAGAAGTTGAGGCCTCAGTGGTTTCAGCGATTGAGCTTAGCTCTGAGCAACAACAGCAAGTTAGTGTTTCTTTAGAGAAACGTCTCGCACGCAAAGTAAAGCTGAATTGCAGCACGGATACCACGCTAATCGCGGGTATGATCATTAGAGCAGGCGACTTAGTCATAGATGGCTCAGTCAGCGGTCAGTTGGCCCGCCTCTCTGATAAGCTGCAATCGTAATTGGGAGTTTGAGCATGCAACTGAATTCCACTGAAATCAGCGATCTGATTAAGCAGCGGATCGAGCAGTTCGAAGTCGTTAGTGAAGCTCGCAACGAAGGTACTATCGTTGCAGTAAGTGACGGCATCATCCGCATCAACGGCCTAGCCGATGTAATGCAAGGTGAAATGATCGAACTGCCTGGTAACCGTTATGCCATCGCGTTGAACTTAGAACGTGATAGCGTCGGTGCCGTAGTAATGGGCTCGTATGCCGGTTTGGCAGAGGGCGTAAAAGTTAAGACTACAGGTCGTATTCTGGAAGTTCCAGTTGGCCGTGGTCTGTTAGGTCGCGTACTTAACACTCTAGGTGAGCCTATTGATGGAAAAGGACCTGTCGACAACGACGGTTATTCTCCAATCGAAGTAATTGCTCCTGGTGTTATTGAGCGTCAATCAGTTGATGAACCAGTGCAAACTGGTTATAAGACTGTTGACTCCATGATCCCTATCGGTCGTGGCCAACGTGAATTAGTGATTGGCGATCGTCAGACTGGTAAAACAGCACTGGCCATCGATGCCATCATCAACCAGAAAGAATCAGGCATTA
Organism: Shewanella denitrificans OS217; assembly: GCF_000013765.1. Taxonomy (NCBI): domain Bacteria; kingdom Pseudomonadati; phylum Pseudomonadota; class Gammaproteobacteria; order Alteromonadales; family Shewanellaceae; genus Shewanella; species Shewanella denitrificans. Next base: position 4,523,616 of record NC_007954.1, on the reverse strand, counting down.
AGTGTGTCTATGTTGCCATTGGTCAGAAAGCTTCTACCATAGCAAACGTAGTACGCAAACTAGAAGAGCACGGCGCGCTGGCTAACACCATCGTTGTTGTTGCTACTGCTTCTGAAGCAGCTGCATTGCAGTACCTAGCACCATATTCTGGTTGTTCTATGGGTGAATACTTCCGTGACCGCGGTGAAGATGCACTAATAGTTTATGATGATTTGTCTAAGCAAGCAGTTGCTTACCGTCAAATTTCATTGCTACTTAAGCGTCCACCAGGCCGTGAAGCTTACCCAGGCGATGTTTTCTATCTACACTCACGTTTACTTGAGCGTGCTTCACGCGTAAACGCGAACTATGTAGAAAAGTTTACCAAGGGTGCAGTAACAGGTAAAACCGGTTCTTTGACCGCGCTACCTATTATTGAAACTCAAGCGGGTGACGTGTCTGCATTCGTACCGACCAACGTAATTTCTATTACAGATGGTCAGATCTTCCTTGAGACTGACTTGTTTAACTCAGGACTACGTCCTGCGGTTAACCCAGGTATTTCTGTTTCTCGTGTTGGTGGTGCGGCTCAGACTAAGATCATCAAGAAACTGTCTGGCGGTATTCGTACTGCACTAGCACAGTATCGAGAGCTTGCTGCGTTCTCACAGTTTGCATCAGATCTTGACGATGCAACGCGTGCTCAATTAGAGCATGGTGAGCGTGTTACCGAACTTATGAAACAGAAGCAATATGCTCCAATGAGCGTAGCGGCACAGGCTGTGGTTATTTACGCAGCTGAAAAAGGCTACCTCAAGAGTGTTGCGCTGAATAAAGTCGGTCACTTCGAAGCCGCTCTGCTCTCGTTCATGAACAGCGAGTACGCTGCCCTGATGACTAACATCAACGCTACCGGTGATTACAATGCCGATATCGAAGGTGAAATCAAGGCTGCTCTCGACAAGTTCGTGGCGACCCAAACCTGGTAAACATTTGCGAGGTGTCTTAAGACACCTCAGGTCCAGATTGGAGAGTAGAGATGGCCGGCGCTAAAGAGATTAAAACCAAGATCGCGAGTGTTAAAAACACTCAAAAGATCACGTCCGCCATGGAAATGGTGGCAGCCAGCAAAATGCGCAGAGCGCAGGAACGCATGGCTGCAAGCCGTCCATACGCGGAAAGCATGCGTAAGGTAATCGGTCACGTAGCGCAAGGTTCTCTCGAGTTTAAACACCCCTATTTAGAGGTGAGAGAGGCTAAGCGGGTTGGTTACATAGTTGTAGCAACCGACCGTGGCCTTTGTGGTGGTCTAAACGTTAACCTTTTCAAAAAGGTGACCTTAGACGTGAAAAACTGGAAAGCCCAAGGTGCAGAAGTTGAATTCTGCCCTATCGGCGCGCGAAGCGTACAGTTTTTCAAAAGTTTTGGCGGTCAGGTATCTGCACACGCTTCAGGTTTAGGTGATGCTCCAAAGCTCGCCGACTTGATCGGTACAGTACGTGTGATGCTACAAGCTTACAACGAAGGCAAACTGGATCGTTTGTATGTGGTATTTAACAAATTCGTTAATACCATGGCACAGACTCCTGTGATCGAGCAGCTGCTACCTTTGCCGAAATCTGCAGACGATGTGAAGACTAATCGCTGGGATTATATATACGAACCAGATCCAAAAGAAATTTTGGAAACCTTATTGGTACGTTATGTAGAATCTCAAGTGTATCAAGGTGTTATTGAAAATCTTGCCTCTGAACAAGCTGCCCGTATGGTAGCGATGAAAGCGGCAACGGATAACGCTGGCGATATGATAGATGGCCTTCAGTTGGTCTATAACAAGGCCCGTCAGGCTGCGATTACGCAGGAACTGTCGGAAATTGTTTCAGGTGCCTCTGCAGTTTAGGTTTAGGTAACGAATACAAGTTTTAGAGGATTAATCATGAGCACAGGTACTGTTGTCCAAGTGATTGGCGCGGTTGTGGACGTAGAGTTTCCACAAGATGCCGTACCTCAAATATATGACGCTCTTAAGATCACTGGCGAAGGCGCTTGTAAAGGCTTAGTGCTGGAAGTTCAGCAACAGCTTGGTGGTGGTGTAGTTCGTACCATCGCTATGGGCTCTTCTGATGGTTTGCGTCGTGGTCTTGAGGTTGTAAACACAGGTTCACCAATTTCTGTTCCGGTAGGGGTTGCGACCCTTGGCCGTATCATGAACGTATTGGGTGAGCCTATCGATGAATGTGGCGAAATTGGCGAAGAAGAACGTTATGTTATTCACCGCAGCGCCCCTTCATATGAAGATCAATCGAGCTCTACTGAGCTTTTAGAAACCGGTATCAAGGTTATTGACCTTGTATGTCCGTTTGCTAAGGGCGGTAAAGTAGGTCTGTTCGGTGGTGCGGGTGTTGGTAAAACAGTTAACATGATGGAACTGATTAACAACATCGCTAAAGCCCACTCGGGTCTTTCTGTTTTCGCAGGTGTGGGTGAGCGTACTCGTGAGGGTAACGACTTCTACTACGAAATGAAAGATTCTGGCGTTCTCGATAAAGTGGCCATGGTTTATGGTCAGATGAACGAGCCACCAGGTAACCGTTTGCGTGTAGCACTGTCTGGTCTAACTATGGCAGAGAAGTTCCGTGACGAAGGCCGTGACGTATTGTTGTTTGTTGACAACATCTACCGTTACACCTTAGCCGGTACTGAAGTATCTGCATTGCTAGGTCGTATGCCTTCAGCAGTAGGTTATCAGCCAACATTGGCAGAAGAGATGGGTGTTCTTCAAGAACGTATCACTTCAACCAAGTCAGGTTCGATCACTTCTGTTCAAGCGGTATACGTACCAGCGGATGACTTAACAGATCCATCACCAGCAACAACCTTCGCTCACTTAGATGCGACTGTTGTACTATCACGTCAGATTGCTTCGCTAGGTATTTACCCAGCGGTTGACCCATTGGATTCGACTTCACGTCAGTTAGATCCACAGGTAGTTGGTCAAGAGCATTATGATGTTGCTAACGGTGTACAGACTGTATTACAGCGTTACAAAGAGCTGAAAGACATCATCGCTATTTTGGGTATGGACGAATTATCTGATGAAGATAAAACGGCCGTGGCACGCGCACGTAAAATCGAGCGTTTCTTGTCACAACCATTCCACGTAGCTGAAGTCTTTACAGGATCTCCAGGTAAGTACGTATCTCTTAAAGACACTATCCGTGGATTTAAGGGGCTGCTAGAAGGTGAGTTCGATCACATTCCAGAGCAAGCGTTCTACATGGTTGGCACGATCGACGAAGCTGTCGAAAAAGCTAACAAAAAGAAATAATTAAGTAATATTACTTAGTTTCTTAAGGAGAACCTATGGCAGCCATGACAGTACAGCTTGATATTGTGAGTGCAGAAGGCGGAATCTACAGTGGTCGTGTGTCACATCTACAAGTGACCGGCTCTGAAGGTGAACTAGGCATTATGCATGGTCACGCCCCTCTGATTAGCAAAATTAAGCCTGGCATGGCGCGTGTTACCAAGCAAGACGGTAGCGAAGAAGTGTTTTATCTTTCAGGTGGTATCCTGGAAGTGCAACCTGCTTCGACCTCTATCCTTGCAGACGTGGTATTACGTGCCGATGACATTGATGAGAAAGCGGCAATTGAAGCTAAGAATCGCGCAGAAGCCCATATGGTTGATGCTGGTTCTGACTTCGATTACCAAGCGGCGCTGATTGAGATTGCTAAGGCAACGGCTCAATTACGTGTGCTTGAGACCATCAAGAAGAACATTGCCAGATAAGGTTATTGTTGAAAAAAAAGCGGTGTTTCTTAATTGAAACACCGCTTTTTTGTTTTTACAGTCTAAATAAGTACTTATAGCCACATTTGTTTTACAATTTGGGTGTATCTTATTAGTATGATCATTATTTAACACTTATCATTGTAAATTTAAGGGTTGTGGCTATCTCATTGAACAGTAAATTTATCATCGGGCGTTATATTTATTGTACTCAGGAGAGGTTTCTTTACCTCGACGGTGAGCCGATAAACATTGAGCCAAAAATGGCCGATGTACTGGATTATTTATTACTCAATACCGAACGTTATGTGCCATTGCAAGAACTGCATGATGAAGTGTGGGCTGGGCGTATCGTCACCGACACTGCGGTGAGGCGAGTGGTCAGTCGCCTACGCTCCTTGATAGAAGTGGATCCCAGTAAGCCTGAAATCATCAAATCCCTGCCAAAGCGAGGCTATCGGTTATTCTCCATGCCAGCCAACGCTGATGTTTTAGTTAAAACATTTCCCCAACAAGTTAGCACTATTAGAGGACAAGACGAGTATCAACAAGGTGAAGGCCAAACAACAATAAGCATAGTAGATCCAAGCAAAGTTGAAGAAAGCGTCCAAGCTGAAACCGAAGTTAAATCCGAAGCAATAACCGAACAAGTCGTGGCGGATAGAATAGAAGCCTTAGTGGATGAACAGATTAAGAAAAGCGTTGAGCAGCTTAATCAGAATGCGCTTTTAACTGAGCTCGCCAATAGCGGCGCCCAAACTGAATCCACCTCCACATTAAGCACTGCAATAAAATACGTTGGGCTGCTGCTCTTATTGCTGTTTACCGGCTTAGCCATCTTTTATGTCAATCAACCCGCCAAGCTAGAACCCGCTGTGGAAAAACTGTTCACTGCGGCGAAAGAAGTCGAGCGTTCACAAGTGCAATCAACACAAGCCCAGACTAAAGCACAGTTAGTGCACCTAGATTCGCTTCCCTTAAGTACTAGGATGATCACCCTGTCGCAAAATGGTGAGCTGGCCCTCTATGAGAAGCAGCTTAGTAGTGGCGTGTTTGAGTTATACCTGTATCAAATAAATAGAGGTAAGCAGTGGCTAATTGCCCGTAATAACATCAGCTCCAGCTATGGGGTGTTCGTTGAAAACGACCAGGCACTATTATTGTCATTTAATTCCGGCTCGAGGACCGCAGGCAGCGTCCAGCTGTGGCGTCTCGATGACGCTAACATGGTTTCCAGTAAGCAAGTTTTTATCGACAATATCCAGGGCGCTACCGCTGTGATGCGAGGCGACAAGCCTAATTCGGCCTACGTGAGTTTAACTTCCCAAGTGAACAGTAAATCTAAGAGTGAATTTCATTATTTAGTCTGGAATGACAATAAGTTAATTAAACAAAAGCAAATCACCTTAAGTAATAATGGCCTAAGTTTGGATATATATGGTGCGCTGTCACCCAATAAACAATATCTGGCCTATGTGCGCATGACAAGGTTAGATCATGAGCAGGAACTGCAAGTGTTAGAACTAGCCAGCGGTAAAGTGGTAAAACGTTTACCTTGGCCACAAGAAGTGCGTGGGCTCGTCTGGGAAGATGCTGATAACTTGTTGGTGCTTAATAAGCAAAACCTTACCCGCTTAAACCTCAAATCTGCCAGTAAAACTGAGCTTCTAGTGCACTTTTATGGCAAGTTTTGGGGATTGTACTTAGTGCAAAATAAGATAATGCTCTATCAGCGCGAGCCGCTGAATCATAGCTATATAGAGGCTGTGATTGTCGATGGTAAGGTTCGTTCTATGCAAAGAGAGCGGCCGCCTACGTCGGTTGAGATTGACATAAGTAAGCAAAATAGCCAGCAGTGGTTTGAGGTGACCAAGGTTGGCACTCAGTATTTTTTAGACCTTATTGATCTAGAAGATCCAGAAAAAGGTGCGCGACTATTTAGCTCAGACGAGTACTTTTATATGCTGGATGAATCAGCAACGGGTGAATTACTTCTTAGGGTGGGGGATAGGGTCGGTATTCTAAAAATTGATGGCAGTATCGATTATATTAACTCAGAGCAGCAAATCGTCGATGATGCGGTGTTCGATAGGGACGGCATCAATATTCTTTATAGCGAAATCATTAATAATAACTGGTCCATCAGCCGCTATGACAGAAACACTCAAAGCGCTAAGCTCATTCGTGAAGGTATGATGAGTGTGCGAGTATCCGATGAATATTATCTATTCTGGGGGGATAATGGCCAGCTGTTTAAAGCGCCAACCTTGACGGGGGATCTGGAAACTTTGCCAGTGAAAGGAAATCATTTCTTCTCCCCCATCTGGGGCATGGCTTACCCTAATGTTGTCTGGCTTGATTATATATCAAGTAAAAAAATGATAACTCAATTTAATTTAATCTCAGAAGAAACCACAGTTTTAGAAACTGACATTATTCAACAGTTGGGGTTCAGCTTAAGTCATGATGGAAAAACAGTGGTTTTAGAAGGTATCAGTGATGTAACCTCTAAGCTTTATCTTGTTGAAAATAAGCATTAATCATTTTAGTGTTACATAAATATCACCTTATGGTTATTTGATATTCTACTCATTGATGTTGTATTAACATTGAATGATGCATTTAAAACTTGCATCGTAACTCTTGCATCTCAATCCACTCAGATTTTGAGGATACTATGAACAAAATATTAATTGCTTTGGCTATGACGTCACTATTGATGGTGCCCACCTTGTCTTTTTCTGTGCAGGCTGAAGAAACGCCTGTTCTAACCTCCTCGGGTTCTGAAAATGTGCCTAATGGTGGGGATAATAAATGCCCTCAAGGTGTTGGTGCTTGTAGTGTACATAAATAAAATAGAATGCAGTACTTACTGAGTATTCAAATTAAAATCAATAACTTGGGATCCCTTGGGCAAATTAGTGAGTTTCTAAGCGATATAGGGCAAGACTTTAATTATTTGAGTTGCACCCTGTTGCTTAGAAACAATCTATTGGCCAACAAGGCTCTGGGTAAGCAATCTAAACCGCTGCAAAATTGCCTATCTGGCAATTTTGACGCGGTTTGGGCCCAGCTGCCTAGCGCCAATGTGCCCCAATGGGTGATATTATCTGGGGTGGCTTATCTTGCTTGCGCCTTTAATCAAGGTGCAGCAGTGATTTTGATTGAACCTAAACAATTATTAACCGCAGAACAGAAACAGGCCACAGCGCTGTTTTGGCAGCTATTGGCATCACCATTGTCAGAATGTGTTCAGCGGGTGTTGGTAGGTGATGAATCTCCCTTTACTCAAGCTGAGATAGCTTGCATTCAGTGGACTGCAGATTGTAAAACTCCGAAAGAAATTAGCTTGTTGCTCACCATGAGTGAACAGGAAGTGCATGATCACATACAACACAGCCTGCAAAAAACCGGTGTTAGTCATATCAGTCAATTAATAGGTTTTTGTCGTCAATGGGGCTTGTTAGCTTACTAAGTCACCGCTATTGGTGCCTTCCCCTTTCATAAGTATCATCATCGAACATCAAGAATTACTACCCATGATATTTTACCCGACTCTTTAATTCTGACTTTCCAGCATCTTCTAAAAAGTTACCGCTTGAGATAGAATTCGTTGAACCAAGCAGTAGAAAGGTCTGTCACAGCTGGCTATCACGGATGTCGACTCTAATGTGATTCCTGTTATGGATTCAGTCTAATACAGGTTAAGTATCTGAAAACAAACCATGTTATAGCCATGTCACATCAATATCATCGCTTTGTAGTTACTTCTCCGAGGATTTTGGTTTTATATAAGCGTCCCAAGTTTGAATAGGATGTGTAGCTATGAGCAGCAATCAATTTAAAGCTCCTTGTATGGTTAATCATATGTCAAATGGCTTAATTGAATTAATTAGTCTTGCTGAATTAGATGCGATCATGCTGACTATGTTGACACCAAATAAAAACAATAAGCGGGAGGTTAATGAATTCTGTTTGAGCTCTTTTGAGCACACTGAAACTTAGTATTTAGAAAGATTAACTTTCTCGTTAGCTTATTTGTTTTACCTTTTATAATGTGAATTGTGTTTCCCCCCAGATTATGGGGGTGATCTGATTATTGAAGTTTTGTTTCTTGTTAGCGCAAATAGATCCAATAGGTCCTTAATCATTTCACCCCCATTCCCTATGATGTTTTTTAAGCGAGTTGCTTTTTCAGCTTTCGCTTTTAAGCATTTTTTCCGTTAAAATTGGCGCCATTATTGTGCCTCGATTATTAAAGGAAGTCCCATGTCGTTAAATGTTGTGATCTTAGCTGCCGGAAAGGGAACTCGGATGCGCTCAGATCTGCCTAAGGTCTTGCATCCCATCGCTCATAAAAGCATGGTACAGCATGTCATAGACACGGCTAACTCTTTAGGTAGTCAGGCCATTCAATTGGTTTATGGTTATGGCGCCGATAAATTGCAAGCAAGTTTAGGTGAACAGCAAGTGAATTGGGTATTGCAGGCCGAGCAGCTAGGTACAGGTCATGCCGTGGCTCAAGCCAATGCCAATATTAATGATGATGACACTGTGCTTATTCTTTATGGTGATGTGCCGCTTATTCAACAATCTACCCTCAATGCTTTGTTAGATGCTCGCACACATGATGGCATGGCGATATTAACCGTGGATTTGCCAAACCCAAGCGGCTATGGCCGTATCGTGCGTATTGACGGTAAAGTGGTGGGCATTATCGAGCAGAAAGATGCCAATGAAGAACAGTTGCAGATAACCGAAGTTAACACAGGCATTATGGCGGTGCCGGGTAAACAACTTAAAGTATGGTTGAGCCGATTATCAAACAGCAATGCCCAGGCCGAATATTATTTAACCGATATTGTGGCCATGGCCCATGAAGACGGTGTGGCAATAGACACAGCACAGCCACAGTCGGCCATCGAAGTGGAAGGGGCCAATAATCGAGTGCAACTTGCCCTGCTTGAACGTGCTTACCAGACCCGCGCCGCTGAAAAGCTGATGCTCGAAGGGGCTAATTTGCGGGATCCAGCCCGTATTGATATTCGCGGCGAAGTCACTGTGGGCATGGATGTGATGATAGACATCAATGTGATTTTCCAGGGCAAGGTCGTGCTAGGTAATAACGTCACTATCGGCGCAGGCGCTATCTTAATCGATTGCGAAATAGCTGATAACGCTGAAATTAAACCTTATACCATTGTCGAAGGTGCCAAGCTTGGACAAGCCGCCAGTGCAGGGCCTTTCGCGCGCTTACGCCCCGGGGCTGAGCTTAAGGAAGATGCCCATATAGGCAACTTTGTCGAAATTAAAAAGTCTGTATTAGGTGTTGGCTCAAAAGCGGGTCATTTAGCATATATTGGTGATGCTCAAATAGGCGCGGGAGTAAACATAGGTGCCGGCACTATTACTTGTAATTATGATGGTGCAAACAAACATTTAACTGTGATTGAAGATGGGGTGTTTGTCGGCAGTGACACCCAATTAGTGGCGCCGGTGACCATAGGCAAAAATGCCACTTTAGGTGCAGGCTCTACCATCTGTAAAGATGTGGCTGAAAATGAGCTGGTGATCACCCGGGTTAAACAGCGTCACATTCAAGGTTGGCAACGTCCAATCAAACAGAAAAAATAACCACAGGCTATAAAAATTAGATAATAAAAAATACACTGTAAAACACAGGTAAATAACAAAAAAGCAGCTGAAATAGCTGCTTTTTTGTTAATTCTATTGCCCTCTAATCCTCATCGAAAGAACGATAATACTCAGATAGAAAATCAATCAGCGCCCGCACCGAAGGTAACATGCCTCTTCTGGAAGGATAAACCAGATGAATAATTTCCCGCTTTGGCAGCCATTCAGGTAATACATGAATTAAAGAACCATCTTTAAGTTGCTCAGTAGCCAAGATAGAGGGTAATAGCACCACACCAACACCTTTAACTGCGGCTTCCCGTAGCGCCAGCATGTCAGTGGTCACATAGCGTGGTGAGTGATTGAGATTAATTGCGTCGCCATCAGGCCCGTAAAGCGTCCAGCTATGTTGATACTGGGGCTCTCCCAAGCCTAAGCTTGGCCATTCGGCTAAGTCACAGGGTTTACTAGGCATAGCGTATTTATCGACCAGAGAGGGGCTGGCTAATAATCGCCGCCCCCTGTCTGAGAGTACTTTTAAAATCAATTCACTATCTTCAAGCGGAGGTGGACGCACTCGAATGGCGATATCCACGCCTTCAGAGATAAGATCGACCCTGCGATTGCTGGCCTCTAAGTGTATGACTATATTTGGATATTTCAGCATGAAGTCGGCAAGAACATAACGAATATGGGCATTGAGTAAGGCTATTGGACAGGTTAGCTTAATGGTGCCACTGGGCTCTGATGTTATAGATTTAATCACATCTTCAGCAGCCTCAGCTTCGATTAACATCGCCTTGCAATGCTCTAAAAATTTGAGCCCAATGTCGGTCACTTTAAATTGACGGGTGGAGCGATAGATTAATTTCACCCCGAGTCTTTCTTCTAACAAGGCAATCCTGCGACTGAGTTTAGATTTCGGTATGCCTAAGGCTCGTCCCGCAGGAGAAAAACCGCCGTACTCTGCTGTTTTTACGAAATAATAGAAATCGTTTAGATCCTTCATTAACTTTCCCTGTTAAGTTTTTGTCGTTCTAAAAATAGGACGATCTTAGTCATTTTAGCTGTCTAGTCAATGGTTGTTGCTGATAATAGAATGATTGAACGTTTAGCGAGTGGAGCAGATTATGAAAAAAGTACTAGGCATTTATTCACCCTCATCTCCCCATTGGGTGGGTGATGGTTTTCCAGTGAAAACCCTCTTTTCCTATGATGTGTTTGGCGAGCAAATCAGTCCATTTTTGCTGCTCGATCATGCTGGACCGATGAATTTCTCGCCGTCTTCTAAAAAACGTGGCGTAGGCGTTCATCCACACCGTGGCTTTGAGACTGTGACCTTAGTTTATCAAGGCGGTGTGGCTCACAAGGACTCTTCAGGACAAGGTGGCGTCATTGGCCCAGGTGATGTTCAGTGGATGACGGCGGGTAGCGGGATTTTACATGAGGAATATCACTCTGATGAATTTGCTCAAAGCGGTGGCCAGATGGAAATGGTGCAGCTTTGGGTGAACTTACCTAAGACTCATAAGATGACGGCACCAAAATATCAGGCCATTACGACAGAGCAAATACCTCAAATCAGCATACTGGAAGGTAAAGGGAAAATTCGTTTGATTGCCGGCGAGCTATTTGGACAGCAAGGGCCCACGAGCACTCATACCCCTATGATGGTGTTAGACATGTCTTTGACTTCGGGCAGTAAATATCTTTTACCTGTGGCGCAAGCTTGGTCTGGGATAGTCATGCTGCGAAAAGGCCAGGCCAATATTAATGGTCAATTGGTGACAGAGGGACAGACGATGATCTTGTCCCATGATGGTCAAGATATTGAAATAGAGAGCCCAGATGCCAGTGAGTTAGTGATCTTAAGTGGTCAGCCCCTAGGGGAACCTATTTTTGGCTACGGTCCTTTTGTGATGAACAGTCAGACAGAAATAGACGCAGCGATAAAAGATTTCCAACAAGGAAAGTTTGGCGATATCGAGCGCTAAAACCGCTTAATAAAGGCCATTTTTAAAAGTAAACACTATATAAATTTTAAATGGAGAATTAGCATGACTAAACCTTATGTACGCTTAGATAAAGATGATGCGGTAGTGCTATTGGTGGATCATCAGACGGGTTTGCTGTCACTGGTTCGCGACATAGACCCTGATAAATTTAAAAACAACGTACTCGCCTTGGCTAATTTGGCTAAATATTTCGAGTTACCGACTATCTTGACCACCAGTTTTGAAGATGGCCCTAACGGCCCCTTAGTGCCAGAGTTAAAAAATATGTTCCCCGATGCGCCGTTTATTGCTCGTCCTGGACAAATTAATGCTTGGGATAATGAAGACTTCGTTGCGGCAGTCAAAGCGACAGGTAAAAAGCAAATTATTATCGCGGGTGTGGTTACCGAAGTTTGTGTTGCATTTCCAACATTATCGGCACTTGCAGCCGGTTTTGATGTGTTTGTGATTACCGATGCATCGGGCACCTTTAACGATATCACCCGTAATGCAGCCCATAACCGCATGTCGGCGGCAGGTGCACAGCTTATGTCTTGGTTTGGTGCCGCAGGCGAATTACACCGAGATTGGCGTAACGATGTGGAAGGTTTAGGCAGCCTATTCTCTCAACATATTCCAGACTATCGAAATCTGATGAATAGTTATCTGACAGTTAATGCTAAAAAGTAACTAACTCAAATTGGGTTATTGGGTTAACAGATGAATAAATGGCATTGAAATAGCCAAAATCAACGGTTCTGACTCAAAATAGCGCTTTGCTCGATGAAGAAAAGCACGCCAATAGGTGTGCTTTTTTGTTTGTTTACAACAAAAATAGCTAGATAAAGTTTCATTCGTCGCTATAATATCTTTCGCTTCGAAACTTACATGAAAGAAATGAGTTTAAATGACCAAACGTAACACTCAGCAACGTAGACATTCGATCATAAAGCTTGTTAATGACCAAGGCGAAGTCAGCGTTGATGAGCTAGCCAGCTTGTTTTCAACTTCAGAAGTGACCATACGTAAAGATTTGGCCAGCTTGGAAACCCATGGGCTGCTGTTGCGTCGTTATGGCGGCGCCGTGCCTGTGCCACAAGAAATGACTCAAATAGCCAGTGAAAAATTGTCATCGAATAAGCAGGCTATCGCCACTGAGGCTGCCAAGCTAATACGGGATCATAACCGTATTATTATCGACAGCGGCAGCACCACTTCCGGCATAGTGCAGCAATTAAACGGCAAGCGCGGCTTAGTGGTGATGACAAATTCCTTGCAGTTAGCTAATGCGATTCATGAACTCGAACATGAGCCCACCTTATTGATGACCGGTGGCACTTGGGATCCTCATTCTGAATCTTTCCAAGGCCAAGTGGCCGAGCAAGTATTACGCTCATACAATTTTGACCAGCTTTTTATCGGCGCGGACGGCATCGATCTCGCCCGGGGCACGACCACCTTTAATGAACTCACTGGCCTTAGCAAGGTGATGGCAGAAATGTCCCGTGAAGTGGTGGTGTTACTGGAGTCGACCAAGATAGGTCGTAAAATTCCCAATTTGGAACTGCCTTGGGGGGTTGTCGATGTACTGGTTACCGACGACAGGATCGCTATTGATGCCATTAATACTATTACAGACCAAGGCGTGAAAGTGATCCTTTCTGCCTACGTTAGCTAAATTCTCATTCTAATTCTTATTTAAATTTAACATCAAACAATCAAGGAAATTACTATGTGCGGAATCGTTGGCGCAGTAGCGCAAAGGGATGTAGCTGAAATTTTAGTGGAAGGCCTGCGCCGTTTAGAATATCGCGGCTATGACTCGGCCGGTGTTGCAGTCATTAACAATGGCGAGTTAAGCCGTACTCGCCGCGTGGGCAAGGTGCAGGAATTAACTGCCGCTTTAGCTGACGCACCGTTAATGGGCGGCACGGGTATTGCTCATACTCGCTGGGCGACTCATGGTGAGCCAAGTGAGCGTAATGCTCACCCCCACGTATCAGCAGGTGATATCGCTGTGGTGCATAACGGCATTATTGAAAACCATAATAAGCTGCGCGACATGCTTAAAGGTCTGGGTTATGTGTTTACCTCAGAAACTGACACAGAAGTGATTTGTCACTTAGTGCATCATGAGTTAAAAACTGCAGCAAGCTTATTAGCTGCGGTACAAGCCACAGTAAAACAACTCGATGGTGCTTATGGCACTGTGGTTATCGACCGTCGTGATAGCGAGCGTATGGTTGTGGCTCGTTCAGGCAGCCCGCTAGTGATAGGTTTTGGCCTAGGTGAAAACTTTGTGGCTTCCGATCAGTTAGCCTTACTGCCTGTCACCCGTAACTTTGCCTTCTTAGAAGAAGGCGATGTTGCCGAAGTCACTCGTCGCAGCGTGGCAATATTCGATCTTAACGGTAACCCTGTTGAGCGTGAAGTGAAAGAGTCTGACGTTACCCATGATGCGGGGGATAAGGGCGAATACCGTCATTATATGCTCAAAGAAATCTATGAGCAGCCAATGGCATTAGCCCGCACCATAGAAGGACGCATCGCTAACAAGCAAGTGTTGGACACTGCCTTTGGTGACAATGCTGCCGAGTTCTTAAAAGACATCAAACACGTACAGATCATCGCCTGCGGTACTAGTTACCATGCCGGTATGGCGGCGCGTTACTGGTTAGAAGACTGGGCGGGGGTATCTTGTAACGTGGAAATCGCATCTGAATTCCGCTACCGCAAGTCTCACCTATTCCCAAATAGCCTTTTAGTGACGATTTCTCAGTCTGGCGAAACAGCAGATACCTTGGCGGCCATGCGTCTTGCAAAAGAAATGGGCTACAAGGCCACATTGACCATCTGTAACGCACCGGGTTCATCATTAGTGCGTGAATCTGATATGGCTTACATGATGAAAGCTGGCGCCGAAATTGGCGTGGCATCAACTAAAGCCTTTACCGTGCAATTAGCGGGTCTATTGATGCTAACGGCTGTGATTGGTCGCCACAATGGCATGTCGGCGCAAATGCAGGCTGACATCACCCAAAGCCTGCAATCTATGCCTGCCAAAGTAGAGCAAGCCTTAGGTTTAGATGATGCCATCGCCGAACTTGCAGAAGACTTTGCCGACAAGCATCACGCACTATTCTTAGGTCGCGGCGATCAATACCCCATAGCGATGGAAGGTGCGCTTAAGCTTAAGGAAATTTCTTATATTCACGCCGAAGCTTACGCCTCTGGTGAGCTAAAGCACGGTCCGCTAGCGCTAATCGATGCCGATATGCCTGTGATAGTGGTGGCACCTAATAACGAATTATTAGAAAAACTTAAGTCAAACGTGGAAGAAGTCCGTGCCCGTGGCGGTTTGATGTATGTGTTCGCCGATAAAGACGCCGAGTTTAAGTCTGACGACACAATGAAAGTGATCCCAGTGCCACACTGCGACATCTTCATGGCGCCGCTGATGTACACTATTCCATTACAGTTATTGTCTTACCATGTTGCCTTAATCAAGGGCACTGACGTAGACCAACCACGTAACCTAGCAAAATCCGTAACTGTGGAGTAAGCATTGGGTTTGTAATTATATTGTTTTGAGTGATTCTATTAATTAGTCGCCACATGGATTAAAAGCAATATTTGTAAATTATCATAATCCAGATATGTTTATAAAAAGCATATCTGGATTTTTTACCTCAATTCACGCCAATAACAAAATATCACATTCAGCAACCTGATCTTTAGTGCATAGTACATAAAACCCATAAGCCAGTACTGAACCCTTGTCTCAGGACAATTCATACATCAGGTTTGTGGCACTTCAAGCGTTTCTTCGGCTTAATCTGCAAGTTCAGCTCTACTCGTGGTAAATCTTATACACCTACCTATGGTCCCCAATAAACTGCTTATTACGCGAAATAGTATGCGAAATACGGTGAGTAACATGCTGTGATATATGCATTTTTTTTATTACGCGTTGACTTGTTAATACTTTATATGTAAGTTGATGCGTTTTTTAACATGTTATTCCCCAGTGTGGCTTACGCATAATTTTGCCCACAATTGATTTCAGCGACTACATAATGGAGTAGATTGCAATGTACACCTATGTACCTAAGAGTTTTAGTACGGAATGCTCAGAAACGCTTCGCAACTTGGTGTTGCAAAACAGTTTTGCCACTTTAATCACAGTCGATAACGACGGTGAACTCCATCTCTCTCATTTGCCAGTTATCCTGGAACAAAGTGACCATCAGTGGCGCTTTTCCTTTCATTTGGCCGTAAGTAATCGTCACAGCCAAGTGTTGGCTGACTCCGCAAAGAGCGTGCTGATTTTTAAGGGGCCACATGCCTATATCAGTCCGACTTGGTATCAGAAGCAGTCGGGGGTACCAACATGGAACTATGCTATAGCTCATTTCGAAGGTCGTGTTAGACCACTGGATGCAGGAGATTTGCTGGGACATTTGAGACAGCAAGTGCACTTATATGAACCACAACTGAACGGCAGCGAAGTCATGCCTGATGAATTGGTCGATAGGTTGAGCGGTATGATTAGTGGTTTCGAATTGACCGCAGACCAAGTTCTGAGCAAATTCAAGTTGGGTCAAAACCGCTCTGCCGAAGATCAGGCTGGTATTTTTGAAGCTTTGAGAAACAGTGATAAACCACAAGCCAGGGCACTGGCCAAGCTGATGGAATAGGCGGGGCTTGTAATGGAAATTCAATTGCTCGAATACGAGCGAAGCTATCAGAAACTGTTGGCCCATCGGCAGGACGTGTACGAATACGCACTGCTTGAGCATTTGACTAACAAGTCAGCCCACTTCGATGTTGAACTTACCCAAGACAAGGCTTCACTGCTATTTTGCGGCATTATCGATGATGAGATCATTGCCTCATGCCGGATCACTGAATTGGCTTATCTTGATTTTGACTTTCAACAACGGGTGATGAGCCTTTGCCCTGAATTGGATATAGATAAGACGTTTATGATCTCTCGCTTGTGTATCAGTGCCGCTCACCAAGGCCGCCAGCGGTACAAACAACTGTTGGTCCACGTATGTCGTTGGGCCAAGATTAATCATCACAATGAATATTATCTCGCCAAGTGCCGTGTTGCACTTGCGCCTCTATATCGGGCATTCGGCTGTGTGGTCATAGAGGGCAGTCGCTATTACGACGAACTCGGCGGTGCCGATTACTTACTGCTTTTAGGCAGTATTCAACAAACCTACGATACGTTCACCAAGGAAAAATACTAATGTCTATCATTGATTTAACTAAATTGGAGCAAAAGGTCGCCACTATGTGGGACAGTATTTTGACCAACTCTCCGTTTATCCACGAGGTCTTGGATGGCAAAGCAACTAAAGCTTTGTATGCCATCTATATGACCGAAACCTACCATTACACCAAACACAATGCTAAGAACCAAGCATTGGTTGGTATTATGGGTAAAGATTTACCGGGTAAATATTTGTCTTTTTGCTTCCATCATGCTCATGAAGAAGCTGGTCACGAGTTGATGGCATTGTCAGATATCGCTTCTATTGGTTTCGACCGTGAAGATGTGCTTTCTTCCAAGCCGTTGCCTGCGACTGAAACCTTGATAGCCTACCTTTATTGGATCTCTGCAACAGGTAACCCTGTTCAACGTTTAGGTTACAGTTACTGGGCTGAGAACGTCTATGGCTACATTGATCCGGTACTTAAAGCAATTCAATCGACATTGGACTTAACACCGCAAAGCATGAAGTTCTTTATTGCTCACTCGAAGATTGATGCCAAGCACGCTGAAGAAGTCAACGAGATGTTGCACGAGGTGTGTAAAACCCAAGAAGACGTTGATTCAGTTGTTGCTGTAATGGAAAACTCTTTGGTATTGACTGCACGTATTCTTGACGATGTGTGGAAAGAGTATCAATTGTTCCAAAGTGGTGCTTCAGATCGCTACGCATTTTTGCGCGACAACGCTTAATTTGTCGATGCGCTTTTATGTCCGGTGCATGCTCTAAAGGCATGCACCGAATAGCAATCAATAGGAGAGACCATGGCTTATTTTTCAAAGCTCAATTATGCGCTTGGTGATGAAGATACTTTGCCTGAGTATCAATTATTACCTCAGGATGCCGGGCATGTTGTTGCTGTTGCTGGTAGTGGCGGACGCATTGTTCCGCTGGTCGCTAAGCGCCCCAGAGCCATTACTTGTGTTGATATTCTCCAAGAACAACTGGATTTGACTGAGCTTAGGGTCGAGTCTATTCGACAATTGTCGTTTGGCGATTTTATGGCATTGTTCGGTTATCCCGAATATCCGATAACCGTGGATAAGCGTAAAGCATTGTTTGAGTCGTTGACCTTGCGCCAACAGACGGGTCAGAGGTTGGCTGAGTTTTTCAGTAAATCTGAGTGGCAACCTATCATCTATCTTGGTGAATTTGAGCGAATGTTGATGACAGTCTCTAAGCTTATCCGTTTTGTGGTAGGAGATAAGCTTGACATATTGTTTGAATTCGACAACTTAGAAGATCAGCGAAACTTTGTTAAAAGTACGGCATTTCCACGTAAGCGTTGGACATTGGCATTGGCATTATTCGGCAATGCTACGGCACTGAATGCATTGTTGTATCGTGGTGACTTTCCTAAAAAGAACCGCATGGGGTCGACGTTCTCGATTTATCGAAATATGTTTGAGACCTTGTTCGGGCAGATACTGTGCCGCGACAGTTATTTTTTCCAGATGTTGGTGCTTGGACGCTTGGTTAATGCACGCAGTGCGATGATGGAAGCCGATGAAAATTTGTATCAAACGATTAAAGAAAACTTAACGTATACCCAAATCCATTATATCCAAACCGATATTGTCAGCGCCATTAATAAGATCGAAGAGCCTGTTGATTTCGTTTCCATATCCGATGTGCCGTCATTTATGTCCGATGGCCCAGCCAATACATTTTTAGTCGATATCGCCGCTAATTTGTCACCCAATGCCACTGTCGTATCAAGAGGGCATTTACGGGTGGTAAGACCGGACAGTAAGGGATTCAATGATATCAGTGCACAAGCTGGCGAGGTGTTCAGCAGTGAAAGAACGGGATTATGGCAAATTCAATGTTACGAAAAACAATAATAAGCTTACTGGCATTATGTGCTTTTACCTGTGTCGCCGAACCCTCAGTCGTAGTGCAAACTCCATGGACGGCACCATTTGAATATCAATATCACACAGTAGGGACACTTAAAAGTCGTTATGTTATTGAATATAAAGTACAAACAGATGGTAGGGTTGAGTCTGTTTTGACTCCTGGAACCAATATTGCCGCAGGGGATACCTTGGTTCGTCAATCCGACCCACTTAAACAATTGGCACTAGAGCGCAGTGAATTGGTGTCTCTGGAACTTGCTGCCAGTCGCGATTTGGCACAATTACAAGTCGATAACCTCGATGTTTTGGTTCGCTCGAACAACGTTTCGAGCCAAGAGGCGCAGGCACATCGATTGAAGTTGGTAAAGGCACAAGCTGCTTTGAATGCCCAGCGCAGTCAGGCCAAACAGTTGCTGCAGTCGTTGGCATTTTTAGTCACACAGGCTGTAAGACCCGGTATTGTTGTCGAACAACACGCTAATATCGGTGAATTTGTAGAAAAGGGTGACTCGCTATTAACCACAATTGATATGAGTGCGGTGCAATATTGGGTGACCTTGCCCTTGGAACAAGCGGCTCAAGTCAATGAATATACCCGTGTGACTCCTATATTTGATGAGAAGGCCTTGCCCATTGCTGCAGTGATCCCAAGTGGCAAAACTTCAGTTTCGCTGCTGACATCTGTGTTCGATGTGTCACATCGTCCTATTGGTCATCTGGCTACACAAGCTGTAGTGGTAACATTTCGCGCTGATGAGCCACTTCAGTGGTTTCATCGCGACGGTATTGTCGACAGCGGTGGTGTCAGCCAAGTCAAAGTCATTGATAGTCAAGGTCAAGTGGTAGAACGCAGTGTTGTCATTGCGGCAGAAAAAGGCGAATTCATCGGTGTTGCTGGACAATTACACATGGGTGATAAAATCATTTTGCGCGGTATGGATGGCTTGAGTATCGGTAGCGAAGTGCATATCAAAGCCGACCGCACCCGTGATTTAAGAAAGCAGTTTGCTGATGTCGGTATGCTCAGTGGTGGACGACAAACATGGTGATGGATTTTTGTTTGAAGTATCGCCGCACAATATTGGCCTTGTGTGCATTGTTGGTGGCACTAGGTATCGCACAAGGGTTGCGCATGCCGGTACAGTTATTACCGACAATCGAGCGTACAGAAATCCAAATCAGCGGTCGCTGGCAGCAAAATGCTCCTGAGGATGTCGAAGTACAGATGGCTGTACAATTGGAGAATGCCCTCGCTTCTTTGCCAGGGCTGAAACTGATGGAGTCTCAGGTATCGACTGGTTCGGTTACGACTCGTCTGTTGTTTGAAGACGGTGCTGATCCGGTGGCATCGCTGATAGCCACAAGTGCAAAACTCAATCAAGTACAAAGTTGGCCCCAAAGCGCCGATGAACCGCAGATCACCCAAGATGGTATCAGTGAATCAGAAACCGTTGCCACATTGATGCTGTATCCGCGTGCTGGTGTTGATGCCGATTTTGCCTTGCTGGATGAAGCTGTGCGTCATCAGGTTATCCCTGCGCTACTTCGGATCCCTGGTGTTAGCCGTGTCGACAACAGTTTTTCCCATCGTGATAAGGTCATTTGGGTTAACTTCGACCCTGCTAAAATGAGCCGTTTTGGTATTTCTGTGGCGCAGTTACAGCAAAAAATTGCACAACTGCAGGACCAAAGTGGTGGCTCCATGGATTTGGGCAAAGACAGCGTGGCACTGAGATTCAAAGGTCAGCCTTCAAGATCCGCATTGTCACAACACATTATTCATTGGCAGGAGGGGAGACCTGTCTATTTAGGTGATGTTGCTGAGTTTGTGGATGGCTTTGCGCCAGGCCGAAATATTACCTTCAAAAGTGGTCGAGAAGCCTACTACCTCAGTCTCAATCGCAGCCGTGGTCACAACTCTTTTGATATCGTACAGGGCATAAAACAGCGCATAGAAGAACTCAATGCTGTTGAATTACAACCCCTGGGTTTAGAGCTTGGGATGAGCTTGGATACTTCTGAAAATATCGAACGAGCCATCGCTATTGTTGGCAGTAACATGTTGATAGGTATTGCATTAGTCTATTTAGTATTGTTTTTTTTCATTCGTCGCCATAGTGCGGCATTGGTGGTAATTACCACTGTACCCCTATCTATTTGCCTGACTCTCTTGTTGCTTTCAGCCACGGGTGCCAGCTTGAATGTGATTTCGTTGGCTGGCTTGGCATTTTCAGTTGGTCTGATTATAGACGCGGCAGTGGTGGTGCAGGAAGCCATCGAAGCACGTTGTGCAAGCATGCAAAATACAGCCCAAGCAATAAAGGAAGCCGTTTCCAAAGTGGCTAAGGCACTGTTTGCCTCGACGTTAACAACTTTGCTTATTTTTGTGCCAATTGCTGGGTTTGCTGGCGATGTTGGGCAGTTACTGGCAGATTTGGCGCTGACTATGGCTTTGGCTATCACGGTATCACTACTCGTTGCTTTGGTTGTCGTGCCCCTATTGGTATTCGTTAGCCGTCGTGCCGATGGTAAAGACTATCATTCAGATTATTGGGTGAAAATGGCTGATGTTGTGCTTTCCTCGAGCAATACTCGCGCTAAGCAAACCTTATTGTTGCTCATGCTTATCGTATTCCCCGTTGTCGCTATACCGCTATTGTTACCGCCTAAGGATCTATTACCCAACGCCGGCGATACTCTATTACGTGCATCCATACAGCTCCCCCAAGGGCGTAATATTGAAACTTTACGTCGTGACGTGGCCGAAGTATTGATCGCACGACTTAGGCCTTACATGCTCGAAGATGCGGCTATTCCCGTGCGCTCTTACAACTTGGTAGTAGCAAGCAACTTTGCTTTTTTAGTCGCTTACCCGAAAAATCCTGAGCAACTCGACATGTTGATCGCTGAATTCAATCAGAAGATATTTGCTGATTTGCCAGAAGTCAGCGTTTATGTAGAGCAGGAGCCGATGATCTACTTCCGTTCGTCGGCATCGAAACAAATTCACCTCAATGTACATGGTGACGATCTATCCAAAATGTTGGTAGTTGCAGAGGACTTAAAGAAAGAAATTATCGAGCAAGGTATAGCCCAAGGCGTGCAGATCACCCCCGCCGCTGATGATGACGCTCAGCGTTTGTTAGTTTATCCCAATAGTTGGGCCGACCATGATTTCGGTCTGAGTCAACAGCAGTTGGCTGATATCGTAAGTGCTTACAGTGGTGGCCTTTATGCTGGTGAATTTATCGACGGCCTAGAAACCTATGATTTTTATCTAAAGGGACCTAAGTGGTACAACCCGCAACAATTGAGACAGCTGCAGGTACAGACCCCAAATGGCGATACTGTGGATCTAGGCACACTAGCCGGAGTGCAACAGCAGCGTGGCCCAAGCCGGTTGCTGCGATTTGACGGTCGGCGAACGGTACGTTTGATCATTACGCCCCCAGCAGGCAGTTCTTTAGGCGGGCTGACCGACAGCTTACGTCGTCTGTTGGCTCAGGATTATGCGGCACAGCTGACTGCACAACAAATGCACGTCAGCTTTAAAGGCAGCGCAGATGAGTTCGAACAAGCGATGAATAATATTATGTGGGTTGTTGTGGTTGCACTGGGTGGATTGGCCTTGGTGTTGATGTTGATTTTGGGTTCTGCTCAGGCGGCCGGTCATATTTTATTAACGTTACCTATTGCCTTGTTTGGCGGCGCCTTTGCCTTGTGGTTTATTAATTTGATCACACCCGTTTCGATGGATATTTTGACCATGATGGGTTTTATCATTTCCGCAGGACTGGTGCTCAATAATGCCATTTTGATCGTGGCCGAACAGCGTGATGGGATAGTACAAGGCTTGAATAGCAACCAAGCCCTGCATCAAGCGGTACTGAGACGCTCTCGGGCCATTTATATTTCCGGTTTGACTTCCGTATTCGGTATGTTACCGCTGATGCTTTCACCGGGTATCGGCGCCCAGATGTATCGCGGTATGGCGACTGTACTGGTTGGTTCAATGAGTTTTAGTTTGGTGTTTTGTGTGTTTGTGGTCGCGGCTTTGAGTTATCGCGGTAACATGCCAGTTGGGAGAGGTTAGATGAATAACTTAATTGATGGTTTGGGTCTGAGCCTGCAAGCGCATGGTGAGCGTCATTTTATCTATATAGAAGATGGTGAGTATAGAAGTTTGAGTTTTGCCGAGATCTATCGTCTGGTGCAGCAACTTACTGACGAGTTGAAAGGTTTTGGTGTGTGCCGTGGGATGGCGGTAGGTATCGGCGGTGACAATTCACTCAGTTGGGTGTTGTACGATTTGGCACTAACTCAATTGGGGGCAGTAGTTGTCGGTTTACCACAATCCTTATTTAATGATAACAGTGACTTAGTTGATGTTTTTGGTCTTTATGCACTGCTATTGTCTGATGGCTATTACCATCAGTATAAAGCCGAGCGAACAAGCGTTATCAACATCGATATTCCTCTGGTTGAGCAATCAGCCGTATTGGCCGCTACTGGGGCAGGATTTACGGATGATGAGATCTCGGTAACATTTTCATCAGGCTCTAGTGGCAATATTAAAGGTTTGGTGATTTCAAAGCGTGGTGCAGATGCACAGATCCGCGCGTACAAAGACATGTTTGATGCAGAAGATGGTAGGTTGATTGTCTACATGCCTTTTACCAGTTATCAGCAACGACTCTATATATATGGCGCCATCGCTTTTGGTTTTGATCTTGTTTTGGTGCCCCCCTATCGTTTGCCTGAGGGACTGGTTCGGATGCAACCGACCGTTTTAATGGGCCCACCAGTGCTGTTTGAAACCTTGGCTAGGCAGTTGGCGAGTGCTGATAGTGCAACTGTTCAGGCTGCTTTGGGTGGAAAAATGCACATCATGACCACAGGTATGGCCAAAATTCGTCAAGATGCCATCGATTTTTTTCATCATCATGGTATTCGTTTATGCGAAGGCTATGGTTTAGGCGAATGTGGATCTGTGTGCGTCAATACTCTTGGGGCCGAAGTGCCCAATTCAGTTGGAAAACCTTTGCCTGGCACCTTAGTGCGGATAGCACAAGATGGCGAAATACTTGTAGCGAAAGATGACCCGCTACTCAGTCGTTATCTTGTTGAAGATGATAATCCAATGGATGTCCAAGATACACGCTTACAGGATGGGTGGTTTCATACTGGTGATTTGGGACGACTTGATGAGTTGGGTAACTTATATATTGAAGGCCGTAAAAAGACCACTTTGGTGTTAAAAGATGGCAGAAAATTCCAACCCGAGCCCATTGAAAAGGCCTTGGAACAGGCCGTTGAAGTTAAGCGCGCAGCCATTTTATTACATGCTAACCAGCAAGGATTTTTAATCGCTATCGAACCGCATCTCGTCGATGTTGTGCAAGTGCCCGCAGTTGTTGCCAGTGTAAAACAATGGTTTACAAATTATACTGGTGGATCCTATTTACTTGTTGATGTGCAGGTAGCCACTTGCGAGTTTACTTCAGGGAATGGCTTGCTACTGCGTAATCTTAAGTTGAACCGTCGTGCCATTGCCCAGCATTTCGGCTGGGAAGTATGATGGCTTCCCGTATTTGGCTAGTTGTTAAAATATTACTTTTGTTGTTGCTATTGGCTATAGCCGGCATTTGGGTCGCACTGAGTTTAAGTGTGCCGCTTAATGAGTCCAAGGTGGCC
The DNA here is from genome assembly GCF_000013765.1 of Shewanella denitrificans OS217. NCBI lineage: Bacteria > Pseudomonadati > Pseudomonadota > Gammaproteobacteria > Alteromonadales > Shewanellaceae > Shewanella > Shewanella denitrificans. The sequence continues at coordinate 4,499,382 of NC_007954.1, read as the reverse complement.
CATCCTGATTTGCAAAGTCAGGTTTTGGTCGATATGGATGAATACGGCGTACCTCATATCAAAGCGGAAAATCGTGCTGATGGGGCTTGGGTTACTGGTTATTTGCATGGTCAGTCACGTTACTTTCAGATGGATTTGTTACGACGTCGTGGGGCTGGTGAGTTATCGGTGTTATTTGGTGCTCGTGCGCTTGATATGGATAAAACATCACGGCTGCATCAGTTTCGCAAACGTGCGGCTCATCAACTTTCTCTCTTACCAGCAGCCCAACAACAGTTACTTGATATTTATGTTAAAGGCGTCAATGCTGGTCTAGCTGCGCTTAGAGTGCGGCCACCTGAGTATCTGATGTTGATGCAGCAACCCGAACCCTGGACGGCTGTAGATTCATTGCTGGTGGTCTACGCCATGTATTTTGGTTTACAAGACGGCAACGGCGATAAAAAATTGCTGCGAACCTTGATCCATGACCGTTTTCCTCAGGATTATGCCTTGTTGTTACCTAATCATACAGAATTCGACTCTCCAGTGATCGGCGAAAACCAAGCTGTACCATATGATTTAAGTTCCTTATATAGGCAGTTGAAAAAGGGCGAGACAAGTCAGGGAAATGCTGAATTGGGAGAGACGGAACCTGCTCATGGTAGCAGTAGTTGGGTGGTATCAGGTGCCCATACTGCAGATGGTAGAGCCATTCTTTCCAACGATATTCATCTGGGTCTTTACTTACCAAATCAGTGGTATCGCTTGGGCTTGAGTATTGGCGAACATCGCATTACAGGTGTGACGTTACCAGGAATGCCTTTGGTGGTGGCTGGCTCGAATGGTTTTGTCAGTTGGGGGCTGACCAACAGTTATGGCAATTGGAGTGACCTTACTGTGGTCGACGACAAAGTGGTCGTAGATCGTGAAGAAATTGAAGACATTAAAGTTGGCGAAGCGGTGGAGCAATTAACCATCAAGCATACTCGATTTGGGCCAATATTACCTGACGGTGGCTATGCGGTGAAATGGTTGGCTCATACCGACAGAGCGGTTAATTTAAACCTATTGGCGTTTGAGCAAGCCCGTTCAGTAGAGCAGATAATAGCACTTGCACCCAGTATAGGAGTGCCGCCACAAAACCTGTTGGTAGCAGACTCTCAAGGACATATAGGTTGGACGATTATTGGTCCTTTACCTCAACGAGACAAGGCTAGGTTTGCAACTACTGCCGCCGAACACGGACCTTGGACTTGGGTTGAGGCCGAGAATTATCCGCAGTTGATTGATCCCAAGTCCGGATTTATCTGGTCTGCGAACAACCGTATGTATGAGAAGTCCGACTGGCCAACTATTGGAGAAGACGATTTCCTCAATGGCGCCCGAGCGTGGCAGATCCACGAATCATTGGTGCGATTGCATAAGGCAGACGTAAAAAGTGTAGCCGCTATCCAATTTGACAATCGGGCGTTGATGCTAGCTCGTTGGCATAGGCGTTTGACCCAAGCCCTTGAAGCTCAAGCTCAACCTGATGATGATTTGCAGCGTTTGATGGGAGATTGGGATGGCCATGCATCGAAAGACTCTGTGGCCTACACTCTCACTCGTGCTGCTCGTAACCAGTCGATTGCCGATTTTTATCAACCCTTCTTGGCGCAGTTGCAACAGCCTGAGCTTATCAAATCTTTCCGACGGATTAATAGCAACGTCGAGCAGACAGTTTGGACTGCTATTGACACTGAGCAGGCCGGATTATTTGGTGCTGAAAAACTGGATGACTATCTCTATGGGGTATTACTGTCGAGCTATCAGACATTATTGAAAGAACATGATGATGAAGAAAAGTTACGTTGGGGCTGGCAAAACCGTTTACGTATGAATCATCCTCTAGGATTACCGCTGTGGCCGCTGGATAGTGTGTTCAATATGGCTCCGCAAGAACAGGCTGGGGATCAGTTTATGCCGGCGATCAATGAGCCGCGTTTCGGTGCATCCATTCGTTATAGCGTTAGCCCTGGTCAAGAGCATTTGGCATTGGTGGCTATGCCGGGTGGGCAATCTGGCCATCCGTTGTCCGAACATTATTCCATGGGACATCAGCGATGGCTTGAACAAAAATGGTTGCCGTTCTTGGGTGGCGAAACACAACAGACTTTTGAATTTTCACCCAGCCGCTAGGTTTGGGTGTCACAGTGAGATATAAGAGGTAAATCAATGGATATGACAAGCGTTTTGCTCGAGACTGCACAGCAAGTATTTCAATATCCGGTCGAAGCGGATACACCGTTTATCAGCATTCCTGGCTCATCGCTGCAGCTGATGCATTTTAAGGCTCAAATCGAAGCGAAAACGGCTTGTAGCATTCCTTTAGAGCAACTTTATCAGGTCAGTAGCATTCGACAATTGGCGGCACTATTGCCGCAATTTGCTCTAAATGTGACTTTCGGGGATATCTGATTATGAACGATAGCCTGTATAAGGCAGCAGACTTATTGCAACATTGTGCCGAGCAAGGCATGGCTTTGAGTCTGAATGGGCAAGGTGGCCTATCGTTTCAGCATTATGGTCAAGGTGATAGTACACCTTTGTTGGTTCAGGTTAAAGCGTTGAAATCTGAGCTTGTCGACTATTTTCACTTACTTGGAACGGCACCACAACGAGTACCTATAAGAGCCGATGTACAGCAATTGTTACTTTACCGTCAACAAATCGCTGAGCAAAATTCTGCGTTTAATATCGCCCTGCAATTTGAATTAGTTGGTGAGTTGGACTTTAGTGACTTTAAAGTTTGGGCCGAAACTTTAGTGCAACGTCACACTCGGTTACAAAGTCGCTTTGTTATGCATAAGGGGAAACTTTATGCTCAATTTGACCCCTTTGTTGCAGTCGTTGTCGGCCATCATAGACAACAAGCGAATCTTGACGCATTTAGGACGGCTCCGTTTGACTTGCAAAACGGTCCGTTATATCGCTTCGATTGGGTAGAAACCGCAGATAATAAGCGTTTTGTGTCGCTAGTCTTTCATCATTTGGTATTTGATGGTCACTCACTGCAATTATTGGTTAAAGATGTTCGTCAGTACCTTTGTCAAAACGTAGCAAGTCTAAATTTAATACCTGCAACAGCATCTTGGCTACCCCAGGTCCACTCAAATCAGGTGGATATGGCGACCTATGTTGAGCATATCAATGGCTTTGAAACGCTTGATTGGCAACAGACTTTTGGAGGTAGCAGCAACGGCTCTGGTATGGCGCTACTTCATCGTGAATATTTAAGCGCATCCCATTTTGCACAGCTCAACAGATTAGCGCAAAAGCATCAGATGAGTCCGTTTGCGCTGCAGAGCGCTATCACGGCGCTAGTTATCGGTATTTATAGCGACAGTCGTCGATTTTTATTGTTCACTCCTGCCGATCGACGCACTTCCGAGCAGCATGAGTATATTGGCCATTTTGTACAAATGTTGGCGATCCAGTGTGAGTTGAAACTTGGTGGCGAAGTTGCAGATTATCTGTCAGCCAGTCGTGATGCCTTTATGCAGGCGCAGGCGCATACGGCGTTAAGCTATGACAATGCTAACCGCTGGTGTTTAAGCCAAAATCACGGTGCATTACCTCCTATTAAAGCTGTCATTGTTCAGCAAACTCTACCTCAATCGGTCATAGAGTTGGCTGGTGGCAAAGCTCAACTCCATTTTCTTGCCGCTGAAACTAGGGCTGTGAAATATCCTTTAATGCTGAATTGTCAAAGCGATGGTCGGCAGCTGCAATTGGAATGGGAATACGATAGTTCACTGTTTAGTGAACAACATATCCGACAAATGCAGCAGCATTGGTTGATGATATTGGAGTTGTTGGATAGTGGAGGTGCTTGTTTATTTGATCAGTTGAGTAAGACATTATTGGCTAAGTACCATCATGCCCCTCTTAATCGACTCAAAGGGTCGACAGCATCTGTTCAGGCCCACTGGCGTAATCGGACCATCACTGATATTTGGCAGCATAGTGTTGCGCAATTTGCTGATCGCAAGGCCGCCGGGTTTGGCGACAACTGGCTAAGTTATCGTGAGCTGAACTGCAAAGCCAATCAGTTGGCGCAAGGCTTGGCGGCAATGGGCGTAACGCGTGAAACAAAAGTGATTATTTCACTTACTCGCGGCCTTGATTTGCTCTGTGGTATCTTGGCGATTATTAAAGTCGGTGGGGTTTATGTGCCGGTAGATCCCAAAGCCCCTGCCAAGCGTATTAACCATATTTGTACTGATAGCGGTGCACAGTGGGTATTGTGCGATCAAGATTGGCAGCATGGTGACGTTAACGTGATCGACATTGCCAAATTGACTGCACAAACTCAACAGTATGAAGACAGGGCTCCAGCGGTTAATATTGAACCGCATGATGCGGCATACATTATTTATACGTCAGGCTCCACAGGCTTGCCAAAAGGAGTGGTGGTAGAGCACCACAACTTAGTGCGGTTAGTGGGGGCTGCGATGAATGCTTTTGACTTTAATGCTGACGATGTGTGGTGCTTGTTCCATTCCTTTGCTTTTGATTTTTCCGTGTGGGAGATTTTTGGCCCTTGGTTGACAGGGGGGGCGGTGGCGATAGTCCCGGACGAATGCTTGTTGCAACCTGCACTGTTCCATCGTTTCTTGCTGGAAAACAAAGTCAGCATTCTTAATCAGACACCTTCGGCATTTTACAATCTCATTGATGCCGATAACCAAGTCGATGAGCCGCTGAGTGAGCTGCGTTATGTTGTATTTGGTGGTGAGGCACTGTCTTTGCCACGTTTGGCATCTTGGCAGCAGCGTTATGATGCCGATAGGGTCAAGCTAGTCAATATGTACGGCATTACTGAAACGACTGTCCATGTGACTCATTACACAGTAAAAGCTGGCGATTGTAAGCAGGCCCGCAGCATCATAGGTTTACCTTTGTCAGATCTTGACGTTTACTTGCTCGGTAGTGACGGGCTTCCTTTGCCGGAAGGTACTAAGGGGGAGTTGTATATCGGTGGACCTGGTGTGGCGCGGGAGTATTTCGGTAAGCCTGAAATGACGGCACAGCGATTTGTTACTCATACGACTGCAGGCCGACTCTATCGCAGTGGTGATTTTGCTCGACTCGATAATGATGGGCAACTTGTTTACCTCGGACGTAAGGACGATCAAGTCAAGATCCGCGGCTATCGAATCGAGCTTGAAGAAGTGAGGCAACAACTGATGTCTCTGGATGCCGTGAAAACAGCAGTCGTTACCGTAAGTGATATCGGTGCTGGTGATAAACTTATTGCTTTTGTTATCCCTCAGGTGGCGGAATTATTCGTGGCTTCGGTTATCAAACATGAGTTGGCCAAAAGATTACCCCCTTACATGATCCCTGCAATCTGCCATCCAATTGAGCATATTCCGCAAACCAATAACGGTAAAGCCGACATCAAGTGGTTGTTGAGTGAATATAAGCGGCAACAGCAAAGCTCTTCTGTACAGAATGCGCCTATGTTGGATCATCCTATCTATGCTGTTATCGCGAATGTGCTTGGAATTCATTCCATCGCTGCCGACGATAATTTGTTTACCTTGGGGCTGGATTCCATCTCTTGCATCCGCCTTGTCATTGATGCCCGCGAACAGGGAATACATTTTAGTGTTGCTGATATTTACCGTGAATTGACACCGAGCAGGCTGTTGGCGCTGGTAGAGAAACCGCCCTCTGGGACAGAGGTTGTGGTGCCAGATCAGCTTATATACCTGAGCAATGCTGAGCAGCAACTGGCGGGTGGTGAGTTTGAGATGGTTTATCCACTGACTCGTTTACAGCAAGGGATGTGTTATCACAGTGAATTAGATGCAACAGCGGGTGTTTATCACGATGTATTCGGCTATCGTCTGCAAATGCACTTTGATGTTAATACCTTGCATCGTGTGCTTAAGGATATGATGGTAATACACCCAGTATTGCGAACTCGTCTCATCAAAGGAGCAGAAAGGTTGTTGCAAGGGGTTGTTGCTAATCCAGATGTTCCACTGCAGGTACATGACTTAGGTGGCGATATTGAGCTGGCACTGGAGCAATATAGGGAGTTTGTCAACATCGAGATCGCCAATGGTTTCGATTACCATGATCCACTGCTATATCGTTTATTTTTACACCGCTTCGACGATGGGAGTGAGCAGCTGACGTTAAGCTTTCATCACGCTTTATTCGACGGTTGGTCTGTAGCTAACTTCAATACCGAACTAATCAAACGTTATTTTTTTGCCGTTGAGGAAAAGCCTTATTCCATACTCGCGGGCAACAATGGTCATTACCGAGATTATGTTTTTGCTGAATTGGCCGCACTGAAGGATGGATCTCATCGTCAATTTTGGCAGGCATTGCTTGATGGGGCGCAGGTCAGTGAATTGCCATCGGTGGCAAGGCAGGCGCTACCGGTAGATGCGGGGTTTACTCATATACCTTGTCAGTCTTTTGAACAAAACTCAGATGCACTCATGGCTGAAGCCAAAGTTGCTGGGGTTACCGTGCGACAATTGATGTTGGCGATACACTTAAAAGCACTTTCAATATTGACCCATAAGACGCGGGTTAACACTACTGTGGTGTACCATAATCGATTGGATGTTGCTGGTGGCGATGTTCAATTGGGATTATTTTTAAACTCTTTGCCCTTTGATATTAATCTTACGAGCGAGACTTGGTCGAGTGTGCTCGACCAAGTTGTGACCTTGGACCGGCAAATCATGGCATACCGTGCCCTACCTACAGATGAGATCCAGAAGCTCAGTGGTTTATCATTTCAGTCGGTATTGTTTAATTACACTGATTTTCACGTGTACGATGGTTTATTCAATGAAGGTTTACCGCTTATCGATAGCACTGTTTTTGAAAGCGTGAATTTTCCACTGACTATCGATTGTGGCGTATCAGTGAAAACAAGGCAGTTACGATTTCAAGTGGGATTTGATGGTCGACAGCATTCTCAACAAAGCGTTTTACGCTATGTCGCAGTTGTCGATGCCTTGTGTTTACACATTCTGAAACAACAAAAGTTGCCTTTACCTCGATGGCAAACATTGTTTCCCGATGAACGACATGAACTCGAGGCTTTGAATAAGGTTTCAACCATCATTGAAGAAATGGCTTTACCCATAGATCTGAATGCAATCGCATTGATGATGGGTGAAAGGCGGGTGAGCCACGGTGAATTGAATGCGTTAGTCGAAACCTTGGTGCAATCTTTGGCTATAGAGCGTGGGACTAGGATCTTACTTCATTTATCTAAGTCGGTTGAGTTTGTCGTTTGGCTATTGGCCTGTATGCGTAAAGAGTTAGTGGTAATTCCACTGCCGGTGGATGCCGATCCGTTACGTCAACAGAGCATTGTTGAGCACGCCGATGCGGCTTATATTGTCAGCGAACAGCCACAGACATTCGGATATCAGGTTATTTCATCGCAAGATCAAAGTGATATTGTGTTGGGTTACAAGTCGCCGTTACACACTCCGAGTGAGAGTGCTGCAATAGTTATGTTTACCTCGGGTACGACTGGGAAGCCCAAAGGGGTGGTTTTATCCTTACATTCGTTACAGGCCCATAGCCGAGCAATGGCACGGACATTGTCACTTACTACTGATGATCGTGTCTTGTGGTTTGCCTCAACGGGTGCAGATATTACGCTAGAACAAGTGATCGCGCCGTTAAGTGTGGGTGCTTGTGTGGTCATTCCTGAGAAAATTTGGTCCATGGCAGAGTTTTTACCACAAGTTGCTGTAAGTGGTGTCACTGTTGCCGACTTACCCCCTGTGTATTTCCAATGGTTGATGCGTGCTGATGCTAAGCAAAAGCAAGCTTGGTTGGATAGTCCTTTGCGCATGGTACTGCTCGGCGGTGAATCTATGCCACTTTCGGTTATCAAAGCATGGCAGCAGATGCAGTTACCGCAAAAATTGCAGCTATTCAACGTTTATGGTCCGACAGAAGCGACTATTACAGCATCGGTCTTTCCTATTTCTGCTGGGTTTAACGATGTGAAGGTGTCCTTGGGTATGCCTACCGAGGGTAATGGTTTTTTAGTGCTAGATTTACAAGGAAAGCCTGTACCCGCGGGTGTGGAAGGCATCTTGTATATTACAGGTGAGAGGTTAGCTAATGGTTACCTTTTCAATGAAGAAAAAACCACAGAGGCATTTATCGAGGGCATCGATGGTGAGCTGATGTACCACACTGGCGATATCGTCAAATGGCTTCCAGACGGCACCTTGTGGTTCGTGGGCCGTAGCGATGCCCAGGTCAAGATCCGTGGATATCGGGTTGAGTTGGATGCGGTTCAGCACTTTTTGGAATCAAGGGAAGATATTCATGAAGCAGTAGTGCTTTATAATCGAATTAAACAGCGAGATTTGTTGCTGGCCTTTGTGGTTGCTTCGACTGAAGTTACTGGAGTCGCGAAGCGAACACTCGCAAGTATGAGATCAGAGCTGCCACATTATATGGTTGCCAACCGTATCATAGTGGTAGATCAGATACCTTTGACAGCCAATGGTAAAGTTGACAGCAAGGCACTGATTTTACTAGCTGAAAATGGACTTGAAACTAACACGACACTCAGTGGTACGGCGTTGAAGCTTGCCGTTCTGATTGCGCAGGTGCTCGGTCAAACGCCAAAATCAGGTGATGAAAGCTTTTATGATCTTGGTGGTGATTCGCTTCAAGCACTACAACTGCTTTCGTTGATAAGTGCAAGGTTTGGTGTTGATATCGCGCTGCAGCAGTTGCTTGCAAATAGCGATATTAATGGGCTTGCGGAGCTTATCGATCAAGGTAAGAGTGAAACCACGGATGCAGTGGTGTGCCTGAGTCGATCCGATAAATTGCCAGTTGTGCTCTGTATCCCTGGCGCTGGCGGTGTCGCGGGGGACTTTATCGCATTGGCCAGTCATTTTCCCGAAAATAGTGTTTATGCTTTACAGGCTCCGGGATTGCAATTCGGTCATATTCCTGTGAGCTTCGAACAATGGATGGATTATGCCCTGCAGGCGGTTAAAGCTTTGCCGCGAAGGCCGGTTATGTTGGTTGGCCATTCGATGGGCGGTTGGCTCGGGGCTCAATTGAGGCGACGGGTCTTTGGTGAGGCAAAGTTGGTACTACTGGACAGCTATGTCAAGTTGAGTGAACCGCAAAATGTCGAGCGTTTTATTGCCGAACAGGTATACAACAAGCTGGCAGTGATGTCATTGGACTTTTCATTACCTCCTCGAGCTGGGCTAGATGAGTTACTACAGCTTTTGGGCGAGCAACAAGCTCACGGCGATACTTCAGGTGTAGGCTTGTGGCTGAATCTACTAAAACTGACTCGTGCACAGTTGAAAATGACACCAAGTTGGGGGGACCCTCTGGGTGAGATGACGCTGATTAATGCCGAGCACAGTATTGTGACTCGAGGCCCGGCGGGAGATGCTTGGTCTGAGTTTGGCGATGTTGAAGAGATTAGGATTACAGGGGATCACTTCGGGATTGTCACTCATCCAGATTTGCCATCAATGTTACTGAACGTTTTACAATCGACTAAGGAGCTGTATTGCCGATGAATCAGATCATGATGATGGACGTTGAGCAAATGTCCGATTGTGGCGACAAGGGGCTTGTCGGTTTATTCCACGGTTACCTTAAAGAGGGAGTAAGCCCTTTTATTGAAAACTGCCTGCAACAGCCCTTGGTATTGAATATTGATGGGAAGATGATACCGCTAGTCGTCAATAATGGTGACAGTGGAGGGATGTATCTGTCGTCACCACTGATTTTTTACGTGGATTACAATATTGATTTTGTTAAAACCATGAGACAAAAACGGATCCGTTATCCATTGTTGGTATTGCTTGGTGGGTTAAAGTGGCTGTTGACTCGATTTGGTATCAACAAGGTCGTTTACTTGAATAATAATCTGTTACCGAATAACCCTTCATTAAATTTGACTGATGAGCAGTTGCAAAAGGTGACCGCACGGCTGACGCAAGATTTTCCCAATCATGCGATTTGCATTAAGGGCATAGAGCGCTTCCCTACCAGTAATGTGCTGCGATTGTTAGCTCGGCAGATATACATCTGGCGGCCTGAGGTTCTCGAAGAGGTAGGCAAAAAGGCGGTTAAGATCCGCAGTACCTTGAAGGCTGACGCCAAGTTGCTGGATCAAGGGAAAGTGACTTTCGAACCCTTCATTCAAGTTGATAAACAGACCGCGCAACAGCTACGTGGTTTTTATCGGAGTGTTTACGTCAATAAGTATTCGCACCTGAGTGCTGATTATAGTGAGAAGTGGTTTGAGTCATTGGCTATTTATTGTGACAGCTTTAAGTTATTGGCTGTGAAACAAAATGGTGAACTGTCGGGGTTTATTTCCTACTTTGAAACCGATGATATGATTTACAGTGGATTGGTTGGTCACGATGATCACGACGGTGAAAAAGGCATTTATCGTGCCTGTATACGGCAATTGGTTTTTTTGGCGCAGGCTGGTGCCAAACCCTTGCACCTAAGCTCTGGCGTGGGGGAGTTTAAACGTCGTCGCGGCGCGAGGGCAGCAATGGAATACGATCACGTATTAGTTGAGCACCTTTCACCATGGAGACGTTTGGGGTGGAGATTGTTGGGCAAATTGTTCAACACACTAGGGGCGAAAGTAATGACTGAGATGAAGGTATAACGATGAACAAAAAACAACAACAGGGTTATGATCTTTATTATCGTAGCGCCAAGAAAAATCTGAAAAAAGGTAATTATCAACAGGCTATGACGGACTTGGGTTATTGCCATATTTTAAGTAAAAATAGCTATCTGCAACATTTGAAGATCCATTGGAGGATGTTACTGGTGGGCTTCAAAAATGGAAACCTTAAAGAGGTAAGGGTACAGATGTTTCGCTGTTTTATGGCGTTTGCCACAGCACCTATGCTGGCAGGGACTCAACCCAATGGTAATCCCGGTGATTCTAACCATGGCTTTTTCGACAAATTGACCATTCCAGAGATCTTGCAGGAATATTTCTAATGAAGTTCGCTGCGGGTGAGTTGAAATTGATGCACAGTCAAGCTAGACATCACTTTGCGCGGAAACTATTGATTTATTTTATCGGGTTAACACTCTAAAACGTATGTGGATGGCGGTACAAGATAAGTCTGATATCGCTGAAAATGAGCGTTAACGGCAATGGATATGTTTAGACTATCGCTGGATGTTGTTTGGTTAATCGCTGTGACGGTTATTTTGACCTTTGCATTGCCCTTTTTAAAGGACGTTAATTCTCCGTGAAACGTTGGTTTGTAGTATTGGCCTTGGTGCAGCTGGTCATTTTGAGTATTGTCGGACTAATCCGCTTTTATTTGTTGGCGCGAATGTCTGAAGCCGAGGTGGCGAACAGTGACTATGGGTTATTCTTATTCTGCTCGTCGATTGCCTCAACAGTCATTCCATTTGTCTTGGGTCATCATATTGACAGAGGGCGATATCGTGATATCACGCTATGGGGAATGGCGACTCTCAGTGCTATGGCTCTTTGGCTGCTGATTGTTCCACCACAAAGTCTTATCTTGATAGCATGCAGTTTTACATTGGTGGCTTCTTGTGTGGTGGTCGCGGTGCAGTTATGTTTAAAAGCGGCAGTGATAGAGGGGAGTCAAAACGGTAATTTAGCCCGCGGAAATTGGCTCAATCAATTGATATTAGCATTATCACTGTTGATCCCTGCTGGAGTTCATTTACTGTTTTATGGCGGCTATGAGATAACGCAACTATTGGTTGTTATGTTGTTTTTATTATTGTTGGCCGGTATCGCTGTTAAGCTTCAATTAAGGAACTTATTTAACGCCAGTCAGTCTAGTCGACAAATTCGCCCTGCTCAGGTTGTTGGGATCTTACGCCAACATTTAAGTCAACTGAATAACTTGTGGTACATCTTACTGTTGTTACTTATGAACTTTGCTACAGGAGCGCTGGAAAGTTATGCGATGCCGAAAATACAAGCTGAATTTGGCGGTGATGGTATCGTTTATGCGTTGTTGGCTGTTGGTAGTCTTTACTTCATTGGTAGCTTTGTCAGCCTAGCTATTGGTAAGGCACCTTTCATTAGTGGACCTGCCGCAATGTATACGCTGATACTCGTGTGTTGTGTCGGCATGATGCTGGCTCCTTCAATGGGGTTGCTATTGGCTGTATGTGCATTGTTCTTCATGCTGCATCCTCATGTTTTTATTCTCACAGATAGCCGTATTCAGAGCACAGTAATGCGTGATGTTATTGGCACTCACTTCTCGGTATTAAGGGTGGCTTCATTTGTGATGTTAAGCTTGGGCAATTTAGTCGTGTCTGCGACATATCTTTTTACGGAAAGTTTGTAAGCGAGAGATAACCTCAACTCAGGCGAAGACACTATGGTTTCCATCGGCTCAGATGAGTGGCGCACTACAACCGAAGTCTCCCTGTAATAAGCTGTAATACTTTCGTCCCTATACTCTCTGTATCCTCTGAAATAAATTCATGGCAGGGATCATTGCTTTCCAAGTAGTGATTTAAATTTGTTTTAAAAACATTTACTTTATGGTTTTTGCTAACTAAATTATGATCTTTTATAAGGAGCGAAATAATGCCAGATCCATTTATCGGTGAGATCCGCATGTTTGCAGGGAGTTACGCCCCTCAGTATTGGGCCTTTTGTAATGGGCAACTATTACCAATAGCAGAAAACCAAGCCTTATTTTCACTATTAGGTTATGTCTATGGTGGGACTCAAGGGGTTAGTTTTGCTCTTCCCGACTTGCGTGGCCGGGTGCCTGTTCATGTGGGAACAGGTGCGGGGTTATCCAGTAAAGCGTTGGGGCAAAGAGGAGGCACGGAATATGTTTCATTGACTAGTGCTCAGCTTCCCGCACATGCTCATATGGTAGATTTGAAAGCAACCGGGGAGGTCAATGTAAAGATGAGCGCCTCATCGGCTAAGGGGGATACGGCTATCCCTGGACCTACAACTGTTCCTGCACAAGTGCTAAGCGGATTGATCCCACTTAATGCATACAGCACGTCACCAGATACCACGTTATTGCCTGTGAATACCAGTACGACAGTCAATGTTAGTGGAAATACTGCGATGATGGGGGCGGGTCGGCCTGTGGTTATTGAGCAACCTTTCTTGGCGATTAACTTTATAATAGCGCTTCAAGGAGCATATCCTCCAAAGGGATAAGTTTATAAAGCTTCCAAGGTTCTGACATAAACTATCCCTATAGATGGTTTATGTTTCTAAACATGATAATAACACCGTATACTTAACGGTTTAAACTATTGATATCTATACATGGTCTGCCAAAGGAATGACAGAGCTAAATTAATCGAATCCTAACTTTGCGAGTCTATATATGAACCATAGAATCACCTTTTTGTTGATTATGTTGCTATTCGTTTCTACGAGCTCCTCTGTGGCGGCATTTCAAGAACAGGCTCGTGAAGTCGTGATTATTGATGAGTCTGTCGATGATAGAGCGGTATTTTATCGTGACCTAAAACCTGGTGTGGTCATTCATGAGATGAATTTAAGCTCTAATGGCTTAGAGCAGCTTGGCGATATACTCAAAGATTATAAAAATATTGAAGCATTGCATGTTATTTCCCACGGCAGTGACGGGGAAATTAAACTTGGTAATAGCGTGATAAACCAACAAGTACTGCAAAATAATCCACATCTATTTAATCAACTTAAGCAAAACCTGAGCCCCAGAGCCGACATTCTTTTTTATGGCTGTAATCTTGCGTCTGGTGAAAAAGGTGAGGCCTTGCTAGCTTATATTTCGACAGCACTTGACGCAGATGTGGCGGCGTCCAACACGCCAACCGGGCATGCTCAGTTTGGTGGCGACTGGGTATTAGAGGTCAGTACTGGCGCGATTGAGCATCGGCTTCCCTTTTCAGCACCAGCTCTGGCAAATTGGCAGCATGTGTTACCCACCTTCGATGGTGACGGTGGCTCCCTATCTGGAGCAAACTATATAGAGGCAGACAACGGTGATGGCATCACCATGACTGCGACTTTCAATGGTGACACGGCGGATGTAGCTGATGGTGGCAATGGTGGTGGCTCTAGCGGTAATGTTTTTTATGGTGTTGGTGCTACTGCTACATCCGTTCAGGTCTCATTTTCTAGTCCGGTGAATATTTCATCGTTTGTCTACTTTGAAGCCGATGGCACCGCCAGTACGGGAAACTATACCTTTACCGTCACCTCCGGCTCAGGATCCACAATAGTAAAAACTCAGGCGGATTTTACTCTTCTGTCGGGTCTTGCTGGAGTCACACTAACGCCAGTGGATTGGACCTCAGTCTCTACCTTTACCATTACAAGCGACGCAATCAATTTTTCACCAGGACTGGATACCCTAGCTTATACTATGGGCAATAACGCCCCTGTGCTAACCAACCTTAACGGTGACAGCGTCGCTTGGGCTGGCGTGGGTAATTATGTGTCCTTAGATGCAGGCACTAGTCTCGGCGTCAGTGATGTTGAACTCGATGCCCTTAATGGCGGCAACGGTAACTATGCGGGTGCGAGCTTAACCCTGCAACGGGTGGGCACAGCGATTACCACTGATGTGTTTGGTTTCGATACCAGCGGCGCACTGTTCAGCGTTAGCGGTGCTAATTTGCAGAGCGGCGGCTTAACCTTCGCAACCTTTACTAATACCAGTGGCGTGCTGAGTATCAATTTTAATAGCAGCGCCACCACAGCCACTAAATCACTGGTGCAGGATGTGTTGCAACGCATTCAATACAGTAACAATACTCCCGCCGCAGATGCGGCCTTGCGTTATAGCCTAAGTGATGGCACGGCCAGCACCACAGCAGATGTCACAGTTACCAGCGACAGTATCTATGTCACCAGCACCACAGATACCGCAACGATCAACCTCAACAATGGCGTGAGTTTCAGTGAGGCTGTAGCGATAGCGCTAGCAGACACTACGGGTAGCCAGACGCTGATTTTATCCAGCGCCTTTACTAGCAGTATGTCACTGGCTGGGAATTTGAGTATTGCCGAAAATCTCACGATTGACGCCAGTGCCGCAGGGTCAAGCTTTGCTATTGCCGGCAGCACCTTAACCTTAGATTCAGGTTTTACCCTGTCCTTAACCCATGCTAATCAATTGCAGATTTCAAGTAATATTAATGGTGCGGGTAACTTGTCTAAAGCAGGGGCGGGTTCCTTGCGCTTGACCGGAACTAACAGCAGCCGCACGGGTAGCACCTCTGTGCTAGGGGGGACACTAGATATTGACGCTGACACTAACCTAGATGGCGCCAATACCGGCGTCTTGACTTTAGATGGCGGCACCTTGGCCATGACGGTGACCGGTGGGTCTACTTTCAACCCTAATATTCAAACGATTAATAATCCCATCACCCTAGGCGCCGCTGGCGGGTCATTCAACCCAACGGGCGGTGGTGGTCGTAACATTATTAATCTGTCCGGGGTGATTTCCGGCAGCGGCACCCTGACTAAAATTGGCGCTTCAGTGTTACAACTCAGCGGCAATAATAGCTATTCGGGCGCGACCACAATCACTGTAGGTGGCCTACTGTTGTCCCACAACAATGGTTTAGGCTCAACCTCAGGCAGCACTACCGTTAATGCGGGGTCGGCACTGCGAATTGCCGCAGGTGTGGTTAGCCCTGAGCCACTGTTTCTCAATGGTACAGGCAGAAATATTGACGCTGTCGACTATGGTGCACTGGGGGCAGATGCCTACAGCCTAGGTACCAGCACAGTATCCGGTAATATTGAGCTCTCAACGGGTACGAATATTAGTGTCATTAACGGCAGTAATTTGATCTTAAGTGGCATAGTCAGTGGCACAGCTACTCTGACTAAGACCGATACTGGTAGCCTAACTTTAGCAGGTACTAATACTAATTCTGGCGCCACATCTGTCTCTGAAGGCACCTTAGTGCTGGATAATGGTGCGGCCATGGCAGACACCACTGCGGTCAGTATAGCGTCTGGGGCGACATTGCGACTCGATGCCAGTGAAACCATAGGAGTACTTTCTGGCGCGGGAACTCTGGCCATGAATGGGGCACACCTTACGCTTAATCAAACCAGCGATAGCAGCTTTTCTGGTGGTATCACAGGTAGTGGCAGTAACTTAACTAAGTCTGGCTCGAGCAAGTTAACCCTTTCGGGTACTAGCACTTATACCGGTGTTACCAGCATCAGCGGCGGCAGCTTGAGCCTAACTGGTGCCTTGAGTGGCACCACTGGCGCCACTATTGGATCGGGTGGCACCTTAGAAGGTACGGGCAGTCTCTTTGCCACAAGTTCAACCAATACCTTGACTGTGCAAAGTGGTGGTATTTTATCTCCTGGGATCTCAGGACCTGGCACAATCACAATCAACGGCAACTTGACCATAGCGTCGGGCGGTGCCCTGACGGCACAAATTACAGGGACAGTGTTAGGCTCAGGTTATGACTCAGTGGCAGTAAACGGCACAGTGGATGTGTCATCGGCCACACTGAATGTTAATCACAGTTATACAGCGGGATTAGGTGATAGCTACCGCCTGCTGGTTAACGATGGCGTGGATAGCATAACGGGGAACTTTTCCGGCCTGCCTCAGGGCGGGACTGTGACAGCAGCTGGTAATAGCACTGTGCTTACCGCGTATTATGCTGCGACCGATGGTGGTGGTTACAGTGGCGGTAACGAGTTTATGCTAGTGGCGCCCGTTGACATTACCCCTCCGACGGTATCTTCGGTCAATGTGCCAGCCAATGCAACTTATGTGAGCGGGCAGAATCTCGACTTCACCATTAATTTTGATGAAAATATTACAGTCAACACAGGTGGTGGTACGCCGCAGCTGGCGTTAACCATAGGGGCTACGACTCGTCAGGCTAACTATCAGAGCGGCTCAGGTTCTTCGAGCTTGTTATTTCGCTACACAATACAAAGCGGTGACGCAGACAGTGACGGCATTGCCATTGGCACCTTAGCCACTAATGGCGGCACGCTTAGAGACGGCGCTGGTAATAATGCTAATTTGACCTTGAACTCAGTAGGACCAACCTCCTCTGTATTGGTGGATGCGGTGGCGCCTACTGTGTCTTCGGTCAATGTACCTGCCAATGCAACTTATGTAAGCGGGCAGAACCTCGACTTCACCATTAATTTTGATGAAAACATCACAGTCAATACGGGAGGTGGTACGCCGCAATTGGCGTTAACCATAGGGGCGACTGGCCGTCAGGCTAGCTACCAGAGCGGTTCGGGTACGTCGAGCTTATTGTATCGCTACACAGTTCAGAGCGGTGACGCTGACAGTGACGGCATTGTTATCAGCAGTTTAGCCAGCAATGGCGGCACATTACGTGACGGCGCTGGAAATAATGCTAATTTGACCCTGAACTCTGTGGGTTCAACAGCATCGGTATTGGTGGATGCGGTGACGCCAATCGTGTCTTCGGTCAATGTACCTGCCAATACGACTTATGTGAGTGGGCAGAACCTCGATTTCACCATTAACTTTGATGAGAACATCACAGTCAATACGGGTGGCGGTACGCCGCAACTGGCGTTAATCATAGGGGCAACGACTCGTCAGGCAACTTACCTTAGTGGCTCAGGTACCTCAAGCTTATTGTATCGTTACACAGTGCAAAATGGTGACACTGACAGTGACGGTATTGCCATTGGCAGCTTAGCCAGCAATGGTGGCACACTTAGAGACGGTGCTGGGAATAATGCTAACTTGACGCTTAATTCTGTTGGTTCAACCGCCTCAGTATTGGTGGATGCGGCGGCGCCTAGCATATCTTCGGTCAATGTGCCTGCCAATGCGACTTATGTGAGTGGGCAGAATCTCGATTTTAGCATCAATTTTGATGAAAACATCACAGTCAACACAGCTGGCGGTACGCCGCAGCTGGCATTAACCATAGGGTCAACGACGCGTCAAGCCGCGTATCTGAGTGGTTCTGGTACCTCGAGCTTGATGTATCGCTACACAGTGCAAAATGGTGATCTTGATAGTGACGGCATTGCCATCGGCACCTTATCCAGCAATGGTGGTACGCTGCGAGATGCCATAGGTAATAATGCTAATTTGACTTTGAACTCTGTGGGTTCAACCGCAGCTGTGCTGGTAGATGCCACAGCGCCGACAGTCACCAGTGTCACCTCATCTACGTTAGATGGCAGTTACAAACTGGGTGATGTGATAGCGTTACAAGTCTTGTTTGGTGAAGTTGTGACTGTCACAGGGACGCCACAGTTAACCTTAGAAACGGGGACTATAGATCGCGTGGTGAACTACAGTTCAGGCACAGGCTCAAGTACCTTAATATTTAACTATACGGTACAAGTCGGCGATGTCTCTAGCGACCTGGATTATGCAGTAACCACGGCGTTGGCTTTAAATGGTGGCAGTATCAAAGATGCTGCAGGCAACGATGCCACCTTAACCTTAGTTACCCCTGGTGCTGTGAATTCTCTAGGTGCTAATAAGGCCTTGGTAGTCGATGGCGTGGCGCCGACAATGATTAGCAGCACGCCGTCAGATGATGGTAGTGCTGGCTACAATGACACGCTGCAGTTGACGTTCTCAGAGCCAGTGTTGGCAGGCATTGGCAGTGTACGTCTGTACGATGCCAGTGATGATAGCTTGTTCGAAACGGTTGATGTTGCCAATCTGGTGATAAGTGGTAGCTCAGTGACAGTCGATTGGGTCGGTAATTTGATCCCAACTCATAGCTATTATGTTCAATTGACGGCTGGGGTTATCAAAGACAGTGCGGGTAACCCTTTTGCTGGAATCAATGACAAGACCAGCCTTAATTTTACCGTGACTCACGTAGCGCCAGTGGCGATGGCGGATAGTGCAACGACTGATGAAGATAGCAGCATTGCCATTCCTGTGCTGAGTAATGATGTGAGTTCTGGATTTGCCTTGAATCCAGCTAGCGTATTGATTGTAACTGCGCCGAGCAATGGCAGCACTAGCATCAACAATAGTACGGGCGTTATCACTTACACCCCAAATGCGAACCATAACGGCGCCGATAGCTTCAGCTACAAGGTTCAGGATGTAAATGGCGGCCAGTCCAACGCTGCATCAGTCAGTATTACCATTAATGCGGTCAATGATGCGCCTGTGATCACAGGTGTACCTGCCACCAGTGTTAATCAGGGGGCGACCTACAGCTTTGTGCCTACGGCGAGTGATGTCGATGCCAATAGCGTGCTGAGTTTCAGCATAGTGAATAAGCCTTCATGGGCGGCGTTTGATACCAGTACTGGGGCACTCACAGGAACGCCGACAAGATCCGATATAGGTAGTACCTCAGGGATAGGTATTAGTGTCAGTGATGGTATTTTGAGTGCACAATTACCCGCATTCTCGCTGGAAGTTTTAAGCACCAACAGCGCGCCAGTGGCGACTAATGCCAGCGTGAGTTTGGATGAAGATACGTCGTTATCCATAAGCTTTACTGCCACGGATGCAGAAGATGATGTACTTAGCTTTGAAGTGGTAACCCAGCCTGCATCGGGCAAACTAGTCAAGCACGGTTCTGTGTGGTTATACACCCCAGATGCGGACTTTAACGGTGATGACAGTGT
Organism: Shewanella denitrificans OS217; assembly: GCF_000013765.1. Classification (NCBI taxonomy): domain Bacteria; kingdom Pseudomonadati; phylum Pseudomonadota; class Gammaproteobacteria; order Alteromonadales; family Shewanellaceae; genus Shewanella; species Shewanella denitrificans. Next base: position 4,479,737 of record NC_007954.1, on the reverse strand, counting down.
GCGCTTTATTGCCAAAGATGCCGAGCTAAGTTCTACCCCAGGCGTAGTGAGCATCAAGGTCAATCCGGTTAACGATGAGCCCAAGGCCGTGGATGACAACATCAGTCAGAGCCTGTCCACGGACAACAGCTATACCTTAGCGGTGTTGGACAACGACACTGACGTCGACGGTGATACCTTGACTATCGATGGCGCGGCGGCCGATGTGGGCAGCGTGCAAATCGTTAGCTCACAGCTTAAATACCAAGCGCCAACGGGCTTTGTTGGCCCAGTGGCACTGCGTTATAGTATTTCCGATGGCCATAAAGGTCGCAGTAATGCCAAGGTGCAATTGCTTATTACCGGTGAAAACTCAGCTGATGCGCCTGTGATTACTGTGCCAGCAGACATTACTGCGAATGCGACAGGTTTGTTCACTCAGCTTAAGCTTGGCGTCGCGACAGCGGTGGATGCCTCAGGCAAGAAGCTTGCGGTATCTTTGGTGAACACTAAGCAGTTGTTTGCACCGGGTGAGCATGTCGCCTATTGGCAAGCCACAGACAGTCAAGGTCGCAGCGCGATTAAGTCACAAAAAGTGACGGTAAAACCGCTGATATCCATTAGTCGTAACCAAGTGGTCAGTGAAGGCAGTGAAGCTAAGGTAAGCGTGTTCTTAAACGGCCCATCACCTCAGTACCCTGTGAGCGTGCCTTATACCGTGTCTGGCAGCAGTGACGGCAATGACCATGACTTAGTCGATGGTGTGGTGGAGATAACCTCAGGTTTATCTGCAAGCTTTAGCGTTAACGTGTTCGATGATGGGGTCACCGAAGCGGATGAAGAGTTAGTTATCAGCCTAGACCCAAGCCTGAACCTCAGTGGTCAACGTGAGACGCGGTTATTAATTACTGAAGCGAATATTGCGCCTCAGGCGAGCATAGTGGTGACCCAGTCGAATGAGCAGCGCACTCAGGTGAGCAAGGCGGAAGGCAAGGTGTACATCAAGGTGAAAAGCCGCGATGTGAACTCGCAAGACAGCCTCACTGAGGTCTGGTCCACAGGCGCACTGGTGTTAGACACAGATGCCGATGGCAGCTACTTTGACCCAAGCACGCTCGATGCAGGCAGTTACCCCATTAGCTTAGTGGTGACTGACGATGGTACGCCGCAGTTATCCACCAAGGTGCAGTTAACCTTGTTGGTAAAAGACAGCCTACCTGTGCTGACTGGCGCGGATAGCGATGGCGATTTAATTCCTGATAACCAAGAAGGCTTTGCCGACACAGACGGTGATGGCATTGCGGATTATTTGGATGCGATTAACGAATGTAACGTGCTGCAAGAGCGAGCTAGTTCACAACAGACCTTCCTGGCTGAAAGCCAATCGGGTGTGTGTTTACGCTTAGGCAATACGGCGCAGCTTATTGGTAGCCAAGGCATTCAGGTGCCAGACAGCGCCCTCATTAAGGATGCACTAGCGGATAACCTGGGGGGGCTGTTCGATTTTGAACTTACTGCCATCCCTAGATTGGGTGCCAGTGTTGCGGTTGTTATTCCTCAAGCGCGGCCCGTGCCTACCAATGCTGTGTATCGCAAGTTTGTGCGCGGTAACTGGCAGGACTTTGTGTTAAATGCCAATAATTCAGTGATGTCGAGTGCGGGTAATTCGGGTTATTGCCCACCGCCTGGCGCTGCGCAGTGGCAAGCTGGATTAACCGAAGGTCACTGGTGTGTGCAGTTAAGCATAGAAGATGGCGGCCCTAACGATGATGATGGTATTGCCAATGGCACTATTGTTGACCCGGGCGGCGTGGCTGTGATGCTCAATAGCAACAGCTTACCTGTGGCGGTTGCCGATGCTGTGATAGTGCCCGTGAACCAGAGCGCTGAGATTGATGTGCTGGCGAACGACACAGATGCCGACGGCGATGCCTTAACGGTTCGCCAAGTGAGCAGCCAGTTTGGCACGGCCGTAGTGCTGGATAACCAGCAGATAAGCTATACCCCAGCGGCTGATTTTATCGGCACCGATGTGTTGGTATACAGCATCAGCGATGGCAAGGGCGGCACCGCCAGCAGTGAACTTACGGTAACCGTGGTGGCCAACCGTGCCCCCGTCGCCGTGGATGACATGGCGAGCACCGATGATAAAACTGTGTTGCTACTGAATGTCCTGGCTAACGACAGCGACCCAGACAACCAGGCATTAAGCATTATTGCGGCCAGTGCCGAGCAAGGGAGTGTGATGATAGAAAACAACCAACTGCGTTATACCCCTAAAACGGGCTTTGAAGGCATAGATACTGTGAGCTACCGCATCAGCGATGGTTTGGACGGTGAAGCGACGGCCAATGTGATGGTCAGCGTGAAAGCGTACAAAGCTCAAGTGGTGGATAACCAATCTGGTGGTAGTGTGCACTGGTTGTGGAGCAGCATGTTACTGCTGAGCTTAGTGCTACGTCGCAAGTTGAACAGCCTAGCAAAGTTAAAGTTAGCACTGTTCAAATTAGCACAGCACAAAAACGCTTGCTTTAGCGCCTTAGTCTTGCTGCTGGGTGTGGGCTCAGCGCAAGCGAAAGAGGAAAATTCGCCTTGGTATCTGGACGCAAACTTAAGTGTGAATGAGACAGATAAAACCCAAATGGAGCTGCAGCAAGAAGTCACGGCAGGGACAATCAGCGGTTTTGATAACTCAGACACAGGCGTGGGCTTAAGTCTGGGCTATCAAGTGACGCCACTGCTGGCATTTGAGCTTGGCTACCTGGATTTAGGTGAAGGCTCGGCGCAAATCAGTGGCGAAAGCTTAGATGCGGGTCAATACCATGAGCTGATGAAGTTGGTGTCGCCTGTGTTACCACAAGGGGGGACAGTGGGTGCAAGGTTTACCTTAATGGAACATCAAGGCTGGCGCTTTTCAGTGCCGGTTGGGGTGTTTATCTGGGAGTCTGAGTTACACAGTGACTCACAGGGTCAGCGCCTCACCACTAAACTCGATGACACAGATTGGTACGCCGGCATGCGCTTTGACTATGCCTTGGCTCAGCACTGGTCCATGGGGCTGGGGATTAACTACTATGCCTTGGCGCCAAATGATGTGTTAAGTTACCAGCTCAGTGTGCGTTACCAGTTCTAGTTCTTTTGCTATGCAATCAAGGTAAAGCCAAAGCGCTTTGCTTTGATTGCACTGAAAATACGGTAAGTTAAATTAAAACAAAGAGTTGATTGGTGCTTTATCGACTGTAAAATGAGTGTTTATCTTATGCTGTAGTAGGATAACTAATAACTAATAAAAAGAAGAGAAGAAATTAATATGACAACAGCTTATATAAATGGAAGCGTATCTGCAGAAGGTGCAGTCACTTTAGCTCCTTCAACAAGCCATCTACTCTCACCTCCAGCCACTATATCTATTGGGGCTGGCAATATCATAACCATAAATGGAGTCGATCAGCTAAGCATAGATTTCTCTGATTCAAGTGCAAACATAGGTGCTAACGGATTAACAATGCACCAAGGTCAAAGCACAAGTGGAAGTGTTATCACGACGTTTAATGCAGGAAATGATTATACGAGCACTGTACTGGTGACAAATGAATATTTTTGTTTTTCTGGTGCTACTACAACAGGCGATAATATCGGTGATCCAATCGATTCTGGTGGAGAAATAATTGTAAAATAATGATCCACTTGCCATCTTAAGACCGATATTTTCACGTGCTAAGGAGCTTTAGCCTCAACGAGCCGTGTTGGATAATTCGGGGGTTAATTGCTTGAACAAAATCCTCAAGCAATTAACTCCAGCAGGTCATTTTTACGTAGGTTGACACTCTGAATACCTAAGCGAATCTGGCCTTTCCTGCGTTCTATTATGTGTTTTGCTTGCTCGGCTATTTCATTGCATTGGCTGACTTGTTTTCTCAGCCTGTGTATCTGGATGTTGATCAAGGTCTCGGATAACCCCAATTGAGATATCAGTTCATCGATATAGACCCAGCCCGTTTCGGAATGAGCATAACCTTTTTGCTTATCAGCCGCCTTCTGCCTTGCCAATAACACTAATAAGTAATGATGGTTGCGCACCCCTAGGTCGGTCATGCCCATATCAGACTCTATTTTGCAGGTGATGGTTTCCTCATCGGCGCTGATGTCTAAGTGCAAGGTAAGGTGTGCATTGATGTGGGCTGGCATCATTTCAAGTTCGGTATACAGGTCGTCAGAGACGCAGTTTAACTGCCACTGTTTATCCCCTATGGTGACCCAGGCAAGATCCGATAGCTCAAATGCGGCAGTATTCAGCCCTGAAAGGCTTTCCCCCATCCAGTGCTTGCCATCACGAAACAAAATGAGCTCAGGCTCATCATCGGGAATTAAATTATAGGCGCCAAGACACATGGCTTGTTCTATGGGGTGCTCGGAGCTCTGACGCAGACAGAGTAAATCTGCAGGCGGGGCATCATCTATTAATTTAATGGTATGATTTCCCTGTAAGCCTAAGCTGATAACATCGCCGATACTAAGTTTGACCCGCTGATTCTTTGCTAATTTTTCGCCATTTAAAAAACTGCCATTACGACTCAAATCAAGCGCTTGCCAGCAGCCAGAAATATACTCGATCAGCAAGTGCATTCTCGATACGGTTTTATCACTTAGCGCGGTATCTACAGCGGCCGGAAGGCGGCCAAACAAGTGACTCTGCTTTAATGGCAGTGTTTGCGTGTCTTGAAAATTGATCGTACCCATAATTAGTCTCAGCGCCTGCTTTGTCGTTTGTTATGTATGGAATTAATATTACTTAAGCTTATAGTGTTTATCGGCACTATTGTCTAACCACTGTAGGAATAATTGTCTGACAGCTGGCAGTAAGTCAACGTTTTCTGCTAGCTGATGTTCGACTCGCTGTCGATCAGCCTCATTTTGGATCATATGAGCCATCACTATGGTCTTGGTCCAGCGATAGGTTTCGTCGTGTTGCATAGCATCACCGAGTGCCTGATTCATTTGCTGCCAGTCGGCGCTGAAATCATCCCAGTGCGTCAGTGCCTGAAAGAGAACCAAGAACACAGACGATGAATAAAAACTCGGCTGACTTTCCAGTATCGACCTTAATTTAATCAAGTCACCAGTTGTCTCTAGACCTAACATTTTTCTGATACCAATAATAGTCGCAACAAAGCCGACAAAATTACGTATCAGTAATTGATTACCTGGAAATTGTTGCAGCAATTGTTCTCGCTTCAAGATTAACTGATCAAATTCAGCCTGCCACTCACGCGTATTTGTAAAATCAGCCAATACCACTCGAGTTTCGAGTTGCAATTCTAAGTCTAATAAGTACGGATGTTGATCATTGATGAGCTTAGTTTTTTCTATTTGTAATCTGGCCACTTCTATTTTTTCATGTATGAATCTTCCTAGAATTAAGTCGATTTTCACAAGATTAATTAGGAAGAAAGACTTATAGTAGTTGGCAACAAAGTTGCTGGGCTCTGTTCTGAGAACGCTTTCGATTATATTTAAGGCTCTATCCAATACGGGCAATCGTGCTTCTGAAGTGAATTTTAACGACATCACATTCAACGTCGATGCGGCGTTAATTAGGCTCCCGCTATGTTGTGGAAAGCGCCGATTGGCCTCAAGGTAGAGTGCTACCGCTTGTTGATAAGCCGCTGCTGCATCCTTGCCTTGGGCATTGTCATAATTTGCTTGTTGACGAATAAGGCTCGCCAACTCATTAAAGTAGAAATAATCTTGATCGACGCTAGGGACCTTAGCAAAAGCCTGCCGTGCCAGAATAAACTCCTTGTCGACGTTAAGATCGTGCCTGATATTGTCTTGGATGATTTCAGTGTAGAGTTGAGCTAATGCAAGCCAGTTATGACTATTGTGTTCATCCATTTTGGAAGCTTGGGTGAGTTTATCTAAGGCCCGCGCAAACCAGAGTTTTGGGTTACCACCAATATCATGCTCAAGACTTCCGATTATTCTGGCGTAATGACTAAACAGCTGTAGTGGCTCAACCTTAGTTTGATCTATCGCGGCTATCTCATCGAACTTAGCCCAAATTGCTTGCCTGTGATCATCGGAGGGAAGTTCGCCGCCTTTAATGGCTGAGCGTGCAAGGAGCAATTCGAGTTCGATTCGTTTAAGTTGGACGGTTTGATCTGAAGGCACGAGTTTGCCGGCCTGAAGATAGGCTTGCTTGGCCGTCAATACATCTTGTTGTAATTCGGCAATATTTTTTCCAGCTTCTATCTGCGCATCCACACTATTAAGCATGATATCACCCAGTAACACCTCATCTTGATAGAACCAGGGCGGTAAGTCAGATGCTGACGACAATAGGGTTAAGGCTTTAGCTGTTTCACCAGAATAGAAGGTGAGCAGGGCTTTAGCGTAGGAGTTTAATGGGCTAATGGATTCTGTATCAGTCAGTAATGCCATGGCGGGCAGTTTGAAGGCGTTATCTAAGGCGTCAATTTTACTGGCTTTAGCCGCCGGGTTTTTGATGTTTTGTGCTTTTCTCAATTGGTGTTGATATTCGGCGCCTAAGCTTAGGGCGAGGTAATAACCGACTTGGGGATCTGAGTGTAACGCTTGGGCTTTTTTCAAATGAAATATGGCGTTATTAAAATCTTGCAAGGTGTAATGTATTCGCCCTATGGCAAAGTGTGCCGCCCCTTGGGTGATAGGCCCTAATGACTCACTCTCACGCATTATCTTATCGGCAACCCTTAACCATTCTTGCTTCTTCTGCTCAATATTGTGCCTAGGCGACATATAGGTGAGCTGGGCATCATATTCTAGGCTTTTAACCTCATCAGTAAATGCTACCAGTGCTTGCTCTCGAATACCTTGTTGCACGGCCTCATAATTATGTTTGATGTAGGCGCCAATAACAGTTAAGACCACCAGCGCGGCGGCTAAAGTGAGCCAGCGATGTTTTTTCAGTTTTGTTAAAAGGTAGTAACTCAGCTGCCCCTTGATGCTGATAGGCTCGCCATTAAGGACGGCATGAATATCCTCACTCAGTACTCGGGCAGAGGGGTAACGCTTATCACTGTCAAAGGCCATGCAATGCTGAATAATCGCTTTTACGTCTAGGGGCAGTGCCTGCCAACGGCCCTGTTCATCGTTAAAGTTTGTCACTTCACCCGGCACTACCAAGGGGGGGACCACGCCCACCAGCGCGTAATAGAGTGTCGCCCCTAAGGAAAAAATATCGGCTCTGCTATCTATGGTCAAGGTTGAGGCTTTGGCTTGTTCTGGCGCCATAAATCTTGGGGTGCCGCCTTTGATAATCCCTTCTGCGACATCACGGGAGTTGAAAGCCAGTCCAAAATCGATCAGTAGCGGCTCATAGCCTTCGGCGTCAGATCTGACAACCAAAATATTGTTTGGCTTAACATCGCGATGAACCACCCCTTTTTGGTGGGCGGCATGAAGTCCGGTGGCCACTTTGGCTACCAATAGCAAAATTTGTTCAACAGAAAGCGATTTGACTAACTTGCCAAAAAGCGCACCATCGGCATATTGCATTACCAAATAAATGCTGCCATTAACTTCGTTAACCTCATAGATGGGGCAAACGTACTTGTGCTCAATAGCCGCCTGGGTGGTCGCTTCCGCTTTTAATAAGGGCAGGTATTCAGGAGAGTTATGCACCAAAAACTTGATGGCGACTTTTCGCGACAATACTGTGTCGGTGGCGTAGAAGACAAGGCCACTGCCTCCTTGGCCCAGTGTAGAGTGAATGACATACTTTTCATCTACAGTAAACGGCGCCTCGCCGGGCGCAGGACTGGCATCGCCATCCTCTGAGTAGAGGCAAGTATCGACTAAGTCAGATGTGGTAAACTGAGTGTGAGAGTTTTTCATAACTGAATGCGTAAAGCGTACTCTTCTTATTTAATCACACGATTTTAACATCCATTGATGAGCAAAAGTACCTTCTTTTATAGACTATTGGTTAACGGGCTGATCACGGTCGATAGTTGTCATTGTGAAACTAAATAGTGTCGTCGCGACCAAATAAAAATGGCAGTTGCGATCCAGAGTTGCAGTTAGTGAAAGAGTCGGGAGGAATTATTTTTTAATATCAGGTTAGGTTTTAAATGTAGCCGTTCTGTGAAGAATCGTCACCCGTTCTGAAATAGCAATACTGCTTAGAACGGGTGAGCTTTATTAATATAAAAACACAGTGGAAATAGAAGCTAAAGCAAACTCACCACTGCTACAGATTATATTTTTGTGATGTTTGTGATGTGCGGGATGCCCTTTAATGGCTGATATATTTCAACAATTGCTTCCCATAACACTTCTGATGGTGGCATAGACGCTTCGCATTTAAAACGATAATTCATTCCCGCAACAACCTGGGTTGAAACCGTCTCTGGCATGTAACTTACACCAACAAAACCCTCCATGGCTTTATTGAAAATTTCTCTTTCAGCAGATGTGATTGCGTTGTAAGCTGTCCAACCACCAACGATAGTTTCATTATTTGACATAACATATTCTCCGGATAAATTTAATTTTATGACTTTTATAAAGTTAAGTATTTATGCTTTATCTTATTTTAAGATGCGGAATAGATTATGATTTAAAAAATAATTAAAACTATTACATGATATTACAGTGAGGGGGCCTCATTTGAATTTAATAACTAAATCACCGAAGTGTTTAGGTACCATTTAAGGCCTTGTTGATCAAATTAACCTTGCTGTGGGTCAACGGCGGCTAATTCGGGCCAACGGGCCATGATGACCAGTATCTTATCCAGCTCTTGTATAAAGAGGCTCACCAGTTTAGGTTCGAAATGGTGACCACTTTGTTCCTTTAGGTATTCTAAGGTTTTGTCCAGCGGCCAAGCTTCTTTATAAGGACGCTTGGTGGTGAGGGCATCAAACACGTCTGCTAGGGCGACTATCCTAGCTGCAATGGGGATTTGCTCACCCTTGAGCCCATGGGGATAACCTGTGCCATCCCATTTTTCATGATGATTTAAGGCGACCTCCTTGGCTAAGCTGAGGAGGGACGAGTCACATTCTCCTATGATTTCTGCGCCAATCAGTGGATGGGTTTTCATTATTTCAAATTCGGCGGCAGTCAGTTTACCGGGCTTAAGCATTATCTCATCTGGAATACCTATCTTGCCCAGATCATGCATGGGGGCCGCATGGAGTAATTCTTCCGCCAGGGATTCACTGAATCCATAGGCCAACGCCAGCACCTGTGAGTAGTGACTCATGCGCATCACGTGCAAGCCTGTTTCATTGTCCTTATATTCGGATGCGCGACCTAGCCGCTGGATAACTTCTAGGCGGGTGCGTTTCAGCTCGTCTGCCTGCACTAAGGAAAGGTGTGTTTTTACCCTGATTTTAACCACTGCAGGTGAGATAGGTTTAGTGATGTAATCTACGGCGCCCAGTTCAAGGCCTTTGGCTTCGTCCATGGCATCTTTAAGCGCTGTGACGAAGATGATGGGGATAGCCTTACTGTCAGCTTCTGCCTTAAGCCACTCGCAGGTCTCAAAGCCTGTCATGTCCGGCATCATTACATCCAATAGAATAAGATCGGGTTTGTCCACCTGAACTAATCGCAGCGCCTCCGCTCCTGATTTGGCAAAGGTGAGTCGATAATCATCCTGCAAGACTTGCTTTAACACTCTCAGGTTAGTGGCTTCATCATCGACCAATAAGAGGTGGGGTTGCAGATTTAACTCATTCATTGGTTTGCTCCCCGTCACGGTTATCTAAGTTCAATTGGTTCAGTAAGGCTAATGCCTGCTCAAATTCAAAGTCATCAAACGCTTGTTCGATTTGCTCGACCCACTGCCTTTGTGATGCAGTACAGTGCTGAGACAGTAGCAATAAACTCTGTTCATCATATTCATTATGCTGCGCCGCTTGGATAAGCTTGTTTACTTGCTCAGTGATGGGCTGGTGAAGAACATCTTCAGAGATCAATTGGGTTGGGCACTGGTTACGCAGTGCAGTAGCCCCAAGCTCTGTAATCGCCTGCACTAAGGTTTGGAATTTGAGCCCATAAGCTGTAATTAAGCTAGTGCATTCGGTTTTATTTTGGTTTTTTGCAGCCTGTTCCAGTTGCTGTAAAAGAGGAGGCAACTGCACTATGGCAAGATTACCACACAGGCCGTTGAGTGCGTGGGCAAGCTGGCGCAAGGTGTCGTAGTCCTGATTTTCCAGCAGACTGATAAAGTGTTCTGTACTCGTTTGATAACGTTCAATAAAGGTATCAAGTTCACGTACGTGAGCTGATATGCTGCCCCAGAGTGTTATTCCTTGCTCTTGATTCAGCTGACTGTCACAGCTGGTTATCTGGGTATTTATGCTTACTTGGGCGGTGATGTTCAATTCCAGCACTCTGGCAATCTCGAAGCACAAGAGGTTGAAGTCCACAGGTTTACTGGCAAAACCGTCCATGCCGGCATTTCTGCTGGCAAGCTTATCCTCGGTTAACACGCTTGCGGTTAAGGCGATAATGGCCAAGGGTGGCGAGTTAGATTTTTGCTCTCTGACTCTTATCTGACGAGTGGCCGACAAACCATCCAATATGGGCATTTGTACATCCATCAAGAGTAGATCGAAGTTCTGATGCTGGGTGGTCTGTACCGCTTGAGCACCGTCAGTGACAGCAGTGACCTTGTGGCCAGCATTTTCAAGCAGAAGCTGCAGCAGATCTAGATTTTGCTGCATATCATCGGCTATCAATATATTCAGAGAGGGAAGCTGGATAGCCTTGCCTTTGCGGGTTTTAATGACAGGTTTTCCAGCTTTCAATGGCAGGATAAACTCGAAGCAGCTGCCTTTACCCAGTTCACTGCTGGCCCAGATCTCACCGCCCATTAAGTTGACCAATTGCTTGCTTATACTTGTCCCGAGTCCAGTGCCACCGAAGCGACGGCTCATGGAAGCATCAGCCTGAGTAAAAGGTTCAAAAATATGCTGAATGCGATCGCTGGCTATGCCTATGCCGGTATCTTGGACGCTGAACAACACTTTGCCATCCTGTGTGGGCTTAATCGAAAGGTGCACTTGGCCTTTTTCGGTGAACTTGACGGCATTGCCGACGATATTCATCAATACTTGGCGCAGTCTGTCTGCCGCACCGTAATAGTATTCAGCTAGCTCTGGCGCTAGGGATAGCTCGATATCCAGTCGCTTTTTACGAGTTTGGATGGATAAGGTTGAGGTGACCATGTCTATCACTTCAGCTAGGGAGAAATCTTGCATCTCGAGCTGTAATTGGCCTTTCTCCAGCTTGGCACTGTCGAGGATATCGTTCAGTAAGTGTAAGAGTGAATTAGCCGAGGCGTTGATTGTGGTGACATATTTACGCTGCGCCGCCACCAAATCAGTGGTCAACATCACATCGCTAAAACCTATGATGGCATTCATTGGGGTGCGAATTTCATGGCTCATATTGGCTAGGAAAGCGCTTTTCGCTTCGGTGGCAAGCTCCGCGGCTTCTTTCGCCTTTTGCAAATCTTGCTCCATTTGCTTGCGGGGAGTGATATCCATGATGAAGCCGTCCATCCACAGCACGCTTCCTTGGGGGTCTTTGACGTAGGTGCCAGTTTCAAGCACCCATCTTATTTCTCCATCGCTTCTTATTATGCGATATTCCAGGCTGAAGGTTTTGTTTTTATCGGCATCAAACTGCAACAGTTCTTGGTGCTCGGGATGATAGAGGTCACAGATGTTCCTCACAGGATTTGGCAGCAGAAAGTCGCTCGCTGGATAACCGGTAATATCGAAGACGGCGTCGCTAACAAACAACATGGGCCAACCTTCGGTATCCAAGCAGCGATAGGCGGCGCCCGGAATATTGCCTATGAGAGAGCGAAACTTTTCTTCATTTTCTTTCAGCTCTCGCTCCATCTTCAAGCGTTGACTGATGTCTGAGATAAAGCCAACAAATACATCTTCATTTGGCAATCTGGCATGACCTATGGCCAGCCTGACTGGCACTGTGTGCCCTAGCTTGTGAAGGGCTGTGACTTCACGAGCATTGCCTATGATGTGGGGTTCATTCGTCGCCAAATAACGGGAGAGATAAGAATCATGGCGGCCCTTATCTGGCTCTGGCATCAGGAGGGAGACATTCTGGCCAATCAGTTGTGCTTTGTCCCAGCCAAGCATGGCGGTAATGGCCTGATTTATACTTGTGATTATGCCTTTGGCATTGATGCTGACAATACCATCGGCGGCAGTTTCCATCATGGCCTCAAGCCGTTGCTCGTTGGCGAAGGCCTTTTGCGACACTTCACGGTATTTGAGGACGAGATTGATGGCTATGACTAAAGCGGTAATGACGATAGTGGTTATGGTCACGCCTGTGGCCAGTAGCCCTGAGCCGATATTGTTAGCTTGTTCTAGTACTACCCCAGGTGGTGGGATGAAACGTGCAGCAGCCATACCCGTATAGTGCATACCCGCTATGGCAAGTCCCATGACTGTACTACTGATGAGGTTCAAGCTGACATTGGACAAGGGCCAGCGGCTATTGCTTAAACCAAAACGGATCCACAGTGCCAGTATGGATAAGGTCACAGCCACTATGATGGACAGGCCAAAAAACCAAGGGTCGTACCTAAGTATGGCGGACATCTGCATCGCCGCCATGCCTGTGTAATGCATAGTGCCTATGCCTGAGCCCACCAGAACACCACCAACAATCAGTTGTAGCGGTTTGATCTTGTCTTTGCTAATGAGGTTTAGTGCAACCCAAGAGGCGGCAATGCTGGGGATCATGGAAATCAAGGTGATCCCTAAGGAATAGTCAACTCGGGTGCAAAGTTCGAAGGCGAGCATGCCAATAAAATGCATGGACCAAACACCACCACCCAAGGCCACGCTACCGGCCGCTAAGGATAAATGGCGACGATAATTGTGTTCCAATAAGCTTGCTTGGCCCGCTATCTGTAGCGCCATAAAGGATGAAAAAATGGCGATGATAAAGGAAAGTGCCACAAGTTTGGGCTCAAAAGAGCCGTAAACTAAGGGGCTGTCAACGGGGTAGCGAAACTGTTCGATGAGCCAGTTCATTAATGGGATCCGCATTCAAAATAAGGATCATAGATTAACATTCTGAAATTGCAGAGTGGAAGCGGAATTTTTTGCTGATAGCAGGCGCTCTTTATCTGTAAGGACATCACTGATGAACCTTTATGAGTGACCTTGGTTATTAAGCAGGTTAGCCTCGTTTAGCTTTGGGGTATTTTTATTGCGTTTGGTTTAGATTAGTCAGCTCGTAGTGGTATGAATACTGGCGATGATGTTAATTTAACAGATTGATTATAAAAGTGACGTCATAGTGACGGCATGATGTCGTCACCGACAGAAACCATTAATAGCCATAATTTTATCGAAACACAGTGAGTTCGAAACCGGGTGAAAGGGACTTAGTATGATAGTGCGCAGACTTAGAGATAAAAAAAATTGGTCACAGGAGCAATTGGCCACGGTTTCAGGCTTAAGCCTGAGAACGATTCAACGAGTTGAGGCTGGTAACAATGCCAGCATGGAAACACTTAAGTCACTCGCCTCTGTTTTTGACGTTGATATTTCAATATTAACAGAGGAAATTACCGTGATAGATAAAAATTCAGCAAGTTGGAAGTCGGAACCTTGGATAGTGAGGTTTTTTCTTTTAGACGTAAAAAGACGTACCCATAGAGGGCGTTCGAAATTCTGTGTCAGGTTAAGTTTAAATTTCTAGCACGCTGTCTAAACGCCCTTCAAAATAAATTGCTAACTGTGATAAACAAAGGCTCCAATTGTGAATGGGCATTGTCCATTTATTCGAGGCGTTCAATATGCCAGCATAAAGTAGCTTCAACAAGCTATTTTCATTGGGAAAAGCCCCTTTGGTTTTGGTTAATTTCCTAAATTGACGGTGTACCGCTTCCACCGCATTGGTGGTGTAAATCACTTTTCTGATGTGCTCTGGATACTTAAAATAGTGCGATAAATTGTGCCACTTACGGCGCCAAGAATTAATAACAAGTGGGTAAGCCTCGCCCCATTTCGCTTCTAGTTCATCTAACGCTAGCTCCGCCGCTTCCTTGCTCACCGCGCGATAAACACACTTTAAATCGGCCATGAACGCCTTCTGGTTTTTCGAGGCGACGTACTTCATTGAGTTGCGAATTTGGTGAATGACGCACAGCTGCGTCTCTGTATTCGGGAAGATACTGGCGATGGCTTCAGGAAACCCCGTCAGGCCATCAACACAGGCAATAAGGATGTCTTTTACGCCGCGATTATTAAGCTCGGTCAGCACAGATAACCAGTAATTAGCCCCTTCATTGTCAGATAAATGCAGGCCGAGTATTTCTTTTTTTCCCTGCATATTAAGGGCTAGCAGGGTGTACACCGCTTTACTGATGTAACGGCCATCTTCTTTGACTTTGTAATGTATCGCATCGAGCCAGACAATCGGGTAGTGGCTGTCGAGTGGGCGCTGTTGCCAGGCTTTAAGCTCAGGAATGAGCTTGTCTGTTATGGCGTTGATGGTCGCACTGGAGACATTAATGCCGTACATCTCCTCGACATGCTGATTGATGTCGCGGTAGCTCATGCCCATGCTGAACATCGATAGCACTTTGCGGTCGATTTCATCGGTGAGCGTGGTTTGGTTCTTCTTGATGAGCTGAGGTTCGAAGGAGCCATTTCTATCGCGAGGCGTTTCTAGCTCAAAGCTGCCTGACAGGTGCTTAATCGTTTTAGCCGTTTTACCATTCTTGCGGTTAGGTTGCTCATCATGAGCCAAGTGCTGCTCAAGTTCGGCTTGAAGCGCCGCTTCGGTAAGTTGTTTAATCAAGGGGCCAAGAATACTGTCTTTGCCTGTGAGGTTTTTACCCGCTTGAAGATCTTTAAGGGCTTGTTCAAAGTTAAAAGGTTGAGTCATGTGTCATTCCTGTTTTTGTACAGTTTACTGAAATGACACAGAATTATGAACACTACCTACCCATATGGTCTATTTGGAATATGGACTGTTATTGATAGGTTTTGTGTCCTGGTTTATGTTTACGCCGCTGGCCATAACGACACCGTTAGCGTTTCTATTTGCCTACTTAAACTCAAGATTAATGGCTTACCTAGATCAACAAGGTCACTGGTAGAGGTTTATTCGCATTATAGCCGTCACCTGAATGTGCTTTTTAATCTAAAAAATGGCAATTGCACTTGGTCCAGTAGCGCTCACTCAGTAGGGCTACTGTAGTTATGTGAGAGGTTACAAATCCTGATAGATCCACCTAAGCCCTTTTGCTAGCCCAACGGGGAAGGTTGAGAAGTGATCTGTGCCGCCCACTATCTCGTCGCTGATCCGCAATCCTTGATAATTGCGCGAGCGCAAACGGGTCAAAAATCGTTGATGGTCATCGACCATATGGTAATTCATCCCATGTTCTGGGGTTTCTAAGGCACCAGTGGCAATGAAAACATTAGCCTTCAATGATTTGTTTTTGGTTGCATATTGCTCTTCGAGGGAAAAAATCAGATCGTTTTTAAACCAGAGTGAAGGGCTAGTTAATACATAGCTGGAAAATAATTCTGGTTTAGTGAGTAGCACCCAAGCGCCGAAAGATGCCCCTAAGGAGTGCCCCGCTAGGATTCTTTTCGTGGGATCGGCGCGATAGTTTTTTTCAACGAAAGTAATGACCTCATCTTCAATGAATTTTAGGAACTCAGGCGCTTGCCCAGTCGTATATTGCTGAATACTGCTGTCATATGCTGGGGTGAGATCGCGAAACCGGCTAAATTGCCCATCGACGCCTAACGCATAAGAAATTCCGACAACGATGGCTCTATCCATGCTTTTGAAATAGGTTACTCCAGTAGCTACTTTAAAGGTATGTGGCGCATCGTTCAGGTACAAAACAGGATACTTTTTAGTTTCATTGCCTTTATCTAGATAATCCAGTGGTACTTTGATGGACAGGATATATTTTCGCCCTAATACGGCCGAGTTTATAGTGAAAGCTTCATAGGGCGTGATTTCAATTGGTCGCTGGATTTTACTTATTTGAGGCTGGGCGTTTAACGGACAAGAAAATAATAAAACTGAAATTAAAAAAGTGAGTCTGTTCATTAAACATCCTTTGTTGTCGTGATTATGTTTTCATCGTGCAAGACTATAACAATAAAGCCAATAAAATAATTCATATAACTCTATGTTGTCACTAGCTCTGCTTGGCTTTCCGTTATCAATTGCTGCAGCTCTCCAACGCAGCTGCCGCAGCCACTGCCGGCCTGTGTGACCTGCGTTAACGTGGCGACATCCTTAATCTCTTGTTGTTTAATTGCGCTACATAGTTGAGTGGCACCCACTTGTTTACAAGCACAGACTATCTTGCCCTTGGCTAAATCACCTTGTGGCTGCGCCGATAGTAGGCTTAAGAAAAGGCTAGCCTGGGGTGTTGTTTGGCTTAGCAGTAAGGTGAACCAGTCATAGTGTTTCAATGTCAGTCGCTGGCTGGCGCTATAGGCGAATTGGATTTTCTCGGCCTTACTGGAAGCAAAACGGTAGACACTATCGTCATCGATATGGGCTTGAATGCGAATATCTTGTTGCCGCGGGCAGAGCCTTTGTAGCCGTTCATTGAGCTCGTCTGCCCTGAGGTCGCTGGCAATAGTGTAGTGAAATCCGCCAGTGATCGTCTGTGTCACCCAATAAGTAAATTCACTTAAATTCAGGGGCGTGCGACTGACAATCAAGGCCTGGCTGTTGAAGTCGCAGCGTTTAAGGCTGACTGGGGTTTGCTTCATCTCGGGCTGACCGGAAATCGCATCCGTAAGATCTAAGGTTAAGCGGGTCACTTTCCCTGCACTTGAGTTGCTGTCGCTCCAGTGTATGGGAGCAAACAGTTGGCCGAGCTTGATATCATTATTAATCTGTACCCTCATTTGTGCTTGGCCTTGAGGGCTGTCTATTTGGACTATGTCCTCGCTACTTAGTGAGCATGCTTGAGCATCCTGCGGGTTTATCAGCAGCAGAGGCTCTCCCTGATGGCTACTGAGTCCGGGTGATAAGCCAGTGCGGGTCATGGTATGCCATTGGTCACGTATACGGCCTGTGTTGAGTATTAAGGGGTAGGCTGAACTCAGCCTTTGTGGGGAGGTAAGGTAGTGCACAGCAATAAACTGCGCCTTAGTGCTTGGGGTAAAAAATTTACCGTCACCGAAAAAGCGCTGCTGCACTGTGTTCGCCTCTTTTTGCAATTGGGTGACAGGCCATTGCTGCGGCGCCATCTCGGCATACTCGGCGTCACTGATATTCGCAAGACCACTAAGATCTAAGTCGTGCTGTTTGTGCTCATGAGCAAGCTGGGTGAGTTTAGCGTGCTCACGAAAAATCTCCCCTTCATGGCGATAGCTAAATGCCGCTTTAAAACCCATCTTCTTCGCGACTTCACTGATTATCCACCAATCGGCACGGGCGGCGCCTGGTGAAGTGGTGAGTCTGCGCTGGCGAGAAATACGTCGCTCAGAGTTAGTCACAGTACCTGACTTTTCAGCCCAGCCCATGGCCGGCAGTTGCACATGGGCTAAGCGGCCGGTATCCGTGTCGGCAATGCAGTCGGAGACCACAACTAAAGGGCAATTTTGCAATGCTGCCTTAATTTTATTGCTGTTAGGCAGGCTGACCACTGGGTTGGTGGCCATGATCCAAATGGCTTTTATCTTGCCACTGCGTATCGCATCAAACATCTCTACCGCCTTTAGCCCAGGTTTTGCGGCAAGTTTTTTGGTTTGCCAAAATTGGCTCAGGAGTTGATGCTCCTCGGGGGAATCAAACTCAAGATGAGCCGCTAAGGTATTGGCAAGGCCGCCCACTTCTCGTCCTCCCATGGCATTGGGCTGGCCTGTGATAGAAAACGGGCAAGCCCCTTCACGGCCAATCTTCCCGGTCGCCAAGTGGCAATTAATAATACTGTTGACCTTATCTGTGCCTTGGCTCGATTGATTCACCCCTTGGGAATAGAGGCTCACCACTTTGTCTGTGCTGCCAAAGAGCTGATAAAAAGCACTTATGTCCGCGACGCTGCAGCCAGTGACTTGGGCTATGTGCTCGATATTGGGCGCATCCAATGCGGCGATAGTGAGTGCTTGAGCAAAACCTTGAGTATTGGCCTCAATAAAGGCGGTGTCAGTGAGTTGCTGCTTGGCAAGATAATTGAGCAAACCATTAAATAGCATGACATCTGTGCCTGGCTTGATGGCGAGGTGCAGGTCGGCACCATGGCAAGAGGCGGTTCTCCTGGGATCTATGACCACCAGCTTACGCTGTGGATATTTGGCTTTTGCGGCTTTAATGCGTTGAAACAGCACCGGATGACACCAGGCTAGGTTAGAGCCGACTAAGACAATCAGCTCGGCATGATCTAAATCTTGATAACAGCCCGGCATAGTATCGGTGCCAAAGGCGCGTTTATGGCCTGCCACCGAAGATGACATGCACAGCCTTGAGTTGGTATCCACATTGGCGCTGCCGATAAAGCCCTTCATCAGTTTATTGGCGAGGTAATAGTCTTCGGTAAGCAGCTGCCCCGATAAGTAAAACGCCACAGAATCAGGCCCATGCTGCTTGATGGTCTCTAAAAAGCCATTGGCAACCTCAGTTAATGCACTATCCCAACTGCAATCCTCGCCATTGACTTTGGGTGTTAGCAATCGTCCTTCGTTGGTGACTGTCTCTCCTAATGCCAGCCCTTTAGAGCAAAGTTTGCCTAGATTTGCCGGATGGCTTGCATCGCCACGGACTTCGATACGGCCATTTGCTAAGGCTTTTGCTTCAATGCCGCAACCCACGCCGCAATAGGCACAGGTGGATTTTATCCAAGGTGTGTCGAAGGTGTGCATTATGGGTTCCTTGTTGGGTTATCCGTTTGGTCGCGATGAGATAGAGGCGATATAGAGAGTCAAGGTAAGTAGCAAGGTTTAGGCCAGTAGCCGAGAGAATGGTGAAAGTTGTTTATATACAGTGGTTTATTGGTAATCTTTACATTTGATAAACCTGAAACCCTAAAGTCTCTCTCCTTCATCGGCTTATTTGGGGCAGGATTGCCCTGAAATGATCAATCACTGCACTAACAAGGTGCGAATGCACAATCCTGATGAGGTTTTTCTCCGCCTTCCTGTTTATGTGAACAAGTTGTTAACTCCAGTTAACTGCATGAATTTAAATCTAAAGAAAATTATTAGACCTGTGATTTCATCAAGTTGGCACTGGCCTTGCTCCACCTTATCCATCAGCTAATCAAGCATGCTAGGGATGTGAGTCATGGATAACGAGCCAATAATCAGCCACTGGACTAAAGCGACCCCAAAATCAACATCTCCCAAATTAGGGCGGGTGAGTTTAGTGGGCGCAGGGCCAGGGGATGCAGACTTACTCACAGTGAAAGCGCTGCGCTGCCTGCAAAATGCAGAGGTGATTATCTATGACAGATTAGTCAGCGAGGCCATTTGCGCATTATTCCCTCCCACGGCATTAGCCCTGTATGTGGGTAAAGCTAAGGGGGAGCACAGCGTGCCTCAAGAAAGCATCAATGACTTGCTGGTGGAAAAAGCTCGCTTGGGATTGAACGTCTGCCGCTTAAAAGGGGGAGATGCCTTTGTGTTTGGCCGTGGCGGCGAAGAAATGCTGGCACTGAAGCAGGCAGGCATTGATGTAGAGGTCATCCCCGGGATCACGGCTGGGGCAGGCTGCACCGCCTATGCGGGGATCCCGTTAACTCATAGAGGCTTATCCCAAGGCTGCACCTTTGTCACAGCCCATGCCGAAAAAGAGCTCGATATCCATTGGCAAAGCCTAGCCCAGTTAAATCACACCTTAGTCTTCTATATGGGGCTTAGCAAAAGTCAGCTAATCAGCGATGAGTTAATGGCGGCGGGCCTGAGTGGCAATACGCCCGCGGCTATCATAGAGCATGGTTGCAGTTCAAGGCAGCGGGTCATCCAAGGTCAACTTAATCATTTAAGCCAGTTGGTGGCAAAACATCAACTGCAGCCACCGAGCTTAATCGTGGTCGGCGAGGTGGTGTCCCTTGCAGACAAACTTGCTTGGTTTAACACGCAAGCTAAGCCAACAGCCTTAAATGAGCAAACATTCGTTGAGCCGATTTCCAAGATGCAGAAGCGGGCTTAAGACTTTTTCACTCTTTGAAGGCATATCGCTTTAAAGACAGGTTTAGGGGGAACCCATGGAGAAACAAATGCAAAAAACAGCAATTTTAGTCGTGGGTAACGGTATGGTAGGCCACAAATTTATCGACAACTTAGTGAGCCAGCCTGAGGCGATGGACAAACTTGCCATCACCACCTTCAGTGAAGAAGCTCAGCTCGCCTACGACAGGGTGCAACTTAGCGGCTATTTTAGTGGCAAAACGGCCCAAGACTTAGCCCTGACTGATGAAGCTTATTATCAGCAGCATGGAGTTAAGTATCTGCTGAACACCAAAATTAGCGCTATATCGCCCAAAACCCGCACTGTGACGGATGCTCATGGCGGGCAAATTCATTATGACAAGCTCATTCTTGCCACTGGCTCTTATCCTTTTGTGCCGCCCATTCCCGGTAACCAGCAGCCCCATTGTTTGGTATATCGCACCATCGGCGATTTAGAAGCCATTAAAGCGTCCAGTAAGCTCAGTAAAAAAGGCGTGGTCATAGGCGGTGGATTATTAGGTTTAGAGGCGGCTAACGCCCTTAAAAACTTAGGCTTAGAAACCCATGTGGTGGAGTTCGCACCGCGCTTAATGGCGATGCAGCTTGATGATGGCGGCGCGAATTTATTAAGGCATCAAATTGAAGCATTAGGGGTTTATGTCCACACCGAAAAAGCGACCAAAGAAATAGTGGCTGGGCAGAATAGCCGTTATCGACTCAACTTTGGTGATGGTGATTACCTAGAAACCGACATGATAGTGTTTTCGGCTGGTATTCGGCCACAGGATGAGTTGGCCCGAGCGGCAGGACTTGAGCTCGGTGAGCGCGGTGGCATAGTGATTAATGACTATTGCCAAACCAGTGATCAAGACATTTATGCCGTGGGGGAATGCGCCTTGTGGCATGGCAAAATTTTCGGTTTAGTAGCGCCGGGTTATGCCATGGCCTCAGTGGCGGCATCGCACATTCTAGGTGGTGAGGCGCGCTTTACTGGCGCGGACATGAGCACGAAATTGAAACTGCTCGGCCTAGATGTTGCCAGTATCGGCGATGCGCACGGGCAAACCCCAGGGGCGCAGTCTTATACCTTCCGTGATGAAGTCGCTCAGGTATATAAGCGTTTAGTAGTGTCGGCAAGCGGGGATAAAGTCTTAGGCGCCGTGCTGGTGGGGGACGTTGAAGCCTATGGTCAGCTATTGCAGATGATGCTTAACGATATTCCTTTGCCCGCCCATCCTTCCACGCTTATTTTACCGAGTATTGCAGGGGACAAACCCAAGGGCTTAGGTGTTGATGCCTTGCCAGCGGCGGCGCAGTTGTGTTCCTGCTTTGATGTGACTAAGGGCGATATAGTCCAAGCGGTTGCCGCTGGCGCGACCGACATGGGCGCTATCAAGTCTTGCACTAAGGCCTCCACGGGTTGCGGCGGTTGCAGCGCGTTAGTCAAACAAGTATTGGACTGCGAACTGGCAGCCCTTGGCCATGAAGTCGACAAGAGCCTGTGCGAACACTTTAGTTATACCCGCCCAGAGCTTGCAGACATAGTGCGTATCAAGCAAATCAAAAGCTTCGATGAGTTGCTTTTAAGCCACGGCAAAGGCCTAGGTTGTGAAGTCTGCAAACCGACTATTGGCTCGATCCTCGCCTCATTCTGGAATGAATACGTACTTGAAGATCAACATATTGGCCTGCAAGACACTAACGATGTGTACCTTGGCAATATGCAAAAAGATGGCAGCTATTCTGTGGTGCCGCGCATCGCAGGTGGGGAGATCACCCCAGATAAACTCATCGTCCTAGGTGAAGTCGCCAAGGAGTTTGACCTCTATACCAAGATCACCGGTGGACAACGCATCGATTTATTCGGCGCCCAGCTCCATGAGTTACCGCTTATTTGGCGCAAGCTGGTGGACGCAGGCTTTGAGACGGGTCATGCCTATGGCAAGTCGGTGCGCACGGTTAAATCCTGCGTTGGTGATAGTTGGTGCCGTTATGGTTTAAAAGACAGCCTAGGTTTTGCCATCGACATAGAGAACCGCTACAAGGGATTGCGCTCACCCCACAAGCTTAAATTTGCCGTCTCTGGCTGCACCCGAGAATGCGCCGAAGCCCAGTCAAAGGATGTGGGCATTATCGCCACTGAATCAGGTTGGAACCTGTTTGTGGGCGGAAATGGCGGCATGCGGCCTCGCCATGCTGAGCTTTTAGCTGTCGATCTCGATGACAAAACCCTGATTCAATACATAGACAGATTCTTGATGTTCTATATCCGCAGCGCTGAGCGTTTGCAACGTACTTCTGTGTGGATAGAAAGCCTAGAGGGCGGTTTAGATTACCTAAAATCTGTGATCATAGATGACAAGTTAGGTCTAGCGGCAGGGCTTGAAGCTGAGATGGCAAACGCCATTAATCAGTATCAGTGTGAGTGGAAAACCACCCTAGAAAGCCCAGATAAACTCAAACGCTTCCAACACTTTATTAATAGTGATCTGAGTGATGCAGGCCAAGTATATCAAAGGAAGCGCCAGCAACGTCATCCCGCTGAACAGGATATTCAAACATCAGGCCGCACATTAGACGGCCAAACATTAGCCATCAAAATATTAGAAATCGTCGACTAGGAGGCAGTATGGAAACTTGGATAGATATTTGTCAGCGCGCAGACATAGTGCCCGGCACCGGAGTATGTGCCTTATTAGGTGAGACGCAAGTGGCCGTGTTTCGCTGCCGCCAAACTGATGCCTTATACGCCATAGATAATTATGACCCCATAGGCCGCGCTCAAGTTTTATCACGAGGGATCATCGGCTGTGTGGCGGGAGAAACTGTGGTGGCATCCCCCCTTTATAAGCAGCACTTTAACTTAACCACCGGCGCCTGTTTGCAATCACCTGAATATCAGCTCAAAACCTATGCCGTGCGCTACCTAGATGATCGAGTGCAGTTATCTAGCATGCCTTAGCTCAATCCACGCTTGTTGGCGCTAGATAAGCGCGCCAATGCTATTAATTAGTGATCAGCAGCCACGGATGATGGCCTAACAACTTGCGCCTTGAAAAAGCCCAAGTGCAACAAAATGAACCCAAAAGGATGCTCCTATGAGTCTTGAAAGCCGCTTTAACCTGTTTTCATTCAGCGGAAAAATGAAGGTGCTGCACTTAAGCTGGATGGCATTTTTTATCACCTTTGCAGTGTGGTTTAACTTTGCTCCCATGCTGCAGTCCGTTAAAGAAAGCCTAGGGTTAACTTCAGAGCAAATTAAAACTTTATTGATCCTCAACGTGGCCTTCACGATTCCTGCAAGGGTTGTGGTTGGCATGCTTACCGACAGGTTCGGCCCTCGATTAGTGTATTCGGCGTTATTAGCTATCTGCGCCTTGCCGTGTTTCGCCTTTGCCCTTGCGGATACCTTTGTTCAAGCGGCTATTGCCAGATTCTTACTGGGCTTTATTGGTGCAGGTTTTGTAGTAGGCATTCGCTTGGTGTCTGAGTGGTTTCCCCATAACGAACTGGGCACGGCTGAAGGTATTTATGGTGGTTGGGGTAATTTTGGCTCGGCGGCTGCGGCTTTTTGTTTACCTGCCTTGGCGCTAGCCTTTGGTGGCGATGATGGCTGGCGCTATGCCACAGGCATAACTGGCTTGATGAGCTTAGGCTTTGCTCTGGTGTTTTATTTTAACGTCGAAGATACCCCCAAGGGGGCAACCTACTTTAAACCTAAAAGCCTTAAGGCCATGGAGGTGACTTCTAAAGGCGACTTCTTGTTACTACTTGTGATGAAACTACCTTTGTACGGCGCCTTGGCATTGCTGGCTTGGAAGCTGTCACCGACTGGGGTTGCGATGCTCAGTGACACCGCTGTTATTAGTGTGTACCTAGGATTAGCCTTGCTGTATTGCTACGAAGTGCTGCAAGTATGGCAAGTAAACAAGATTATTTTTACTGAGCCAGTGGCTGCAATCCATCAATACAAGTTTAAGCAGGTGGCGGTATTGAACGTACTCTACTTTGCGACTTTTGGATCTGAGCTGGCAGTGGTGTCCATGTTGCCGTTATTTTTTGCTGAAACCTTCGAGTTAACCCCAGTTGTTGCGGGCATGGTGGCGTCGGCTTATGCCTTTATGAACTTGATGTCACGCCCAGGTGGCGGCTGGATCTCAGATAAATTTGGCCGTAAACCGACACTGTTAATCCTCACCGCTGGCCTTGCTGCTGGGTACTTTCTCATGGGGCAAGTCAACAGTGATTGGCCTTTGTGGGTTGCCGTTGCTGCAGCGATGGCGTGCTCCTTCTTTGTGCAATCCGGTGAGGGCGCGGTGTTTGCGACTGTGCCCTTAATTAAGCGCCGCATGACAGGGCAAATTGCTGGCATGACCGGAGCCTATGGCAATGTGGGCGCCGTGTGTTACTTAACTGTGCTGTCTTTTGTGGATTACAGCAGCTTTTTCTACGTGATAGCGGCAACGGCGGTGCTGGGATTTTGCGTGCTGTGGTTTATGGAGGAGCCGCAAGGGCAAATGGCAGAAGTGAACCACGATGGCAGCGTGACCTTAATCGATGTCTCGAGTCGTTAGGGGAAAATGGTGACGGCAAAAGTACTTAAGTTAAGTTTCGCTGGCAAATCTAGTGCAGGCGTTAGGGCACACAATCAAGATGCTTTTGCCGTGCATCACAGCCAGGATAGCCCAGTATTAACTCATAAGGGGGTCATAGCTTGCCTAGCTGACGGGGTCAGTTGTAGCCAAAATGGTCAGCTGGCCAGTCAGATTTGTGTGACTCAGTTTATCCAGGATTATCTCAGCACCGCAGATACCTTAAGTGTTAAGCAGGCGGCAAACCAAGTGCTGAGCGCGCTTAATGCTTGGCTTCATCACCATAGTCAACAGTCTGAGCTTAGGCACAATGGCTTTGTGACCACATTTAGTGGCTTGATATTTAAATCAAATAGTCTACATGTGTTCCATGTGGGTGATAGTCGTATATACAGGCTTAGACAAGGTGAGTTGCTGCAACTGACGCGAGATCATTGTCATCAGGGTTTTGGTGATAAAGGCATGTTAACCAGAGCGCTAGGTATGGATAGTCACCTTGAAATTGACTATCAGTGCCATGAGGTCGAGCTTGGCGACTGCTACTTGCTCAGTACTGATGGGATCCACGATTGGTTAGCCGCCAGTGAAATACACAGTCTGTTACTGCAGGACTTAGCGTTAGTTGATCATCATAACCCATTAGAGAAATCGGCATTAACGTTAGTCGAAACAGCTAAAAAAAATGGCAGTACAGATAACCTAAGTTGTCTATTGCTTAAGGTTAATTCTCTGCCTTATACCCATGCAAGGGAGTTGTGGTCTCAGTTGCACCAAAGAGTGATCCCGCCAGCTTTAGCCCTAGGCAATCGCATCGATGAGTTTGAAGTGGTGCGAGTACTCTATTCAGGGCAACGCAGCCATGTTTATCTTGTGAGTTGCAACACAGCGAATAAGCATCAACTTTATGTGTTAAAGGCGCCTTATATTACTATGAGTGAAGATAGGCATTACCTAAACAGTTTCATTGCTGAACTTTGGGTAGGCATTCGGGTTCAGCATCCTTCACTGATGAAGCTGTACCCAAATGAGAGCCAATTTCTGTACCACCTATGTGAATACGTGCCAGGGCAAACTCTTAGACAGTGGATGTATGATAATCCTGAGCCCAGTTTGGCTCAAGTAAGGTCCGTGCTGGCAGAACTCATCATAGGAGTAAGAGCATTGCAGCGGCTTGGGATCCTGCATAGGGACCTAAAGCCTGAAAACATCATGATTACCCCCCAAGGAAAAGTGGTACTTATCGACTATGGTGCAGCTCAAGCTCAAGGGTTAGTTGAACTCACAGGTTTTCTTACCTCCGCGGCTGAAAGTGGCGGGCAAGGAGGTGAGCCGCCGTTAGGTGCCCTAGATTATATTGCTCCTGAGTATTTGATGACGGGCGTAGCGGCTCATGAAGCAGATATTTTCTCAATGGGGGTTATCCTTTATGAAATGTTGACGGCCCAGCTGCCATATAAACACAACAAACTCATTTTTCAGCGACGAACTTCAAACTGGCACTATATCTCAGCACTGCAATATCGCCCTCAGCTACCATTGTGGGTAGATCTGGCGTTAAAAAAGGCCTGTCACCCTAAAAAAAATCAGCGTTATTCCTCCATGTCAGAATTTCTTACTGACATTAGCCAACCTAATAAAGCGATACTCACACGAATAGCACAAGCCCCCTTGATCGAACGAGAACCCGTGATGTTTTGGAAAACCTTGTGTGGCTTACTCTTGCTCATTTTAATTCTTCAATTTTTTGCTCCTTGGTCTATGGTTTAAACATGAGCTGTACTAGCGTTAGGGAAGACAGGTTTGTTTTTGAAACTATTACCTATTTCTAGGTAAAAATTTCCATTTCTCTCGACCTTCACGTTGAATTAGCGTAGGTATAATTATTTTATACTCTTAAATATCAAGGTTTTAATTATTTATCGTGAAGTTGGCACGAAGCTGGCTTTGTCTTAGCTATATTTTGTTGTTTACACCATAACTTGAGGAGGTTTGTATGTTAGGTTGGACACTTACGTTTCTGGTGATTGCACTTGTCGCAGGTGTATTGGGTTTTACTGGAATTGCTGGGGCTGCAGCAGGGATAGCTAAGATTATATTCTTTGTCTTTGTTGTTCTATTGCTGATTTCACTCGTTTCTAGAGCACTAAGTGGTAAACCACCGCGCCCTTAACATTAAAACATTGGAGATAAAAATGAAGTTATTGAAATTGATTACCAGCGCAAGTTTGATGTTATTACTCACAGCAGGCTTAACGGCCTGCTCAGATGATAAGGCGGAAACTGCTGGTGAAAAAATTGATGAAGCCATTACAGATGCAGGTAATGCGGTAGAAGATGCTTGTGAAGACGTAAAAGAAAGCGTCGATGCTAAAGATCCTGATTGCTAATAATGCGCAGTTTATGGGCAGCCCGGTGACACGGGCTGCTTACTTTTATTCGGGGGCATGATGTTAACTAGAATTCACATCAAATATTATTATAGTTTTGCTGCATTATTAGCCGTTCTTCTCCTGTTCACTTTTAACCAGCCTTTATTAAAAATTCTTTTTGCATGGCTGGGGCTGTCGTTATTCTTGGTGAGCTCGGCTTATTGGCTGAATAGTGCGAGCATCTTTAGAAAGTCCATTAACGGCACTATACCTTGGTATGTACGTTGGGGATTTATTCCATTTCTGTTTGCAAGCCAAGTCTATAACGCTTGGGCTAGAGCACGGGATACTGTGCCAGCTATCCAACAAATAGACAGTCAATTGTACCTAGCTTCACGCTTATTCCCAGCAGATGTTCAAACCCTTAAAGATAAAAAAATATCGGCCATTTTGGATGTGACTGCCGAATTCGATGCCCTAGATTGGTCCTTAATTGGCAAGGATGTAGATTACTTAAATGTGCCAGTATTAGATCATAGCGTGCCAACGGCAGAGCAGCTTAATCAAGCTATCAATTGGTTACATAGGCAGATAAAAGCGGGCAAGACGGTTGTTATTCATTGCGCTTTAGGTCGCGGACGTTCTGTACTTGTGCTCGCAGCCTACCTAGTGTGTCGCCAGAAAGAGACCACTTTTTTAGAAGTATTACGTAAGATTAGCAAGATACGTAAAACCGCGGGGTTAAATCCTTGGCAATTAGCGGCGGTTGAGCAAATTTATGCAGAAGGCAAAATTAGAATCAATAAGCGCGCTTGTATTATCGCGAATCCGGTTTCCGGTGGCGGGAAATGGCAAGATTATGCCGAGCAGATAGAGCAAGAGTTATCAGGGTATTTTTCTCTTGAAATAGTACAAACCTCTGAAACGATAACGGCGACGCTATTAGCGCAAAAGGCTCGGGATTCAGGAGTTGATATTTTAATCGCTTGTGGTGGAGACGGCACAGTCAATCAGGTGGCGAGTGTGGCGGTGAGAACAGATCTTTTGTTAGGTATTATTCCACTTGGAACCACGAATGCGTTAAGTCATGCCTTATTTGGGGCTAGTAGCAAGTTATTTCCAGTAAGAAAGGCCTTGGACATTATTATTCAGGGGAACTTAGCATCCATAGACACGGCAAAGTGTAATGATGATTTAATGTTGTTATTGGTGGGTTTAGGATTTGAACAGCAAATGATAGAAAATGCCGATCGAGAGCGTAAAAATGAATTAGGTCAATTGGCCTATATTGGCGGCTTGCATCGTGCTATCGATATGAATCAGATTCAGACTATCACCATGGCACTCGATGATAAAGAAGCCATAACGCTCAACACTCACAGTTTAGTGATAGCAAATGCCTCTCCCATTACCAGTATGTTGGCCCAAGGTAATGGCGAACCAGATATCACAGATGGTCAGTTGGATATTACTTGGCTTGATGAAAGCGCTCAGCCGCAAGAGCATATACTCAGTTTTGCTGAGCTTGCCATGGCAGGCATAGGTAATGTAAAAATGGATAATAAAGTTCATCATCTTCATGCAAAGACAATCAAGTTAAAGGCTAACACTCAAATCAAGTATGTCATCGATGGTGAATTGTTTACTGCCGATAGTCTGACGATTCAGATCCAGCCAAAATCATTAACCATTTTTGTGCCCTCAAGCTCAGTTGAGTCATGAGTTTTATGTATCTTTTGGTGGTACATTTTCGCTCATATCATCTTCATATTTAGTGAGCTTGTTATAGAGAGTCTTGACGCTTATACCTAATTGCTTGGCAGTATCAGTCTTGTTACCTTGCAAGCTAATTAATGTTTGATAAATAGCCTTTTTTTCTAGTTCATCTAAACGCATACCTGTGGGAATAACCCCGTCATCACTGCTTTCTGCCAATGACTCATCTTGGCTGAAATTAAAATGTTCGGGATAAATACCGTTATCCGCAAGGATATAGGCTCTTTCAACGGCATGTTTAAGCTCTCGGACATTACCGGACCAGGTTTGCTTGGCGATCAGTGCTATGGTCTCAGGGCTAAAGGCCTTACATTGATTCTCTGTAACATTGCGATAGGCGAGAAAATGTTGTGCCAGTGCCGTTATGTCATCACCCCTGTCCCGTAAAGGTGGCACTTGGATTGGGAAATGAGCGAGTCTAAAATACAAGTCTTCACGAAAGTGACCTTTATTAATGGCCTCGAGAGGATCGCGGTTAGTCGCCGATAGAATACGTACATTAGAGTGTTTTACATTAGTACTGCCAACGGGTCTGTACTCGTTATTCTCAATGACTCTCAGTAGTTTCACTTGATGCTCAATTGGCATTTCAGTGACTTCATCTAGGAATAGAGTTCCTCCTTGTGCCTGCTCAAATACCCCTTGATGATCCCTATGCGCCCCAGTGAAAGCCCCCTTTATATGGCCAAATAGTTCACTGTCCACCAACTCTGGGCTTAAGGCACCACAGTTGATAGCAATAAAGGGTTCATTCGACCGACTGCTGGCTAAGTGTATGGTATTGGCAACCAATTCTTTACCTGCACCACTTTCCCCTACTATTAACACATTACTTTCGGCTGTGGCCACCTTGCGTATGGTGCGATAAAGTTTATGCATAGCTCTTGATGAGCCAACGAGTAGCCCATATTGATCGAGGTCGCTGCAGAAGGACTGATTAACGTGAGATTTAGTGTGGATCAAATTTTGAGCGAAATCTTCTAGCGTGTCGTTAATCAGGGCCATATCGTGGGGTTGGCGAAAATGATATCCCGCCCCTTTTGACATTAGCTTGTCTAGATAGGGATTAGGTTGACCATCGGTGAAAAAAATAAACTCTCTGTCTGACATCATGGCGCTATTGACTAAATTTAAATAGTC
Source organism: Shewanella denitrificans OS217 (assembly GCF_000013765.1). Taxonomy (NCBI): domain Bacteria; kingdom Pseudomonadati; phylum Pseudomonadota; class Gammaproteobacteria; order Alteromonadales; family Shewanellaceae; genus Shewanella; species Shewanella denitrificans. The sequence continues at coordinate 4,449,686 of NC_007954.1, read as the reverse complement.
CTCATGACTCAATTGAGGGTTCGAAATCAGTGCAACATCCACCTGTATGTTTTCGAGTTGGCTTAACCAAGATTCAGTGGGGATGCTGGCTATCTTATCAAAATGAGCCGCAGCAGATGATCGCATAAGTGCTCGTTCGGCTTTGGGGTCTTGCAAGTGATAAAAAAGTGTTGGACGGGCCATGTCGATAAAACTCCTTGTACCTGTTAGACCAATGTAAGCCATGAAATTGTGTTTAGCAATGTTAGTTGGCCACAGGTTTAGTCTACGATCCTTGGTGGTAATAAATATGAAAATAGTGCTGATACGTCATGTGGTGGTATTTCTAATGAGCACGATTTATGCATGCTTGATACTTAGCCCCTTGGATAAACCACCCATAAATCACAAGTCGGGTTAAACAAGCGCTCGATACACTTTATATGGGCAGTAAATCATTCGTCGAAATAATGGGAGGAATTAATGCTAACCGATACTCCTTTTCATGACTATTCTTGCCATCACTCTGATATGTGGCTATTAAATGACATCATAGATTTATGTCAGGAGGGGCAAGTGTTTTACTTCCAGGCTAAGGAAAGTGTCGCTGATTACAACCTTAAACGCATTTTTTCCAGAATGGCTGTTATTCGCAGACGTATGCTGGCTGATCTAATTCCTCTATTTAATTTAGAAAAACAGGTGCCTATAATTTTTGACCGAGCCGTTAATGATATTAACCCCACCTATGTCGCAGCATATGATTCGGTAACACATCTACATACTGAGCAAGCCATTATGGTGATTTTAAAAATGGAACGTCTGGTGCTTATGCGTTTAAAGCTGGCAGTTAAACAGGCCAATAGTCAGCGAGTCGCTCTTCAGTTAGCTGACGGTACCGCTTGGCTGCAGATAACATGTGATCAGTTAACTGCATTAAAAGCTCAGTCTCAATATCAATAAAAAGCTTCCTGTGGAGCTCTTGTCTTGTTTTTCGTCAGCTAGCAATAATTACCGACCCTAAGTAAAAAGTACAGACCTCCCACATAGGTAATTAGCGCTGAAAATAATATGCGTCATCATAAGGCTTTGATTTTGTAGTCTTTATATTGTTGGCATAGTTTGAGCATTGCCTAATATGAGAAACACAACACAAGGATATTATTATGAAGACTGCAACTACAGGTTTACTAACAAGTTTAATCCTAGCCACTGCATCATTAAGTGTAAATGCTGCAGAAGGTTGGCAAGGTGAGACTAAGGATGCTTGGATTGACGGAAAGGCAGAAACCACATTATTGTTAAATACTAACCTTAACTCTTTTGACATTAATACTGATGTGAAAAATGGCCTAGTTACGCTAACGGGCAAGGTTGAAAGTGGTGTCGATAAAGCATTGGCAGCCGAGTTGGTTAAAAGTCTAGACGGGGTTAAAGATGTTGATAATCAATTAACCGTACTGAGCGAAAAAGAAAGCTCCAATGACATGGTTGAAGCACTCACTGACTCTAAAGTGGCGACAGTGGTTAAGACACGTTTACTGTTTTCATCTGAAGTATCGGGTACAGATATTAATGTTGAAGTGGAGGAGGGGGTTGTCACTCTTATTGGTACTGTTTCCAGTGATGCCGAGCGTCAGCTTGCATTAAAAATTGCCGAAAACACAGATGATGTGGACAAGGTCGTTGATAAAATTAAAGTTGCTGGATAATTTACATTTAAGTTTCATCAAAAGGCCGCCATTCGGCGGCTTTTTTTCTTATATTCATAGCTTTTCCACGCTTTGTCATGAAAATAAAACACTACAGTGTTCACTGCCGGTTCAACCAAGGCGACAGTGCCACCTATGAGTATGCTACCTGTTAGTAAGTAGGTAATGCTGAAGGCGACACTAAAGTGCAATATCGCAAAGGTGAATGTTTTAATCATGAGGTCAACCTCGGTTAATTAGTTAATCTAAATGATAATCGTTATCAATAATAATGCAAGCTTAAATACTAGATTAACTTGAGAGGAAGATTCGATAAGAGCACTGTTTGCCTGTAGGGCAGAGTAAAGCGGTATTTTAGGTGGGAATAGCAGTTACCTAATCAAGGTTAACTGCTTCGGGATGAGTTTATCGGCTCTTGCGCTGGTGAATTCTGCTGATGTTTAGTCATCTTGTGACGCAGTTCTGAACTACTTTATACCCGCGTGCTAAGCGGAGCAGAAAGAAGTCATGTCTTGTACATCAAGATTAATAACGTCTCTCTGCCCAAATAGGGCTAATCCAAACTAGCTTACCCATCGCAGACTAAGCACTCGTAAGCTTAAAGCCTGTCACACATGTAGCGTAAGTTGTCTTTACTAAATACGGGGTGACCAGCATCTTGATGGCAATACTCAGCTTTAAAGTTGTCGATGTTGCTTGAGGATGTGACTATTTTTTCAAATGCTTTGAGTTCAGTAGCCGATAAACGCTCGGCGATGGTTGCACGGGCCTTCTGGGCATTTCGATCGACTTTTATGATTTTTGTCCCCGTCATAGCATCGAGCTTATTCTCGGCTTTTTCGAAAAAGCCGAGAACTTGAGCAATAGGCTTATCTAACTTGGTGGTTTCAGTCACCATGTAATAAATACCCGCACCAATAAGTGCTAAAAGGAACCAACCTCTCATTTTTCATCCAATATAAGTGATTAAGCAATAATTATACGAGTATAATATACCCAAATTAGTTATCTATGTGAGTTTGATCGCACTGTGTTGCGTTCTAAGCTTAACTTCAGCGCTAAATCGCGTTTAGTTCGCCGACTATAATGGTGATAAAAGCTGCCAGAGCTTGGATCTGACTTCAGATAGATAAACATTCGAGCTATCTTCCCTTCTTCAAATATTAAAAGCAGTAAGGCTGTAACCATGACGACAGAATCTAAACCTAAGGATTATTCGAAAGAGCAACGAATAAAGATTCATCAGCCAGATGCCAGCAAGGCAGATCGTTTTAACCCCAGTAATAGTATTTATGTGCGGGCCGTCGATGGGCTGTGGACTCGAGTACGTCGTCATATGGGCTGGGCTAGTATGTTGTTCTTTCTAGTATTGCCATGGCTCCCCTGGGGGAATAGGCAAGCGGTATGGTTTCACTTAAGCGAGCAAAAGTTTCATATCTTTGGCATCACCATCTGGCCCCAGGATTTAACCTTGTTGGCAGCCTTCTTTATGATAGCCGCCTTTGGACTGTTTTTTGTGACGACTTATCTTGGTAGGGTCTGGTGTGGCTTCACTTGTCCGCAAACCGTGTGGACGTTTATCTTTATTTGGTTCGAAGAGAAGATAGAAGGCGCGCGTAACAAACGCATTAAGTTAGATCAAATGCCATGGAGCTTCGACAAGCTTTGGCGTAAAACGGCAAAACATTCGGCCTGGATGTTTGTCTCACTATTAACCGCTATGACCTTTGTGTCATATTTTGTACCCAGTCGTGAGCTCTATATTGATGTATTTACGCTTAATGCCGATGGTTGGATTTATTTCTGGATTATTTTCTTTACTCTAGCGACGTATGGTAATGCCGGTTGGATGCGAGAAATCATGTGTATTCACATGTGCCCGTATTCCCGATTCCAAGCTGCCATGTTTGATAAAAATACTTATATAGTGGGTTATGACACTAAACGCGGTGAAACTCGTGGCCCACGTTCAAAAAAAGACGATCATAAAGAACAAGGCCTTGGGGATTGCATAGATTGTGATCTCTGCGTTCAAGTCTGCCCTACAGGAATTGATATACGTAACGGGCTGCAATACGAGTGCATCAACTGCGGCGCTTGTATTGATGCTTGTGATAACACCATGGATCGCATGGGTTATCCGAGAGGCCTTATCAGTTACACCACAGAGAACAAGCTAGATAATGTCCAAGAAAGCGTATTAAGACCTAAGCTTGTGGGTTACGGCGTAGTACTTACGGTCATGATATTGGTGTTTATCTATGCCAGCGCTACGATTGCTCCGGTTCGTATGGATGTCATCCGAGACAGGAATGCACTCTATCGTGAAAACAACCAAGGGCTTATTGAAAACACCTATATTGTGAAAATCCTCAATAAGACAGAGCATGCCCAGCAATATCAGTTAACAGTAACAGGGTTAGTTAACTATAAGTGGTATGGCGATCAGAGTGTCACTATTGCAGCGGGAGAAGTACTCACTCTACCTATTAGTGTGGCAGTAGACCCAGTAGAGCTTAAGCGCAGCATTACTAATATAGACATAAAAGTAGTAGCCACTATAGATGGTGAATTAATAGAAACCACACAAGAAACGAGATTCTTTAGCCCATAGAATGGCGTAAAATAGCAATAAAAGGGACGTGCAGTCCCTTTTTTGCTCATTTGGAGTGATAAATAGGCTGTTAACCCTGTTTTTAGCAATTATCTCTAAAAAGCGCTTGCGTAAAAATCTAAGCTCCCTATAATGCGCAACCACTGACACGGCAAGCGGCTCACGCCAATAACGAGTCAGTTTGAAGGCTTCAAATTGAATCCTTCAAAGCGAAAAGAAAGTTTGAAAAAACACTTGACGCTGACAACGGATTGCGTAGAATACGCAGCCCAAGCCAACGACCTAGCGTCTAACGGCGATGTCTGAAAAATCGACATCAAGTTCTTTAACAATACGAACAAGAAATCTGTGTGGACACTCACAGGTATTGAGTTATTCGAAATTGCTTCTTCTTAGGAAGAGCAATCAAAAAATTACAACTCAATGCAACAAAGAGTGTTCATAGAAATATGTACATAGAGCGCATCGAAAGATGAGTTCGAATCAGAATTCATTGAGCCGTTCTTCACTCTTAATTGGGTGGGAACAAAAAACTTTAATTGAAGAGTTTGATCATGGCTCAGATTGAACGCTGGCGGCAGGCCTAACACATGCAAGTCGAGCGGCAGCGGGAAGATAGCTTGCTATCTTTGCCGGCGAGCGGCGGACGGGTGAGTAATGCCTAGGGATCTGCCCAGTCGTGGGGGATAACAGTTGGAAACGACTGCTAATACCGCATACGCCCTACGGGGGAAAGGAGGGGACCTTCGGGCCTTTCGCGATTGGATGAACCTAGGTGGGATTAGCTAGTTGGTGAGGTAATGGCTCACCAAGGCGACGATCCCTAGCTGGTCTGAGAGGATGATCAGCCACACTGGAACTGAGACACGGTCCAGACTCCTACGGGAGGCAGCAGTGGGGAATATTGCACAATGGGGGAAACCCTGATGCAGCCATGCCGCGTGTGTGAAGAAGGCCTTCGGGTTGTAAAGCACTTTCAGTCAGGAGGAAAGGTAGCGTGTTAATAGCACGTTACTGTGACGTTACTGACAGAAGAAGGACCGGCTAACTCCGTGCCAGCAGCCGCGGTAATACGGAGGGTCCGAGCGTTAATCGGAATTACTGGGCGTAAAGCGTGCGCAGGCGGTTTGTTAAGCCAGATGTGAAAGCCCCGGGCTCAACCTGGGAATTGCATTTGGAACTGGCGAACTAGAGTCTTGTAGAGGGAGGTAGAATTTCAGGTGTAGCGGTGAAATGCGTAGATATCTGAAGGAATACCGGTGGCGAAGGCGGCCTCCTGGACAAAGACTGACGCTCATGCACGAAAGCGTGGGGAGCAAACAGGATTAGATACCCTGGTAGTCCACGCCGTAAACGATGTCTACTCGGAGTTTGGTGCCTTGAGCACTGGGCTCCCAAGCTAACGCATTAAGTAGACCGCCTGGGGAGTACGGCCGCAAGGTTAAAACTCAAATGAATTGACGGGGGCCCGCACAAGCGGTGGAGCATGTGGTTTAATTCGATGCAACGCGAAGAACCTTACCTACTCTTGACATCCACAGAAGCCAGCAGAGATGCAGGTGTGCCTTCGGGAACTGTGAGACAGGTGCTGCATGGCTGTCGTCAGCTCGTGTTGTGAAATGTTGGGTTAAGTCCCGCAACGAGCGCAACCCCTATCCTTATTTGCCAGCACGTAATGGTGGGAACTCTAGGGAGACTGCCGGTGATAAACCGGAGGAAGGTGGGGACGACGTCAAGTCATCATGGCCCTTACGAGTAGGGCTACACACGTGCTACAATGGCGAGTACAGAGGGTTGCAAAGCCGCGAGGTGGAGCTAATCTCACAAAGCTCGTCGTAGTCCGGATCGGAGTCTGCAACTCGACTCCGTGAAGTCGGAATCGCTAGTAATCGTGAATCAGAATGTCACGGTGAATACGTTCCCGGGCCTTGTACACACCGCCCGTCACACCATGGGAGTGGGCTGCAAAAGAAGTGGGTAGTCTAACCTTCGGGAGGACGCTCACCACTTTGTGGTTCATGACTGGGGTGAAGTCGTAACAAGGTAGCCCTAGGGGAACCTGGGGCTGGATCACCTCCTTACCTATACGACTAACTCATACCTGAAAGTGAGAAATCACCTTGAGTGTTCACACAGATTACTTGTTAACCTTCTTTGGAAGGGTAGAGTGAAACACACCGCGAGCCGGTTAAGTGTTGTTCTTTAACAATTTGGAAAGCTGATAGTACTAACTAAAAGGCGCAGAAATGATGATTCGTTGTCGTTTGTGTGATTAGGTTAGTGCGAAAAATAATATTTGTGCGCAAGCATGAATATGAGTTCTCAAAACACTTTATTAAGTGTCTTGAATATTTTTAAAACTAAGGCGTGTCCACTTCCTACCCGGAGGTGAGACAAGTAAAAACCAAGCTGGTCCCACTCTTTATTGAGTGACGTACGACCCAAGTTTTTCTTACTTTATCTCGATAAGGTAAGCGCAGTGATTCGATACGGTGTCTAAGCCGTGAAGCGAATGAGAAAGGAGTGTAGCAGCGCTACATGACTGACGAATGAGGTTCACAATAACGACAGCGTGATGAATAACAAGCGAAAAGATGAAACCTATCCGGGTTGTATGGTTAAGTGACCAAGCGTATACGGTGGATGCCTTGGCAGTCAGAGGCGATGAAGGACGTAGTAACTTGCGAAAAGCGTTGGCGAGCTAGTAACAAGCATTTGAGCTAACGATGTCCGAATGGGGAAACCCGGCCACATAAGTGGTCATCATAACGTGAATACATAGCGTTATGAGGCGAACCTGGGGAACTGAAACATCTAAGTACCCAGAGGAAAAGAAATCAACCGAGATTCCCCTAGTAGCGGCGAGCGAACGGGGATTAGCCCTTAAGTCTATGGGGTGTTAGTGGAATGGTCTGGAAAGTCCAGCGGCACAGGGTGATAGCCCCGTACACGAAAACTAACCGTAGATGAAAACGAGTAAGGCGGGACACGTGACATCCTGTTTGAATATGGGGGGACCATCCTCCAAGGCTAAATACTCCTGACTGACCGATAGTGAACCAGTACCGTGAGGGAAAGGCGAAAAGAACCCCTGTGAGGGGAGTGAAATAGAACCTGAAACCGTATACGTACAAGCAGTGGGAGCGGTTCTTGAGACCGTGACTGCGTACCTTTTGTATAATGGGTCAGCGACTTACATTTTGTAGCGAGGTTAAGCGAATAGCGGAGCCGTAGGGAAACCGAGTGTTAACTGCGCGTTTAGTTGCAAGGTGTAGACCCGAAACCGAGTGATCTAGCCATGGGCAGGTTGAAGGTTGAGTAACATCAACTGGAGGACCGAACCGACTAATGTTGAAAAATTAGCGGATGACTTGTGGCTGGGGGTGAAAGGCCAATCAAACTCGGAGATATCTGGTTCTCCTCGAAAGCTATTTAGGTAGCGCCTCGAGCGAATACCATTGGGGGTAGAGCACTGTTAAGGCTAGGGGGTCATCCCGACTTACCAACCCTTTGCAAACTCCGAATACCAATGAGTACTACTCGGGAGACAGACAGCGGGTGCTAACGTCCGTTGTCAAAAGGGAAACAACCCAGACCGTCAGCTAAGGTCCCAAAGTACTAGCTAAGTGGGAAACGATGTGGGAAGGCTTAGACAGCTAGGATGTTGGCTTAGAAGCAGCCATCATTTAAAGAAAGCGTAATAGCTCACTAGTCGAGTCGGCCTGCGCGGAAGATGTAACGGGGCTAAGCTAGTCACCGAAGCTACGGGTGCATTTCATTAGAAGTGCGCGGTAGAGGAGCGTTCTGTAAGCCGTTGAAGGTGAAGGGGTAACCCACGCTGGAGGTATCAGAAGTGCGAATGCTGACATGAGTAACGATAAAGGGGGTGAAAAACCCCCTCGCCGGAAGACCAAGGGTTCCTGTCCAACGTTAATCGGGGCAGGGTGAGTCGACCCCTAAGGTGAGGCCGAAAGGCGTAATCGATGGGAAACAGATTAATATTTCTGTACTTCTGCTAACTGCGATGGAGAGACGGAGAAGGCTAGGCTAGCGCGGCGTTGGTAGTCCGCGTTTAAGGTGGTAGGTTGAATTCTTAGGCAAATCCGGGAATTCGTACTTTAATGTACAGGCTGAGAGCTGATGACGAGTCACTAAGGTGATGAAGTAGTTGATGCCATGCTTCCAGGAAAATCTTCTAAGCTTCAGGTTAGTAGGAATCGTACCCCAAACCGACACAGGTGGTCGGGTAGAGAATACCAAGGCGCTTGAGAGAACTCGGCTGAAGGAACTAGGCAAAATGGTACCGTAACTTCGGGAGAAGGTACGCTGCTGTTGGTGATGGGACTTGCTCCCTAAGCTGACGGCAGTCGCAGATACCAGGTGGCTGCAACTGTTTATCAAAAACACAGCACTGTGCAAAATCGCAAGATGACGTATACGGTGTGACGCCTGCCCGGTGCCGGAAGGTTAATTGATTGGGTTATCTTCGGAGAAGCTCATGATCGAAGCCCCGGTAAACGGCGGCCGTAACTATAACGGTCCTAAGGTAGCGAAATTCCTTGTCGGGTAAGTTCCGACCTGCACGAATGGCGTAATGATGGCCACGCTGTCTCCAGCCGAGACTCAGTGAAGTTGAAATTGCGGTGAAGATGCCGTATACCCGCGGCTAGACGGAAAGACCCCGTGAACCTTTACTATAGCTTGGCACTGAACATTGAACCTACATGTGTAGGATAGGTGGGAGACTTTGAAGCATGAACGCTAGTTTGTGTGGAGTCGTCCTTGAAATACCACCCTTGTAGTTTTGATGTTCTAACCTGGACCCCTTATCGGGGTTAGGGACAGTGCCTGGTGGGTAGTTTGACTGGGGCGGTCTCCTCCCAAAGAGTAACGGAGGAGCACGAAGGTTGGCTAAGTACGGTCGGACATCGTACGGTTAGTGCAATGGCATAAGCCAGCTTAACTGCGAGACATACACGTCGAGCAGGTACGAAAGTAGGTCATAGTGATCCGGTGGTTCTGAATGGAAGGGCCATCGCTCAACGGATAAAAGGTACTCCGGGGATAACAGGCTGATACCGCCCAAGAGTTCATATCGACGGCGGTGTTTGGCACCTCGATGTCGGCTCATCACATCCTGGGGCTGAAGTCGGTCCCAAGGGTATGGCTGTTCGCCATTTAAAGTGGTACGCGAGCTGGGTTCAGAACGTCGTGAGACAGTTCGGTCCCTATCTGCCGTGGGCGTTGGATGATTGAAGGGAGCTGCTCCTAGTACGAGAGGACCGGAGTGGACGAACCGCTGGTGTTCGGGTTGTCATGCCAATGGCATTGCCCGGTAGCTACGTTCGGAATCGATAACCGCTGAAAGCATCTAAGCGGGAAGCGAGCCCTAAGATGAGTCATCCCTAGAGCTTTAAGCTCTCTAAAGGGCCGTAGGAGACTACTACGTTGATAGGCAAGGTGTGTAAGCGTTGTGAGGCGTTGAGCTAACTTGTACTAATGACCCGTGAGGCTTAACCATACAACCCAGATGGGTTTTACTGATAACCTTAGTAATAGAAATAGAGCGCTTAATAAAGTGCGAACTCAAGCTCCTAAAAGAGCAATCAGCTTTCCGAATTATTAAATAAGGTAACAGCAGGTCCTAGGTTCTAGGTCCTCGCAGCGCAACGCGCGCCCTAGTACCTTGTTTAAACAAAATTTGTCTGGAAACCATAGAGCTGTGGAACCACCTGATCCCATTCCGAACTCAGAAGTGAAACACAGTATCGCCGATGGTAGTGTGGGGTCTCCCCATGTGAGAGTAGGTCATTTCCAGGCGCCTAATTTCTCGTCAGAGAAAGTCTCCTGATAATGACATATCAGCGACTTAAAAAGAATTTAGCATACTGCGTAAGCAACTTGCTAAAGGAGCGGTAGTTCAGTTGGTTAGAATACCGGCCTGTCACGCCGGGGGTCGCGGGTTCGAGTCCCGTCCGCTCCGCCAACTTTAGATGAAGGCCTTTGCAGAAATGCAAAGGCCTTTTTCGTTTTAATTGAAAAAGGCAAAGCGGTAGTTCAGTTGGTTAGACTCTTTATAAACAGAAGGCGGCCTGTCACGCCGGGGGTCGCGGGTTCGAGTCCCGTCCGCTCCGCCACTTACATCGAGGTCTCGTCATAAAGACGAGGCTTTTTTGTATCTGAAATTTACGAATGAAGATCAAACACAGACAGAAAATACCAAGAGCGAGCGGTAGTTCAGTTGGTTAAGGCTTTTTATTAGAGACAGCGGCCTGTCACGCCGGGGGGCGCGGGTTCCTTCTTGTGTAAAGAGTGTCCGCTCCGCCAACTTTAGATGAAGGCCTTTGCAGAAATGCAAAGGCCTTTTTCGTATCTGAAATTTACGAATGAACATCAAAAACTGACAGAAAATACCAAAAGCGGGCGGTAGTTCAGTTGGTTAGGGCTTTTTATTAGAGATAGCGGCCTGTCACGCGGATTTACGCTTGTTATCAGCAGCGTCAACAGCATCCATGCTTAACAGCCCAGCTCGACATCTGATGTGAATGGAATCACGAATGCCGTGATAGCAGTGTCAATGATGTTCCCTACATCTTAATGACATTTCCCATATCCCTATGGGTCAGATGCTATGGAGCGGCCATGTCTCGCGCTCATAAACGTATTGCTGTGCAATAATCGCCCACCATCTTACATCGAGGCCTGGTCATAAGGCGGGGCTTGTTTGAATTTTAAATTAGCAATTCGTTCGGCCAAATGGTCACATATGAGTCGTGAATAAGCTCATTGGCTTTATCACGGAATTGGATCCTACTCTATGGTATTTGCTTTATAATGCACTTCTGTTTTGAGTCGTGTAATTTGCAAGTATTGAAGGGTGGGGGATTGTTATGGAGTGTCGTTTGGGCTGTGGGGCCTGCTGTATTGCGCCTTCTATTACGAGCCCTATTCCAGGTATGCCAGACGGTAAGCCAGCGGGGGAGCGTTGCATTCAATTAAATACTGACAATTTATGTATGATTTTTGGAAAACCAGAAAGGCCAGCGGTTTGTGGCGAATTTACTGCAAATATCGATGTCTGTGGCAGCACAAATGAACAGGCTATTTGGTTGATCACAGACCTTGAATCTTCTACAAGCTAAACTCATGTTTATTTGCACTCTGGAATTACTATGCAGTTAACACGTTATACTGATTATGGCATACGGATCTTGATGTATCTTGCCATTCAACCTGAGCGTACAGAGTTATTTCGTATCGGAGAAATTACTGATGTTTTCGATTTGTCAGCTAACCATGTGGCTAAAATCGTCAATCATTTAGGCAAGTTAGGTTATTTGAAGACCATACGAGGCAAGCATGGTGGATTTAAACTGGTAACGTCTGCCAGTGACATCAATTTGGGTACTCTAGTGCGGCAGTTGGAAAACTCACTAGTGCAAGTCAACTGTGCTGAGCCTTATTGCCGATTTACGCCGGTATGCAATTTGAAATCTATGTTAGCTAAAGCGCTGAGTGCCTATTTAGCCGTGCTGGATAGTTATTATTTATCTGATGTGATTGATAATAGCGACAAGTTACTAGAAAGCTTGGCCGATCCTACTATTTCAATATTAAGCTTGAATTAGCGTTACTTCCACTTGCCATTAATTGGTTTGCATCGATTTCAGGCAACAAGTGTGAGGTGTGCACTAATTCTATTCCCGCTTGCTCAAGTCGAGCTAAATTGGCTTTAAGAAAGCGTATGGTTTCTGGATGTGGGTGGGCAATGGCTATGACTTGTTGCTCTTGTTTCGCCTTAACCATGATCAAATTAAACTGACGTTGCAGCGCGGCCTCACTGATATCATTATCAAGAAATATCTGCCGCTTTAAAGTGGGCACCCCCAATGACTGTGCGCTGGCAGTGGCCTTGGTGAAGCGGGTTGTCATGCTATCGACAAAGTATAAGTTGTTTTGTTTCAGACTTTCCATTACCCAGCGCATTGGATCCTGCATCTGAGTCAGTAAACTGCCCATATGATTATTCGCCCCTTTAGCAAAAGGTATGCTGCTAACGGCAGAATGGAGCTGCTGTTTAATTTGCCCTTCTGTCATGACATTGGTGAGGCCACCTGGGCCTAACTCTTTGCCATTGAGCGCTTGCATGGGTAAATGCAGCATGATTTCATGACCTTTTTTATGGCCATCTTGAGCTAACTTTTGTCCTAATGGGGTATGAGGCAATACAGAGAGAGTGATGGTATTTGGTAGAGACAATACGGCTTCATCGGTTTGACGATAGCCTATATCGTCAATGATGATCGCAAGTTTTGCCCCAAATACGGGCTGAATAAACATTAACCCTAAGATTACAAGAAGATATCGCACTGAGTCTGCTTTTAGTTATTTGTTGTTATCCACGCAACAGCAGTATTCAGTTCATTGTCTAATGTGACTTCAGGCTGCGTCGCGATTTTTTCGATTATAGGCATACTATCGCTTGCAGTGACAGCGGCAATTTCAATTTTTATGTCAGGCTCTATTCCCTTAGTGTGAATGTCATTACCCTTAGGGGTGCTGTATTTGGCAATGGTCAGCTTCATCGCATTGCCTTGATTGAGCATAGGAATAAGACTCTGGATCGTGCCTTTACCAAAACTTTTTTCACCCATTAATGTGGCGCGATTATTTTCCTGCAGCGCTGCCGCTAACACTTCAGAGGCCGACGCAGAACCTTTGTTGATCAGCACCACCATGGGGACATGACTAAAGATGGATTCTGATGAGGCGTAATACTCTTCATTGGCATCGAAGAAGCGGCCACGAGTCGAAACAATCAGCCCTTTCTCTAAGAATAAGTCGGCAATATTAATGGCTTGATCCAATAAGCCGCCGGGGTTGTTTCTTACATCTAAAATAATACCTGCAAGTTTTTGGTCTTGCCAAGCTATGGCTTGTTGTCTGATGGCTGTGGTGGTGTCTTCTTGGAAGCTAGTCAAGTGGATGTAGCCAATGTTGTCATTGATGAGGCGGGCATTGATGGCTTCTATCTGCACTAAGCTAGGCATCAGGCTAACATCAATGGGCTGCGTTTGGTTGGTGCGTAATAGGGTTAGCTTGATACTTTGATTGGTTTGGCTATGACGCTTGATGTCTTTAAGGACCTGGTTAAGGTTATTGGCATCTATGTCAGCGCCGTTGATTTTTATTATGGTATCGCCAGCTAGAATACCGACGTTGGCGGCGGGTGAGCCAGCAAAAGGACTAATGATAACGATTTTATTGTCGTCGGTTGCCACCTCAAAACCAAAGCCAAAATAGCTGCCCTTGTTTACGTCGGTAAGGCTTTGGTAGTCGCTGCGGCTAAGAAAGCCTGAATAGGGATCTAGGTGAGTAAAGATCCCCGCGATGGCAGCTTCGACTAACTCTTGCCTAGGCAGGGGGTTCACATAATAGGTTTCTATGGTTTCAATGACATCCATCAAAAGAGGATAGTCGTAATCCTTAGTATTGTTATGGGCATGCTCTGAACTTGAAAGGCTGACTGAAAGGGCAAATAATGCCCCCAAAGTAAAGCACAATAGATAACGGAAATACTGCCCCATAACGCCCCCAAATACCTAAAAGGTAAGGATTAGCGATTATCAGCGACAGTAATTGGCTGGATTGACCGCTTGACCTTTGTTTCTTATTTCAAAGTATAGGCCAGGTTCGGTGCGTCCACCTGAACGACCCACAAGGGCGATGGTTTCGCCGCGATTTATTTTATCCCCGGGTTTTTTTAGTAGCGTTTGTGCATGGCCATAAAGACTCATAAAGCCTTTGCCGTGATCGACCACCATCACCATACCAAAACCTCTTAGCCAATCGGCATAAATTACTCTGCCGGCATCAATGGCATTAATGGCTTGGCCTTCCGCTGCGGATAAGATCACGCCTTTCCAGTTAATCTGCCCAGAGCGACTAGTGCCAAATTTAGCGCTTAAGTTGCCTTTTGTCGGCCAGGCAAATTTTGCCTTACTGACATTTAACCCGTTCATGGCCGGTGTCGCCTTGCTGGCTTTGCTGGCGAGTATTGCCTGCTGTATTACTCGCCTAATACTGGCTTCTTCAATTTGTAATTGCTCAAGCTCTGCGCCTTTAGTATTTAAAGTGCGCTGTAGCTGGGTTAAGGTTTGCTGGCGTTGGTTTTGTTCTTTAGTCAGATTTTTTGCTTGCTGCTGCTGAGTAATCACTAAGGCGTTGAGTTTTTGCTGAGTATTGATCTGTGAGGTTTTCACTTGTTCAAGCTGAATGAGCGTGTGTTTTAACTCAGTGATGGCGTTCATTCTGGCTTTATTGAGGTACTGATAATAGGCCAGCATGCGCTCAATAGTCGCTGGGTTTTGTTGATTGAGCATCATCTTAGTGTAATCGTGATTACCAGCAAGATATGCACTGGAAAGCTGCCGAGATAAAGTGGCTTGCTGCCCAAGTTTATCCTTTTCTAGCGCAGCTTGTTCTTGCGAGAGCAGGGACAGCTTCTTGTTTATCTCATTAAGGGATTGTTTGGACTGATTGACCTTTTGCGCCGAGTGAGCAATGGCTTTTTCATCCCGCTTCAATAAAGCTTGTAGCTTCTCCCGCTGACGACTGGTGTCCTGCAGGGTATTTTTCTGTTTATTGATTTGTGCTTGTATTGCCTTGAGCTCGGCTTGACGTTTATCTATGTCGGCGCAGAGTGCGGGCAAAGGAAGCAATATAAAGCCAGCAAGAATGCTGGCTTTTAATAGTCGAATGTTCACGAGTTAAGGATTACTCTTTCAGATCAATAATACAACGCCCGGTCATTTCCGCAGGCACTGGCTGGCCCATCAAAGATAACATAGTTGGCGCGATATCACTCAAACGACCGCCATCTTTTATGCTGGCATCTCGGCCAACATAAATAAACGGCACTAATTCACTGGTGTGAGCCGTATGGGCCTGACCTGTAGACTCATCTGTCATTTGTTCGGCATTACCGTGATCGGCTGTAATTAAACACTCACCATTCACTTTCGCTAAGGCAGCTACAACGCGGCCTATGCAGGCGTCGACGGCTTCACAGGCTTTCACTGCAGCGTCGAAATTGCCCGTATGACCGACCATGTCACCATTAGGATAGTTACAAATAACTACATCATATTTAGCGGATTCAATGGCCTCGACTAATTTGTCGGTAAGCTCGGTTGAGTTCATCTCAGGCTGTAAATCGTAGGTCGCCACTTTAGGCGATGGAATCATGATGCGGTCCTCACCCTTGAATGGGTCTTCTTTACCGCCATTGAAGAAAAAAGTGACGTGGGCATATTTCTCGGTTTCTGAAATACGTAACTGAGTTTTACCTAAGTTTTGTAAGGTTTCACCTAAGGTATTGACCAAGTCAGAGGATGAGAAAGCCTTAGGTGCACTGATATCGGCAGCATATTCGGTAAGCGTAACGAAGTTTATCTTAGGGGTTACTGCTCGTTCGAAACCATCGAAATCCGCATTGATAACGCTACGGGTGATTTGACGGGCACGGTCGGCGCGAAAGTTCATGAATATCAAGCTATCGCCATCATTTAAACTGGCTGTTTGGCCTTGGGCATCGGTAATGCTAGAGGCGGCAACGAATTCATCGTTTTCATCACGGCTATAGGCGGCTTCTAATGCGTCGACGGCATTTGAATAGCTAAACTTACCTTTACCTTGTGTAATCAACTCATAAGCTTGTGAGACACGATCCCAGCGATTATCCCTGTCCATGGCGTAGTATCGGCCGATCACAGAGGCGATACGACCTTGGCCTAATGTAGTAAACAGATCACCAAAATGGGCTAAGCTGCCTTTTGCGCTGCGGGGCGGGGTATCGCGGCCATCTAAGAAGGCGTGCAGATACACTTGCTTGGCTCCGCGTTTAACCGCCATGCGGCACATGGCTTCTATGTGTTCTTCATGGCTGTGGACGCCACCGGGTGACAATAGCCCCATGATATGCACGGCGCCATTGGCCTTTATTGCATCATCGATGGTTTTGCAAAGAACGGTATTTTCTTCAAATTCCCCCTCTTCTATGGCCTTGCTCACTCGGGTTAATTCCTGATAGACCACTCGGCCAGAGCCGATATTGATATGACCGACTTCAGAGTTACCCATTTGACCATCGGGTAAACCCACATCTAGGCCAGAACCTGAAATTAAGCTATTGGGAAATTGGGCGTTTAACTTATCTAACACTGGGGTGCGTGCATGAAAAATCGCATTGTTATGCGGGTTTTCACGGTAGCCCCAACCATCAAGGATAAGCAGTGCCAGTGGACGTTTAGCAGTCGTCATGGGAGTACCTTTTAAGTTTTAAGAGAAATATAAAGCAAGAATTGTATGAATATTACTACTTATCACTGGGCTGAAAAAGGCATTTACCATCAAGCTTTGAGCTACCCCTTGAATTCACCATTAAATAGCCACACAAATCTGCTTCGGCCATCTTATGGCAAATATCTTGCGAGTGTGAGCCAAACCGACATCTATCGATAGCTTGTTTGATATAGTGCTGCAATCTCGTTTGGCAATGGGTATACTCTGGGCCTATTAATTTTAGCCAAATTGACCATAGGCAGTACAAATGCAAGCATATATCGAATTTTTTCAAGCTAATCCAATACTAAGCTTGGCTTGGGTAGGTTTATTTAGCGCCCTGGTTGTCACAGTGATTAAGGCCAGTACCTCTAAGGTTAACAACATCAGTCATCAAGAGTTGACACAACTGGTGAACAAGCAGAATGCTAAAGTTGTCGATGTTCGTGGTAAAGAAGATTTCCGCAAGGGTCACATTATCGATGCATTGAATGTCACCTTGGCTGAAATCAAAAATAATCAGCTCACCGCCCTTGAAAAATATAAAGCCAGCCCCATTATATTAGTATGTAAGGCAGGTATGACGTCATCACAAGCTGCGCAACTACTTGTTAAACAAGGTTTTGAGAATATCCACAACCTGAAAGGTGGCATTGATGACTGGCAAACCGCCAACTTGCCACTGGTTAAAAGTAAAAAATAATACTCAGTATCGGTTGTCGCGGGCTATTGGGGCCAAGCGTCAATCGGTGATTTAAAGCTTGGACTAGGTAAATGATTGCCACCCAAGCATAGGATAAGCCTCGCAGAAGGCTAATTTAACATTGAAGGTAAAAATTATGGCTGAAGTTGCAAACAACGAACAACAAGAACAAGCTCCACAATTCAACATTCAACGTATTTATACAAAGGATTTGTCTTTCGAAACCCCAAACAGCCCAGCGGTATTTCAAAAAGAGTGGAACCCAGAAGTTAAACTGGATCTAGACACTCGCAGCAACAAATTGTCTGATGACGTTTATGAAGTGGTGTTATCACTGACTGTTACCGCTAAAAACGGCGAAGAAACAGCATTTTTATGTGAAGTTCAGCAAGCGGGTATCTTCTCTATCCAGGGACTAACTGAGCAGCAACTGGCTCACTCATTAGGTGCATACTGCCCTAACGTGTTGTTCCCTTACGCTCGTGAACTCGTTGGCAGCCTAGTTGGCCGTGGCACATTCCCACAGTTAAACCTAGCGCCAGTGAACTTTGATGCTCTATTCGCTCAATATGTTCAGCAACGTCAAGCTGCAGCCGCAGAAGCGCCAGCAGTTGAAGAAGCAAACGCTTAATTCTATGAATAATACTGCCGAAATTACGGTATTGGGGGCGGGGTCTTATGGCACCGCCCTTGCTATTTCTTTAGCCAGCAACGGCCACAAAACCTTGCTTTGGGGTCATGATCCTAACAGTATGCAAGTGTTAGCGGACAGTCGCAGTAATGAGCGTTTTCTTGCTGGGATCCGTTTTCCCGATTGTTTGGCCATCGAAGCCGATTTGGGCAAAGCCTTGGCGGCAAGTAAAAATATCTTAGTGGTTGTGCCAAGCCATGTGTTCGGCGATGTGCTTAAACAGGCTAAGCCTCTTTTGCGTAAAGATAGTCGCATTGTTTGGGCCACTAAAGGGCTAGAGCCTGAAACGGGGCGCTTACTGCAAGATGTGGCTCGCGAGCAGCTCGGCGATGGTTACCCGTTAGCGGTATTATCAGGCCCAACCTTTGCTAAAGAATTAGCCGCAGGTATGCCTACGGCAATTTCTGTTGCTGGGACTTGTCCAAGCTTTACTCATGAGTTAGTTGAGCTACTTCATAGCCCTAAACGTCTGCGGGTTTACGCCAACGATGACTTTACTGGCATACAACTGGGCGGCGCGGTAAAAAATGTTATCGCCATAGGCGCTGGCATGTCAGATGGCATAGGTTTTGGTGCCAATGCGCGTACCGCGTTAATCACCCGTGGTTTAGTCGAACTGACCCGCTTGGGTGTCGCATTGGGTGCCAATGCTGAAACCTTTATTGGTATGGCGGGCTTGGGCGACTTAGTACTGACCTGTACCGATAACCAGTCACGCAACCGCCGTTTCGGTATGGCATTAGGTAAAGGTTGTGATGTGATAACGGCGCAGGAGGAAATTGGTCAAGTGGTAGAAGGTTATCGCAATACCAAGGAAGTCTATACCTTGGCTAAGCGCCTTGGGGTAGAAATGCCAATCACAGAGCAAATTTATCAAGTCTTGTATCAAGGCAAGGCACCAGTGGATGCTGCCAAAGAACTACTGAGCCGCGATAAAAAGTCTGAGACAAGCAAGAAGTCGTGAGTACCTAGGGAGCCCTAATCGGGATACCCGTAGTAAAAAAAGAGGATGCCTAGGGCATCCTTTTTTGTTTTTAACAGCATGATAATTGCACTATTTGTTTGTTAGCTAAATTTATATTTATTTTATAAAGGCTTAGGTTGTGTATACAAGTGACCTTGCGCGATATGCCCAATGATATTGCTGTATCTACTCCGAGCTCAAACTCTCAAAGTAAAAGTGAATAGATAATGCCGTGGAAGCGCGGTATGGACTGGGCCCACAGTAGCATAGGCTGTAATCCGCTTGCGCTACTGGCCAATCATCCGCCGAATGCTACAATAGCGCCCTTAAACGTAAGTGCTAACGATTTATATAAACTCAGTTACCCTTGGAGAGACACAGTGAAACATCATGACGTAATTATTATTGGTGCTGGCGCCGCAGGGTTAATGTGTGCTCTGACAGCTGGTTACCGAGGCCGTGATGTTCTCCTGCTGGATAATGCCAAGCAGCTTGGGCGTAAAATCTTGATCAGTGGTGGTGGTCGAAGTAACTTCACTAACCTTAAGGTGGAGCCTTCGAATTTCATCTGCGGCAATGCGCACTTCGTCAAGTCGGCATTAGCCCGTTACCCGTCGCAGCAGTTTATCGAAATGGTTGAACGTCATGGTATTGAATATCACGAGCGGGATCATGGTCAGCTGTTCTGCAATGATTCAGCCAAAGAGATAGTGACCATGCTCACCACTGAATGTGATTGGGCCGGGGTGAATATCAAGCTGCGCACTGAGATCCTCGGCATTACCAAAGCTGAGACTAAGACTGAAGCGGGTCAATTTATGCTGACAACCTCAGCTGGTGATTTGAGCTGTGATTCATTAGTCATCGCCACCGGCGGGCTTTCAATGCCCAAACTTGGCGCCACGCCTTTTGGCTATCATGTTGCCGAGCAGTTTGGTTTAAAGGTACTGCCAACACACGCAGGCCTTGTGCCCTTTACTTGGCACAGTGATGACAAAATCCGTTTCGAGCCACTATCTGGCATAGCGGTACCGAGTCGCATCAGTGCAAAAGATGGCACCCAATTTAGTGAGGCGTTACTCTTTACCCATAGGGGATTATCTGGTCCTGCTATCTTACAAATCTCCAATTATTGGAAAGCCGGCGAAACTATAGAAATCGATTTGTTGCCCAATATGGATGCCGCAGCAGCCATAGAGGGACAGCAACTGGCCCATCCCAAGCAGAGTCTGAGAAACACCTTAAGCCATTGGTTGCCTAAGCGGCTGGTGGAAGTGCTATTCGATGAAGTGTTGTTAAACAAGGCATTAAATCAACTGCTCCACGCCGAGCGCGCCGCCGTGGTGGCCAATTTACACCGGTGGACTGTGTTGATGAATGGCACCGAAGGTTATCGCACCGCCGAAGTCACCCTTGGGGGCGTGGATACTAACGAGCTATCGTCGAAAACCATGGAGGCCTGCAAGGTGTCCGGGTTATTTTTTATCGGCGAAGTCATGGATGTCAGCGGCTGGCTCGGGGGATTCAACTTCCAATGGGCCTGGGCCTCAGGGGTCGCCGCCGGCCAAGCGGTGTAGCTAACAAGACGAAATTGTAGCGCACAAATTTGGAATTTTGCGAACAGTATTTTGGCTAATAAATTTTACTAATATTAACAAACTAACTTTATTCTGCATATTGGAAGTGCAATATAAAATAAGGGAGCATTTATGAGTACATCGTTTATTTTTGTTTTAACATTCACATTGCTAGCATTAGTGCTATTGGGTTTTACTATTGTTGTAAATAATTTAAACGCGAAAGATATTGTGTTCTCATTTACGGCTCTGTGTGCTGCATTTTTAATGTTTGCCTTGAACACTGCCCTTTCATTGAACGATGAAATTAAGGAAGAAATCATCCCAATAGAACTGTCTCTTCACAATATGGTTGCTGATATTCATTCATTGAGTTATCAAAAATCATCTTTCTTTGTCGTTCATAGAAAAGAAATATCAAAAGAAGTTAATCTAAATAAATATTTTAAAATAGGGGCCTTAAATAACAAGAACATGGAAGATGAAAACTTTTTCTCATTTAGCATCGAGTCCAGAGAACAGTTGGATGGAGCAATTAAAGATATATCTAAGTTTTTATACATAGGTATTATTGGTGAAATGCTATCTAAAAACCCGGATTGGGAAATTGTCAGAAATATGAAAACTTTCAGAAGATCAGAAAGTTATTCGTTTAATACTTCTGTTGAATACGCAGGCCAAAACACTTTTGTAACAAAAAATGAATTAGATAAAATACTGGGTCTGACTTCATTTAAATTTAACGAAAATCGTTCAATTACTGAAGGTTTAACCCTGCCTCCAGATACTAAAATAAAAGTAAAAGAAAACATTTTATTTATAGATAACCCTTTTGTTGAACTGCAGTTTTCTACTGATATAAATCACAACGTAAGCCACTTTCCACCGGAAAACACGATGAATGTTATGGATGGTAACTTTAGCAGTAACTTTAGCAATACATCCTATATGTCGGTAAATCTAATGATTAGAATTCACTTTAAAAAAGAAAGGTTTGGCAGTAGAGAAATGGTGAACTACAAAAAATGGGTCGAACATATTACTAAAGGTTTTAAGACTGCATTTGAATTCAAATCATTAAAGTAATAGGGCTATCAGCAGTGAGGTATGATTAAACTTTGCTCGCTGCATTTCATATTTATTATGGAGTCAGAGTGCGGTATAGCAGCATACAGCCAAAAAATCTGTTCGCTAGAATTTTCTCTGGTCACAGCTTCTAACGATAGAGCTTGTTTCGACTGAAAATATCACTTTAAGACCCGTTCGCGTTTAGATCCCTCCACATTGAGAACGATAAAAGATAAACAAGAGTGTTAGTGGCGATTAAAAACGCCTGTCTTGCACACTTAGGCTAAGATCCGCTTAAGTGTGCGCTCCCTGTTGGGCTAATGACAACTGGCATCTGGGGTGCAGCAAGTCACGACCTCTACGGCCGGATAACCTGCCCACTCTAATGCCATGATGATGTCTTCGACGTCTAATGGGTCTGCAGTACTTCCCAGCTCAGCGGCTAACTTTTTATCTACATCGCAACTCTGCGCCTTACTCAGGTCAGCCCCCACTTTGACAGTGTGAGCCTTTAAGTCTATCTCTACAGTGGCACTGCTGTTAAGTTCTTTGATTGCCTTAGTAATGATACCAATCACATTAACTATCTGAACAATCAGAGCCTCTCAAGCTTTTCAATTCAAGGCGCATTAATGTAGTAAGGGTTATTCCCTTTCAAATTGATGCAACACAGAAGTGCAATGCTTGAGACGCTCCCGAAGGGCGGGTTTCAAAATGATGTTACTCTGCGTTAGAGACTCTCGACATAGCACCACTATGCCTTCAAGCCTCCGTCTTGATTAACATCATTTGAATTCCCGCTGCATGACCAGATAATTAATACGATTGGTATTGCTAATACAATGGTTACAGGTCATGCCTTCAACGTTTAGGGTTAACATATTTTTTGCTCCTATTAATAAACGACGACAACAGCTTGGGGCTTACCACTATGGCAAGGTCAAATGATTTTTTGTTTAAATGCCAGGCCTGACGACGAGCTTGAAAGCTAATTGATGTCGAGTTGAAAAACGCCTTGACCTTACCATGATGGCAAGCTTTAGCCTTAAGGTTGAGAGAGTGAATTTTTGGAGGCGAATATGAGTCAAATATTGCAAATACAGATCACAGGAATGAGTTGTACTTCCTGTGTCGGCCGAGTAGAAAAGGCCCTTAAGGCGGTGCAAGGTGTCATGAGTGCGAATGTTAATCTCGCCACTGAGATGGCATCCATCGAAGGCACGGCCAGCTTAGCTGAGTTAGTTGAAGCTGTGGAAGGTGCGGGCTATAAGGTGCCGACCAAGACGGCCAGTTATGGGGTTGGCGGTATGAGCTGTGCATCCTGTGTATCACGGGTCGAAAATGCCATGAAAAGCTTGCCGCAAATTCAACATGCGCAAGTGAACTTAGCCACAGAGCGGCTGAGTGTGACTTATGTAGGTAGCTTAACTGAGGTGGAAGTATCGGCAAGTTTAATTCAGGCAGGTTATAGCCTCGAAGCGCTCCAGGGCGAGCAAGCCAGCGCAGAAGGGACTAGCGCCAGCGAGCAGGCTTTCTATCACACAGATTGGTTCCCTGTGCTGGGCGCCAGCCTGCTGACCTTGCCTTTAGTGCTACCTATGTTCGGAATGCTATTCAATAAAGAGTGGATGTTGCCCGCTGTGTGGCAGTGGCTGCTGGCGACGCCGGTTCAATTTTACTTTGGCGGCCGTTTTTATCGGGCAGCATGGGGCGCGCTCAAGGCAAAAACCGGCAATATGGATTTACTGGTGGCTATCGGCACCAGCGCGGCTTATGGCTTATCTGTCTACTTATGGTGGACCCATACAGGGCATCATGGAGAGCCACATTTGTATTTTGAAAGTAGCAGCGCGGTACTCAGCTTAGTGTTACTGGGTAAATACCTTGAGCATAGGGCAAAGCGCAGAACAACGGATGCCCTAAGAGCCCTAGAAGACTTAAAACCCAGCAGTGCAAGAGTATGGCGCAATGACAAATGGCAACAAGTGCTGGCCTCGACTGTCGTCACCCAAGAACGAGTGCAAATCACCCCGGGTGAGCGCGTTCCCGTCGATGGGGTAATAGTGTCTGGGGCGAGCCATCTGGATGAGGCGCTTATAAGCGGCGAAAGCATCCCAGTGAGCAAAACCAAAGGGGATAAGGTGACAGGTGGTTCGGTTAACTTAGATGGTGTGATAGAAGTAGAAGCCACCAGTGTGGGCACTGAGTCAACCTTAGCCAAGATCATCCGCATGGTTGAGCAGGCTCAAGGGGCTAAGGCGCCGGTGCAGGCCTTGGTCGATAAGGTTAGTGCTGTGTTTGTCCCAGTGGTGTTAGTCATCGCACTTATCACCTTGCTTAGCTGGGGGCTGGTGGTGGGTGATTGGCAGTTAGGCATATTAAATGCGGTGGCGGTTTTAGTTATCGCCTGTCCCTGTGCCTTAGGGCTAGCAACGCCTGCGGCGATAATGGCAGGCACGGGCACTGCCGCGCGCTTTGGTATCTTAGTGAAAGATGCGACGGCTTTGGAGCAAGCTAAGGCCATAGATATGTTGGTATTCGATAAGACAGGCACATTGACCGAAGGCAAGCCCAAGTTATCTCAATTCAGCGCCTTTATTGGCAGCGAGTCAGCATTAATGCAGCAGGCCTTTGCATTGCAGCAGCATAGCGAACATCCATTGGGCAAAGCGATTGTGGAACAAGCCAAGGCCATGGAGCTTGAGCCCTTGTCTATAGCCGATTTTAGCGTGGTTGCCGGTAAGGGAGTGCAAGGGCGAGTCGAAGAGAGTGAGTTATTTATGGGCAGTAGCCTGTGGATGGAGCAATTGGGCCTAAGCTTACCGCTCAATCGCATTGAGGTTGAGGGGGCCTCGGTTTCTTGGTTGGCCAGAACCGTTGCAGGAGAGACTGAGTTACTCGGGTTATTTTGTTTTCGTGATGAATTAAAACCCCATGCAAAAAGGGCGGTTAAGCAATTAAAGCAAATGGGGATCAAGGTTGCCATGCTCACTGGTGATACTCAAGCCAGTGCCGAGCTGGTGGCCAATGAACTCGGGCTAGATCTCTACTATGCCCAAGTCTTGCCCGATGATAAGGCAAAGCATGTGCAAGCGTTTCAGTCCCAGGGTTACAGGGTTGCCATGGTGGGTGACGGCATCAATGATGCCCCCGCCTTAGCTCAGGCCGATTTAGGTATCGCCATGGCGACAGGCACAGAGGTGGCGGTCAGTGCTTCTGCCATGACCTTAATGCGAGGGGAGCCCAATCTGGTCGCTTCGGCGCTTACCATGGCAAAATTGACTTATACCAAGATTAAACAGAACCTATTTTGGGCCTTTATTTTTAATATTGTCGGTATTCCCCTGGCGGCATTGGGTTATTTGAACCCGATAATAGCAGGCGCGGCGATGGCGATGAGCAGTTTGCTGGTGGTCAGCAACGCGCTATTGTTACAGCATTGGAAACCTGAGGAGTCATAATGGAAAAGTTTGTCACCATAGGTGAGGCGGCGCAATTAACGGGTCTTTCGGCCAAGATGATCCGCCATTATGAGGCCAATGGCTTACTGCCAAGGCTCAGTCGCACCGAAGCCGGTTATCGCCTGTACAATCGCCAGCAGTTAGCCTTGCTAGGGCTTATTCGTCAGGCGAGAAAGCTCGGCTTTGCTATGGTGCAGATCCAGTCCTTATTGAGCTTATGGCGTAAGCCTGACAGGACAAGCCGCGAGGTGAAAAAGCTCGCCAATGCACACTTAGATGAAATTACTCAGAAGATAGCTGAGCTGCAGCAGATGCAAACCGCACTACAGCAGCTAGCGGATCATTGCAGTGATGATGACAGTGCCCAATGCGCCATCTTGGATGGGCTCAGTGCCAACACCATGCTGAACTCCGCCCATTCCCCGAAATAATCTCAGTTCGGGATAATAAATGCCTATCAAGCAGCTGCAATCTCACCATTGCAGCTATTCTTGCTAGACTATCTCATTTACCCGCTGTTCTTTTTGGATAAAATCCTGTAATAATGGCAAATTATTGCCTTTTATCTTTCTTTTGCGTTTAACGCTCTAAAAATGAGTTTTGAATGTTGGAGTATTCCCCTTGAAGAAGCTGTTATTGGTCGCGTGCTTAGTATTATTGGTGAGTGCTTGCGCCACCAAAGTGCCAGAGATAATGCAAGTGAAAAAGCCTGTGGCCCCAGCCCCTGTGGTGATGAAGCCCAGTTGGCATGAAGCGAGTTTACTCGAGTTTCATAATGAATGGCGCGGCACACCCTATCGATTAGGCGGATTGAGCAAGAAAGGGCTCGATTGCTCTGGCATGGTGTATTTAGCCTATAAAGATATTGTCGGCCAATATTTACCTCGTACCGTAATGGGACAAAAGGTGTTGGGCAAAGAAATTAAACGCCACGAATTGAGAATTGGCGATCTGGTGTTTTTCAAGGTCAGCCGCCGCACTCAGCATGTGGGGATCTATGTGGGCAATAACAACTTTTTGCACGCCTCGACCAAGAAAGGGGTGAAAATTTCTAGTATGAATAATGTCTATTGGGCGCCAAGGTACTGGACTGCCAAGCGTCTTGAAGATGTGGGCTTAGTGGCGGGGGGAGCCAGCTCGGCTGTAAAAACTGCTAGATAGATCGCTTTTTACTGCTTTAGCCCCGATGAGCTTGGATTTCTATGGTATTTTAGCCAGCAGCAAGCGAAATGCAGGAGCAATATACTATTATGAGCAAAGCGAAAATCGGCATAGTCACAGTCAGTGACAGGGCCAGTGCCGGCATTTATGAAGATTTGTCGGGTCAAGCTATCATAGATACCTTGAATGATTACCTCACTAGCGAGTGGGAGCCGGTTTATCAGGTGATCCCCGATGAGCGTGACATCATAGAAGCCACCTTAATTAAGATGGCCGATGAACAAGACTGCTGCCTGATAGTGACCACAGGTGGCACAGGTCCTGCCAAGCGTGATGTGACCCCAGAAGCCACCGAAGCTGTGTGCGATCGCATGATGCCAGGCTTTGGCGAGTTAATGCGCGCCGAATCGCTTAAATTTGTGCCGACGGCAATTTTATCCCGCCAAACTGCAGGCCTTCGCGGTAATTCATTAATTGTTAATCTTCCCGGTAAGCCCAAGTCTATCCGCGAATGTTTAGATGCGGTGTTTCCTGCAATTCCTTATTGCATCGACTTAATGGAAGGGCCGTTTCTCGCCTGTAATGAAGCCGTGATAAAACCCTTTAGGCCTAAAGCTAAGTAATCTCAGCTTAAGGTGGTAAATGCATATCAAATAGTACTTTGCGTCGATAACTATGTTGCTTTCACGGTAACAAACCTAAGGTTATTGGCGCCCCCTCCATATTGAGAAGCCTGTTGTCAACTAACACTCACGTCGAGTACCAACTCGTTCACTTGACTATATTCATTAAAAAATACTGAAATTCAAAATTGCTTAAACAATCATATTTACTCTATCGTTAAAGATCCTGATTAATGTGTTTAATATAGTGAATATGGGCATACGTTTTTTTAAGAGCATCATGGCTAGGTAGACTTACATATGTTTGATGTCAGAAGAGCTGAACATAAATTGAAAGCAATCAGTATGATACGCATGTTGGTTTTATGTTATTTTTTGTTGATTAATGCTTTTTAATATAGTACTTTCTCATCACAAGTGTTTACTATTTGGTCTGTATGGATATTTCAAGGAAGATTGAGCAACTAGAGTTTTTTCTAGAGCAGGATAAAAACAATTTGAATTTAATGTTAGATTTAATTTATCTTTCATTAGATACAGGTTCTATTGATATAGCAGAAAATTATCTATACAAGGCTCAAAAACTAGATCCTGAATCCTCTCAATTAATTTACTTATCGGGTTTAATTAGCTGTCAACGGAAAAACTTTGAACAAGGATTAATTACATTCAATTCTTTGCTGAGTGCGGGTGTTCGTTCTGCTAGTATTTTATATCAAGCTGCATATTGTAATATTCAATTAGGTAACCCAGAGACGGCATTAGAGCGACTTATTCACGCAAGTGAGCTATCACCAGAAACAGAAACATTGTACCTATTAGCCCGTACTCAATATCAACTTAAAAACTTTGAACTTGCAGTTTCTACATTAACTGCGCTAGCTGATAGGGACCCTAAGTATGCCCCCGCCCATAGTTTACTTTCTCAGATATATATGGATATAGAGCAGTGGGCAGATGCACAAGCGTCAGCGGCTAAAGCGTTAGCGTTAGATCCTAACAATGTGACTGCCAATATAACGATTGGGTTCATAACGTTAAATTCAAATCAATATGATCAGGCAGCTCGTCACTTTTCTCAAGCCTTGAATGTCAATGATGAGAGTTGCCGCACCCATTTGGGGCTAGCCATTATTGATGTTTTCCAACAAAGGTATGTGGAAGCCGAGCAGCATTTGCTTAAAGCTTTGAGTCTGCAAAATGATTTATTACCAGGGATTAACTTACTCGGCTGGCTCTATTTATTAACAGACAGGTTTGCCTTGGCAAGAGACGTTTTTGATAGGGGTGTAGAAGTCGACCGTAGTTATGCTGAAATGTATGGTGGTATTGCTATTGTCGATATATTAGAAAAAGATGAAACAGCGGCGCGAAAAAATGTCGCCGTTGCACTGCGTTTAGACAAAATGAGCTATGCAGGCAATTTTGCAAAAATTTTACTTTTACAAAATGCTCAGCGCTTATCTCAAGCCGAAAAAGTGTGGAAAAATTTGATCTCCTCACCAATAGATGAAACAGGTAAGACCTTAGAGCAAGCCGTGATTGAACAAATCAGGGCATATTTAAAAGTCACCCTTCATTAAAAGCATCTTTAAATTTAATTACATTTACAAGAATTCTTCGTTCTGAGGAATGAGCAGCTTTTATGTAAGAGCTGGTGTTTAAATCAGGGTTAAAGGAAAAACTCTCTAATGAAAAATAAAATAGCACTCGCTATGGGATTAATAGTTGTGGGTATAAGCCCACCTCTATTTGCTGATAGCATGAAAACTAGCTATTCGTTTAATCAAGCTAACGGTTATCCGGGTAATGGTGAGCAAAATAGCAATGGTAATAAAGGTTACTTCCCATTATCGGGTAATGGTCAGTTTATTACAGCAGGCCGTTCAGGGCTAGCGTTAGCCCAGGATGTGATGGTTGTTGGCGGATTAGCCCCCTTTAATAAAGATACACCGTTAACGGTTTCTTTATGGATAAAGCCTACTCAAGATGCCGCTGGTGGCACCATTTTATCCAGAAAACACAGCGAAAATGGCCAAGGCTTTAGCGTCGCATTTGATTTTGATATGAATCTGGAATTCACACTCGTCGATGAATTTGGCGGCTCAATTTCAGTGGCCACCTTAACCCCAGTGAATGTCGATCAAATGTGGCATCATGTTGCCGTTTCTTATAAGGGTGATGCGAATGCATCGAATATGGCCCTATATATCGATGGTCAAGTGACTGAATTAAAGCTGTCTTCAAATAGTTTGACCGGCCAAGTTGAGACCTACCATCCCTTAGTCATAGGTGGCAGCTCGTCATATACCCAAGCACTCGCTGCAGAAATCGATGAAGTGTATTTAGTGCCTCAGAACTTTAATGCTGAGCAAGTGACGTGTCTTTATCAATTGAAAACGGATTGTGCTTACAGGCCAACCACAGGCAAAGAGGGCCCTCGAGGCCCCATAGGTGAGCTTGGGGAGCAGGGTGATAGAGGTGCAACCGGAGTGAGCGGCCTAGCGGGCGATGTGGGCCTCAAGGGTAACGCGGGTTTACCAGGGCCAGTAGGCCCACAAGGTCCTAAAGGGCCTCAAGGTTTCACGGGACCTACTGGTTTAGCCGGAATAGATGGCTCAGATGGTATTGATGGCTCCGATGGCACCAATGGTGCACCTGGTGCTCAAGGTGCTGTGGGTGATAGCGGCATTCAAGGGCCACAAGGTTCAAAGGGATTGCAAGGAAACGTTGGGCCTAAAGGAGCTAGCGGAGATCGTGGTGCGCAAGGTGCCATGGGTAACCAAGGCGTTGCGGGCATCAAAGGCTCTCAAGGTGCGCAAGGACCCACAGGTTATACCGGTGGTGCGGGTGTACAAGGCCCCGCTGGCTATAATGGCCCACAAGGTCCTCAAGGAAACCCAGGTTTGACTGGTTACCCGGGGACGCCAGGTAGTGACGGGCCACAGGGTGCCACTGGGCCTAAAGGTACTGACATTAAGGGTTATGCGGGGACTCCTGGTGCCATTGGCCCTCAGGGCCCAAGAGGAAGACAGTTTTCAGTAGCTGAATGTCGCATGGGGGCTTTTTCTTTTGATAATAAGACATTATCACAATCTAAGGATTTCACGGCATTTACATCAGGTATTAATCTTGCCTTAAAAGGTGAACCCAATATTGGACCTGCTCCAGGGAAACCTGAATTAGATGGTGTCATAGATACTGAATATATTCTATCTCGTGCCATGCGGGCTAATAAGGCTGGGATTATATATATTAATTTTCATGTATTAGCGATTGAAACTAAAGAAGAAGAAGAAGCTTTCTTTTCGGCGTTAGATACAAGCGACAAAGCTGTGCATGATTTTATTGTGGATTTATACAGCCAAAAAGAACTCGACAACAGATATGCAGCTGAAATAGACAACATAATGGCGGCGCCCACTCCACTTCGATTTGAAGGAAGGACTCAGTAATGAAAAGGATTTTTCACTCGTTAACCACAGTCGCCCTCTTGGGCTTAAGTTCAGCATCGGCCGTGGCATCAAACTGGGATGCCCATTGGTCCTTTGCCGGCCATGGTAATGACAACTTTAATGGTGCCCATCATGGTGCCTTCCCGTTAAGCGGCACTGGCAGTTTCGAATTCGGCAAGCTTAATCAGGCCCTTTATTATGACATTCTTAAAGTGGACTCCTTGAGCATTCAAAAAGCGGCTGAGCCTTTCTCTTTGTCCTTCTGGGCCTTGAGAGAAACCCGTGATTATGCCGAGACCTTATTCTCTAAACAGCAGTCGCCATTCAGCGCCGGTATGTCGGTCAGCCTCGATGGTGCCAATGCCATAGTGGTGGATATTCGTAATGGTCAAGGCGGCAGTATCAAGATAAAGAGTCAGCAAGTCTGGACCGATATGAATGATTGGCATCATTTAGTCGTGACCTACAATGGCTCAATTCAGGCAGGTGGCATTAGTTTGTACCTTGATAATCAACGGCTCGATGTCGATGTTATCAGTGACAACTTAACCGGAGACATAGGGGCAAGTGACCCTGTCGTTATCGGTGCTGACAGCGAAACTAGCTACGCCACCTTCAACGGTGCCATCGATGAAGTCTATTTAGGCAGCCGCGCCTTTAATAGCAGTGATATCGAGTGTCTGTATGCACTGAGAGACAACTGTGTCGATCCCATTAGTGACGAGCCTCCAGTGATTGCCCCTCAAGGGCCACGGGGCTTTGAAGGCCCCGCTGGGCCACAGGGTCTACGGGGGGCAACAGGCTCGCAAGGTGTTAAGGGAGCGAAAGGCCCAATTGGCGACCCAGGCGTCAAAGGCCCGCAAGGCTCGCAAGGCAGCAAAGGCGATCTGGGCTTGAAGGGCCTAACAGGCATCGCGGGTAATCCAGGTGTTGATGGCCGTAATGGCCGTGATGGTAAAGATGGCAACGCGGGCTTAATGGGCTTACAAGGCCCAGATGGCCTGCAAGGCCCTAAAGGAGTCCGGGGGGATACTGGCCCGATGGGACCACAGGGCGATCCTGGACCTCAAGGCTTAAAAGGGGCGACTGGCGCCAAGGGCGTCACTGGAGCGACTGGCGATGCTGGCCCACAGGGCTATGCCGGTGCACCTGGCATTCCTGGTGCTGATGGTGTTCAAGGTAACCCAGGTTTACCAGGTTTGAAAGGGAACACTGGATCTTCTGGGCCCTCAGGCGCTCCTGGCGGCAAAGGCCCCAAAGGGCTAAAAGGCCCTCATGGGGATGTTATTCCTGGTGATAATGCCCCTGCATTTGGTCCACAGGGGCCAAGAGGCCCAGATGGCTACAATACTTATTACAGCACTGGTGGACGTAATTTTAGCATGGGAACAGTACTCTCTACGGAAAAAGCCCTGAGTCCGGTTGAACGATATAAGGCGATACAGGCAAGTAAAGCTATCCAGGATGGAGACATAAAATGAAGTTTAAATCACGAATCTTAGCCTCAGTATTGTGCATGATGGCTGCAAGCGTTACCGCCAGTGAATTTGGCGCCTATTACTCCTTCGAAGGCCAAGGCAATGGCTTTAAAGATACTTCAAGTAATGATAATAATGGCTACTTTCTAAACTCAGCCGAAGGCACTTATACCATGAGTGGCCGTAATGGCCTGGCATTAGAGAAGGATGTCTTGGTAGTGGGCACCATGCCATCCCATAAGAAAGACATGCCGATTACCGTGTCCGCCTGGGTTCGTACCTCAGAACTTCAAGGGGTACACCCGTTAGTGTCCAAGTTAGATGCCATCGGCAACCAGGGCTTTAGCATCACGGTTTCCCCCCAAGGATTAACCTTCAGCTTAATGGATCAGGCATTGGCGGGGATCACGGTATCCACCTCAGGGCTACCGTCATTAACAAGCTGGACCCATGTGGCAGTGACCTACAGTGGCAGTGGCAAGGCCTCTGGCGTCAAAGTCTATGTGAACGGTTTGGAGCAAACCACAACCACGCTTACCGATAATTTAGCCTTGCAAACCAATACCTTTGCACCACTTTATATCGGCGGCTCTATCAGAGAGCCGGCACCGTTTCCCGGTGCCATCGATGAAGTGTTAATTGCCCCTACGGCTTATTCAATTGGTCAAATTGGCTGTTTGGCCACTTTTGGCAGTGATTGTGCTACGGCCATCGGCCTAGGCCCTCGTGGTGAGCAAGGGGCACAGGGACCTAAAGGGCCTGCAGGCATTATGGGTGAAGCGGGTCCTCGCGGCTTGCAAGGCGCAACCGGAGATCAAGGCGCCATGGGGCCCACTGGTGAAGCCGGTCCTCAAGGGCCCCGTGGGGATATTGGCCCGATAGGCAATCAAGGTGTCAAAGGCGCCAATGGTGCCAATGGCAGCGATGGTGTTAATGGCCTAGCCGGTGCTACTGGGGCGAAAGGCCCTCAAGGCCGCGTGGGCGCGACTGGCCCACAGGGTGACATAGGCGCAACCGGCCCAAGTGGTCCTAAAGGGGTGACAGGCCCTAGAGGGGAGCAAGGTGATACTGGCCCTCGAGGGGATGCCGGTGCTCAAGGCCCCATAGGTGCACGAGGCATCACGGGTGCTACTGGTGCGAGTGGCCGCCGAGGCCCTGATGGTGCCATAGGCAATCCAGGCGCACCAGGTGATCGAGGCGCTCAAGGTTCGCCAGGCGCAAACTCAAGCCAAAGAGGTGATATCGGTGAGGGAGGGCTCCCAGCCACCGAGTATTATTCTAGTGCTGTCTTGCATTCCTTGCGAGTACAAAGAGCTGGAGCTAATGGTGCACAAGGGCCTGTTGGCCCACAAGGTTATCCTGGGCGCTGTATCTGTACTGGAAATCAGATTTGTCAGATTTATTAAGCAATACATTGATACCAGTAAACTAGCAATACGACAGGGCACTCCTTGAGTGCCCTTTTCCTACAAGGATTTAGGGGTTATACCATGTCATCACTTATAACATCAGCAGAACTTGGCTTCTTCGGTGCTCACAACGCCAATCAAAACGTATTGGGCGGCACGGCATTAGGTCAACGTTTAAATCATGCGGCGATTAATTTAGCCACAGGAAATCTGAGTGTGCAGCGTCAAGATCAGCTTGCTATGGCCAGGGGTGAGAATAATCAACTTGTCCAGACCTATAACAGCCTAGGTCAAGATGCTGATGGTGATAATTGGTGGTTGGGCAGCATGGCTCGCCTGACTTCAATACCCTTAGAGCATAAAGCGGGTAGCCTGATTGTCAGGCGCAACGGGGATGGCAGCCAGACAGAATACCTCTTTGATACCAACCGTGACTTATATGTTGCGACCGATGGCGAGGGCAGTCACGATACCTTAACGTTTGATGTCGCGCAGAATGTGTGGATTAGACAAACCGCGGCTAACAGCCAAGAAATATACAATGTTCAAGGGCGATTAACCCGTAAGCAAGACGCCCATGGGCAAAGCATTCATTTTACTTACAGTGCCGATAAATTGGTACAAATCACCGACGCTTCAGGTCAAGTGACCAATATCGATTATATTGCCCATTCAAAAGGCGCGAGGATCAGTGCCATTCGCACCACAGTGGCTGGCGCAGAGCGTACCGATGCTAGGTTTGAATATGACAGCTTAGGCCGCTTAACCCGAGTACAATATGACTTAACCCCTGAAGATAATAATATCGCAGATAATCAGGTGTTTAGCACGCGTTATACCTATGATGCTGACAGCCATCGCCTGGCGAGCATCACCAACAGCGACGGCAGCAGCTCTCGCTTTAGTTACAAGCAGCACACAGGACGCGGTAGCAGCTTTATTGCCCAAGGGGCATGGGTCTTAGCATCGATGACAGATGGCGAAGGCCGTACGGTGACCTTTGATTATGACGCGATTACTCGCAGCACAGATGTGACAGATGAACACGGGCAGGTAACCAGCTATCGCTATGATGATAAAGGCCAGTTATTGTCAATTGCAACTCCCCCTATCGATGGCACACGTCTACTGACATTTTTTAGCTATGATGCCGATGGCAATCTAATCAGTAAGAAAGACAGTGCAAATAAAGTCAGCCATTATCAATATGACAGTCGAGGTAATTTACTCACCAGTATTGATGCCAAAGGTCGAAGAATAGACCGACGCTATAATAGTGATGACCAGCTTATTGCTGAAATTCGTTATCGAGATATCGATCCCGATGGGATTGGTGCGGCGATGCCGACCGAGGCGTTAGTGACTCGATATATTTATGATGATAATAAGGATCTTCGTTTTGTCGTCAATGCCGATGGTTCAGTAAGCCAACATATTTACAATAGCTTAGGGCAAAAAAGTGATGCCTATACCTACCTTCAGGACAGCTATAACGTCATCAATATAGATAAAAATACTGATCTTAGTTTTAGTGAATTAACGGCGTGGGCAGCCACAAAAGACAGCAATAATACCCAGCACACCCGCTTTGAATATGATTTCCGTGGCCAATTGAGCCACATGTACCAGTACGATGGTGAGCTGGTTAAAAGTGCTAGCCACTATGTTTATGATTATGCCGGACGGTTATTGTCCCAAACTGACGCTACAGGGGCCAGCAGTAACTTTGTGTATGATGGTATGGGGCGGCGTATTAGCAGTCAAAATAGTGTCGGGGAAATCACCCTGATTAGTTATGATGACGCTGCCCAACAAGTTCATACTTTATATGCAAGTGGTAAGCTCAGCACTTCTGTCTATAACCGCGCAGGCGATCTGATTGAACAGTACGACACCTTAAATAATGCCAAGCAAAATCGCCAAGGTTATGTGTATGACGACTTGGGCCGTTTACGCATCTCGGAATCTGCAAATGGGGCGCGTAATTATTATTTCTATGACGCGAATAATCGTAAAACAGGCCAAATTAATGAATTTGGTCAACTTTCAACCTGGACTTACAATAAACAAGGCGCAGTAGTGCGTTTGAGCCGCCATAGTCAGACGGTTGATCCGAGAAAGTTATCCTCAGGCCAAGGCCAGCTTAATGAAGCACTGTGGAACTTAGCGTCTTTTACGCAGCAAGCCTCAGGTAATGGGGATAGCACTGAATACCGCATTTATGATGATTCAGGTTTACTGAGGTTTTTATTAAATTCAACCGGCACCGTCACAGAGCACACCTATGATGGCTTAGGGGTATTGACCCACAAGGCCGTTTATGAAAAACAGCTGCAAATGGCTAATATTCCAGGTGATATTACCGAAAATAAATTAATCGCCTTGTTGTACGATCTCAAAGTGGCCAGCATTAATAACGATGTGATTACCACAGGTCGCGATCCAATCCAGCCATACCAGTACGTCAACCATGCTCAACTGCAAGATAGATTCTTAGACACACAAATTTTAGGGATCAGTAAAACAGGGGGATTTGAAGCCCGTAACCCAAATCAACCTTATGGCTACGTTAATGGCGCAGATCATCCGCTGTATGTGGTAAAAGATTCGGAGTCAGCGGTAGAGCAAACCCGGCTTGCCGATGGACGCCAAGCATTAAGCTGGACACCTAATAGCTTAGCGTGGCCTAAAGTCGAAATCGGCTATCGCATTCTGCACAATAATGATCAATTTGAGTATTTACCCACAAGCTTCAGTAATGGGCAATACTCGGTTGAATTGCCGCCGTTAGCCCGTGATGAATATGAAATTACGATTTTATATAAAGATGCGTATAACCAAGTTCGTAGTCAATCTGGTGGCGCTTTCACGCAGCTACGCCAAGGGGATCCTGAGCAGAAAACGATTCAAGTGAAAAACTTTGAGTCGCACTGGACGGTCAGCGCAGGCAGCGGCAGTAGCTTGAGTGGCGTTATCCCCGCTCACCTGTTCGCTAACCTAGAAAAGGTCACGGCAAAAGTTTACCTCACCGATTCAGACGTGGTGCGCACGGATTTAAATAATTTAGACTTCATCACCCAAAGTGACACCTTAGCTTCGGCATACCCAGCCTATCAAGGACAGGTAAACTTAAGCTTAGGCGACGCGTTATTATCGGGTCGCTATCAAATTCATTTAACCTTAGAAAACAAAGATGGTTCAACCTCGTCTCTGGATCCTTTCCTCTATGAAATCGGTAGCCAGAGCACAGGTTTACTCAGTCAAACCTTGACTTGGCCGCTGGAAACATTTGAATCATCTAATTCGGTTCACAGTGCACGCTATCGTAGTGGCTACCGTAATACGGCGTGGACATCGATACCTGTGTCAGTGGTGGATGGCCAATATCAGATTAAATTTGATGAATTACAGGCAGGACAATATTACGAAGTCGAATTGGTACATCAGCAGGGCGCGCTGAATTATTACGGCGTGGTTGAAAATCGACTGAGCAGTACTTTCCTGTTTCAAGCCAATGACGTTGACAGTTTAGTTGATGCTCGGATGCAAAAAGACAGTCTTTCAGATCAGCGTGTCGATGGCAGTGCCATTACAGGGGTGTATACGCCAGCTGAAGCGGCAAACATAGACTATGTGCTGGCCGATGTGTTTGATAAGGCGAGCGGTAAGCTGATTACCAGTGCGTATACTTATATGAGTAGCCAAAGTGGGGGGGCTGGCAACATCAACCTCAGTACTGAAAAGCCATTAGAAAATGGCCAGTATCGCATTGAGCTTCGTGCTTACCATAGAGGCAGTAGCAGCCAAAGTTCAACAAAACTGTTTGACTATGAAATTGGCCAGCAGCAAGAAACCACACGTCCCAGTATTGTCAGCATTACGCTGGACGATTTGCCGGATAATGCTGAGCCTTTCTACTTTTTCCCGCAGCTCAATGGCGCGCGTTATGAAAAAGGGACGGTAAACGAAAATAACGAGTTAGTGGTATCGGTGAATGACTTATTTGTTTATGACACTCGTCAGGTGCCTGATGGCCTGTTTGATATGTTTATTCAATATCGAGATAAACAGACTGGTGAGATGATCGATCGTTATTTCACCCAAGTAAAAATCAACTATGAATCCCATGATTCAATCGTGTCCGACTTCGATAATCCGTTAGTGGCGCCAAAAGGCAAGCATGAGCAATTTTATCATGACTCACAAGGACGATTAGTTGGCAGCATCGCCGCCGATGGTGCCTTGAGCGAATATAAGTATGATAAAGCGGGTCAATTAGTCGAACACATTCAATATGCCGAACTGAGTGTGTATGGCAGTAGCCAAAGCTTTGAAGCTTGGGATGCCATCTTAGCCCGTCAAACCCGTTCTAATGCGGATCAAACGACTCGGTTTATTTATGACAAAATCGGCCGAAAAGTCGCTGAAATTGATGCCGAAGGCTACCTGACATCATTCAAGCACGATGCTGTGGGTCGAGTCATCACACAGCAGCGTTTTGCTGCTCAAATTAGTGATACCACTCAAGACTTGACGAGTTTACTGGCCCTGATGCAGGGAATATCGTCACAAGTGACGCATTATACTTATGATGCATTGGGACGAATTACTCAGGAACAAGCGCATACGGGTGTCACCACCACGAACACCTATGATAGCAATGGTGCACTCACCTCACAGCTCAAATATGACAGCCGTAATAACGACTATCAACAAGGGTTGGCGCGTCGATTCGATGCATTAGGCCGCGTCACTGCTCAATTGGATGCCATCGCCACAGAAAAATTGCGCACTAGCAGCAATGCCAGCCAGCAAGAAGCGGTGTGGCAGCAGCATGCCACATTCTTCAGTTATGATAATGCGGGCCGTGTGATCCACAGTTATCAAAATCATGCCCAAGTTAAAAATAGCCAAACAGGTCAAGTGAGCAGTAGTAAAATCGATAATTGGTTTTATTACAATGGCGCCGGCCAGTTAATCTATACCGTCGATGATCAAGGCGTGGTTGCAGAGAAAGGCTACGATGCATTTGGTCGTCCAAATCAAGTGAGACGATATTTTCAAGCGATTAATACCCAGGGCTTAACTGGTGGCACCCAACTGACCCAGGTGAGTCAGCGTTTAGTTTTATCTGGCTCAGACTTGGTGTCTTCATCGAGTTATGACACTCAAGACCGCCTCAGCACCACTACGGATATACGCGGTTTAACAAGTCGCATCAGCTATGATGTCTATGGCCGCGTCGCGAGTCGTTTCAGCCCAGACAGCACCGTGAGTAGTGTCGGGGTTCAAGTTAATTATCAGTATGATGCCGCAGGTCGGTTAACTCAATCGACTGAGCAAGCCAATGGGTTATCCAAAACGGTCGAGCATACTTATGATGCCTTTGGCCGCCAAATAGCAAGCAGAATGTCTACCGGTGGTGTGGTGACTCGACGCTTTGACAAGT
The DNA here is from genome assembly GCF_000013765.1 of Shewanella denitrificans OS217. NCBI lineage: Bacteria > Pseudomonadati > Pseudomonadota > Gammaproteobacteria > Alteromonadales > Shewanellaceae > Shewanella > Shewanella denitrificans. The sequence continues at coordinate 4,411,000 of NC_007954.1, read as the reverse complement.
TGGGCCGTGAAATCCAGCAAACGAATGCGGCAGCCCACAGTCAGCAAGTGACTTACGATGCCTTTAGTCGTGCAGTGAGTGTGCAGGATGCCCTAGGGCGTGTGACGCAATATATTCATGACGATGCCAACAATAGTGTCACCATTATTTATCCTGGCAACATCCAAGTGCAGCGTAAGCATGACGGTTTTGGCAATCAGCTAAGCGTGACTGACGCCAAAAATAACCTTAGCCTTTATAGTTACGATGAATTAGGTCGCACCCTATCGAGCATACATAAAGATGCCGCAGGCGTGGTACTGAGCCAAACGAGCAGTAAATTTAACTCTCAAGGGCTGATTGCCGAGCAAACAGAAGCCAACGGCAGTGTGAATCGATATTATTATGATGCGAGTAATAATAGTGTCGAGCAGGTTCTCGATGTTAATGGCGTGGGATTACGTACTCTCTATGCTTATGATGCCTTAGGTCGGCAAATAGAAGTGACCCAAGCCGATGGCGTAAAAACGCGTTTCAGTTACGACACTTTGGGTCAGATGGTTGAACAAGTTATCAATGCCACTGGCACTCCTCAGGTAATAACACGATACAGTTATGATGCCAGAGGTAATCAAGTTAGCCAGACAAACACGGGGCAATATGCCGGGCAACAGCAAGAAACACACTTTAACTATGATAGCCATAACCGTCTAATTGAGAAAATTGAAGATCCGTTAAACCTTAATCGACATACCCGCTATAGCTACAATGCCAATGGCAAAATGGTGCACAGTTTCACCGATGGCGGTATGGCAACCTATCAAGTTTATGATGAGCTAGGGTTAAACCAACTGTTGTTCAGCATTGATCAGTCGGGCAAGGTCACAGAGTATAAGTATGATGCGACAGGGCAAAAGATAGCGACCCTGACCTATGCTAAGGAGATTAGCACCACCGGATTAGCGGCAGCGATATCTAGCGTGTCTAGCCCGCGTACCGAAGTGCAGCAACGACTGCATGACAGGGGGCTGTTTGATAGCCGTCCCGGTGCCCCACAAGGTCAACTGACTGAATTAAACGATCATGATTTAAGCCTGTTTGATAATAAAGGCCATCAAGTTTTTAGTATCAATGCTAACGGCTATTTAACTCAATATTATTACGACGCGAATGGAAATAATATTGGTCAAAAGCAATATAAAGAGAGCATTACGGCGCTGTTAGCCCTAAGCGGCAGTTCAACGGTGACCTTGGCTGATGTGCAGAACTTATTGGCATCCCAGACTGCAGAGTCGCCATTAGCTTATTATAGCGAGCGGCACATATTTGATGGATTAAACCGTCTGCAATACAGCGTAGATAGCCGTGGTTATGCGACCTATTATGAATATAATCCAGCAAGTCAGTTAATTCGTACCACACGTTATAGTTCACCGACGAATATTAACTCAAGCGATCTCTCTCAGGTATTGAAGGCTGCCGATCTTAATTTAAGTCCAAGCCAAGCCGATACCCTGACACAAACCTTGTATGATGGTCTCGGGCGTCAGCAACTCACGATTAACAGTGAGGGATTTGTGACTGAGTACGTCTATGATACTCAACATAGAATCACTCAAACTCTTCAGTATAAACAATCTGTTACAGTGCAAAATTACCAAACAGTGGCGAGTGTTCGCAGCCAGCTTAATCCCGCCTCTGCGGTGGTCACTAAAGCGTGGTACGATAATTTAGGCAATGCGTTATTTAGCATCGATGCGCTCGGTTATTTAACGGCACTCACTTATGATGATCTTGGCCGTGTGACGCGAACAGAGCGCACCAGTGTGCCGGTTTCGCTGGCAGTCAATGCCGATGAAGCGGCGGTGCGCTTAGCGTTTATCCGGGTGCCCGGTCCAACTAAGCGTTTTAATCAAATTGAAAACTTAACCTATGACAGCTTAAATAGGCTCATCAGCAGCAATAATGGCCGCGGTCAGACGCAAAACTTTGCCTATGACATCAATGGCAATAAACTTTATGCCGAAGATGTGCGCGGGTTACGTACTTATTTCAGCTACGACATTAATGGCAGAATAAGCCGTAAACTGGTGCCAATCAGTGACACGCAAGGCAAGGTGATTGATTACCAATATAATGCCAAAGGCATGTTGGTTAATGAGACTCATTATTCCACTGCGGTTAATCGTTTTGATCCCCAGGGTGCCCATCTGAATGCCCAGCAAGTCACGGTTATCAGCAATAGCAGTACGGGAGGCGATAGCCACCTACGTTATGATTATGATGCTGAAGATAGACTGGTGCGTAAAACCCAAGTGGTGCCTTATTTGGATGGTGTCACCGCTCAAACACACTTAGTCACTGAATTTAGCTATAACCATTTAGACCAAATTACTGAACAAGTCAGTCATAGTGGGACCGCACAAGAGCGGCGAACTCAGTTTGTCTATGATGGTGAAGGTCAGCTGGTTCGAGAGAGTAAAGCCGCGGGTACCTTGGCGCAAAGTATCACGGAATATCGCTATGATGCCTTTGGCAATCAAACCCATATCATTAGTGCAAATGGCGTGGCACTGGCCGAGTCTGACAGTCAATGGGCCCTGGAAGCCCGTCAGCGCTTAGGTTGGGTCGTTAACGGTGCACAAGGTGTTAGGGCTAAGTTTGCTAATGAATTAACCTCGGCGCAAAAAGAGCAGGCTAGACTCGAATATGCCGAAATCACGACCTATGATGAAATTGGCAGAGTGCTCACAGTTACCGATGCCAATGGTGCTAAAGTTATCACACAATACAATGCCTTAGGTGGCATAACCCGTCATGTTAATCCTGCGGGTCAGCAGAGCATTATGATCTATGATGATGCCAATCGTGTGCACTTTGCTATCGATGCCTTAGGTGTGGTCAGCGAGTATGAATATACGGCTAGGGGAGATATTGAGATCCAGCGCCGCTATCAAGTGGCGTTAACTGGCGGCTATAGTGCGCAATCGAGTATTGCTGATATCGCGGCATTGGTTGCCCAGCGTCCAGGCCAAAGTGGGCGCACCACAAGCTACGTCTACGATAATCTCGGTCAAGTGATCCAAGAGATTGATCCTATGGGGCAGAGTCAGTTCTATGAGTATGATGCTGCCGGCAATGTGAGCGCTCACATTGACAAGAATGGCAATAGAACCGAGAAGCGCTATGATGCGCTGAATCGCTTAATTGAGCTTAAAAGCCCTCAAGTCACTATCGTGACCAACGCCGCAACGAGAGAAACCATCAGCGGCTCAATCCTTACCCGTTACGAATATAATGTGCTAGGTCAAAGGGTAAGTGAAACCAAAGCGGTTGGCACAGCACAAGAGAGCACCACACGTTATGAATTTGATGCCTTAGGGCGTGAAGTTAAGGTTATTTATCCTTCTCGTTTGGTGGCCAATGGCAACAATGGGGCGAAAACCCGCGTTTACCCGACAGAAACGCGTCAATATGATTTGCAAGGAAACTTGCTGCGCAGCAGTGATAACTTGGGCCGTACCCAAGTCAAAATATATGACCAAGCAAACCGGTTAACGCATTGGGTGGATGGCAGCAATGTCCTTCGCACCTTCGATTATAATAGTGCCGGTTCAAAGGTCGCTGAGCGGATTTATCATGATAAAGTCACCAATGTAAACAACGAGAGTGTCATTCGCCATATGGCCAACACTGGCGCTTACCAAGAGTCTCGCTACCAGTATGATGATGCTGGGAGATTGGTGGGTGAGTCCAAAAGTGATGCGCTCTATTATGAGGTGGCCTCAGGCTTTAGTCAGAGCAATGCCTCGACACGTATTGTCTACAACTTAGCCGGCAAGGAAGCCATTAGCATAGATGCTCGAGGTGTTTCTCAATATACCTATTACGATGCCAATGGGCTTGCTGTGCTCACCATTAATGGTGATGGTTATGTCTCAACCCGAGAATACGATGCCAATGGTAACAACATAAAGGAAGTCGTCTACAGTAAAGCATTAACCGCAGGACAAATTGCCAGCTTAACGGCCAATACGCCAGTCAGCAGTATTTTACCTCTGTTATTACAGACAAATGATAACCGCACCACAGTCTTCAGCTATGACGCCTTGAATCGAGTGGTTGAGCAACAGGTTAAAAATGTGCGCTATAGCACGCCTTCAGGCAGCAATGTGACCAATGGGATGGCAGATGTCACCAGCCGTTATCAATATGATGCCAATGGTAATGTCACCGTGACTGAAGTGGGGGGCATTAAGAATAGCCTTTGGGTCGGAGAAAAAACCCAAGTTAGCTTCCAGTATGACGCCTTAAATCGTCAAATAAAGTCCACCGATTCTAGCTATACCGATTTTAGTAACCAACAGGTGACACCGACGCGTTTCATGGCATTCGATGCCATGGGCAACCAGGTCTTAGATGTGCAAGACAACAGTTATGGCGCGGTCGGCACTATGGATGATGCCGATAAAATTACCACCCGTTATTACGATGACTCAGGCCGCTTAGTGCGCCTCACGGCTCCGGGTGATATCGACATCATCTACATACATGATCAATATGGAAATGTGATCGTTAAGCGAGAGAAACAAACCTATTTAGCCTATCAAAATGCCTCACTGGGTGCGCATAGCCAGACGCGCTGGTTGGTTGAGCGCTATAGCTATGACGATGCTAATCGTCAGGTGTGGCATCAAGACGCCAATGATGTGACCCATAGCACCCGCTATAACACGCTAGGCCAAGTGGTCGCCAAGGGGACCATGGGCAATGAGCACACCTTCTATGAATATGATGCCAATGCCCGCCTTACCTTCAGTAATGATCAAGGTAAGCACCGTCGCTTCTTTTATGATGAAAATGGCAATGCCACCTTAGTGGTCACCTCCACAGGGACACGTTTGGATGATAAATCCATGGCGTGGATGTTGGCGGCCAATAAACAAGATCACAATTTCCACTTCACCGTTAACCGTTTCGATGCCCGTAACAACGCCATCGAGAGTATCGATCCTGAGTTGGCCTACCTGCGTGCTCAAGCCAATGCGGCCCCTGCCACCGGCAATGTACCCAGCAGTAACTTCTCCCGTGGGGCAGCGCAAGTTGCCATGGGGGGCAATATCGATGTGAAATTCCATTTGATGGCCTCGGGTTCAGACCGCAAACCTGAGCAATTCTTAAAGCAATATGGCATGAGCTTCACTTTCGATGGCATGGATGATTACTCAGGCAAGCTAAGACTAGAGTGGGATACCGGGTTTGCCGGCTATGGCTCTCAAGGGGTAAGTGAAGTCGATATCAGCAAGAATTCATATTACTTCCAAGGTATTAATAGCCCTAAGAGCTATATCTCAGGCAAAGATGAATTCAACCGCTACGGTGTCAAAGCCCACGGTAGAACCACCACAAGCAATATCAAGGAACGTGGGTTTGTCTATAGTGTTAAAACCTTCAAGCAAGATGCTCAAGGTAATTGGGTGTTTTATAAAAACCTCACCGGTAGCTATGGTTGGGAAGGTGAAGCCCCTGAGGTTAATCAGTATACCGCCCGCTCTAACCCCAAGGACAGCCACAGCGTGCCGGCACTGGTGAGCTTCTCAGATCAACCCGCAGAAGCGACGCGATTAAGCTTTTATTATCGCCCAAAAGACAGTACCGGGGCTTTCAGTAAGCTGATCGCTAATTACGGGGGTAATGGCCGTTTTGCTGTGGATGTCAGCAGTTTAGGTCAAGGTGAGTTCGAGTACTACTACCAGTCGAACGACTCCATCGGTAAGGTTATCAATGGCGCCAAGGGGATGATGACCTTAGGGGCGCAGACGCAAATCAGCCACACGAATACGGTTAAACCCGATTTATCATTGCAAAGTTTGCAAGTGTTATCTGAGCAGGGATTAAACGATCTTAAGCGTTACGCGAGCAGTAAATCCCAAAGCTATAATGCCTTTGGTCAAATCTCCAGCATCACAGATGGCCGTGGCTACACCACACACTACCTCTATGACAATCGAGGCCAGTTGGTCCAGCGGACTGACCCTACCACCTCGGTGACCGCTGAGAACGGCATTACCAGCAGGTTGAGTGTCAGCACCCGTTATGCCTATGATATTCAAGGTAACCAAGTGAGTGAAATTGATGCCAATGGTCAGCGTCAAGTTCGCCAATACCAAGCGGGTAAGTTGGTTTCACAGTCATTTGCCGATAACACCAGCCAAAGCTATAGCTACGACATCTACGGGCAGATGCGCAGTGAAAGGACCAAAGACAACCGCTTTGTGAGCTACAGCTACGATGGCACCGGGCAAATTATTCAAGTCGATCGTGCGGGTCGTAACGATGATATTTATGTCTATAACCAGCAAGGGCAACAATTAAAGCATGAAACCGGCTTTAATAACGTGGCCACCGGCAACGCCAATGTCAGTTATTTTGAATATGACCGTCAAGGACGGTTAATTCGAGGGATAGATCCCGCCGGTTATGAAACCCAATATAACTACAGCTTCCAAGGAGACATAGGCACCTATGGTGGCTGGGTTAAACAAACCGTCCATGCCACTGGGGATATTTCATTAGAGCATAATGACTACTTAGGCCGCATGGTGTGGAAACAGGACATGGGCGGCACCACATCCTATTTCTACTATGGCTCAGCCACAGGTCAGCTTGATTTACAGGTCAGCAGTCGCGGTCAAGATATCCGCTATAGCTATTATGAAAATGGCTTGCGCAAACAAATTGACGATATCGGTGCCAATAACTTTGCCACCTTTAACTATGATGCCAATGGCAACACCATAGGCGAAGAGTATTTCTATCTTGATGCCGGTGGCTCAGCCGTCTACAGCCAGCAAACCGTGGCGAGCTTTGATGAACTTAATCGCCTCAGCCGAGTGACCGATAGCGGCCTTGATATTCGCTATGATTATGATGCCGTCGGTAATCGCCGCCGCATTCGCAGTGATTATACCCAAATTAATAATATCAGTGCCGACGTCGATCATTGGTATACCTATGATGCGGTCAACCGTGTGGTTATCTCTAAGGGGGATTTGGAAAATGGCCAAGTGGTCCGTGGTGATGGTGTCAAAATCAGTTACGACAGTGGCGGTCGCCGTAAAACCGTTGAAAATGGCGCTGGCTCAGTAGAAACCTATACCTATAACGCATTTGGCTGGTTGGTGAAGGTCGATATTGACGGCGATCAGCGAGTGGTGCGGACCTATTATGATGGTGGTTACCTGAAGTCGGTACAAGAATATCGCCCAGCCGCCGCCCCGGTGCTGCGCTGGCGCAGTTACAATAGCGAGCGCGGCCGCATGGAGGAATACGGTGAGCCGTATTTATATTATCCAGGGGATAACCGTGGTCAGTTGGCCTCAGACACCAGCTACACCTATAACGCTGCAGGGCAGAAGATCAGTGAGAATGTGAGCCGTTATGATAAAAATGGCACCAACACAGAAAAATCTAACTCGACCTTCAGTACTGATAAGCTGGGCAATCAACTTTACAGCAGTGTCAGTACGTCTTCATGGAGTGACAATAAGTGGCACACCACAGGGCAAACGACCCGTTACGGCTATGAAAAGTGGGACACGTACAAGCAAGTCAAAATTGAGGTTGCCGGTCAAACTGGCGGCGAACTCAGATACGACTGGGGCAATGGCTTGTCTAAGTTGCAATATGACGTCAATGGCAACTTAGTCACGGCAACAGACACTTATGCGGGTCGATTACTTAAGTATGTCAACAGTTTCGATGGCAAGGTCTTAGTCCGTAACGAAGAAACCCCAAGGTACACTAAGCAACATAATTACTTTTACTTCAATGGTATAGGTATCGGTGACATAGGTGATGATGGCCCAAGCTATCGTGACTATGCCACGGTATTGGCCGATGCCCAGCGGAAAAAGTCCACCAGTAATGAGCAAGAATACCGTCCGGTGATCGCCGCCGATTTCGATGCGAACTATGTGCCCGTGGGCCGCCAAAGTGGCGTGAGCAGTGGCAGTTATACGGTACAAGCTGGCGACTCCTTGATGGGCATCGCCGCGCAATTATGGGGCGACAAGTCGCTGTGGTATTTGCTGGCAGACGCCAATGGTTTACGTGGCACCGAGCGCCTTGCGCCAGGCACCACATTGACACTGCCTAATGTGACCAGCACCAATTTACACCATAGCGCTGAAACCTTCAGGCCTTACAACCCGGGCGCGGCCATGGGCGATGTCAACCCGACATTACCTGAAATCCCGCCACCGCCCATTCCGCCACAAAAAGGCGGCTGTGGTGGCATCGCCATGATAGTCATGGTAGTGGTGGCCGTGGTCGCCACCGTCTTTACCGCCGGCGCAGCATTGTTGGCTATGGCACCTGGAGCGACAATCGGTGGTGTCCTCAGTGGAGCCATGACTGCAGGGATGGGAATAATGTCTGGTGCCGCTGGCCTTACCGCTGGCGTCGCTGCAGCCGCCTTTGCCGGCGGGTTTGTGGGCAGCGCCGCCAGTCAATTAGTGGGCAAGGCCATGGGGGTGGTCGACAGCTTCTCACTGAAGAAAGCCTTAGTGGGCGGGGTTACTTCAATGGCTACGGTTGGTTTGGCGACAGGTATTAGAGGGGTAGCCGAGATTGCTGAAGGCGCAAATTTGACGCAGGCAGCAAAGATTTGGCAAGCGGGGCTCAGTGTGCCAATGAATGTCGGTATCAATCAACTCGCCGGTATCGACACATCATTTAGCTGGGGTAATGTGGCCGTGTCTATGTTATCCACCGCCGCGATGACTTCTGATGTGATGGCTGGGGTGATGAGCAGTATTCCACTGGGTGGCAGTGATGTCGCCAGCTTCGATTGGGGTAATACTATGAGAGAGACCGCCGCAGGTGTCATCGGTGCTGGGGTCAGTTATGCCCTAGGCAAGGCGATACTCAAAGGCGCCGATAGGCCCTCGTGGAACTTCAAGCAAGTGGCCATGAGTGCCTTTGGTAATGCGGTCGGCTCTGAAATCAACCGTAGCCAAGCCAAAGCAGGCTTAATGGAGCAAGAAGCAGAGCAAGCGCGTAAAACTGCAAATTTGATGAAAGAGGTTGAGCAAGCGTTTGCCAAAATAGCGCAGAAAGCTACGAAGTCGGCAGATGAAATAACAATAAAGCATATTGATGTTGATCAAGCGATGCAGGATAACAAAGCTAAAATAGCCATTAAAAGCCAGCAAGTAACTGAAGATGCTATTGAGAAAATGGAAAGTAAACAGCAGCAAAGAAGGCAGAGCTTTATTGAAGGTGCCCTAGAAAATCAACAAGACATCAATGATAAAATTACTAAGCTGGGTGAAACCGTAGAGAAAAACCGAATACAAAGAGAAGCTGAAAGTGACAAAATTAGAGAACGATATAGAGAAAGGGATATTAATTTTAGAATTAACAATCCAAAAGAAGAGCTCTTTACACCATTAATTTCAGAAGAGCAGGTGCAATGGGCGAATGATGTGCATCAAGCTCAAAAAGATTATAGGGAGCAATGGCGCAAGGAGCACGTAAATGGCGCCCGTTTGGGAGATGATTTATGGGACTTAGGTAAGTCTTTAGTCGATAACAGCCAGTCAATTTGGTACACAGCAAAAGACATGGCTAGTGCTTATCAGCGCTTCGATAACTACACGGACTTAACTTTACATACGCTTAAAGGTGTCGGGAGTATTGCTGCCGACATTGGGGAAGTGGGCCTGAACTTGGCGGAAGTTGGTTTATCCGCAACCATCATGCCGGTGTGGCAACAAATGGGTTATTTAGATGGAGGAGCCGTAGAGATTGAAGGTAGTCTATACCTAGAATCGCAATTAGGGGGTGGTGCTGGGGGGTCATTAGCATTTGCCTTTAACCCCGATGGCAGTGGCGGGGTTGCAAGAGCGTTAGATATGGGCTACCAACAGTTTGTCAATCAATCGAGCTTTTCCTATGAGTTATCCTTGGCAACAGGAGCTACAATGGAAGCTGATGATTTCTTGAATGGATACCTGATAACCTATGGTGTTGAAGTTGAACTGCCTAAGACCAAGCATTTGCTCATTCCAGATAGCGTTAATGTGTTTCAGGGGCATACTTATAAAAAGGATCCTAATGTTTTTGGGTTTACCGACCCAAGTAATATAGATAAGAGTGTTGAGGGCTTTCAATTTTCCAAGAGTTTTGATTTTGGAAGTAAATCGAACAGCTTGATAAACAGTAAGGTGGCTGGCTTCGTGGCGTTACAGAATTCAACCAAAATTCCTAGATTCGATTTTGAAGCAAGTACTTGGGGACAATTCTTGTATGGTGTGCAAAACAGTATTTTCACTCAGAAAGGCTGGATAACAGGAGATTAATACATTTAATGAAAACGTTATATGCCCCCCCCCCTCCGGAGGGGTGGGATTATTGGTTTAAAACTGAGACCCTAACTAACTTCAATGGTTTCTTCTTTGTTATTGGTGCGCTCTTTTTTGTGTATAAATACCAAGAACAGAATCAAATAAGAAACCTCTTAACATACGTGAAGGTTATAATAGTAGGCAATATTTTAGCCTATATGTTGTTTACTGCGGGAATAGACGGCGATCGAGTAAGATATCAAGTATACATGGATAATAGCGCTAAGCTTGAAACCTTTAGTGGGGTGATTGAGTTTGTCGGCGATAAAAAAAAGGCTTGGCCTGGGCATTTCCATAAATACGATGATGATTATCTCTGGGATGTGTTCACTATTATTACACCAGACGATGAATGGAACGTTATTTGGCATATTCAGACGCGAGAGCACTCCGACTTAACTAAGCCACCCTGTTACGAAGGGGATATTTTTAATTTGTTATTACCCTATGTCGGTAAAAAAGTCACAATCAGGTATTTCAGTTTTATTTCGAGTTACCATAAAACCAGTTCGTTATTTTCTAAATGTGTTGTAGATATTAAAGTTGAAGAATAGTCAATAGAAAAGTGAGCGAAATAAAGAATCAAAATAAGGTCATATAGTAAATGAGAGAAATGTGGACATGAATACGAATAAGGTGCCATATATGGACGCTTCCGGTGAGTCGAGGCAATAGTCTGCTCACCGAAGGCTTTTTTGGCCTTAGTTTTCTGTTTAACTGCTTTACTCCTGCCATTGCTTTTGATGCGACTCATTACCGCTAAAAGCGGTTGTGCTGACATATATACGGGCTTAACAGTTACCACTGCGCCCCTAATGAAATCCGTACCACTGCGCCTTAAAATGTGAAACACTCATGCGGATTAGGTTACCTATCCTTGGCCTGTTCGGGCTTACACTGGTTGGACTGAGCCATTGCTTCATCGTTAACAACAACCTCGAGTATTAGGTGCTATCTTGCCGCTCTTATCATCCAGACGGGCTATAAGCCCTTGGCACGACCGAGCTGTGCAAGATAGCGATAACAGGGTTAATTGGCTTCATGGCTTATGCCTTGATAAGCGCCGTATTGCGGCGCATAGGGCACTTGCTTGTGCAATAAAATCCACATCAGTCTGGCGAGTCGATGAGCGGTGGCAACCACAGTTGTGCAGATGCTTTTACGGCTTCTTAATTGGGTTATCCACTGATTTAAATCATCATTTTTCTTACTTGCATGGCTGACTACGGTTCTGGCACCGTGAATAAGTTGTTTGCGTAAGTAGCCGTCGCCGCGTTTGGTGATACTGCCATTAATACTCTTATTGCCTGAGGCGAATTGTTGTGGGGTTAACCCTAGCCAGACTGCTAATTCTTTAGCGCTATTAAAGGCTTGCCCTGCACCAATGGCAGCGGCAAACGCTGAAGCGATAATGGGGCCAACACCTGGAATACTTAATAAGATTTTGCCATTAGGGTCTTGCTCTACCAGCTGTTTTATCAGGCGGTTAATGCGGTCTAAGCGGGTACTCACAGTCTGGTATTCATCCCAGAAATCATTGGCCATTAACTTGATGATAGGCCGCTGTGACTCATCGTTAATGATGTCCCACATGGCTCGCTCAAACGCACTGTGACCTTGCGGAAAACAAATACCAAAATCCACTAACACCCCACGAATTTGATTGGTGCAGGCGGTTCTTTGTTTTACCAAGCGCTCTCTGACGCGATGCAATAATAAAGGGCCATCCATGTTACTGGAGAGTCTCCAGATTTTAAACTAAGCTTAAAATCTGAACAGACATTGACGAAGGTGAGCATATGCCACGCCCTAGAAGAAGTCAGGTGAGTGTGGAAGACACTCCTATGTACCATTGTTGTAGTCGCGTTATTCGCCGTGCTTTTCTCTGCGGCGATGATATGTTTTCTGGTAAAAACTACGACCACAGACGTGCTTGGGTAGAAGCTCAACTGCTTAAATTAGCGGAGGTTTTCGCGATTGATGTAGCAGCTTTTGCAGTGATGAGTAATCATTTGCATGTTGTGCTCAGTATCGACATCTATCAAGCTAACAGCTGGTCTGATGTTGAGGTAATAAGCCATTGGCATCAATTGTTTAAGGGTACTGATACAACCAAAAAGTTTGCTCAGGGTGAAACGCTTGAAGATTATGAACAGTTGCAGCTTAGTCACACAGTTGCTTTATATCGCAGCCGATTAAGCGATATTTCTTGGTTCATGCGCTGTTTAAACGAGCCAATAGCAAGACAAGCAAATCAAGAAGATAACTGCACTGGTCGTTTCTGGGAGGGGCGTTTTAAGTCGCAAGCTTTGCTTGATGAGGCTGCTGTACTCGCTTGCATGGCTTATGTCGACCTCAATCCCATCAGAGCCAAGATGGCAGATACCCCAGAGTACTCAGACCATACCAGTATTCAACTGCGAATAAAGGCTGCCTTGAAAGGAGAGCAGCCTAATAACTTGCTACCGTTCATTGGCAATGAGCGTAAAAACCAACCCAAAGGTATTGCATTTGCATTGAAAGATTATCTTGAACTGGTTGACGATACTGGACGTATTATTCGCAACGACAAGCGAGGTGCAATCAGCACAAATAGCGCTAAGTTACTCACTCGATTGAATATCCCTCAAGAAAATTGGCTCAAACTTACCACAGAATTTGGTAAGTTATTTCATGGCCCCGTGGGCACACTTCAAGAGCTGACGCGCTATTGCGAGCATCTAGAAAAACGTCGCCGACACTTCGCCAGCTGTTGCCAGCACCTAAAAGCAGGCTGACTTCAAGCCTATTTCATAGGCTTTACCCTTCAAAATGGCCAACCAGAGAATGGCTTGGGTTACTCTTGCTAAAAATCACCGTTTTTCAGTCAAGTAACCCTTTTAAGCACATCCTTATTCATTTGTTCCCAACCATATTAGCCTTTTCGCTTTTCAGTGACTTGAGCGTAAACCCAAAGTGCATTATGTTGTTGTTTTATCATGGCTGGCCTGATTTATTGTGGTTTTATCATGGCTGGCCTGATTTATTGTGTGGCTGGCCTGATTTATTGTGGGCCTGATTTATTGGGCCTGATTTATTGAGTTAGCGCAAGAGGTGAGCCGGAAAATTGAAGCTAGGGTGAATGCCCAGCTTGCGGCCTCTCAGGCTGCCGCTGAAAATCGCATGACGAAACAGTTAACGACTGACACCGCTGGTGCGAATAAAGGGCCATCCATGTTACTGGAGAGTCTCCAGATTTTAAACTAAGCTTAAAATCTGAACAGACATTGACGAAGGTGAGCATATGCCACGCCCTAGAAGAAGTCAGGTGAGTGTGGAAGACACTCCTATGTACCATTGTTGTAGTCGCGTTATTCGCCGTGCTTTTCTCTGCGGCGATGATATGTTTTCTGGTAAAAACTACGACCACAGACGTGCTTGGGTAGAAGCTCAACTGCTTAAATTAGCGGAGGTTTTCGCGATTGATGTGGCAGCTTTTGCACTCTTGTGAATGAACTGGAAGTAATCACCTTCATGTTGTGCTCAGTATCGACATCTATCAAGCTAACAGCTGGTCTGATGTTGAGGTAATAAGCCATTGGCATCAATTGTTTAAGGGTACTGATACAACCAAAAAGTTTGCTCAGGGTGAAACGCTTGAAGATTATGAACAGTTGCAGCTTAGCCACACAGTTGCTTTATATCGCAGCCGATTAAGCGATATTTCTTGCCAACGTTTTCAAAAGAGCGCGCTGTTTAAATGAGCCAATAGCAAGACAAGCAAATCAAGAAGATAACTGCACTGGTCGTTTCTATTCACCGCCATCCATGGCGCTCACCCTTCGGGCCAGCTGAAGCTGTTCAAATTCGTTCCCGACGAATTTGTGGGAAGGGCGTTTTACCTATTTCCTTTATAAAGAGTCAAGCGCTACTCGATGAGGCAGCAGTGCTAGCCTGTATGGCTTATGTAGATTACTCTTTGTTAACAGGAAGTCCTATTAGGGCTAAGATGGCAAGCACCCCAGAGTACTCAGACCATACCAGTATTCAACTGCGAATAAAGGCTGCCTTGAAAGGAGAGCAACCTAATAACTTGCTACCGTTCATTGGCAATGAGCGTAAAAACCAACCCAAAGGTATTGCATTTGCATTGAAAGATTATCTTGAACTGGTTGACGATACTGGACGTATTATTCGCAACGACAAGCGAGGTGCAATCAGCACAAATAGCGCTAAGTTACTCACTCGATTGAATATCCCTCAAGAAAATTGGCTCAAACTTACCACAGAATTTGGTAAGTTATTTCATGGCCCCGTGGGCACACTTCAAGAGCTGACGCGCTATTGCGAGCATCTAGAAAAACGTCGCCGACACTTCGCCAGCTGTAATAATAATAAAGGGCCATCCATGTTACTGGAGAGTCTCCAGATTTTAAACTAAGCTTAAAATCTGAACAGACATTGACGAAGGTGAGCATATGCCACGCCCTAGAAGAAGTCAGGTGAGTGTGGAAGACACTCCTATGTACCATTGTTGTAGTCGCGTTATTCGCCGTGCTTTTCTCTGCGGCGATGATATGTTTTCTGGTAAAAACTACGACCACAGACGTGCTTGGGTAGAAGCTCAACTGCTTAAATTAGCGGAGGTTTTCGCGATTGATGTGGCAGCTTTTGCACTCTTGTGAATGAACTGGAAGTAATCACCTTCATGTTGTGCTCAGTATCGACATCTATCAAGCTAACAGCTGGTCTGATGTTGAGGTAATAAGCCATTGGCATCAATTGTTTAAGGGTACTGATACAACCAAAAAGTTTGCTCAGGGTGAAACGCTTGAAGATTATGAACAGTTGCAGCTTAGCCACACAGTTGCTTTATATCGCAGCCGATTAAGCGATATTTCTTGCCAACGTTTTCAAAAGAGCGCGCTGTTTAAATGAGCCAATAGCAAGACAAGCAAATCAAGAAGATAACTGCACTGGTCGTTTCTATTCACCGCCATCCATGGCGCTCACCCTTCGGGCCAGCTGAAGCTGTTCAAATTCGTTCCCGACGAATTTGTGGGAAGGGCGTTTTACCTATTTCCTTTATAAAGAGTCAAGCGCTACTCGATGAGGCAGCAGTGCTAGCCTGTATGGCTTATGTAGATTACTCTTTGTTAACAGGAAGTCCTATTAGGGCTAAGATGGCAAGCACCCCAGAGTACTCAGACCATACCAGTATTCAACTGCGAATAAAGGCTGCCTTGAAAGGAGAGCAACCTAATAACTTGCTACCGTTCATTGGCAATGAGCGTAAAAACCAACCCAAAGGTATTGCATTTGCATTGAAAGATTATCTTGAACTGGTTGACGATACTGGACGTATTATTCGCAACGACAAGCGAGGTGCAATCAGCACAAATAGCGCTAAGTTACTCACTCGATTGAATATCCCTCAAGAAAATTGGCTCAAACTTACCACAGAATTTGGTAAGTTATTTCATGGCCCCGTGGGCACACTTCAAGAGCTGACGCGCTATTGCGAGCATCTAGAAAAACGTCGCCGACACTTCGCCAGCTGTTGCCAGCACCTAAAAGCAGGCTGACTTCAAGCCTATTTCATAGGCTTTACCCTTCAAAATGGCCAACCAGAGAATGGCTTGGGTTACTCTTGCTAAAAATCACCGTTTTTCAGTCAAGTAACCCTTTTAAGCACATCCTTATTCATTTGTTCCCAACCATATTAGCCTTTTCGCTGTTCAGTGACTTACCGTGACTTGAGCGTAAACCCAAAGTGCATTATGTTGTTGTTTTATCATGGCTGGCCTAATTTATTCTATGATCACTGAAATATTATTTAATGATGATAAGTCGCTTCTTACTTGGATGTTGAGTGATGGGAGTGAAGCATGCAGGAAATGTAATTTCGTAAGTGCTTTTGTTACGAGTGACAGTAAGGCAATTGTAATTATAGAGCCATCATCTGGAAATAATTTAAGTGTTATTAGCTCTGATGGTAAAGAAATTTGTAGACCAGACAACCCTTTAAGCTCTAATGATCTAGATACTTGTTTTACTGGTGGGGGAGTGATGAATGGAATTAACTATTTATATTCAGCAGGATTGAGCAAAGGTGGGCCGACTAAAGTGTCAGTAGATATTATTTGTAAGTTAAATTCTGAAACATATGAAATTTATGATGTGGTTCAATCTCGGTAAAGACCAGACAATAAATGTAAAAGTAAAGGTGGACATATATGGACGCTTCCGGTGAGTCAAGGCAATAGTCTGCTCACCAAGAGCTTTTTTGGCCTTAGTTTTCTGCTTAGCTGTTTTACTCTTGCCATTGTTATTGATGCGACTCATGGAGTAAATGACAGGCTCTGCCTTGGCAAAGCCTGTCATTAGAGTGAGGCTTAAGCCCCACTCTTGCGCGATTACACTAGACTGTTAACGGATGAGACCTAGTAGCATACTGGTGCATAGCGCAGACTTACGCTATTAGAATGCTCACTACAGGATGATGCCGTGCAGGCTTGCACTGTAGCGGTTTGAGTCCTAGGTAGGTTAAGGTATTTGCTGGTTGATGTTGTCGATGCAAAATAACTGCCATCGAGGAAGATTTTATAGGATGACGCACTGGAGATTGAGTTCCAAGAGAGATTGTATTCGCCATGACAGTAATAGGATTCCGCCGTTAGCTTAGGCGCTACCAGAGCACTCTCTAAATACTGAAACGCCCCCTTCAAATTGGGTCTCACTCCGACTTGCACGCCTGAAGGTTCTTGAACGCCTGTGGCGGTCAGAATATTTTTGATGGTTTGCACACTCAATGTTTTACCTTTAGCATTCTTACTAAAACCTTGTAATGCGGCGACAGCGCCGGCAACCATCATGCCGGTGTGGCAACAAATGGGTTATTTAGATGGAGGAGCCGTAGAGATTGAAGGCAGTCTATACCTAGAATCGCAATTAGGGGTTGGTGTTGGGGGGTCATTAGCATTTGCCTTTAACCCCGATGGTAGTGGCGGGATTGCCAAGGCGTTCGATATGGGCTACCAACAGTTTGTCAATCAATCGAGCTTTTCCTATGAGTTATCCTTGGCAACAGGAGCTACAATGGAAGCTGATGATTTCTTGAATGGATACCTGATGACCTATGGTGTTGAAGCTGAATTGCCTAAGACCAAGCATTTGCTCATTCCAGATAGCGTTAATGTGTTTCAGGGGCATACTTATAAAAAGGATCCTAATGTTTTTGGGTTTACCGACCCAAGTAATATAGATAAGAGTGTTGAGGGCTTTCAATTTTCCAAGAGTTTTGATTTTGGAAGTAAATCGAACAGCTTGATAAACAGTAAGGTGGCTGGCTTCGTGGCGTTACAGAATTCAACCAGAATACCTGAATCCAACTTTGAATCAAGTACTTGGGGACAATTCTTGTATGGTGTGCAAAACAGTATTTTCACTCAGAAAGGCTGGATAACAGGAGATTAATACATTTAATGAAAACGTTATATGCCCCCCTCCCACCGGAGGGGTGGGATTATTGGCTAGGCAAAGATACACTCATGAATATAATTTTTGTGTTGTTTGTTTTTGCAGCTCTATTTTTAGTATATAAACATCAAGAATTTAAGCAGATTAGGCGTGTCAGAACGTATTTTATTGTTTTTTTTATAGGAAGTACTCTCGCTTATAATTTGACAATGTCAAACATCCGCGCAGATAAAAGGAAGTATCAAATTTATATTGATAATAGCGCTAAACTTGAAACCTTTAGCGGGGTGATTGAGTTTGTTGGTAATAAAAAAAAGGCTTGGCCAGGGCATTTCCATAAATACGATGATGATTATCTCTGGGATGTGTTCACTATTATTACACCAGACGATGAGTGGAGCGTTATTTGGAGTATTAATACGCGAGAACACTCCGACATAACTAAGCCACCTTGTTACGAAGGGGATATTTTTAATTTGTTATTACCCTATGTCGGTAAAAAAGTCACAATCAGGTATTTCAGTTTTATTTCGAGTTACCATAAAACCAGTTCGTTATTTTCTAAATGTGTTGTAGATATTAAAGTTGAAGAATAGTCAATGAAACGAATAAGGTGCCATATATGGACGCTTCCGGTGAGTCGAGGCAATAGTCTGCTCACCGAAGGCTTTTTGGCCTTAGTTTTCTGTTTAACTGCTTTACTCCTGCCATTGCTTTTGATGCGACTCATTACCGCTAAAAGCGGTTGTGCTGACATATATACGGGCTTAACAGTTACCACTGCGCCCCTAATGAAATCCGTACCACTGCGCCTTAAAATGTGAAACACTCATGCGGATTAGGTTACCTATCCTTGGCCTGTTCGGGCTTACACTGGTTGGACTGAGCCATTTTTTCATCGTTATCATGGCTGGCCTGATTTATTCTTCTGATTTATTGCTAGTATTGGTAACTTCCAGCCATTGCCTAAAACATTTAACTCATCTAAGGGGTCTAGTTTGGACTGGAATACTTACAAAGGGCAGTCACTTCATCCTGTTTATCAACAGAATTTGATTGATACTCAATTGGACATTCAACGTTCAATTCAGAAACAGATCAATTTATTTAACAAGCAGAATAAAGGAGGGTAATGAAATATGGATATATCATACGAATATATTTGTACGAGCCAATCAGGTATCCCTCAAGGTGCTTTAAAACACCTTGATATGGAAATAATTGAGACCGTTGGAAAAGACATATCAAAGATATTCCCGGCATTTAGCACAGCATTCCCTTTTACTGTTGCAAAAATGAAAGATATGTGGGGGCAGCCAAAACTTGTACTAAAACGAGGGCTTAGAGAGTGGTTAACATTTATTGTTATACAAACTGATAACCAGAATTTATTTTTTGCTCTACAACCTGATTTTATGGAAAAAGAAGGAGAAGAGTTCGATGAAAACCACCAAATGTTGCCTGAAGGTTGGAAAGAGCTTTACCGTTGGTTTGATTCGTTTGGTATCACTAAACAAACATTCTTCCCTGGAGACTGGCTCAATACCCCGTTTCGTTATTGCGCCAAAAAGGATCTGGATAATTATGAGGATATGGTAGGGGTAACCCGTAAACAAACCGATCAGTTTGCTAAAGACTTAGGTTGTGAAAGAGAAGCCTTGAGTTGTTGGTTATTAACAGATAACAAAGACGCTCTATTTATAAATGGAGAGTCAAGTGATGGTAGTGTTTACTACGTTCACGGTAAAGATCTTGAAGTTATTACTAAGCTTAGTAATCCAACAGGAATTTTAGATAAATACTTAGCTCATGTAATCTCTGGTAAATTACCGGCAGAGTTTTCATTCATTGACCGCAATGAATAAATATGACATGCAAAGAAATAAGGTGCATATATGGACGCTCCCGGTGAGTCAAGGCCATAGTCTGCTCACCGAAGGCTTTTTTGGCCTTAGTTTTCTGCTTAGCTGTTTTACTCTTGCCATTGTTATTGATGCGACTCATGGAGTAAATGACAGGCTCTGCCTTGGCAAAGCCTGTCATTAGAGTGAGGCTTAAGCCCCACGCTTGAGTTATTACACTAGACTGTTAACGGATGAAACCTAGTAGCATACTGGTGCATAGCGCAGACTTACGCTATTGGAATGCTCACTACAGGATGACGCCGTGCAGGCTTGCACTGTAGCGGTTTGAGTCCTAGGTAGGTTAAGGTATTTGCTGGTGGATGTTGTCGAGGCAAAATAACTGCCATCGAGGAAGATTTTATAGGATGACGCACTGGAGATTGAGTTCCAAGAGAGATTGTATTCGCCATGACAGTAATAGGATTCTGCCGTTAGCTTAGGCGCTACCAGAGCACTCTCTAAATATTGAATTGCCCCCTTCAAATTGGGTCTCACTCCGACTTGCACGCCTGAAGGTTCTTGTACGCCTGTGGCGGTCAGAATATTTTTGATGGTTTGCACACTCAATGTTTGACCTTTAGCATTCTTACTAAAACCTTGTAGTGCGGCGACAGCGCCGGCGACGATTGGGCTCGCAGATGAGGTGCCCGCAAATCCATCACCGTATCTTTGATTTATTCCACCATTAAACAGGGTGTTGCCATATAAACCTGCAGCAGCGACTTCGTTACCCCAACCATTAAAATCAATGCGAGTACCATGGTTTGAAAAATATGAACGAGCAATTGATGCACTCGGGTTCGTGGCCGCAATTAAGAAAGCCCCTGAATCTCGGGTGTTTCTATTAAATCGATTTTGATATATTGGATCATCTAGATTTTCATTACCGTTGCCTGCCGCCTCAATCACTATGATCCCGCGATTGGTTACGGCAGAGATAACATCAAAAGTGGCTTGATTCCATTCTAGCGGAACACATTCATTTTGATTTTGCGAGGTACAGCTATCCCCATTATTAATGTTTCTATTGATTTGACCTTCTAAGATAATAACATCGCCGGCGCTAAGATAACCGGCAGCATTGTTTATGGCTTGGGCAATACTTGGTGACCAACCATGGAAGCCTAACTGGGCACCATAAGCAATACCTGTGACGCCCTTGCCATCTCTTTTGGCACCAACAACGCTCAATACCGCCGTTCCATGATCACTATCATCGTAATCGTACTTACGCACGAAGGTAGTCGGTAAGTCCTCATGGTTTGAGTTAAAACCGTTTTCCATGTCTATAATTTTAACCCCTTGGCCATTACCACCTGTTTTCGTCCAGGCGTAAAGGGCATCAATGCCCAGTGGGCTTTGCCCTAGGTAGGTTTGGTAACTTTGTAAATCAGGGGTATTACCCGGAGTTCCACCACCGTCTCCAGGTGGAAGGTCGGGTTCACAATTTAATGCGGGACATTGTTCAAATCCGCTACTGATTGGAGGAGATTCTAACTCTACGATAGAAATATAGGGAATATCGACCAGTGAGTTGTATATATCCAATATCTCTTGCTGGGTCATACCTTTAGTAATATCGATACGGTACCAGTTTTCCAACTTAGGTGATTTAGTCTTTGTCTTTTTAGACAAAATCGAGTTTTTTCTCAGTTCTTTATATGATTTGTCTTCGTGTAGCCGCCTAATCTTTTTTAAATACTTATTTGAGTTTATTTGTTGAGCAAACTCATCTGAAGCAGTACCAAGTAAATTAAACCCTTCTTTGCTGAGCTCTACGCCAGTATATTGTTCATCTAGCTTAAAGTTAATGCCAGTGTATTCAATATCGTTTATAAAGCTTTTTTTTGTGGGTTTTGCTGCGACATCTGTGGTCACTGCACTTAATGTGAGTAACAAAGACGCGGCAATAATGAATGTTTTTTGAATTGTAGTAGCCAAAATATTTCCTTATTTTTTATGCTATAAATTTTAAATGGTCAATTGAAGCGCATTTGATGCACGCTAATTAACCAATGGATGTTAACAAATGGTAAACAGTATTAATATTGTTTTGTGTGAAAATTCAACAAAAATTCACTGCCATTGACTAGCATCATTAGGTCATCAAATTAAACGTCTTTTGACTATGGTTTCTCCTGTGACAGCTTGTTATGGGATTCAGTTTAATGCTTTACTTAGGCTTAAGTTTCCCGCTAGCATAGGGGCATCTTAGAGACATTATTGAGTATTTCTTGTTTAACGTTCCGCGTTTATCCCTTGCCGTTACCTTACCCGTATCGCTTATCATCCTTTTTACTAGCCTAATTATGGGTGAGTACCTGTATGAAAAAAATATACTGGGTGATCAGCTCACTGACTCTATTTCTAAGCAGTTACAGCAAGATTTATTTCGCATGCGCAGCGTGGTGGATTCGGCTATAGCGACTCAAGATATGCAGCGTATAGAGCAAGAAGTGGAACTCGTGGCGACAGAGCAAGATATGATGGTATATGTACTGTTAGACGCCAATAGCCAAATACATTTTGCCAATCATACTATTTGGCGAAACAGTAACGCGGCTCATGTATTAGAGGCCTACTCTGCCAAGACACATCACGAGGCGGTGACCCAGAATAGAGAAATAATCCTGATTGATTTTGAGAGTCTATCAATACAAGTCTATTATCCCGTTTTTTCCAGTAGTCGCTCTCGTTACTCCAGTGCAGTGGATGTGATTTATCTTGAATATAGCATTGCGATTATATTATTTGAGGCCATAGATAAGTTACAACAACGGCTAGAAACGGTTTGGGGAGTAGGGTTTTTATTCATTTTATTGTTTTATTTCATTTTCTATCGACTGCACATCTCACCACTGCGACGTCTGAGCCGAGCAGCAAAAAAAGTGGGTATGGTTAATTTTCATTCTGACTCTGCCTTTTGGTCGGCTGAATTGAGTGTCTTGCATCATTATTTGACTGATGTTGACGGTCGTTTAAAAAGGGCGACTAAACGCCTTAATGATGCAGAGCGCCGCTGGTTATTTAGCGTCGAAGGCTCTCGAAATGGCATCTGGGATTGGAATATTGCCACTGGCGCCATTTTTGTATCAGACAGATGGAAAGAGATCTTAGGTTTCGATGCCGGTGATTTAACTAACGATTATTTGGCTTGGGAGTCAAGGTTGCATCCCGATGAGAAGTCACAGGTACTCAATACACTACAAAATTATATTAATCATCAGAAAGAAGATTATGAAAGTGTTCATCGGCTAAAGCACAAGCAAGGCCATTATATTTGGGTGCTCGATAAGGGCAAGATTGTTGAGTGGGATGAACAGTCCAGACCTATACGCATTATTGGGACTATTACAGATGTCTCTGGTGATGTGCAGCATCATAGAGTTGCCATAGATAAACAAAGCCATAATGGCTTAACCGATCTGATCAATCGCGATGGTTTGGCTAATGCCCTATTCGATTTACAAGTACAGTGTCGTCAAAGTGAAACGTCCGCAGCGTTAATTTTGGTTAGTTTAGATAATTTCAGTGTGATTAATGATGCATTAGGTCGTCAGCTTGGTGATAGATTACTGATGCAAATTGCCGCGAGACTCACCAGCACATTTAGTGCAGTGGGCCTGATTGCTCGGTTAGGCACGGATGAGTTTGTGATGCTGGCAGCCCACTTAGGGCCAGATGCTGAGCAAGCTAACCGTCGTGCATTAGCATTAGCAAGTGAAGTAAAGCAATTAATCAGTAGAGGTTTTACTGTCTCTGAGCAGCATTTATCTATTTCTGCCAAGGTGGGGGTGGTGGTGTTTGATGGTATAGATTCTATCGAGCCTCATACTTTACTGGCGCGGGCCGATACTGCGCTTAGCCATGCCAATGATGCCGCGGAGGGGTGTATCTTGTATCAAGCCTCAATGGATAAAAACCAACTGCAGCCGGCTAAATTGCAACAAGCTTTGGCTGTAGCAATCGATGCCGGGCAACTCTCACTGGCCTTTCAGCCTGTAGTTGATGTGGATGGCAATTTGGGCAGTATTGAGGTGCTTATCCGTTGGTATCATGTCGAATATGGTTTTATCGCCCCCACTAAAATCATTGCAACAGCAGAGCTCAGTGAAGATATCGTTAAATTGGAACTATGGGTATTCGAGCAAGTTTGCAGCCTGATATTAGCACTCGAACATCAGCGGGTGAGTTCGCCGATTTTCTCAATCAATATTAGTGCTAGGTCGTTCCATCAAGAAGGTTTTATCCAGCAGCTTAAACAGAGAATGCGTCAATTCCCAATTAAGGGGACCCCAATTCAACTCGAATTGGCTGAAGAGGTATTTAATGTTAATCCGCAAGCGGCTAGAAAACTTGTGCGTGAGTTGCAGGAGTTGGGCTTCTTAATTGCGCTAGACAATTTTGGTTTAAGCATGGGGACACTTCAATATTTACAGGGTGTCAGCTTTTCACAGGTTAAATTGGCGCCACGATATTTGGATGGCATCACCGACAGCGCACAGAGCACTAAGTTGTTAGCTGCCTTGGTGAATATGGCAAGGGACTTGGGATATGCAGTAGTGGCAAAACACATTGAAAATAAAGAGCTGCTTAAGATCACGACCGAAATACATTGTACTTGGTTTCAAGGCTACATAATCAGCCGCCCCTTGGTGGAGAAAGACATATTGCAGCTAATTAAGTCTAAATTATCTCTGAGTGTTGGTTAATAAAATCGAACAGTGCCTTTAGCGCTTTATCTCTGAGTTTATCAGTTTCGATAAACACTTCATGGAAAGCGCCTTCGATAATGATCCGCTGGCAAAGCCCTGCAAGCGCTTTATTTTGCGCCTGATTACAGACTATCTTATCTTTCCCCGCTTGCAAGATGAGCAAAGGGATCGGGCTTCCTCTGGCCATATCAATACTCGCCTTAGCGGCATCAATGGCCTCTGCTAACCACTGGTTGGTTGGAGACCCGAGCTGGCATTGGGGTTGTTGTTGGTATAAATCACGATAATGCTGGTAACGTACCTGGCTATGGGTGAGTTGATTCAGTTTAAAGCTAATGGCTTGATAATCCCGCCCGCCAATAATGTAGTTTGTAGCGACTAAGTGGCTGCCTATGACAGGCTGAGTGTTTATCATCTTGGTTGCTAGTTGCTTAATAACGACAGTCGGAAGGGGCAGTATAATGCCGTACATGGGCGCCGATAAGACTGCTGCGTTAAAGGTCGTTGGATCTTGGTGTATATAGTGAGTCGCAATGGCACCGCCCATGGAGTGGCCGACAAGAAATAACTCCTTGTGTCGCTCTGGTTTTACCACGCGTTCGATAAATACTTTAAAATCATCTACATAATCAGAAAAATGCTCCACATGCCCTTGGTGGGGATTGGTGGTTAAGCGGCTGGACAAGCCTTGGCCTCGGTGATCGAGTGCATACACACTAAAGCCTTGCTGATAGCAGTCGTAAATTAACTCCTGATACTTAAGGTAGGACTCGACTCGGCCATTGCTAATCACAATGGCGCGGCGATTGTCTTCATGTCTGATAAATCCATAGGCCAAGGTGATCCCAGGCTCAATGGCTAAACTTTCCTGCTGCACCTGTGACCAAAATTGTGTTAACTCTGACTGATCTCGAGTCAGTTCTGAAGAATAACCTTGGGCTGTCTTTATCATACTCACCATTACTTTATGCTATACCCTGCAAGAGAAAGGCAAACTAACCGAGTTGCCCTGCGATCATCAGCTCCTTAGTTTCAGGAACTTCATTGTAGGACAATACATGTAATCCTCGGGCAAAAGCTAGCGCATATCGGGCTAACAAAGGCCTTAATTGAGGTGAAACCAGTAGAATTGGGTTGTGGCCTTTATCTTTGGTGTCGGCCAGTAATTGTGGCATACGTTGTTGCAGTTGCGCTAACAAGTTAGGTTCAACCGGAAAACTGTCTAATGAAACTTTCCCTTGTTGCTGAGACTGATGTAATGCGGTCATCAAGGTCTGCTCTAATTCAGCGGTCAGGGTGAGCACTTGAAGTTTTGAGGCATTACCGACTATTTGCTGAAGAATATTATTGCGTAGTGCACAGCGTACATCGGCAGCTAATAACACAGCATCTTTGGTTTGCTCGCTACATTCAAGCAAGGTGGTGGCTATGGTGCGTATGTCTTTGAGTGGTACTTGTTCTTTAAGCAATAAACGAAACACCTTAAGCAATTGGATCGGTGTTAATGCTGTCGTCAGTGATTCCGCCAACTTAGGGGCTTGCTTGCTGAGCCTGTCGGTGAGTTGCATGATGTCATCGTGTTGCAGTAATTCAGATAAGGATTCACGGAGTAATTTACTCACATGGGTGGCAATCACAGTGGCATTGTCGACGACGGAATAACCTAAATTTAACGCCTTGGCTTTTACCTCTTGTTCTATCCACACAGCATCCATTTGATAGGCAGGTTCCTTAGTGATAATCCCATCAATTTCACCGTACAGCGGGCCACTTTTAATGGCCAGTAAATGATCGGGTTCCAAAACGGCATGGGCGACTTGATTGCCCATAAAATTGATTTGATAGGCATTGGGGGCCAAGGCTAAGTTATCTCTGACTCTCACTTCCGTTAACAAAAAACCAGCCTGTTCTGACAGGGTACGGCGTATTCCTGTTAAACGCTTTTGCAGCTCGGCGCCCTTGGTCTTTTCCACTAAGTGCACTAAGCGATATCCGAGTCGTACTTCAATCACATCGGTAAAGGGCAGTGCATCCCAAGTGGGCGCTGCGGGTTCGTTAAGACTCCTTTCGACGGGGGCTGCTTGCTCCTCATTGGTCATCAGTGGCAAGTTTTGATGCTGTTTCCAAGAAGCAAAACCTAACAAGAGCGCGAAAGATAAAAACACCATTGCTGGCATGCCTGGAGTCAAACCTAAAATGGCCATCACTAAGGCTGCGGTTGCTAAGGTCTTTGGATTTGCTAGCAATTGGCGGCTGAGTTGGACCGGCATTTCTTCTGCGTCAGAGACGCGAGTCACGATTATTGCAGCCGCAGTCGCTAATAATAGGGAGGGAATTTGGGCGACTAAGCCATCACCTATGGTGAGTAGCGCGTAAGTTTTGAAGGCTTCACTGGCGGATAAGTCATGCATGAAGATGCCGATACTAATACCACCAATGATATTGATACCTAAGATAAGCAGGCCTGCAATGGCATCACCGCGGACAAACTTAGAGGCACCATCCATTGACCCGTAGAAATCGGCCTCACGGGCGACATCTTGACGACGAATACTGGCTTGTTCATGGGTTAACGTTCCGGCATTAAGGTCGGCATCAATAGCCATTTGCTTGCCAGGCAAGGCATCTAAGGTAAAACGCGCCGAGACTTCTGAGATTCGCTCTCCACCTTTGGTAATGACCACAAAATTGATGATCATCAAGATAAGAAAGATCACCGCACCGACAACATAATTGCCACCAATAACCACTTCACCGAATGCTTGGATCACTCGTCCGGCTGCATCACCGCCCTGATGACCTTCAATCAACACGACTCGGGTTGATGCCACGTTTAAGGTTAAGCGCATCAAGGTGGCTAGCAGCAGTAGTGTAGGGAACACTGAGAACTCTAATGGCCGTTTAATCGACACGCTGACCAATAGCACCATCACAGCTAAGACGATATTGAAGGTAAATAAGACATCTAATAGCCAGGCGGGCAGAGGCAAGATCACCATGGCCAAGATGGCGAGTAGCATGATAGGAATGCCGATATAGCTGGCGTTGCCAGCAAAAAAGCGTGAAATACTATTCATGAATTAGCAATCCTTAATCGTGTCTTAAATGGGGGGGAATGAAAAACTGAGGTAACGGCTCAGGTTTTTGCTGCTTGCCTTGGCGAGAAGCCTTAATTTGCATCACATAACTTAATACATGGGCGATAGCCATAAAGAGTGCACCAGGGATTTGTTGATCGACTTGGGTTGAGTAGTATATCGCTCTCGCTAATGCTGGAATTTCAATAATTTCAACATCATGCTGCTTGGCCAGCTTGCGCATGTATAGGGCGAGCTCCTCCTTTCCCTTGGTCAGTACGTAAGGGGCATCGGCGAGTTCTGGGTCGTACTTGAGTGCAATAGCGTAATGGGTCGGATTCACCAACAAAACATCGGCTTTTGGAATGCTGGTATCGGCTCGTGAACGGCCCATTCTATGCTGCAGTTGGCGAATTTTTGCTTTGACTTCAGGTTTACCTTCTTGCTGTTTATGCTCATCTTTTATCTCTTGCCGAGACATTTTAAGTTCTTGTAAATGATGCCAGTATTGATATGGCACATCGATAAAAGCGATCACTATCAATCCTAAACCTAGGTACAACATACCGGCAGATAACATGTCGATACCACGGGTTACGGCTTCATCTACGGGGAGTTGGCTGTAACTTAAAAAATCAATCAGGTGGGTATCGAGAAAGCTCAACATGATACCGATTAACAAAGTGATTTTGAGTACAGATTTAAGTAACTCAATCAGCGAACGACTGGAAAAGATACGGCCAATACCAGCAATGGGATCGATGCGGCTGTATTTAAAGTTTGCATTTTCAAAGCTAAAAATGGGGCCGCCAGGCAAGGCGCCAGCAATGGCCGCCAGTAAGGCAACGATAAGGAACAGGGGACCCAGTAATTCCAGCATTTTTATTAGACTAGTGCCTAGATGCATGAGCATTACATCGTCTTGAAGCAGATCTTCATGGGAAACCAGCATATTGTAGCGAGTTAATTGACTTATCTTGGTAGCAAACCAATCGGCACTGCTGGTGAGCATTAATGAGCAACCTAAGATCAGTGCTGCCGAGGCTAAATCTTTTGAGCGAGGAACCTGACCTTGCTCACGGGCTTTACGAATTCGCTGGGGAGTGGCATCTTCGGTCTTATCATGTTTGGGGGTTTCACTCATACCGCACCACCAATAAACTGATACATAAAGGCCAGCGCTTCTAAGCATAAGTCGCTATAACGTTCGGGAACACCGCTCAGTGATAGCAAGACACAGAGCAGCCCCATTAACATCGTCATAGGAAAACCCAGGGAAAAAATATTCAGCGACGGTGCTGAGCGACTTAGCACGCCAAAGGTAATGTTCACCATTAACATGGCCAGCACGGCTGGCAAGGCCAGCATTAAGGCCGCCGCAAATAACCAGCCGACTCTATGCACAAACCCCAATAAGGGAAGAGAGAATAAATCACTGCCAATGGGCCACAGGCGAAAACTATCAACAAGCACGCCTATGGCGACTAAGTGTCCATCTAAGGCCAAGAAAATTAACGTGCCGAACAATAAAAACCATTGACTCAGAATAGGGTTGGCATCCCCTGTGGCAGGGTCATTCATAATGGCTATGGCGAGGCCCATCTGCATGGACATTATGGTGCCAAGCAAGGTCATTACATGCAGTAATAAGTACAAGATAAAGCCTAACATGACCCCAATAAGCAATTGTTCAATGGCGAGGTAAACCGCAGATAATGACAGTGCATCCACAGGGGGAACACTAGGAATGAGATGAGAGATTAATACTGCAATGCTTAAGGACAATAGAATTCGTACAGTGACAGGCACATAAGCATTACCCAATAAAGGCATGATCATGAAAGCGCCCATGATACGGCAAAAAGGCCACCATAGGCTGCCGATTAACATGCTGATTTGAGTCGAGGTGAGTGAGAGCATATTAGCCGATGATGTGTGGGATATTAAGGAAGAGCTGTTCAAATAGATCGGATAACTTTTGTATCAGCCAAGATCCACTAAAGAGCACCATAAGCAAAGTAAGAATAAGCTTAGGTAAAAAGCTTAAGGTCTGTTCGTTGACTTGGGTCGCCGCTTGAAATACGGCGATAACGACCCCCAATATCAGCCCAGGAGTGATCAGCACGCCGACCATGATGATCACTAAGTACATGGCATCGGCAAATATCACCGTCAGTTCATTGGTATCCATGATGCTTATCCAAAACTGGCTGTAAGCGTGCTTACCGTCATGGCCCAACCATCCACCAAGACGAAAATCATTAACTTGAATGGCAAAGAAATAATCAAGGGAGACAGCATCATCATGCCCATGGACATCAAGACACTAGCGACCACCAAATCTATGACTAAGAAAGGTAAAAACAGTAGAAAACCTATCTGAAACGCAGTTTTAAGTTCACTGAGTACAAAGGCCGGCATGAGTACTAGAAATGGGATTTCGGCCGGTGTTAAGTCGATGGGCTCATTGGCAATCTTTAGCATCTGCTCTAAATCAGTTTCCCGAGTCTGGGCTAGCATAAACTGACTTAAAGGCACCTTGGCAATATCTATGGCGGCCATAAGCTCTATCTTGCCTTGATCGTAGGGAAGATAGGCTTCTTTATAGATGCTATCGCCCACGGGGCGCATGATAAACAGTGTCAGCACTAAGGCGATTCCGATTAGCACCTTATTAGGTGGGCTCTGCTGTAACCCCAGTGCTTGACGCAAAATAGCTAGCACCACCACGATACGAGTGAAGCTGGTTAGCATCATCAGCATAGCTGGGAGAAAACTCAATGCTGTCATCAAGGCTAAGATTTCTAGCTTAATATTCACAGCTTGGCTTTCTTGGCCAGAATCTAGCGTGAGTAGCGTGAAGCCATCAGCGCCTAAGGCTTGTGGCGATAGCAATAACCAACCAAGAATAAAGGCTCTTAACATCATTAGTTACTGGCTTCACCTAAATTAATATCTTCAACTTCCAACAAGCGCACACCGTAGCGGCCGCCGACCTCAACGACTTCGCCTTTTCCTAACAAGGCGCCGTTAACACGAATATCTAAGGCCTCACCCACCATTCTATCTAAGGCAATCACATCGCCTTCACCCATGCGAGTCAAATCACCTAATGGCAGTTCAACGCTGGCCAGTTCAAGGCTAACTTTGACCGGTAACTGCTGGAAGAAAGACAAGTGCTTCAGTGGCTTCCTTATGGCAGGGGGTTCAGAGAAAGCATCATCTCTGAATAAGTCATCATCGAGCAGGAAGTCATCTGCTAAGGTATGTTGTTCAGCCAATGTTATTGTCCTCATAGTGGTTGGTATCTTGGGTCAATTTGGCCAACATTTGGCCATCATGACTGTGAACTGTGGCACTGAATAATGCTTTCGTTCCAACGGCGAGCACGCTCTTGGGATAAAGATTAATCGGTAATATGTCGCCGGCTTTCATCTGGTCTATAGAGTCAACCGGAATATCTTGATGACCTAAAGTGAGTCGTAGCTTTACTGGCATCTGCGTGAGCCAATTGGCGAGCTTTGTTGGCAAATCAGTGCTGATTGGTTTTTGGTTTGGCATATCCTGAACAAGACCGAGTAGGGATGACGCCATATAAATGTGTAATGCAGGTGCTAGCGAGCCTTGAGTAAATTCTAAGGCCCACACCGCATCTGCTTCGATAGTTGCATGATTTTTTACCAGCTCTATCTCTAATTCCTCTAGATCTAGTTCTTCAAAGGGTAACACCTCAAAGACATTAATAAATAGCCGCTTGATTAGGCGAAATTCTGATTGACTCGGTTGCCTTAATGGCGAACTCAATGGGTTTTTTTGGCTGCCATAATAACCACTCGCCAGTTGTTCTAATGTGCATCTGTCTACGCGCCACCAGGCTAAGGTTTTTTGTTGATGACGACAGGCAAACCAACCAAGATGGGTTTCAGCCTGAACAGGGGAGTCGATTTCACTCAAGGTGATAGTGCTTAGGCTAGGGTATCCTTGACGAGTTATTGGCATAAATATTCGGTTAACTGCATCAATGACTGGGCGTTTAAAATGCGATAAACGTTTTACAATACGAGAGCGAGCAAGGGTTTCCTGTACTAAACGTACATTTTTTATTTTGTGATGAGTGTCTGACTTTAATAAAGTTGCTTTTGCTGTAACTCTCATTCCATCCCCGAATAAAAACAAATGTAAACACAATAAATAAAAGTAAGGTTAAATTGACGTTTTATAGTGAGCTTTTAAACTTACTAGCTAAGTGCTTTTTCTCTTGATCTTCTTAATATCAATTATAAACATCAATCCATTAGCAAATGGTCGCCAATAAATTGTCGAACTTGAATAATGTCAATATTTTGTCTGGCAATTAATAGTGTCATTTAAACGGCACCGTCAAAAATACTGATATAAAACCTTTATATTCAATGGTATTGGCTTGTGGTGCTAAACATACCAGCCTGATGATGATGTGACAACAAAATAAACTTAGAGAATAATTATATTTTTTAGTTATCTATTTTAAAAATAAGTTATCTGGCATATTATCCTCGGGTAGGCAGTTTTTATGATGGGTTTTGTTATTAAAATATAACTTTACACTTTCTCTTTTAGGTTGTTTTTTCAGCACGTAGTTATTTGAGTTTGTTTGTTTAAACAGCGGTCGATAACCTTTGTTGTTATAAGTTTACGCTTAAAGAATGAACTTGAGTTATAGCAGTGCTTATTATTAATGCGTAATAGAACACTGGGTGAAATGTTTTGCCGCTGTATTTTTGAGCATTAAGTTTTTAAAATTTGTTTTTTCACTTATATTCATATCGGTGAATGTTTATTCAGTTTTCATCATTGAGGTTGTAGGTGTGTGCTGAAGGGCCTAGCAAGATTGAAATTCGCAATTGGGTGAGACAGATAGTCAAAAATACTCATGTTTAGAGTTTGGGTAGGCATGAATACAAGCTATGGAACTCGTTTGGTTATGGAGACCTAAGTTTTATATTTCAATTGGTTAAGCAGGGATTATGGATAACCTTAAAATACGTTTGGTTGATTTTACGCTTTCAGTAGCAACCTTAGAACGACTAAAATCCCAAGGATTTACACTGTGGCAACAAGGAAATACGGTACCTTGGTTGACCATAATAAACCTTTCTCAATTTAAGCCGTCTCAATTGGCGGGGCATTTGAGTGGTTTCTCAAGTAAAAACT
This sequence comes from Shewanella denitrificans OS217, assembly GCF_000013765.1. NCBI lineage: Bacteria > Pseudomonadati > Pseudomonadota > Gammaproteobacteria > Alteromonadales > Shewanellaceae > Shewanella > Shewanella denitrificans. The sequence continues at coordinate 4,378,265 of NC_007954.1, read as the reverse complement.
TCTTGGCATTACTCGCTCCCGAACAAGGGGAGTTGGCTGCGGCTGCCATGCAGTCAGGCGTACAAGACTATTTACTGCTTCCTGTTGAAGATGAGCAGCTCATTGCTTCAATTTCACGTCTACATCGCTTGGAGCAACCGGACCCTAAACTCATTGTTGCCGCTCCCGTTAGCCGACAGTTGCTTATGTTAGCTCATAGAGCAGCCACCACTGAGGCCACTGTACTACTCACGGGTGAAAGTGGTACAGGTAAAGAGCCGCTGGCCAATTATATTCATCGTCATTCAAGTCGCGCCCACAAGCCTTTTATCGCCATCAATTGCGCTGCTATTCCCGAAACCATGCTCGAATCTATTCTCTTTGGTCACACTAAGGGGGCGTTTACGGGGGCGAGTAGCGATAAAGCCGGTAAATTTGAGCAAGCCAACGGCGGCTCGCTGTTGCTGGATGAAATTGCTGAAATGCCGCTGGCTCTGCAAGCTAAATTACTGCGGGTGCTACAAGAGAGAGAAGTTGAACGTTTAGGTGGCAGTCAGGCTATTCCCCTCGATATTAGAGTGATAGCGGCAACCAATAAAGATTTACGTCAAGCGGTTGAAAACGGCACTTTTAGAGAGGACCTTTTCTATCGTTTGGATGTGCTGCCACTAAAAATCTTTCCCCTTAGGGACAGAAAAACCGACATTTTGCCCTTAGCCGAGCATTTTTTACATCGCTTTGATACCCAAGGTGTGGAGTGTTACTTCAGCCGTCAGGCGCGCGAAGCTTTACTGGCTTACGATTGGCCGGGGAATGTCCGTGAGCTGGAAAATTGCATTCAACGAGCCTTGGTTATGCGCCGTGGCCAAGCTATCCAAGCGGCCGAACTCGGTTTGTCAGTGGGCTGTGAAATTCAATTACCAGAATCTCATAGCCCTATTTCTGGGCTGAAAGAATCTAAACGCCAAGCCGAATTTCAATTCATTGTCGATATTTTAAGGCGTGTGCAAGGAAACCGCAGTCAGACTGCTGCGGAACTTGGCATGACCACAAGAGCGCTAAGATACAAGTTGGCTCAAATGCGAGATGCGGGGATTGATGTCGATCAGCTACTGCAGCGTGCGGGTAATGCAGCTTGAATCAATAGTTTGCTTAATAGAGAGAACAATCAATAACAAGGATTAACTATGGTAAATGGCCCAACGATAAGTTCAACGTCATTGATGGAAACCTTAAACCTGCAGCGTGAAATGGCTAAAGGGGCGATCAGTATCAAGCCCAATTTTGCCGATAACGAGATGGCCATAGGCTCATTTTCAGATTTAATGAAGCAGAAAGTGGCATCGGTGAATGAGGCTCAAAACCATTCATCAAATTTAATGAAAGCAGTGGATTCAGGTAAAAGTGATGATCTTGTTGGTGCCATGGTGGCGTCACAAAAGGCCAGTTTATCATTTTCTGCCATGATCCAAATTCGCAATCGCTTAGTACAAGCGTTTGATGATGTTATAAAAATGCCTGTGTAAGGAAGCGTTTGAATGTCGACTAATGTGATCCAGTCTGAGCAAGAAATTCAAGGTGAAATACAGTCACCGAGCCTGTTTTCCAGTGCCGCTCAAGGTTGGCGTAGGTTTACCCAAGGCGACAAGCAGGTCATGGTGTTGGCGCTGTTGGCAACCGTCGTCGCCAGTGTGATAGTGATCATGCTGTGGACGGCAAGCCAAGGATATCGCCCCCTCTATGGCAGCCAAGAAAACGTCGAAACATCTCAAGTTATTGAGGTGCTGGAAGCCGAAGGTATTTATTATCGAATTGAGTCGCATACTGGCCTAGTTTTAGTGGCTGACGATCAGTTGGGTAAGGCGCGTATGTTGCTCGCTGCTCGCGGCGTTAAGGCGAAAGTGCCATCAGGGATGGACGAACTCGACAGCTCAAGTTTAGGTACTAGCCAGTTTATGGAGCAGGCTAAATATCGCCACGGGTTAGAAGGTGAGCTTGCCAGAAGCATAATGTCACTTAAAAATGTGCGTTCAGCTCGGGTGCACTTGGCTATTCCTAAGCGCAGTTTGTTTATTCGTCAAACTCCTGAGTTACCTACCGCTTCTGTGATGTTGCAGCTAAGCCCTGGGGCAGAGTTAAGCCAATCTCAAGTGGAAGCAGTGGTCAATTTGGTCGCCGGTAGCGTCACTGGTATGGAGACGTCTGGGGTTAAGATTGTCGATCAAGAGGGGCGTTTTCTTAGCGCCAATATTAATGAAGATCAGGACATGACCCAGGCTAGGGATAGGCAAATAACCTATACCCGAGAGCTTGAGCAAAACCTGATGCATAACGCCAGTTCTATGTTAGAGGCTATTTTAGGGCCGAATAACTTTCAAGTGAAAATTGCCGCTAAGGTTAACTTTAATCAAATAGAAGAAACCAAGGAAGCCTTAGATCCTCAGTCTGTACTGGTACAAGAGCGTACCAGCTCAGATGATAAAAATGCCGCCTTAGCCCAAGGGATCCCCGGGGCTTTGAGTAACCAGCCTCCACAAGCGGCAGAAGGTGATAAAAAAGACAACACTCGCAATCTGCGTCAGGAAGCCAATCGCCAATTCGATGTCGGCCGTAGCGTGCGTCATATTCGCTATCAGCAGATGCAGCTAGAGAATATATCTGTATCGGTATTGGTCAATAATACCGTCGCGACTGGGTTAACAACCGATGATGCCGAGCTTACCAAGTTAGGCTCCATGGTGAAGGACGCCATAGGTTTTTCCAGCGAACGTGGTGACAGCTTCAGCATTAATGCTTTTGCCTTTAGCGTGCCAACGGTAGCGGAGTTTGAGCCGCTACCTTGGTGGCAAGTCGAAGATTATCAGGCGTATTTACGTTATCTCATCGGTGGCCTGCTGGGGCTTGGATTGATTCTGTTTGTGCTGCGTCCTTTAGTGTCACACCTTACCTTCACCGCTAAACATGTCGACAATGAAACCCGTGAGCCTGAAACCATTAACTTAGCCAAAAGTGCAGAGTCCACCACGGCAGAAAGTAATACCACGACGCGGGCTGCAATTAGCCAAGGGCATAGTGCAGAGAAGAGCACTGCCGAATGGCTGGGCGGCTTGAATCTACCGGAGCCTGGCTCGCCGCTGACAGTGCAAATGGAGCATTTAGGCATGCTTGCAAATCAAGAACCCGCACGAGTTGCTGAAGTACTCGCTCATTGGATTGGTGATAAAGATGCAGACTAAGAATACATTGGATATCAAGATGGATAACTACTCTCAAGCGGCCATGTTATTACTCAGCATGGGAGAAGAAGGTGCGGCCAGAGTCATGTCCTATTTAGATAAGAGCGATGTGCAGTTGCTCAGCCATAAAATGGCCCGTTTATCGAGCATCACTCAGCAAGAAGCCGAAGCCGTGTTGAGTCGTTTTTTCGAGCGTTACAAGGAGCAGTCGGGTATTGCTAGGGCTTCACGCTCTTACTTGCAAAAAACCTTAGATATAGCCTTAGGTGACAGGGTTGCCAAGAGTTTAATTGATAGCATCTATGGTGATGAAATCAAAATTCTAGTTAAGCGATTAGAATGGGTTGAACCGCAATTACTTGCACGTGAAATCGCCTTTGAACATTGTCAGTTACAAGCGGTTTTACTGGGGTTACTGCCAGCGGACAGCGCTGCGCAAATTCTTAAGATGCTGCCACAAGCCAGTCAAGATGATGTGCTAGTGCGTATTGCCCAGTTGGGCGATCTTGACCGTCATGTGGTTGAAGAGCTCAGGTTATTGGTTGAACGTTGCATGCTGATGGCGATGGAAAAAAGCCACACCCAAGTTGCCGGAGTGAAACAAGTTGCCGACATACTGAATCGCTTCGAAGGGGACCGTGAGCAGTTGATGGAGATGATTAAGCTCTATGACAATAAGCTTGCCGATGATGTCACAGATAATATGTTCGATTTCATTATCTTGGGCCGTCAGAAACAAGAAACTCTGCAAACCTTGATGGGTATGGTGCCGGCCGAAACTTTAGCCATAGCGCTGAAAGGGATAGATGCAGAGCTTAAGACAAGCTTACTTAAGGCACTGCCTAAGCGGATGTCATCGGCGATTGAAACTCAAATAGAAGCCTTAGGTGGGGTGCCCTTCAGCCGTGCTCAGGGGGCACGTAAAGACATCATGACCTTGGCCAAGCAGATGATGCAGGACGGGGATATTGAGCTGCAACTATTTGAAGAGCAGGTCGTAGTCTAATGAACAATAAACATAATCCTTGGCGTTTAGATCCAAAACTCGCCCGTCGTTACCGCTTTCCAGCCTTGATTGGTGAAGCTGTCAGTAGCAATGACAGTAGCGAGTGGCAAAATTATCAACAGGCTTTTGAGCAAGGTTACCAGGAAGGAAGCCGTCAAGGGCAAGAGCAAGGCTTAGCCGCAGGTACTGAAGAAGGCTTGCAACGGGGCCATGCACAAGGTGTTAAGCAGGGCTTGCTTGAAGGTCAGCAGCAAGGCAAGCAAAGTATTGATGAGCAATTCAATCAGCTTATCGTACCACTGGCAGCACTTAAGTCTTTGCTCGAAGAGGGTCATGCCGAACAAGTGCGCAATCAACAAGACTTGATCTTAGATTTAGTGCGCCGCGTCTCCCAGCAAGTGATCCGCTGTGAGCTTACGTTACAACCGCAGCAAATCCTCAAATTAGTAGAAGAAACCTTAAGTGCCTTACCTAACGATAAAGGTGAGATCAAAATTCACCTTGAGCCAAGTGCTGTCACTAAGCTCAAAGAACTGGGTGAAGATAAGTTGCGTGGTTGGCAGCTGGTGTCTGATGCCAGTATTTCTGCAGGGAGTTGCCGTATTGTCAGCGATAAGTCCGATGCAGATGCGTCTATTGAGACGCGTTTAGAGGCCTGCATGGAGCAAGTTGAAGCCAAACTGAATGAGGTAGAGATTGAGGGCTAAGCTATTACAGCCAGATTGGCCCACCGTACCCGTCGCTCGGGTCTATGGCAGATTGACTCGGGTCAATGGCTTAGTGCTTGAGGCGGTAGGTTGCCAGTTAGGCATGGGTGACCGTTGCCAGATTGAAGGCCGAGAAGGACGACTCATTGAGGCCGAAGTGGTGGGCTTTAATAAAGACGTGCTGTGCTTAATGCCCATAGAATCAACCCATGGGGTGATGCCAGGCGCCAGAGTTATTCCTATTACCGAGCCCCAGAAGCTGATGATAGGTGATGGTTTGTTAGGCCGAGTACTGGACGGCCTAGGCCAACCTTTGGATTTACTCGGTAAGCTGACAGGGGTTCAGCAACAGACACCCAGTAACAGCAGTTATAACCCTTTATTAAGACAACCCATTAGCCAAGCTTTGGATGTAGGCATTCGTGCCATTAATAGCTTATTACCTATAGGCAGAGGCCAAAGACTTGGCTTGTTTGCAGGCTCTGGGGTGGGTAAGAGTATGTTGCTTGGGATGATGACCCGTTTTACCGAAGCCGATGTGGTGGTGGTGGGTTTGATTGGTGAACGTGGCCGTGAAGTACGCGAATTTATCGAGCAAACCTTAGGGGAAGAAGGCCGCAAACGGGCAGTAGTGATAGCCGCACCGGCAGATACCACTCCCTTGATGCGCCTGCGGGCAATGGTATTGAGTCACGAGATAGCCTGTGGTTTTCGCGATCAAGGTAAACAAGTATTGCTGCTGGTGGACTCATTAACCCGTTATGCCCAGGCGCAGCGAGAAATTGCCCTCAGTTTAGGTGAGCCGCCTGCAACCAAAGGTTATCCACCTTCAGCATTTGCTAAATTACCACATTTGGTTGAAATGGCGGGTAACGGCCAGCATCCACAAGGGACGCTAACCGCATTTTATACCGTGTTAACCGAAGGCGATGACCAGCAAGATCCGGTTGCCGATGCCGCCAGAGCCATCTTAGATGGTCATGTGGTGCTCAGTCGTAAGCTTGCTGAACAAGGCCACTTTCCTGCCATAGATATTAATGCCTCTGTCAGTCGTCTAGCGACCCAGATAGCGAGCCAAGACAACTTAAGCCAGAGTCATGTGGTGCGTCATTTATTAAGTCGTTATAACGAAGTGCGTGAGCTACTGCCCTTAGGTGGCTATCAAGCGGGTCATGATCAAGAGATGGATCTTGCAGTGCGTCATTACCGTGATATTGCCGCATTCTTGCGCCAGCACATGAATGAAAACATTAGTCGTGAGGCCAGCTTGACTCAGTTAGCGCAATTGATGGAGGTGATGGGATATGAGCCACAAGCGGTTAACTAACCTGTGTGATATTGAGCAAAAAAAACTCCTAAGGCTGGGTGAGCAAAAGCAAACAGCCCATCAAAGACTAAATACCAATCAAGCTCAATGTCAGCAATTGACTCAGATGATAGCCCAATATCGCAGTTGCGATGCTCATGGGCAGCACCCACTGCTGTGGCAAAATGCCAACAATATGGCTCAGGTATTAGTGCCTATGACGGCTAAATTGCAACAAACTCAAAGCCTATTGCAACAAGAGCAGTTACGACTGGATCATCTTTGGCGTCGTCAACTCGGGCGGCAACAAGGGATGAAATGGCTTCAAGGGCAAAGACAGGCACAGGCCTTAACCGTGGCCGCACAGCGAGAACAAAAAAGTGCTGATGATCTCGCCAGTTTTTATACTGGTTCAAGATGAGTTATACAAGCTAACACTTTATTAATATATAAAAACAATCAATTAACTTGTGTATACATGGTTAATGGGGAGTGTGGACTAACCTATTGTTTAGGTTCTACTCACAGTGAAATCTTGTATGAACTGACACTTATAGGGTGAGAATGCCCTCATGAGAACAAGGCCTAAGCGGAATAACCTGCACTGATGCCGTAATCGATAGCTTCTTGGTTATCTTGTCCTAGTACGCGTTTAATACTGGTTTGCTGCATCACTAACAATTTGCCGTTAGCTTCATTTTGCTGCTGACTGTCTTGCACGCGAGTTTGTAGGTTTTGCCACAAGAGCTTGATTTGTGGCCTGATATGTTCAGGCAATATCGAGATAAGCTTAGTCATCCCCCCTGGACTATTATCAAACCCAAGTTGGCTTAAGTGCTGGCTGCGAACGCTGGCGCGCTGAGCAAGTTTATCGCAAAGTAAAGTTTGCTGAGTATTGTGAGCCAGCAAGGATTCATTATCTCTGCGCCGCATTAATTCCCGCTGCTGCTCAAGCATATCTTTGAGTTGCGCGTAATCGTCAAGATCGCTGCGTACATCTCGGATCAGCTGCTGTACCAGTTCACGCTTAAGGGCCAAAGAATTATCCATGTTGGTTCAGCATTTGCTCAGCTATTTTTTCAAGATCGAGTTCGAAACTGCCATTTTTCAATGACTCACGCAGGGCGCTTACTTTATCTGTATCGATATCATCGAGTGCGTGCAATGCATTTTGCGATTTTTCCAGTAGTTGCCAATCTTTGCTGATAGTTGCTTGTTTAGGTGCAGTTGTGACAACAGCGGCTCCAGCTTGAGTTGGAGCTTGCTGGCCTTTATTGGTACTAATTTCAGCGCTAAGCGCACTGGGTATCTTCTGAATTTCCATAATAAACCTGCCGGACTATTGGATTGATTAATATGCTAAGGCGGCAAGAAAAACGAAAACTTAAACAATGTTTTCACTTTTTTCCGCAATGGTAGCCAAAGTATTTCCGCTAGCGCTAAAACTGTGTTTGTACTCTTCCTTTAGATATCGGGTAGGCCGTAATAACCTTGCCTGAGCGGCTATTTTTCACCCTAATAGGCTCGCCCTGCTTGCCTGAATCCATAGCGACGCCTGTCATTTTTGCATGAAACCCTTGGCTATTAGCCTCGATAATCACCGGCTCACCGAGTTTCACCAGTACAGGAGCATCAAGATAACTGGCTTTTATTATACTGTTTTTTCTAAGTTTTCTAACCACTTGCTGACCAACGATGTCGACCTCTCGACTGAGAATATCCTTATCCGCCGGCTTCAATGTTAGTGTGCGCCAGTTTAAATCGGTTGCGCTGACGGTCTCGCTGCGCATCAAGGTGCGATTCACAACCGGCAAACGCGCGGTCACAGTCACTATAGCTCGGACATACAAACTCCAACTAGGATTGCTGCAGGTTAACTTTCGCTGCACCCGACCATAGGGCAGGCCTTTACTGGGCTCAATGCTAAGACCTTGCACACAGGGAGGCAGTGATTTAGCTGAGGACGGAATTCTTAATTCACTCTTGTGGTTAAGCTCATTGATATCTTGTTGTTTTTGCCATGTTTTAAGATCTGCTGCAATTTCAGCTGTTAGCTTATTGCTGATCTGTTGCTGAGTGCTCGCAGTGGTAAAGGACAGCGCCATCATACTGAGTTGCCCTGAAGGACTCGCCTGCAAGGTAAGCGGAAGTAAAATAAAGGCAAGGAGAATAACATGGGAAATGCGTGTTCCGACTGGCAATGGACTCACCTTGTAAGTTGTTGTTTATATTTGAGTTACCGTGTTGGCATGACTATTGAATAGTCAGGTTCCATTAAGGCGCCCGCTGGGCATACATTACTAGGAGTTGGCATGGCTATCAACCTTGATACCGCATTAGGTGTACATCCATTGGCTTTAGATTTTAGGGTGGAGCGCAGTAAGATTTTAGCGGGAAACTTGGTGAATGCTGAAACTCCAGGTTATCAGGCTAAAGATCTCGATTTTAGTGTCTTAATGGCGCAGCTCGATGCGGGTATCAAACCAGGCAATGGTTATGAGCCGTCTTATCGTATTCCTTATCAAAACACTGCCGATGGCAATACGGTTGAGATGGGTAAAGAGCAGGCAAGATATTCTGAAAATGCCATGGACTATCAAACCAGCTTAACTTTTTTAAACATGAAGATAGCCGGACTTAAGTCTGCTATCGAAGGTCGCTAGGAGCGCTTATGTCATTCGGTGAAATCTATCAAATTGCGGGTGCGGGCATGAATGCGCAAACCATTCGCCTCAATACTGTTGCCAGTAACATAGCTAACGCAGGTACCGCGGCAGAAACCCCTGAAGAGGCCTATCGTGCCCTTAAGCCTGTGTTCGCCACGGTATATGAGCAATTTCAACAAAATGCCACCTCAGGAGCCTCAGTTGAGGTAATGGATATAGTGCAGACCAGTGCGCCGCTGGATTTACGTTATGAGCCTAACCATCCCTACGCCGATGAGCAAGGTTATGTGGCTTACTCAAACGTCAACACAGTTGATGAAATGGCCGACATGATGGCCGCCAGTCGCTCCTTTGAAACCAGTGTAGAAATCATGAACCGTGCGCGCTCTATGCAGCAAGGTTTGTTGCAACTGGGGGGTAATTAATCATGCAAGTGACTAATGCGAAGGAAAGCCAAGGGAGTCACACTGCCAATGTATTGCAGTCCCCTGGCAATGATGCTGCTTCGTTAAAAAATGAATTTATGACCTTGATGATTGCCCAAATCAAGAATCAAGATCCCACCAAACCTATTGAAAGCGCTGAGTATGTGTCGCAGTTAGCTCAATTTTCTCAGGTAGAAAGTTTGGAGTACATGCGTAAAAACCAATCATCGCAAATGGTGATGATGGAAAACTTAGGCATAGTGCAGTCGGCTTCACTCATTGGTAAGAGCGCCACTGTGCCAGCGTCCAATCTACAGCTCGGTACTGAGCCTATAGAAGGTAAAGTCTTTTTAGACAATGCCGTAGAAGACTTAACCATTGAGGTGGTTAATCAGCAGGGGCAAGTGGTCCACAGTTTAAAAATGGGTGCTCAAGGTAAGGGAGATATTCAATTTGCTTTTGATCCGACCGCCGCTGGCTTGGCTGAGGGCAAATATGAGCTTAAGGCTAAGGCGACTGTCGGTGAATCCGTGCTAATCGCCCCGACGTATGTGAAAGCTGAGATAGAGAAAATCCATTTTTCTAGCGCTTCAGGAATGATGATGGCCGAAATGAGTAACGGCTTAGGCATAGTTCCTGTGCTAAACATTTCTGAAGTTTCTTAATCATTTTAATAGGATATAAAAATGTCGTTCAATATTGCTTTAAGTGGCCTGCAATCAACCACCCAAGACTTAAATACCATAAGTAACAACATTGCTAACTCATCCACCGTAGGTTTTCGCGGTGGTCGTAGTGAATTTGCCGCCATCTACAATGGTGGCCAAGCCGGTGGTGTGAGTGTGATGTCTACCACGCAAAACTTCACTAAAGGCGGCAGCTTAACCTACACAGGTCGTCAATTAGACATGGGCATTCAAGGTGATGGCTTTTTCGTGCTTAAAGGTACAGATGGCGCCAACATGTATGCCCGTGCAGGTATGTTTCATCAAGATTCTCAAGGTTTTGTGGTTGACCCTGTGGGTAACCGTTTGCAAGGTTATGGCGCCAGTGCCACTGGCCGTATTCAAACTGGTAACGCTATCGACTTGCAAATTCAAACCGCCTCTTTAGCGGCTAAAGCCACCACTGATGTGGCGCTAGTCTCTAACCTAGATGCTCGTGTTGCTGTGATAGACCCTTTAGTAACACCATTTGATGCCACTAAATCAGACACTTTTCATTCATCTAACACTGTAAGCGTGTATGACTCCTTAGGGACTGAACACGCGATGATCCAATATTATGTCAAAACTGGCCCTAATGACTGGAACGTACATTTTATGATGGACGGTAAGGATGTGACCCCTGCAGCGGGTCATAAAATGACGTTCGACAGCAATGGTGTGTTGCAAACGGGCAAGACACTTAACTTAGCCATTGCCGATCCGACCTTGCTTAAAGGTGCATCAGCATTGAGCTTTGATATCGCTTACGACAAGAGCACTCAGTACGCGGCTAACTATAACAACTCTAGTCTGCGCCAAGATGGCTTTACTTCAGGTGAATTAAAGGGCGTGCGTCTAGATGATAACGGCTTGGTTTATGGTACTTACACTAACGGCCAAGAGTTACTTCAAGGTCAAGTGGCGCTAGCTAACTTTAGCAACCCCAATGGTCTTAAGCCTGTGAGCAATAATGCTTGGATAGCGTCAAATGAAGCGGGTCAAGCGATCATGGGCGCACCTTCAACGGGCACCATGGGGACTGTCACTGGCGGTTATTTGGAAGGCTCAAACGTAGATACCACAGCTGAAATGGTGAACTTGATGTCGGCGCAACGCAATTATCAATCCAATGCCAAGGTATTAGATGTTAATTCGACCATGCAGCAAGCGCTACTGAACTCCATTTAAGGGATTAACTCATGGATAAGATGCTGTACACGGCGGCCAGCGGTGCGAGTCGCATTATGGAAGCGCAAAGCATAAGGGCTAACAACTTAGCCAATGCGGAAACCACAGGTTTTAAGGCTGACTTAGAACGAGTTAAATCCATGGCTTTACCTGGGGTGGAAGCTTCGCTGAGCACTCGCGTACTGGTGCAAACCCAGAGCAATGGCTTTAGCCAGCAAAGCGGTGAGATGAATCACACCGGCCGTAACCTTGATATGGCAATTCGTGATCGCGGCCTATTTACTGTGATGGTGGATGGCGGCGAAGCTTATACCCGCGCAGGGGCCATGATAGCAGACGCCGAAGGGCAGCTTACCGTTAATGGTCGTCCGGTTCTGGGTATCGATGGCCCTATGGTGCTGCCTGAGCATAAGGATTTATTCGTCGGTGAAGATGGCACCATCAGTGTGCTGCCGGCAGAAGGCGGGGTTATTCAAGAAGTGGGCCGCCTGAAAATGGTTAATCCTGAACTTAATGAGTTAACTAAAGGCGCCGATGGCCTGCTTTATCCTATCGCTGCAGGCGTGTTAGCCGCCGATGATGGCGTACAGGTGGATAGCGGTTATTTAGAGTCTAGTAATGTGCAGGCGGTGTCAGAGCTTATTGCATCCATGGATTTGAGCCGTCAATTTGAAATCCAAGTGAAACTGATGAAAAGCGCCGAAAAACTCGCAGAAGCGGGTAATCGCCTGATAAGAAATGCTTAAGGAATAGACTCATGCAATCAGCATTATGGGTAAGTAAAACCGGCCTAGCCGCGCAAGACACCAAAATGACCACCATAGCCAACAACTTGGCAAACGTGAATACCACTGGCTTTAAGCGTGACCGGGTTGCCTTTAATGACTTGTTCTATCAAGTCCAGCGTCAGCCTGGCGGCCAAGTCGATGAGCTAAACCAGTTACCTTCAGGGTTACAGTTAGGTACGGGAACTCGAGTTGCCGGTACGCAAAAAGTATTTACCACAGGTGATGTGCACAACACTAGCCAGCAACTTGATCTTGCCATTGAAGGCAATGGTTTTTTCCAAGTGGAAGAGCCAAATGGTGATTTAGCTTACACTCGCGATGGTCAGTTTTATCGCAGCAGTGAAGGCATGATGGTGACCTCCCAAGGCTTGCCGTTAGTGCCCAATATCGTTATTCCAGAAGACTCGACCAATATCACCATAGCCACAGACGGCATAGTGATGGCAACCATTGCAGGCGACGCCGAGCCACAAGAGTTAGGTCAAATTACCCTGATTAACTTTACTAACCCTGCCGGTTTAGAAGCTCGTGGCAATAACTTGTACCGTGAAACCGCCGCATCAGGTGTTGCGGTGGAAGGGGTGGCTGGCGATCAAGCGTTAGGCGGCCTGCGCCAAGGTTCATTGGAAGGCTCAAACGTCAATGTGGTGGAAGAAATGGTGGAGATGATTTCGACCCAGCGAGCTTATGAAATGAATGCTAAGGTCGTTTCAGCTTCCGATGACATGCTTAAGTTTCTTAATCAGTCAGTATAAGGGGTTATTTGATGCGTTGGTTATTGCTGTTAGCTTTCTTATTGTCAGGTTGTGCAGCACATCTTCCTGAAGCTGAAACTAAGCCTGATACTAAAGATTGGGCACCACCAGAAGTGGATTACAGTCTACCGGACGCTAAAGATGGCAGCTTATATCGCCCAGGGTATATGTTAACCCTGTTTAAAGATAAGCGTGCTTATCGTGAGGGCGACATACTCACGGTAGCCTTGGATGAAAAAACTTATTCAAGTAAAAAAGCCGATACCAAGACCAACAAACAGCAAGGCATGTCATTAGGTTTAAGTGGCTCAGCGGGCAGTGAAGATGTCAAAACCAATGGCAATGCTTCGCTTAATCGCGGCTTTTCAGGCATGGGCTCAAGCACCCAGCAAAACCAGTTGTCAGGTTCAATTACCGTGACGGTTTCCAAAGTGTTGCCGAACGGCACCTTGCTTATTCGCGGCGAAAAATGGTTAAGGCTCAATCAAGGGGATGAATACCTGCGTTTGTTAGGGCTTATTCGCGCCGACGATATTGACAACACTAATACTATTTCTTCCCAACGTATCGCCGATGCACGGATTATCTATGGTGGCCAAGGCGCCATCGCCGACAGCAATGCTATGGGTTGGGCTTCTCGTTATTTTAATAGCCCTTGGTTCCCGCTTTAATGAAGGATTTTACTATGTTGCGCCTGCTTCTTATTCTGCCTTTGCTGGTGGCTTTGCCCTTAAAAGCGGCGGAGCAAACCCGTGTGTTAATGGATATTGTCGATATACAAGGCTTACGTGAAAACCAGTTGGTGGGTTACGGTTTAGTGGTGGGCTTAAGTGGCTCTGGAGATCGCTCTCAAGTGCGCTTTACCAGCCAATCTGTGGTGAATATGTTGAAACAGTTTGGGGTACAGGTGGATGATAATACCGATCCTAAACTTAAAAACGTCGCCGCCGTTGCCGTTCATGCCACAGTGCCTTCACTGGCCAGTCCGGGGCAGAGTATCGACGTTACCGTCTCATCAATAGGTGATGCCAAAAGCTTACAGGGCGGCACGCTATTGATGACGCCACTAAGGGCCATCGATGGCGAAGTTTATGCCATAGCCCAGGGTAACTTGGTGGTGGGCGGCGTATCAGCTTCCGGTCGTAACGGCTCTTCAATTACAGTGAACGTGCCAACCGTTGGCACTATTCCTAATGGCGCTTTATTGGAGGCGTCGATTAGCAGCAATTTTAATGACAATCCTGACATCATTTTAAATTTGCGCAGCCCAAGCTTTAAGACTGCGCGCAATATCGAGCGCAGCATCAATGACATGTTTGGCCCAGGAGTTGCCCGCGCCGATAGTCATGCCAAAGTGCTGGTTCATGCACCCAAAACCCCCAGTGAGCGAGTGACGTTTGTATCCATGCTTGAAGAGCTAGATATAGTGCAGGGCCGCAAGGTGCCGCGCATTGTGTTCAATAGCCGTACAGGCACAGTGGTGATGGGCGGTGATGTGGTGGTGCGTAAAGCTGCCGTGAGTCATGGCAATCTGACTGTTACCATAGTCGAGAGCGAAAATGTCAGCCAGCCCAATGGGGCTTATTTCGGCAATGCCGCCGGTGAAACTGTGGTGACCAAGGACAGTCAAGTCACGGTCGAGCAAGCGAACAAGCGCATGTTTGTCTGGGAAGAAGGCGTAGCATTGGAAGAAATTGTAAAAGCGGTTAATAGCCTTGGCGCAGCGCCTATGGATTTAATGGCGATACTCGAAGCCTTAAACGAAGCGGGTGCTTTAGAAGCTGAATTGGTGGTGATCTAATGAAACTTGAGAATGCAGGCGGTTACCTAGCAGGCCTTAATGCCAGCGACTTGATTAAAACTAATGGTGAGCAAGGCGCATTAAGGGTGGTAAGCCAACAGTTTGAAGCGCAATTTTTGCAAACCGTGCTCAAACAGATGCGCTCAGCTTCAGATGCTATGGCGGATGAAGACAGTCCGTTCTCATCTAAAAATGATGGGCTATATCGTGACCTTCACGACGCCGAGTTGGCGATGCAGTTGAGTAAATTGCAGACCATGGGCTTGTCTGAGGTGATGACTAAACAATTATCCGGTGCACTTAAGTCAAACCATGAAGTGGTCGCCTTGCAGATAGATAAGCCACACCAAGCAATGACCACTACCGCGATGCAACCTGCGTTAATCATGCCTAAGCTCGCCAAGGATACTCCAGAATGAATATGCTCAACATTGGTAAATCTGGGCTGCTTGCCAGCGCAGCGTCACTGAATGCCACCTCGAACAACGTCGCCAATGCTATGGTGGCGGGTTATTCTCGCCAACAAGTGATGACAAGCTCAGTGGGCGGCGGGGCTTATGGCGGCGGTGCTGGCGTCTATGTGGATGGCGTGCGCCGAATTTCTGACCAATACGAAGTGGCGCAGCTGTGGAAAACCAATAGTGATGTGGGCTTCTCTAAAATTCAAACCAGTTATTTAGGCCAAGCCGAACAAGTGTTTGGTGCCGATGGTAATGATATTTCTAAAGGCTTAGGTCTGGTCTTCGCGGCGATGAATTCCGCCATGGAGCAACCAAACCTGATTGCTCATCGTCAAGGTATCATCAATGAAACCAAAGCCTTGGTGCAAAGGGTTCATTCAATTAACGAAAGCCTAAGCTCACAACGTGAACAAATTAATGGTCAGTTAGGCTCATCGGTCAAGCTGGTGAACACTCAGCTGGATATCATCAGCAAGTTCAATAAAGACATACGGGCGGCGAGTGCGATTGGCACAGTACCAGCAGCACTGCAAGATGGCCGTGATGCCGCCATTAATGAGCTGGCATCATTAATTGATATTCGAGTGGTCGAAGATGCCCAAGGATTAGTGAATATTTCCTTGGAAAAAGGCGAACCCCTGATTGCGGGCAATACCAAAGCCACATTAAGCACAGTGCCTGATCCATTAAATCCAGCTAACAGTAATATCAGCATCCAATTTGGCAAAAGCCAGTTTGTGTTTGAAAACTCAGTGGGCGGTAGCATGGGGTCGTTAATGACCTACAGAGACACTCAGCTGGCCAATTCTCAGACCTATATTGATGAATTAGCCCAGCATCTGGCCAATGAATTTAATAATACCTTAGCCTTAGGTACGGATTTATCCGGCGCGGCGCCAGTTAAGAATTTTTTAAGCGTTAATAGCGTGAATCCAGCAGGGAGTTTAGCCATCAGCAGTGGCTTTACTCCAGAAGATCTCGCCCTCGGCTTAGATGGTACTCAAGGCGACAACAGTAACTTGAAGGCGTTAGCGGCATTAGCGAGTAAATCGTTGGGGTTTACCAGCCTTGGCGGGGCGGTGAGCTTAGGTGAATCCTTCTCCAGCATAGTCGGCGCCCTAGGCTCAGCCTCTAGGCAGGCCAAAGCCGATGCTAAGACCAATACTGATTTACACACGGAAGCAAAATCTCAGTGGGCCAGCACTAGTGGCGTCAACCCCGATGAAGAAGGGGTTAACCTTATTGTTTATCAACAGGCTTATCAGGCTAATGCCAAGGTGATCACCACGGCAGAGCGTCTATTTCAGACGGTACTCAACAGCTTTTAAGGCTAAATAGCCGCTAAGGAATCACTCATGCGCGTAACCATGCAAAATTTGTATACCAATAACTTAACGAGTCTGCAAAACACCACCGCCGATGTGGCACGGTTAAACCAGATGATGTCTCAAGGCCTGTCTATTCTTGCGCCTTCTGATGATCCCATTGGCGCCGTGCGTGTGATGGCGAGTGAGCGTGACTTAGCCGCCGTTGGGCAATACATTAAGAATATCGATGCCGTAAGCACCAGCTTAGGCCGCGCTGAAACACATTTAAGTAGCATGGTTGAAGTGCAATTACGGATGCGTGAAATTGGCGTATTGGCCAGTAATGGCACGCTTTCGGTGAGCGATCGCAGCGCTTATGCGGCAGAAATTGATGAGTTGCTTAAGTCTTTGGTCAGCAGTATTAACGCCAAAGATGATGGCGGCAATTCGGTTTTTGCGGGTAATCTGGTCGATAAGGCGACGGTAGTATTAGATGCTAGCGGCAAGTATGTTTATCAGGGTGATAATAATACACGCCAAGTGCAAACATCGCCCTCGTCTTGGATTGAGTCTAATGCCACGGCCCAGGAGGTATTATTCGGTAATGGCAGTCAAGACATACTCAATGCCGCCGTCGATTTTGTTACTGCCTTAAAAGATCCCAGCTTAAGTCCAGGCTTACCTGCATTTACTGCTGCCACCTTAAGCTTTCAAAGCTCATTAGATGATACCTTGAACAGCATCAATGCCGTGATCACAGACTTTGGTGGTAAGCAGAATAGCTTGTCTTTGATGAAAGCATCCCACGAGGAGATGACCTTGTTTAATCGACAAGTCATTGGTGAAACCCAAGAATTAGATTATGCCGCCGCCACTGCTGAATTTAATGTGAAGTTAACTGCACTTAAGGTCACTCAACAAACGTTTGTGCAGGTGAGCCGCTTAAGTTTGTTTGATCACATGTAATGATGAACAACAGAATCGTTAATGAGTATTAAGGGTTGGGTGAGATGATCAAAGGTGTTGGGGAATCGCTGAATGTGATGCGGCAAAGCCAAAGCTTGGCTCCCGCTGCAGCAGCGACAGGGGGGGTGAGCTCACAATTTGATACTCCAGCGCAGCATGCTATTCCTAAGCACAGGCTCGACAGTTATCAACGCTGGGCTAAAGCTACCGCAGAGCAGCACAGTATTAGCGCATCACAGGTGACCTTGCAGGCGTTAACCCAAGCAAAACAGCTACTGCAACAGCTGGCTAAATTATTGCAAAGTGCGGTGCAAGATGAGCTGCAAGCCCGCCAAAATGAAAAGCTTTGGGATACCGCTGAAACCTTACGGCAGCAATTGCTAGGGCTAAAGCCGCAGTATCAAGGCATTCAATTATTAGATCATCACTTTAATCTACTCTCAACTCCTGCCAATGCTGCCATGCATGCCTTCGTGTTTAAGTCGGTAGACTTGTGTGCGCCTAAGGATCGTGATGAGAAAATCACCATACAACTGGGCAAAAAGACAGTGGTGCTGACCTTAGCCGCCGGCTTAAGCCGCCAGCAATTATTGCAACAGATGGCCCCCATATTCGAGCGTCTTGGGATAAGCCTAGAATTAGTGGCTGACGAGCTAGTGTGTAAGACCCATTCAGCGGTATGGCAGTTGGTGTGTGAGGGCGTGTTGATGATGGGCGAAGGCCAAAGATTACCTGCAGGTGAATTAAGGCAAATCCGCATAGAAGCCAGATATCACTGGCAAGACCCAAGAGAGTGGGGCTTAAGCGCTATAGAGCAAGCAAGACCAACCTTAGCCAAAATTGCCAAAACACAGCAAAAAATAGCCCAACAAGCCAATGAAATAAACACCATTCATCAAGTGCTATTGGCAAGAATTAACGCCAATAGTCAAGCTAAAGACACTCAAGTGGCCCTTAACTACCTCGATAAATACATGCGACCACAACCCTTCAGCTATCAAGTCACCTCCCTGATGGCCCAGAGCAATACCAACAGAGATCAAGTTGGTGCGCTACTGGGTTAAAATTTTAATTGTGAATAAGCAATATTCATGGGTTCATAAATTCAGATATAAAAACCGCCTTTTGGCGGTTTTTTTATATCTGAATCATTCAGGAAATTGATGTTATTGGTATCAGGGAAAGTGTGGTTTTTATCCATGAATGAAATTTTTTACAGATTTTTTCAGTTTCTCTTATCTGTGTCGTTTTATTAGTTTGGATAACAACAACAGCTTATTTTCTTGGAGTAACAATTATGCTTTCAGTTCACACTAACTATGCGTCGCTAGTTTCACAGGGTGCAGTTTCTAAAAGTAACAGCTTATTAACTAACGCTATGGAGCGTTTATCTACCGGTCTTCGTATCAACAGTTCAGCTGATGATGCCGCAGGTTTACAGATTGCTAACCGCATGAATGCCAACATCAAGGGCATGCAAGCCGCTAGCCGTAATATCTCTGATGCGACTTCTATGCTACAAACTGGTGATGGCGCGTTAGAAGAATTAACTACGATAGCTAACCGTCAAAAAGAATTGGCCACACAAGCGGCTAACGGTGTGAATTCACAAGACGATTTAGATGCGTTGGATGCAGAGTTCCAAGCACTTATTCTTGAGTCTGCACGTATTACAGACAAAACCACTTATGCGGGTAATAACTTATTCACTAAATTAACCGGTAGTGTGACCTTTCAAATTGGTGCTGATAAAACTGAAACTTTGGACGTTGCCATTACCGCACCGACAGCTGTAGCTGGAGATTTGAAAAGCGCAGCTAATGCTCGTACTGCTATGGATGCTGTTGATACCAATATCAAAGAAGTGGGCACAGCTCGTTCAGTATTGGGTGCTAGCCTTAACCGTCTTGGCCACACAGCCTCAAACCTTGCCAGCGTACTTGAAAACACTCAAACTGCAGCTGGTCGCATCATGGATGCCGATTTCGCAGTGGAATCAGCCAACATGACCAGAAACCAGATGCTAGTTCAAGCGGGTACTACAGTATTGTCTTCTGCTAACCAGAACACAGGTCTAGTAATGGGTCTATTGCGTTAATAAACAAGCTTAACTAGCACGTTAATCAACAAACTTAATTAACGTGCTAGATAACAAAAGGACCTTAGGGTCCTTTTTTATTGGCCGTTATTTAGGTTTTTTAAGTCAGCCTGAACCTGTCTTTATCCATTCAGTAGATTTATTTCAGTTGTCGGCCTCATGGGTCGACTTTAGTCTTTGCTAGAACCTAGAACCTAGAACCTAGAACCTAGAACCTAGAACCTAGAACCTAGAACCTAGAACCTAGAACCTAGAACCTAGAACCTAGAACCTAGAACCTAGAACCTAGAACGGAAGCAAATTTTCCTACAGTATTGCAGAAACGGAAGTGAGTTTTTCGTTTTATCCTAAGCTTTTAAATTAAGTTTATAAAAAACAATTAGATAAATCTTGGTACAACACTTGCTCTAGCATTATCAATGCGGCTTAGGGCGCTTGAGTGGCTAAGCCGAATTAAAGGAGTTTCCATGATAGGTAATATGAGTGCGGCGCAATTTTCACAGCAGTTAATTTCTGCCGACCGTGCAGGTAAAGATAACCTGTATAAGGGCAAGTTATCGACCCAGAAGACTCAGCTAGATGCCTATAAGTTGTTGGAAACCAGCATGAAGCTGCTGTCCACCAAGCTTAAAAGTATCGACACCGAGGCCTTTAGCAATAAGAAGGCCGATATCAATAACGATTTTGCCAAGGTAACGGTAAAAGCGGGTGCCCCTAAGGGTAATTATGACTTAAATGTGACTCAGTTAGCTCAGTCGCACCAGTTGACCAAGACCTATGCCAGTGAAGACACGCTACTGCCTGCAAGCGGACTGTTTACTGTGCAGTTGGGCAGTGACCCTACCAAAAAGCTCAGCATAGATTTAGCCACAGTCAATGGTGGCGCTGGCATTACAGTCACTCAGCTTAGGGATTTAATTAATAAAGATGCGGCTAACCCTGGCATGCAGGCATCACTGGTGCGCACTGGCGGCCAGGTCGAATTGATGTTGTCTGCTAATAATGGTGGTGCTAGCAATAACCTGACGGTCAATCTAGATGGGGCAGACTGGGGCATGACGCAGAGGCGCGCCGCTCAAGATGCGCAGTTAACCTTAAACGGTATTAGCATCACCAGTAGCAATAATTACTTAGAAAATGTGATTGATGGCGTCAATTTGGATTTAATTAAAGTTCATGGTGTGGGTGAGTCTAGCCAAATCAAGGTTGAAGATGACAGCGAAGCTACCACTCAGGCGGTGAAGGACTTTGTTAGCAACTTTAATACCTTGCTTAGCCAAATTAATCAATTAAGCCGTTCCATGGGTAGCACAGTGACCGATGCCGCTAAGAGCGACGACAAAGATGTGGTTAAGGTGTCGAGTGGTCAAATAGGTGTGCTTAAGGGAGACTCGTCGGTGAGGTTAGTACAGTCTCGTCTTCGAGATGCTGTGTTCAATGATGCCCCTAATGGCATGCGTTTATCGGACATCGGCATTGAGATCGGCAGAGATGGCCTGCTTAAAATGGATGATAAAAAATTTGAAGCTGCGCTTAAAGCTGATGGTAGCAAGGTGCAAGCTATGTTCAGTGATAATGGCAGTTATATCGACAAAATTGAGGCTGTGCTGAAGCCTTACACCGAATTTGATGGGCTATTGTCGATGAAGAAAAAAACCATCGACAGCCAAATCGATCGTATTGAAGACAGTGTTGAGCGCCACAACTACCAGATGACGCAAAAATACAATATTTACTTGGCTCAATTTACCGCCATGGAAGCCACAATTAACCAGTTAAGTGCCGCTAGCAGCTTATTTTCACCTAGAGGCTAGTAAACACAGGAATTTGATCAATATGTTAAATGAGTATGACCCTTTTAGTGCTTACCAACAGACATCACTGGATGCCAAATTGGCATCGGCCACTTCTCATGACATGGTGCGCATGCTGTTAGATGGCCTACTGGAAGAGTTAGACAGGGTTACAGGGCATATGGAACGTAAGCAGTATGAGGCCAAGGGCGTTAGCATTAATAAGTGCCTTAATATCGTTTACGGTTTGGACTCTATGCTGGATTTAGACAATGGCGCCGAAGTGGCGACTAATCTACACAATCTGTATGACTACTGTAGTCGTCAGTTGGTGACAGCAAGCGTTGAGAACGATCCTTTGGCTCTTACTCCTGTAGTGAAAGTGATTCAAGATATTCGCGCCGGTTGGGTGAACCTCAATTGAGCCACTCTGAGCTTAACTTAGCTAGTTTAGCGGCCATGTGTTGCTGATGAAGGCCAATCATAGTGTGCAAATTACCATTGAGCAGTGGCAGCAATTTTCTCTTGGGCTGCGCCATTACGGCGATGCTCAAGACTGGACTAATTTGGTGAAGCTGAATCAACTGCTGATTAAGGCCTTGCATCAAGTTGCAAGGGCTGATTTTACTGAAACCCCGCAACAGGCATTTGCTCGTGTTGAAGTGGAGAAAGTACACACACAAGTGCTTAGGGATCTTAAATTAGCCCGTGATCAGCTGTCCAAAGAGCTAGCTGGTTTTAACTCATCGCAAGTTGGGCTGTTAGCCTATCAATTTACGTGTATTAGTGGGGAAGTCGATGATATCTGATGTGTTAGGGAGTCGTTCATTAACGACAGAGCTGGGCCTACAGTCAAATAATAAGCCCCAAGGCAAGCCATCAGCAGAGCAAGGCGCTTTTGCAAGCTTTGCTAATGATAGGGCTAATGAGGCTAAGCGTGCTTCTGTATCAAAGCCGCAGACCGGCAACGTAGAAGCACAAGAGCCACAGTCAATGGAACTTGAGTCATCAACGCAGGCTCCTTTAGCTGCTGCACCACAGACTGCAGCGCAATTGAGCACGACTCAGATGCCAGTTTGGACTCAAGCCGCAATGGCATCAGCCACAAGTCTAGATGGTCAAACGCTAGCGACAGTCACTGGCTTTGGCACTAAAACTGCAGCAGATTTTAATACCCAAGTTCAAACGGTGGCTCAAAGTACAACTCAAGCCATGGCTCAAACTGTGGCTCAAAGCAGCACTCAAAACAGTATCCAAGCCAGCGTACTCGCTATGCCGATTAACGCTGACATGCTGACTCGTATGCCATCTAAAAAGAGCAGCTCAATGCAGGCTCTTCATCCTCAATCGGGATTGGCTGCTGTGATGGGGCATTCTGTTTCTGCTGGGGCGCAGACCGAGCGCAGTGGAATAACCTTCAGTGATGCTCTTATGCCCAGCCCAGCCGTTAGCACAGGAGCCACTTCAATAACGAGTTTGGCAGCAGACAAGCGATTTGCTGAGCAGCGATGGAGCAATGGCATTGGAGCGACAGCGAAAGAGTCCAGCATACTAACCACTGTGGCACAAGGCTTAGCCCCACAAACTATTGGCAGCACAGTCTTAGCAGACAGCAGCGACAATCAAACACAGCTTTTTACTCAGATGCTAGCAAGAGGGGGGACAGCGCCTAGCGTAAGCCAGTGGGGCCCAGTGCCAGTGAATATGGCGGGCAGTTTAAGCCAACAAGCGCAAGATATGTTAACCCCACTGCGTGAACAGTTAAGGTTTCAAATCGATCAACAGATTAAGCATGCCGAAATCCGTCTCGATCCTCCTGAGCTTGGCAAGCTTGAACTCAATATTCGACTCGACGGCGATAAATTACAAGTGCAAATGCATGCTGCAAACCCAGCGGTTAGAGAAGCACTACTGAGCGGTTTAGATAGACTCAGGGCCGATTTAGCACAGGAATATGGCGGCAGTTTAGATGTGGATGTGGGCCACAATGGCGCGTCGGATAAACAAAATCCGCAACAGCACGAGGGGCGCATGTTAGCTAGTCAGGTGGAGAATTTTGAGCTGCCACAGGCACGACAAACCAGCTCAGATAATCAATTAAACTTATTGGCTTAAGCCAGGAGTAAGGCAATGGCATCAGCAAAGTCAAAATTTTTCAAAGTGTTAGGTTTTCTTTTTTTGATAAGTGCATGGACAGGCGGAGTACTTTGGGCTGATTGGCAAAGTCCCAAATGGGTTGAAGAGTTTTTAGCCGAAGAACCAGTGGTACCCGTGGCAAAATTTTATCCTTTAGATAAGTTTATTATTTCCATTCCCGGAGACAAATATCCCCATTATTTACTGCTTGAACTGGCATTGAAGAGTAATAACCCGAAATTAAAATCGGTATTAGATGAGGCTGATCCTTTGATCCGTAACTCGCTAATGAAGATGTTTTCGCGCAAAAGTTTTGAGCAGCTCAACAGTACTGAACAATTAGATAGCCTACAGAACGAAGCCTTAATGCATATCGTCAAGGTACTGGTTGAGCATAAATTTCCATCGGATATAGATGAAGTGCTCTTTACGCGTATGGTCATACAGTAAGGATGCAGTTATGAATCTCGATGGTCAATTAGCTTACCAAACCGTCAGTGAAGAACCTGCGTTACAGCGTTTATCCGAAGATCAGTTAATCGTACAGTATTTGCCGTTGGTGAAACGTGCAGTGCTGCAACTGCGCAGTCATTGCGGTGCCATGCTGTCACTTGAGGATATGGAGCAAATCGGCATGATGGCACTTATTGAATCCTCAAGGCGATATCCTGGTGAGTTTGATAATGGATTTATTTCTTTTGCGGGGCAGCGAATACGTGGAGCTATTCTGGATGAATTACGCCGTCAGGATTGGCGTCCAAGGCCTGTGCGTCAGCAGGCGCACATTTTGAATGACAAAGTCCGAGAATTGAGCCGAACTTTAGGACGAGAGCCGACCGATACTGAGGTTGCGACTGGGCTTGGACTCTCTCCAGAGGCCTATCGCGAGAGCTTGTACGCCACTCAGGCGGAGTCAATGAAAAGCTTGGATGAGATGCTGACTATTGGCGAGCAACCCGCAGATAAACACAATGAAGTTGAGCGTTTCATGCTCAAAAAAACCTTGATTAAAGCCATGACGAAATTAAATGAAAGAGAACAGTTAATTCTGTCGCTTTACTATCATCATGAACTTAATTTAAAAGAGATTGCATTAACACTGGGATTGACTGAGACCCGCATTTGCCAGCTTCACAAGCAGGCTGTGGCGAAATTGCAAAGCCTTATATAAACGTCGACAGTGACAAGCAACGGATAATAAATAATGAGTAAATTGATTGGCTTAATCATCATTTTAGCGTCAGTTTTTGGCGGCTATATTTGGGCTGGCGGTACCTTGATGTCCCTATGGCAGCCTGCTGAAATTTTAATTATTTTTGGTGCGGGTTTGGGAGCATTAATTATAGCTAACCCTCGCTCAGTGCTTGAAGAGATGTTAGTGCAGACTAAAGAGCTTATTGTTAAAGAAAAAGAAGATCCCGAGCTCTATCCTCAGCTTTTTGCTTTGATGAGCTTGCTCATGAGTCAAATTCAATCCCAAGGCCTTAAAGTGTTGGATGAGCACATTGAAAACCCAAGAGAAAGCTCACTATTTCTTATGTATCCCAGCGTGCTCGAACATCCAGATGTATTGCAGTTTTTGATTGATAATTTGCGCATCCAATCCATAGGTAAGATGTCGCCTCATGATTTAGAGCACTTATTTGAAGAAGAAATTCACCGCATTGAAGAAGACAGATTAAGGCCATCGGAGGCGTTAAATAAAGTGGGTGAAGCTATGCCTGGGTTTGGTATTTTGGCGGCCGTGATGGGGATTATTATCACCATGTCTAACATCGATGGCCCCATTACCATGATCGGCGTAAAAGTGGCTGCAGCCTTGGTGGGCACCTTCATCGGTATTTTTGCCTGTTACTGTTTCTTTGATCCCTTGTCTAAAGCGTTAGAACATCTGGTGGACAGAAAATCGGCTCAGCTTAGGTGTGTCGCTGCTGTGCTGGCCGCTTTTGCTAAAGGTAAGCCGCCAACCATGGCAATAGATGCCGGTCGCAAGCAAATTCAGAGTGAAAACCGTCCTTCGTTCGTGGAATTAGAGCGCTGGATGGAGGAGCAAAAAAGCTAATGCTCCATAAAAATGAACCTATCATCAT
This sequence comes from Shewanella denitrificans OS217, assembly GCF_000013765.1. NCBI lineage: Bacteria > Pseudomonadati > Pseudomonadota > Gammaproteobacteria > Alteromonadales > Shewanellaceae > Shewanella > Shewanella denitrificans. The sequence continues at coordinate 4,352,850 of NC_007954.1, read as the reverse complement.
TAAGCGTGGCAGGCGAAGCAAGCGTTCAGCGAGTCATGGTGGGGCGTGGAAAGTCGCCTTTGCCGATTTCACCTTAGCCATGATGGCGCTATTTATGGTGTTGTGGATCATGCAAATAGCCGATCAAGATGAGCGCAGCCAAATCGTGCAATATTTGCGTGGTGAGATGTATGCTTCGGGGGCGATGAACCCTTTCGATGTGGCGCAATCTTCATCAATTATTGATTTTGAAGGCAGCCCGGCGATTCAGCAGGCGATAATTACATCCGCAGGCAGTGGTCCAGAACGTGCCGGCCCTGCGATGCATAATAATATTCCTGCCGGAGAAGAGGAGCCTAATGCTGGGCAAGGGCCAGAATTTAATGCCATGGTGCCAGGTCAATATGATACTCAAGCTCAGCTTGTGATGTTAGCGCGGCAATTAAATCATGTGGTACAACAATCGAGTATGGCTGACAATATCGCCGTTACCTTGGTGCCTCAAGGGATCCGTATTCTTATTCATGACAATATAGACAGATTTATGTTCACCCGTGGCAGTGCGCAAATGCAGGTCTATTTCGAAGACTTACTTTTGGCTTTAGGACCCGTACTTGGGCAAGTAACCAATGCCATGGTGATTTCTGGACACACGGATTCAACGCCCTATGTGGGTACCGAGTTCACCAATTGGGAGTTATCGAGTAAGCGGGCATTGTTGGCAAGGCGAGTATTGGAGTTTGGTGGGGTTAAGCGCAATCAAGTGATCCAAGTGACAGGCATGGCTGATCAAGTGGCTTATATTCCACAAGAGCCTGCGGCTGCGGCTAATCGCCGCATTGAAGTTTTGATTTTAACCTCTACCACAGAACAGCTTATTCGTGACATGGTTGGTGTACCTGCAGAGCATTTAGATGCAGGAATAGAGTTGCAGGATGCAAAATTACAAGCCGAGTTAGCCTTACCTAGAGTCAGGTATCAATAGTGAAAAAGGATGACACTATGATCGTATATGAGGAGTTTTGGCATCGGGACGGTAGCCCTATCTCTGAGGGGGCTTTTGAGGAAATCAATCTTAATGATCATGATAGTCGGCGGCAGTCACAACGGATAAACTTAAGGAAAAACAATGAAATTCCGCTTAATCTTGCCTGTGACGGGGTCAGCATAAGTTTGCTGAGAATGGGCTGGCTTACACTGCAGCCTTTAGGCAGCGCCAATGTTAAAGATATTAGTCTGACTGGAATAGGCTTCTTATCGAGTCAGGCTCTGGCCATAAATGATGAAGTCATAGTTCAATTTCAGGGTATTAAATTAAGCTGTCAAATCTGTCGCCATCAAAAGGTGCAGGGTAAGTTGGCTTTTTATGGTGCCAATTGGCTCGAGCAGGGCCAAGAAAATCTGCGTATCGCATTTATTAATCATATTAGGCTGCATGTAAAACGATAAAGGGAGCAAGCATGGTTGCAACATTTCACCGTCGAGGCCCAGATCGTTTGCAAAAATTCTTCCTCTATTTGATCTTAGTTGATTGGTTATTACTGCTAGTTACCACATTAAAAATGCAGTCATTGAGTTTTTTTTATGGTTCGGTTATTGCTTTTATGTTGTTTATTTATAATCTATTTTTGGCCAATCTATGCCGTATTCGCGCAAGAAGGGCAAAAGACACCTACTTGATTTACCCTGTGGTGTTGGGTGCCTTTATCTCATTCTTATTAGTGAGTTATTTTTTCATCTTGGCTTGAGTGTCTTTAATGAGTTCATCTATTTGCTGCTCAAGCACAGACATGGGCACTGAGCCTTGTTCTAGCACCGCATCATGAAACTGCCTGATATCAAATTTCTCACCTAATGCTAGTTCAGCCTTCGCTCTTAGCCGCTTAATGATAAGCTCGCCTATCTTGTAAGATAAGGCTTGTCCTGGCCAAGAAATATACCTGTCAATCTCAGTGGTGACATTATGAAGTGATAAGGCTGTATTACTGGCCATAAAATCTATCGCTTGTTGCCGACTCCAACCTTTGACGTGCATACCTGTGTCGACCACTAAACGGGCGGCGCGCCACATCTCATAGGTTAATCGACCAAATTGGCTATAAGGGTCTTGGTAGTAACCGGCTTCTATGCCTAAATATTCGCTGTAAAGCCCCCAACCTTCGCCAAAGGCTGAGATATAACTGTAGCGTCTGAAGTTAGGCAGGTCGGCAATTTCTTTATTCAATGAAATCTGCAGATGATGCCCTGGCACGGCTTCATGCAAGGTTAGCGCTGGCAATTCATACAGGGGGCGCGTCTCTAAGGCGTAGGTGTTGACCCAATAATAACCTGGCTCATAGTCACTGTTGGCACCAGAATAACGCCCTGTGGTGTATTTGGGCGCTATCTCGGCGGGTACAGCCTCTACGCCATAGGGGCTTCTTGGCAGTTTACCAAAATATTTAGGTAAAATAGCATCGGCCTGCTTGGCTAAATAAGCCGCCTCTTTTAATAGCGCTTTGGGGGTCTTGGCATAAAATTGCGGGTCAGTGCGTAAAAAATGCAAGAAGTCGGCAAAAGTGCCTTTAAACTTGAGTTCTGTGACAATTTGTTGCATTTGCGCCCGAATGCGCTTCACTTCACTTAAGCCTAAGTCATGAACCTCATCGGCGCTCATGTCCACTGTGGTGTAGTGTTTGAGACGATTAGTGTAAAAGGCGCTACCAAAGGGTAAGGATGAAGCAGCTATATCACGCCTTGCTTGAGGGATGTAGCTCTCGGTCATAAAGCGGTAAAAGTCTTGGTAGGGAGGCAATACCTTAGTTTCGATGGTGTGATTAGCCTCGGCTATAAGGGCGCGTTTTTCGGCTTCGGTGAAATGGGCTGGGAAGTCGTTGAAGGGCTGGTAATAAACGCTTTCTTCTACGGGGACGATAAAGGCGCTAATGCTGTTTTCAAATCCTTTCAGTACCGCTCTTGGCTGGGTTATCCCAGATTTTATGCCTTTTTTAAGCCAATAGGTTTGCTGAGAAAAATACTTAGGCAGGGCACTTAAGCGCGATAAATAATCGCGATAATCTTGCATACTAGTGAAGCGGCCTCGGGTAATGGCACTGATATCGGCGTGAAAGCCGCTTTCTGCTGTAAGCGGTAGGTAGTGATCATGATAGCGATATAAATCAATATCATTATCTAGCTGATACTTGAGTATTAATGCATTGGTTTTATTGATTTTTGATAATAGGCTAGTATCAATTTGTGCTAGCTCTAGAGCTAAGGCTTGGGCGCGCTGATTATGGCTTAGCAAGGTTGCGGGTGAGAGGTCGGCTAACTTGCCTGATTGGCTGTTATCACCGAATGCGGCGGCCAGTTGTGGATCTTTTTCTAATTGCAACTGCCAAGCTTTAGCGATAATGTCTTGTAATTTATTGTCTTGGTTAAATTTTGTAATGTTATCTACTTGGGCTTTGTCGGTGACCACGGGGGTTGAGCCCCCTTGGCAGCCCCAGAGAATGATGAGTAATAGCGGCGTGAGTCGTTTTAACATGCTGAGTCTGATCCTATGACAAGATAATACCAATCCGCATTCTAACTGGTTTGGCGATGGCCGTCCTGTTTCAAACAGTTAAGACAATAAGTTGAATGACATCGGCAAATAATTATAACAATACGTGTTAGACTTATTGGGCTGACCTTGAAGACAAAATATAAGTATTGGCAAGGCGATTTTATAGGGGTTCATTATGATTGATAAGTCTATTCCGTTGGTTGATTTGCACAGGCATTTAGACGGAAACGTAAGAGTGCAGACAATTTGGGAGCTTGGCCACCAACATGGCATAGCATTACCGGCACAGTCACTGGCTGAACTTGCACCTTTCGTGCAAATTCAGGGTAAGGAAAATAGCTTAGTTGCATTCTTGAAGAAGCTAGACTGGATGGTCGCAGTGCTTGCAGATCTTGATGCGGTTAAGCGGGTGGCCTATGAAAATGTTGCCGATGCGGCATTGTCTGGCTTAGATTACGCCGAATTACGTTTTAGCCCTTATTACATGGCGATGAACCATAATTTACCTATCGAAGGTGTGGTCGAAGCTGTGATAGATGGTGTTAATGCGGGGCTTAAAGATCATGCGGTTAAAATTAACCTGATTGGTATTATGTCGCGCTCATTCGGCCAAGAAAAATGTCTTTTAGAATTAGAAGGCTTGCTGGCCCACAAAGACAAATTAGTGGCGATGGACTTAGCTGGCGATGAGCTAGGTTTCCCAGGTGATTTATTTAATGACCATTTTAAGCGGGTGCGCGATGCCGGCCTTGCCATTACCGCTCACGCGGGAGAAGCAGCAGGCTCAGAAAGTATGTGGCAGGCGATCCAGACTTTAGGCGCGACGCGTATCGGTCATGGTGTTAATGCGATTCACGATCCTAAGTTGATGGAATATTTAGTGAAGCACAAGATAGGTATCGAATCTTGCCCAACCAGTAACCTGCACACCTCGACCGTGGACAATTATGATGTTCATCCACTGCGCACTTTCTTGGATGCGGGAGTGTTAATTGGTTTGAATACTGATGATCCCGGCGTGAGTAACATCGATATTGCTCACGAGTATCGCGTGGTTAAGTCAGAGATGGGCTTTAGTGATGCGCAGTTGGCTCAATTGCAGCGTAATGGTGTTGAGATGGCATTTATGTCAGACAGTGACCGTAAGGCGTTGTACGCCGCTAAAGCCTAAAGCCTAAAGCCTAAAGCCATATAGCAGCATTAGCATAATAACGCCGACGAAAGTCGGCGTTATTGTTTGTGTGGAAAATGGTTAGGTTTAAATCACTCGCGAAAACTGCTGTTGGCGGGCTTTTTGGCGGAAGTAAATATCAAAGCACATGCAAATATTACGAATAAGTAGCCTTCCTGTGGCGCTAATGGTGATGCGTCTATCTTGCATGCTTACCAGCTTGTCATCGATAAAAGTCTTTAATAGATTCATATCTTCACTAAAGTAAGCATCAAAATCTATTCCAAGCTCGGCTTCAATACTGGCAATATCTAATTCAAAATGACAAATCAGCTGCTTTATCACGATACGGCGAATTTCATCATCACGAGTTAGGCTACAGCCCTTCCATAACGCATGCGCTTTGGTATCGATAGATTGGTAGTAAAGCTGTAACTCTTTTTGGTTTTGCGCATAACAATCGCCGATCTGGCTGATGGAGGAGACGCCGAGCCCAAGCAAGTCACATTCTTCTTGAGTGGTATAGCCTTGAAAGTTGCGGTGTAGCTTACCCTCTCTTTGTAACCTTGCCAGTTCATCATCAGGCTTAGCAAAATGATCCATGCCAATAAACTGATAACCCGCAGCAGTTAGTGACTCGATAGTCTGGTGTAAAATGTCCAAGCGCTGCTGAGCTGTGGGTAATTGTTCATCTTTGATCTTACGCTGGGCGGCGAAACGTGAAGGTAAATGAGCATAATTAAACACAGACAGACGATCGGGAGACAGCTCAATAATGCGTTTTATGGTCTTAGCAAAGCTTGCCGGTGTTTGCAGCGGCAGACCGTAAATCAAATCCACATTGGTGGACACAAAGCCTAAGTCTTTAGCCCGAGCGATAAGATCGAAAATGAACTGCTCGTCTTGCTCACGGTTGACCGCTATCTGCACTTCTTTATTAAAATCTTGTACCCCCACTGAAATGCGATTAAAACCCGCTTCTTTGAGGGTATCGAGCATGCTGAGCTCGATTTCTCTTGGATCAATCTCAATGGAGAACTCGCCTTGGGAGGCAAAATTGAAGTGCTGCTTTAATAATGCCGTTAAGGATAATATTTGCGCCGGAGTTAAGAAGGTCGGCGTGCCGCCGCCCCAATGCATCTGGGTTACTTGATAATGCTTGAATAATGGTGCTCGTTTGATGATTTCGCTGGCAAGGTATTCTAGGTACTGATCTGCCTTGTGTGCATGGCGAGTGATCACCTTGTTACAGCCGCAGTAATAACATAATTTGGCACAGAAAGGGATATGTATATACAAGGATAAAGTTTTGCTTTTGCTGGTTTTTATGGCCTCAAGCAGATTATCTTCTGTGAATGAGTCATCAAACTCCAACGCCGTGGGGTAAGAAGTATATCTTGGGCCGCTGTAATTGTATTTTTCGATCATCGACTGATCCCAAGCAATATGAGTGGGCTGCATCAAGTAACTTCTCCAGTAAATTAGCAATAGGCGAAGTATGCAGGCTTAATCAGTAAATAAACTTGATCTAGGTTGTAAAATGAAGATTTATTGTGAGAAAGAAGCGAGGGAATTGAGACTAGGGTGGAATTATCTCCGTTTGCATCACTTCACAGCCTTACAATCTAGTGGGATGCAGGCCAGCTGAGATCTTTAAGTTTGTCGGCTTCGGCTAAAATAGCGTCTTCGAGTTCGACTTCTGATTTCATTCTTAGTAAGTCGAGTTTCATTCTTTCTTGTTTGGCTAGGGCTTTACGAGCATCCATGATGGGATGGGAGCCGATGCGCTGGTAATGCAAAAATAGTGCGGGATAGTCGCCGCTTACCCGTTCGGACAAAGATAAAATGTCCAATAGTTTACCTATGCGGACTACCCCTTCCGATAGTTCACATCTGTCTTCCAGCATGGCGGCTGCAATATAACGAATATCGTCGATAATTTGTTGGCGCTTGGTTTGAGCTTCTGCTTGGCGTGCTAGCTCTGCTGCTAATTTAGCTTGCGTCTGTCGTTTGAGCTTAAGCAACAAAAACAGGGCATAGGCAGCAAGGGGAACAAGGATGACTAAAGCAAGAATAAGCAGATACACAGGCACAGTGAGTCCTTTTCGTTACTAAAGGGAATAGTAGGGCATTACGGATAATGCCCTAACATAGAACAGGCAGAGACTAGTCTTTGGTTAGGTAGTCTTTTAATAGGCTTTCACCAGATTCGAAACGAGACAATAAATCTTCATCAGAAGAAGATTTATGCTGCTTTGCCGGCATGTCATCGGCATCTGTAATGCCTAGATTTTTCATTAATTGTTCAATCTTAGTTAATTGGCCATCTAACCACTTCTGATCGGCATCCGAGAGGTCACGGCCTTCTTCTAGCATGTCTAGCAGGCTGTTTAGTCTAGGATCTTCTTCAAGTTTAAGTAGCTTTTGCTCATCGCTGAGCTTTGGCTGAGGCGTCTTGGCCTTTATGGGCTCGGCTATGCTCGTGGGTAAGTCTAAGGCCACTGGCTTTTTACTGCCGTGACGTGGATCTTTTTTCTTAGCCTGAGTACCGTTAGGAGACTGTTGCATCAACAAGGTCTCATTGTGGCGGCCGCCAGATTTACGGCCTGTTTCTGCCCGTTTGCCATCAACCACTTTACGGTCTTGCTTCTTGACTCTAGGGGCTAGTTTGGGGGCGTTTTCGCCGCCCTTGCGTGTTTTCTTGCTGCGAGCCATGTGATTCTCGATTAATAACTAAAATGGTCACAATAGACATTGTATCTACTGGACACTAAATAAGGATGGGCTTTATACCAGAGTTTGCTGCTTTTTGCATCAAAACTAATTCTTTCGCGGCAAATAATAGCTTAAATTGCCCCTGAGTGGCTAGGTATTCGAAGGTTTTGTGCTGATAGAAGCTGACATGGGCCGGATTATTCTTATGATGCCATTTAGCAAAATGGGATTTATCCGTCAGCAGTGCGGTGCCGATTGCCAGCCAACCTTGAGGTTTAACTAGGCTGGACAATAAGGCCCATTGGTTTAATGGCCGCTTAAAACTCTCAAATACTTTATAGCTACACACGAAGTCATATTGCTGTTGCAGCACGGCCTGTTCGGTTGCCTTGAATGGGTCGTACTGCAGCAATTGGTGGCCACTGGCTTGAATTTTGTCTATGCAATGCTGGTCTAAACTATGGCCGAAGTTCAACCCCAAGAGATTATCGCCGGTTAAGTCACTGAGTTGAGATAGCAAAGGCAGCACAAATTGCGTTGCTTGGCGCTGCTGGGCTGCTTTTTGTTGGCGTCCATAGCTTTGAATTGGCGTTGATGAGTTGGATGGCATTCTGTGGTCGCTGGGGTCGACAAACACAAATGCACATTGTGGGCAGTCGAAGAAAGCCCTTTTCTTATCTTGAAGAAATAGCGTGGCAGCGTGCTTACACAGTGGGCATCGGGTCATATAGGGATCGGCTTTGGAAGGGTAAGAGTGATTCTACTGATTTTTCGACATAAAAAAAGGTGGCAGTAAACTGCCACCTCGTAAACAGTGCTTAACGCACTCTATTCTGATTCCAAGTATCCATACTTGCTATGCGACTTTCCCGGTCAGTATCCTTCTTTTTTTTGGTGCTTTCCTTGCATATTGTTTTTATTGGTCTTCATGACACTTTATGGCTATTTAGTTGTCTTCCTGACAACCTTTGGTTCCGTAGATGGTCTCAAGGACGCATCGAGTCTTTCTGTTGTCATCAATGACAATAATCAACCATCCATGTTGCTATGTGCTTTCAATGAAAACTGTAGTGGACAGTACATTAAAAAAAATGGTTTTTTCAATGTAGATTAACTAAATTTTCAGTTAATCATGTCTAAAAGTTTACATTGTGGTGTAAGGCAGTGCTAAACAGCAAAGTGACCAAATTGGGTCGAGTCCTTACAATCAGTTTGACTAGGATTTCAAGTTGAAATCACGGCTCTATTATTTTATTAGCGAGCTGTCAGTAACTATTATTGTTATGCGATTATTTTATTCTTATATCTTAAATTTTATTGTGACCAAGACCTGTAAGTTGTTATTGATATTCTTATACAAACAGCTGGGTTTACCTTGGTACGGGAGCTATTTAACCCTAAAAGGGTGAACACTGTCAAGCAAAACGTCAGTAAGTTGACGTAAACGTCAACAAAATAGCGTAAAAAATGAGCGGAGCCGCTCATTTTTCATACTACCCAAGTCAATTAAGGCTTACTTAATGCTTGAAATATATTTAGATAATGCTTCTATGTCGCTATCAGTTAATTTTTTAGCGATATCTTGCATCATGCCGTTCAAATCATTGTTACGGCTGCCGTCACGGAACTTATTGAGTTGGATCTTGATGTAATTGGTGTGCTGCCCCGCTAATGTTGGAAAACCTGCTGCGGCAGCGCCCTTACCATCTGGGCCGTGACAAGCGATACAACCGGTAATACCACGGTCGGTATCACCACCTTTGTATAGGCTTTCACCTAATGCAGGCACATCGGTAATGGCAACCGCTTGAATGGGGTTGCTCGCAAAAAATGCTGCCAAATCAGCAATATCTTGATCGCTTAACGCCATAGTCATACCGCCCATGATAGGGTCCATACGACCTTCTTTGCCACCAGACATTGCGGCAGAACGAAAATCATGTATTTGTTTTTCTAGGTATGACGCGTGTTGACCTGAAATCTTAGGGTACATGTCTATCATGCTGTTTCCGTCAACACCGTGACAGGCTGAACAGATAAGGGCTTTGGTTTTGCCCGCTTCAGCATTACCTTCGGCGTTTGCAGGCGATGACATAGCGGCAACTACAGACAGCGCAAGAGCTAACTTTTTCATGGCGTTCCAACTTATTGTTAAATTATTGTCCTGAGCTTACTAGGAGGACCTGCAAGCGTGGTAAAATACATATATTATGCTCGAAATAATATTTTACACGAAAACGTGTAAAAGTAAGCAATTGTTCAATAATTATGGTATTGCATCATCAGAGTTGTGACACCATAAGTGTTCTTATACCTATTATTATGAAGCGGTCATTGTTGCAATCAAGACCTCTCTTGATGGGGATTTTTATTTAATCGGAGTTAACAGTGTCAGAATCTATTATGGATTTCCGCAGGGCCAAGTTTTTAATCAGTGCGCCAGATATTGCTCACCTTAATCAATATTTACCGGGTGACGTTGGCGTAGAAATCGCCTTTGCAGGTCGCTCTAATGCCGGTAAGTCCAGTGCTCTCAACGCACTGACAGAACAGAAAAGTCTTGCCAGAACCAGTAAGACACCGGGTCGTACCCAGCTAATCAACGTGTTTGCCTTAGATGATGATCGCCGTTTAGTGGATTTGCCTGGTTATGGTTTTGCCCAAGTTCCCTTGGCTTTGAAGAATAAATGGCAGCAAGCTTTAGGTGAATACCTGCAAAAAAGAGCCTGCTTAAGCGGCGTTGTGGTATTGATGGACATTCGTCATCCATTAAAAGATCTCGACATGCAGATGATCGAGTGGGCAGTTGCCAGTGAAATCCCGGTATTGGCGTTACTGACTAAGTCGGACAAGCTGGCTCAAAGTGCAAAAATGAAAACAGTTAACGAAGTGCGTAGTGCGTTAGCGGACTTTGGTGATTGGGTGAAGGTTGAGCCATTTTCATCGCTTAAGGGAACGGGCAAGCCTAAGGTGTTGAGCATTCTTAATGAATGGTGCCACCCACAATGGTTGATGGATGCCATGGCACAAGAATCACCAGAAGATTAATCAGCGCTTTCGAATTCGATTAGTACAATCGGCATAGGCCAGCATAGTTGCTGGCTTTTTTTATGGCTGCAGACATAAAAAAAGCAAAAAAAAACCGACGACCTAAGGTCATCGGCAAAAAATATAGCTCTTTTGGGGAAAGCTAAATTCAACAAGACTCAAGTGCTATCAATTCATTCGACAACCCTCAATGACCAGAGAATAACCTGTTTCTCACTAAAATAAAACACTTTTTAAAGTAAATGCTCTAAATTTTATTCTGGGCAAAAAAAAGCCCCAGTAATCGCTTACTGAGGCGCCATATTTGGCTGTCACTATTGCTAGTGATTTAAAAAAGGTTTGAAAGATTGAACATCTTAACCTCTGTACCCTACGCCGAGAATAATACTGTATTTGCCGTGAAATGAAAAACAGTTTTTCAAATAAAGCGCTAATACTGTGGCAGACTTCAAGTTTTATTTGGACCTTGGCGAGTGGTTATATTAAAAAGCCTGCCGTCCTCATTATGAGGGCGGCAGGCTTTAAATAACTATTTATTCATTTTAAAACAGTTGCTTAACCACTCTGCAATCTAGTGGGCTTCATCCCAATTATTACCAATGCCCGCTTCTGCCAATAGGGTGACATCCAAATCGGCGGCTTGTGCCATGAGTAAGCAAATTTTGGCTTTTAATGTTTCAGCTTGAGCTTCATCCACTTCAAACACCAGTTCATCGTGTACTTGCATGATCATGGTTATTTCACCTTGGGTCTCGGTCTTGATCCAGTTCGCTATGTTGATCATGGCTTTCTTGATGATGTCAGCGGCCGTGCCTTGCATTGGGGCATTAATGGCAGCCCTTTCTGCAGCTTGGCGGCGCATGGCGTTACGATCGCGAATTTCTGGTAGATACAGGCGGCGGCCAAACAGGGTCGATACGTAGCCTAATTCGGCTGCGCTAGCACGGGTCTCTTCCATATACTGTAATACCCCAGGATAGCGGGCGAAATAAGTGTCGATATAGGTTTGTGCTTCGTTGCGAGGAATATCCAGCTGCTTAGCCAAGCCAAAGGCCGACATGCCATAAATCAAACCGAAGTTGACGGCTTTTGCACGGCGCCTTTGCTCTGTGGTGACTTCTTCAAAATGTGCGCCAAAGACTTCCGCTGCGGTGGCTCTATGAATATCTTTACCTTCGGCAAAGGCGGTGAGTAGGCCTTTATCTTGGGATAAATGTGCCATGATCCTTAATTCAATTTGTGAATAATCCGCCGCTAAAATTTTACGCCCAGCCGGCGCGATAAAGGCTTGTCTGATGCGGCGACCTTCTTCAGTGCGGATTGGAATGTTTTGAAGGTTTGGATCGCTCGATGATAAGCGCCCCGTCGCGGCATTCGCTTGATGGTAGCTGGTATGCACTCGCCCCGTGGTGCCATTGACCATTAACGGCAGTTTGTCCGTGTAGGTACTCTTAAGTTTGGCTAAGCTGCGATGAGCTAAGATAATCTTGGGCAAGGGGTAGTCTAAGGCGAGTTCGACTAACACCTCTTCAGCCGTCGATGGCGCACCTTTGGGGGTCTTCTTGATGATAGGGTATGCCAATTTTTCAAAGAATAAGACTTGCAACTGTTTTGGCGACCCTAGGTTAAATTTCTCACCGGCTATCTCATAGGCCTCAAGTTCTAACTTATCAATCTTCTGCGCTAGTTCATCACTTTGCTGACTTAATAGCATAGGGTCTATAAGTACCCCTTGGCGCTCGATATCAGATAAAACTTGAATAAGTGGTAATTCTAATTCGGTGAACACTTGGGCCAGTTCTGGCTCTTTCTCAAGCCTTGGCCATAAATGTTGATGCAGACGTAAGGTAATATCGGCATCTTCTGCGGCATAGGGCGCGGCGGTGTCTAAATCGATTTGATTAAAGGTCAGCTGTTTCGCGCCTTTACCGGCAACGTCCTCGAAGCTAATGTTCTTATGGCCTAAGTACTTTAAGGCAAGCCCATCCATATCATGGCGGGAGGCGACCGAATTAAACACATAGGACTCCAGCATGGTATCGAAGTGCACGCCTTTAAGCTTGATGCCCACATTAGCGAAAATGCTGATATCGTACTTTAAGTTTTGGCCTACTTTAGCTGGGTTGTCACTTTCCAGTAGCGGCCGCAGCTTCTCAAGGGCGGTTGCCATGTCTATTTGGCTCGGAGCATCTAAATAATCATGGGCTAACGGCAAATATGCGGCTTCGCCTGCTTCGATGGCGAATGAAATCCCCACGAGCTTAGCATCCATGTAATTTAAGCTGGTGGTCTCAGTGTCTATGGCAATGAGTTTGGCTTGGCTTAACTTTGCAATCCAAGTATCTAAGTCATCGAGGGTTAAGATGGTGTGATACTTGGCGCTAATGGCCTCAACGGGAGCCATCACTTCGTCAGACTCAGCATTGGATGATGTTTTAACTTGGGTTGGCGCTTTATTATCTAATACTTCAGCTAGCCAGCGTTTAAACTCCATTTCACCATAACAGGCGATAAGCTCATCTTTATTATGCGGCTTCACCGCAAGAAGATCCCAGTCGGGATCCAACTCCACATCGGTTTTGATGGTGGCCAGTTGGTAGGAGAGTTTAAGCATGTCAGCATTGTCGATAATTTTTGCTGGCATGGTTTTAGCGCCCCTAAAGCCCACTTCAAGGACGCTTTGGGGATCGGCTAATAGTTTTTCTACACTGCCAACTCCGTTTAACATGGCCAGTGCGGTTTTTTCACCAACACCCGGTAGACCTGGAATGTTATCGGATTTATCGCCCATCAGGGCTAAGAAATCTATGATAAGCTCGGGGCCCACACCAAATTTAGTGGCCACTTCTTCAGGCCCCATTATGGTGTCTGTCATGGTATTTATCAGGGTGACATGTTCATTAACCAGCTGCGCCATGTCTTTATCACCTGTGCTTATCAAGGTGGCACGGCCTTCGGCGCTGGCACGCTTGGCTATGGTGCCTATGACGTCATCGGCTTCAACCCCTTCGATACTGATAAGCGGTAGGCCTAATGCGTGGATTATTCTATGCAAAGGGGCGATTTGACTGCGTAAGTCATCAGGCATGGGTGGGCGCTGCGCCTTGTACTCGCTGTACATATCATTTCTAAATGTTTTACCTTTGGCATCAAATACCACGGCAATGTGACTCGGATGATAACGGCTCATTAAGCTGCGAAGCATGTTGACTACACCGTATACCGCTCCCGTGGCTTCACCCTTAGAATTGGTTAGATGTGGTGGTGCGTAGTAAGCGCGATAAAGATAGGAAGAACCATCCACAAGGACGAGGGGGTTTTCTGGGATTATTGGCATAATTTGAGTTCATTATCAGTCAGCTGAGATAGCGTTAGCATGCCACAGACAGAGCTTTTCGGCCACGGCAAATTAAACCGCAGCCTGTGGATAAGTCTGTGAGTGGAATAATCAACATGCTGGAGTAGTTTTAAATGCGACTGGAAATTAAAATTATAAGGTGTTGAATTTAATGGGTAAAAATAATTTTTGTGAGTGTTATTATAATTTTGATAAAACATCCTTATTTGTGGATTTTTTTATTCTCGAGCTTAAAAATGTAAACTTCTTGGCTTTATTTTGAAGTCTTGATAAATTCGAGCAACTAAATTAGCACGATTTTTAATCAGATCAAGTAATTTGTTGTCTTACTGTTAAAATAACTTGATATAACGAGGGACGTTTTAATGAAAAATGTTGCTGTTTTGCTCAGTGGTGCCGGTGTCTTCGATGGTACTGAGATCCATGAGTCGGTGTTAACCTTACTCGCCTTGTCTCGTGCTGGGGCGCATTATCAATGTTTCGCACCGGATATTGAGCAGATGCACGTGGTCAATCATCTTACCGGAGAGGTGGCGACTAATGAACGTCGTAATGTGTTAGTGGAGTCGGCTCGCATCGCTCGCGGTGAGGTGCTTAATGCTAAGTCTTTAGACGTGAGTGAATACGATGCCTTGATTATCCCTGGCGGTTTTGGTGCGGCTAAAAATCTGTCTAACTACGCCATTACTGGCAGTGATTGCACTGTGAATCCCATAGTTGCGGTATTTATCCGCGAGTTTGCCCTAGCGGCAAAGCCGGTTGGCTTTATTTGTATCTCCCCTATGATAATCCCAAAAATCTACGGACATGGCGCTAAGGCGACCATAGGTACAGACAGCGCTAGCGCGCAGGCGTTTTCTGAAATGGGCGGTAAGCACATAGATGCCAAGGTTGATGAAATCGTGGTTGATGAAATCAATAAGATAGTTAGCACGCCCGCTTATATGTTGGCCGGTTCCATCGCAGAAGCCCATACTGGTATCGAAAAGCTGGTGGCGCGGGTATTAGAAATGAGTGAGCCTCACGTTTAGATCCGAGTTAACTTTGCTTAATCAAGGTTAGCTGGCTTTGAGCTTGCGGCTGTCAAAGGCCGCTTGTGTCAGCCCAATAAGCAAACCACCAAGATGAGCGCCATTGGCTATGGGCATGCCGAGCAGATCGGTAAAGCCAAGCACTAACCACAACATCATAAAACCCATGTAGGAATCGGGAAGTTGTAGCCCAGATTGTGGTCGCCTCTTGCCCATTAACCAAGTGTAACCCACTAGGGCATAGACGACTCCAGAAAGCCCGCCAAAATTGGGGCCACTAATAAAATACTGCAATATATTCGGCAGAGTGCCGGCAACCAGCAATAACACCAGCAGCTTTGGTGCACCGAGTCTTAACTCAATTTTCCCGCCCAAGTACCACCACCAGAGTAAGTTGAACATAATATGTAGAAGGGAAAAGTGCAGTAGACTGGGGGTAAATACCCGCCACACCTGAGTTAAATCAATCGCTTGAGTGGCGCCAAAAAACGATAAGCTTGTATATACCAGTTCGAGTAAGCCGAAGTTCATCAGGGCAAATAGCAGCAGGCTTATTGCAAATACCCCTAAGGTCAGCGGCCCAGACTGAGTGATAAAGTGTTGTACTAATCCTAGCCCAGCGGCGCCGTAATCCAACTGTGCTTTAGTATCACCCGAGTCCCATGAGGCTTTCAAATAACGATCGGCATAGGGTTCAGCCAAAAAGCGTTCGAACTCGGCTTTTGCTTGAGCTTGTTGCTCGGCGTTGTGAATAACCAGCATGACACCTTGCTCATTGGACACAGGCTCACAATCAATCCCAATACCTCTGAGATAATCGATAAATGCCTGCGCCGCACGGGCATTGTCAAGCTGGCCAATGGCTATCATGAATTAGCAAGGCTCCAGGCGCTGTAGCCGCCATCTAGGCTATAGACAGCATCGAAGCCCTGCTCATGCAAATAACTGGCGGCGCCTTGGCTGCTCATGCCGTGGTAACACACCACCACTAGAGGTTTATCCATATCGGCATCGGCAATAAAATGGCTGATATTTTCATTGTTCAAATTGATTGAATTCGCTATGTGTCCCGCTTGGAAGCTGGCGGCATCACGGATATCGACAATTTGTACGTCACTTGACTCTTGGGTCATGTGGATCAGTTGATTGATGGATAAATGCGTAAAAGCTGACATGTGAACCCTAAAAAGCAATAAAGATGATGTTAAGTATGAAATAAGGGCTTGTATAAATACAAGCCCTTATTGTTAAGCCTTGGCTTAACGGTTAATCCCAGTTAAGGATAACCTTGCCCGACTGACCCGACCCCATGGCTTCAAAGCCTAGCTGGAAGTCATCGATAGCAAAATGGTGAGTGATGATAGGCGATAGATCTAAACCCGATTGAATAAGGCTCGCCATCTTGTACCAGGTCTCAAACATTTCTCGGCCATAGATGCCTTTGATGATGAGGCCTTTGAAGATTACCTTGCTCCAGTCGATAGCCATTTCGCCGCCAGGAATACCTAACATGGCTATTTTACCGCCGTGATTCATGGTATCTAACATGCCATGAAACGCTGATGGAACCCCTGACATTTCAAGGCCGACATCGAAGCCTTCTGTCATGCCAAGCTCTGTCATCACATCGGTTAAGTTTTCTTTAGAGACGTTTACTGCGCGAGTCGCGCCCATTTTACGGGCAAGCTCTAGGCGGTATTCGTTTACATCTGTGATCACCACATGGCGAGCACCGACGTGCTTACACACAGCCGCAGCCATAATACCTATGGGGCCAGCGCCTGTGATCAACACGTCTTCACCGACTAAATCGAACGATAGCGCCGTGTGCACGGCATTGCCGAAAGGATCGAAAATAGCGGCAAGATCGTCAGAGATATCTGCTGGGATTTTAAAGGCGTTAAATGCCGGAATAACCAAGTATTCTGCAAATGAGCCTTCTCGGTTTACGCCAACACCCGTGGTGTTACGGCATAGGTGAGTACGACCACCACGGCAGTTACGGCAATGACCACAAGTAATATGGCCTTCACCAGAGACGCGGTCACCCACAGTAAAACCACGGACTTCAACGCCCATGTCGACAACTTCACCGACATATTCATGGCCAACAACCATAGGCACAGGTATGGTTTTCTGTGCCCATTCGTCCCAGTTGTAAATGTGCATATCGGTGCCGCAGATTGCGGTTTTACGAATTTTAATTAATAGGTCGTTGTGACCCATTACAGGCTTTGGTGCGTCAACCATCCAAATGCCTTTTTCGGCTTTTAATTTACTTAATGCTTTCATCATAATGTCCTAAATAATCGTGGCCGATTAAATAATGCCCATGTCTTTACCAATACGAGTAAATGCATCAATGGCTTTGTCTAGTTGCTCACGGCTGTGAGCGGCAGACATTTGAGTACGAATACGGGCTTGACCCTTAGGCACAACAGGGAAAGAGAAGCCAACCACGTAAATTTGTTCTGCCAGTAGACGATTGGCAAAGTCACTAGCCAGTTTAGCATCACCTATCATTACAGGAATGATGGCGTGATCGGCGCCGCCCAAGGTAAAGCCTGCGGCTGTCATTTGCTCGCGGAAATAACGGCTGTTTTCCCACACGGCTTCACGTAGGTCATGGCCGGTCTTTAGCATTTCAAGTACATGAATCGAGGCGCTGACAATAGAGGGGGCTAAAGAGTTTGAGAATAAATACGGGCGCGAGCGTTGACGTAACCATTCAACCACTTCTTTTTTCGCCGCAGTAAAACCACCCGATGCGCCGCCTAATGCCTTGCCTAAGGTGCCTGTGATGATGTCCACTCTGTCCATGACGTCACAATATTCGTGGGTGCCACGGCCATTTTGACCAATAAAACCAACGGCATGGGAGTCATCGACCATAACCAGTGCGCCGTATTTATCGGCTAAATCGCAGACGCCTTTTAGGTTAGCAATAACGCCATCCATAGAGAATACGCCATCGGTGGCGATCAGAATGTTGCGGGCACCCGCAGCTTGAGCGGCTTTAAGCTGCACTTCAAGATCGTTCATGTCATTGTTGGCGTAACGGAAGCGCTTGGCTTTACATAAACGAACACCATCGATAATTGAGGCATGGTTTAGGGCGTCTGACACTATGGCATCTTCGGCATCTAACAAGGTTTCAAACAAACCGGCGTTGGCATCGAAACAAGAAGAATAAAGAATGGTGTCTTCCATGCCTAAGAATTCACTCAAGCTTTGCTCAAGCTGTTTATGAATATCTTGAGTACCACAGATAAAACGCACCGATGCCATGCCAAAACCATGGCTCTGCAGACCGTTTTTGGCTGCGTTAATGAGTTCAGGGTGGTTGGCTAATCCTAAATAATTGTTAGCACAGAAGTTAATAACTTCATTGTGATTAACTTGGATTGCCGTTTGCTGGGCCGAAGCGATAACGCGCTCGCTTTTATATAAACCTTCGGCTTTAACGTCGGTGATTTGTTGCTTGATACGAGCGTAGAATGAGGTAGATGCCACCAGATTTCTCCTAGGTATTTTTATAGGGAATTGTTGGCATTCTAACCTGTATTGGAACTGTCCCACAGTATTTTTTAAACAGGACAGAGCAGCGAAGGAGTTAAGGGGGAAAGGAAGCGTTACAGATTAGAAATTCTAATCTGTAACTGGGGGTAGAGTCGTAGGCTCATTTTTATGCTATTGGTCATCTTCCAAGGCTAGGGTGCGGTAATGCTGCTCTAAGTGCTTGAACGTCTCGAAAGAATCGCTGGTGGAATAGGCTTTAAACAACATTAATACTCTAAGCAGACCTTCATAGAGAGAGGATTTGGTAATGTTAGCAGCCCCTGAGTAGGTCAGTTGGTTGCTAATCCAAAAACCGGCAATCATACGGATAGTGTCCGCCAACGGGGTGATTTCATCGTCGGCAATATCCAGTACCTTGTCTTTCTTAAGCTGCTGTAAAATATTACTGCTGCGGGCCAGCACTTGCTGCTGAATACCGAGATACTTTTGTTTTAATTCTTCATCGCGACCTAAAATAATCACTAAATTGGCGTACATAAAGCGAAATTGCCACAAGGTATAAAAAAGCGCATCGAAGTAGCCCATCAGCAGCGCCATATCCACTTGTTTGTTTTCATAAGGCTGAAAGCCTTTTTCCAGATGCTGCTGATATAAGTCAAAAATAGAGCGGATAATGTCTTCTTTATTGCGGAAATGGTAATACAGGTTACCTGGGCTCATGCCCAAATGGGCGGCAATATGGTTAGTGGTGATACCGGGTTCACCATTTAAGTTAAACAGCTCTAAGCTGGCATGTACTATGCGATCACGGGTTTTCATCTCATTCCTATTTATTATTAAGTTATTCTCATTCCATTGAGATTGAGGCGCGCTATATCCAATCAGGGCAAGCAAGGCAGGGCAAAATTAAAGTATTTACACTTATTCAAGTGTATGGCGTCAAAAGAATTTTGACCATAGTAGAAATAGGGTATTTGGACTTAGTATTTCAAGGTCAGACCACTGCGGTGGCTATGACATAGGCACAGAGGCGGTATTTTAGGGGGACTTCCCGAGACCTTGAACGCCTAAGCCCCGCTGTCTTGGTGACTGTGGCAGCCCGTGTTAGCATTGGCAGACAAATTCTATCCTGTCGTAAAACATCTGATGAATCGTCATTTATATTCAGCGCTATTGTATCTTCTTTCTCCATTACTCTTGGTCTATTTGAGCCTGCGAGCCTTCAAGAGCCCAGATTATCGTGGCCGCTGGGGCGAGCGTTTCGGTTTGAGCAAGTTAAACTCAAGCCAGGTATTGATCCATAGCGTTTCCATGGGCGAGACCCTAGCGGCGATACCTTTGATTAAAGCGTTAATGAAGGCGCATCCCGAGTGGCACTTTACTGTTACCACCACCAGCCCAACGGGTTCGGTCCAGGTACGCAAAGCCTTTGGCGATACAGTGCAGCATTGCTATCTACCCTTCGATCTCCCTTTTAGTGTAAAGCGCTTCTTAAAGCAGCTTAAACCTGAGCTGTGCATCATTATGGAAACCGAATTGTGGCCTAATTTAGTCCATCAAGCACATAAGCGCGGCTGTAAGTTAGTGTTAGCCAATGGCCGCTTGTCACAAAAATCTGCGGATAAATATGCCAATTACCCTAAGTTAAATCGGCCCATGTTGCAGTCCTTAGATGTTATTGCGGTGCAGACGCAGGCAGAGGCAGAGCGCTTTATTGCCCTTGGGGTTGACGCTAGGCGGGTACAAGTGTGTGGCAGTTTAAAGTTTGATTTGCAGATAGATGATGCTAAACGCCAGCAGGCAAGAGTATTGCGCCAGCAGTGGCAACGAACGGTTGAACCTGTGTGGGTGGCGGGTAGCGTGCATCCGGGAGAGTTTGGCGCCATATTAACCGCACATAAGCACATTTTGGCACGCTTCCCTAAGGCCTTGCTTATCATGGCGCCGCGCCATCCTGAGCAATTTGAGTTGGCGGCGAGCACTGTCAGTCAAGCAGGGCTGCAGCTTGCAAGACGTAGCACTGAGCAAAAGATGAGTGCCGATACTCAGGTATTACTTGGGGATACCATGGGAGAGCTATTGATGCTCTATGGCTGTGGCGATCAAGCGTTTGTGGGCGGCACCTTGATTGAAAATGGCGGCCATAATCCTTTGGAGCCAGCGGCCATGGGGCTCTCTGTCTGTGTTGGTCCTCATCATTGGGACTTTACGCAGATTACTCAGTTGCTGGTCGAGGCCGGTGGCTTAACTGTGGTGGACTCGGCAGAGACATTGGCCGCGCATTTACTTAGCCTATTTGAACAAGCCGATTTAGCCCAGCAAGCCTCAAAGGCGGCAATCGCCGTGGTTGAAGAAAATCGCGGCGCCTTAGTTAAGCAGTTAGCCGTTATTGAGCGTTATGGCTCATCCGTAGCGAATTAAGCCAGTGACGCTGTGTGATTAAGTGGGTTTTGATAGCATGGCTTCCTGGTAACCCATCATTAACAAGTGCCAATTATCGAGGGTAAAACCTAGGTTGGCTTGCTTGGATTGCTCTTTGTTGAATGAACGCAGCAATCTTGCCAAGTTAGCCTGTTGCCAGTTTTTTTGTGGCGTTCTAAATTCGCCACGATCGAAATCGATAAGGTAAAACTTGTTATCGGCAATGAGAATATTCTTGGCATTTAAGTCGGCGTGATACACGCCGCGCAGGTGAAACTGGGCTAGGGTCTGGCCTAATGCGTGCCATTGAATTGGAGTCAGGCTGTCGTTAGCAAGATGAGCCACTAAGTCTTTCGCTAAGGGGACACGCTCTATGATGATATCGGCGCGATACCAGATCCCAAAACGTTCGACATTAGCGGCAATGGGGCGCGGAACGGCAAAGCCTTCTCGATAGAGCTGTTCCAATAAGGCGAGTTCAGCAACGGCGCGGGTGCGTTTAAGGCCCGTATAGACATAGGCATCTTTACTGAGCTTTTCGATTAATCCACCGCGCCAATAATGCCTAAGCACCCAATGTTGCTCTGCACTGCAACTGGGGAAATACGCATTAGCTTGCACAAACCAAGTGGTATAGCGCCCCTTGGATTGACCGACTATGGCATCTTTGGCTTGCCAATAATCCATAGTAAAGCCTGCTACAGGCAGAGCCTGAGCTTCATCTTGGCACCAAGCGATATGGCCTTTTTGCGTTGTTTTTATTTGCATGCTTTAATCACAAAAGCTGAAGGAACTAAGTGGATCGAAAGGGTATTCTACATTAAGATCGCTACTTTGCGCTAACCTTCTCACCGACCATCAAACAAACGGCTGCCCATGAAACCTGATTTTAGTTCAATGACTTCCCTGTGTTTATTACGCCTATCTGCCATCGGTGATGTGTGCCATGCAGTGGCCATGGTGCAGGCCATTCAACGTCAATACCCTAAGCTTGCCATCACTTGGGTGATAGGTAAGGTTGAATATCAATTACTCAAACATTTACCCGATGTTGAGTTTGTTATTTTTGATAAATCCCAAGGTTGGCGCAGCTATGGTAATTTACGTAAAGCCTTAGCGGGACAGAAGTTTGATGTCTTGCTGCACATGCAAGTCGCCTTGAGGGCCAGCATTGCTTCGTTAATGATTAAAGCAAAAGTCCGCATAGGTTTTGATAAAGCTAGAGCCAAAGAAGGGCAGTGGTTGGTGACTAACCATACTATCGAGCCACAAACCTCTCCCCATGTGTTGGAAGGTTTTATGGGCTTTGCTAAGGCCATAGGAGTCAGTGATTTAAGGCCAGCTTGGAATATTCCCGTGCCAGTTGAAGACGAGCAATTTGCTCAGCAGCTGGTGGAAGGCATAGAGCCTGTGATGATCATTTGCGCCGCAGCCAGTAAGCCTGAGCGTAATTGGTTGGCAAAACGCTACGCGGCGGCTGCGGATCACATGATTAACCGAGGTTATCGAGTGATACTGTGCGGTGGGCCAACGCAGCAGGAGCGTCAATTAGCCACAGACATTGAGCTTGCGAGCAACCAACTGTTGGAAAACTTAGTTGGCAAGACTTCATTAACCCAATTATTGGCACTGTTAAAACAGGCGGATCTAGTCTTGTCTCCCGATACTGGGCCTGCGCATATGGCGGTGACTCAAGGCACGCCTGTCATTGGACTCTATGCTCATTCAAATCCGGGACGTACCGGCCCCTATTTATCTCAGCACAGGGTGGTGAGCGTGTATGAACAGGCTATCACAGGTCAGTTTGATGGCGAGGTGCCTTGGGGTACGCGAGCTAAAGGCAGTGAATTAATGCAGCTTATTAGTGTAGAACAAGTCATTAATAGCCTAGATGAGTTCATCGTTAGCGGTGCACCTAGCTAAACTTGCCCTAGATTGCCTTGCTGAAGCTTGTAAGCTGTATCACAGCGGGAAGTCTATGAGTATTTATCTGATAGGGCTAAATGGCTCGAGTGCATGTGCAGCAGGGATGCTGCGCTTGAGCCCACAGGGATCTTCTTACCGGTAAGAATATGGCGTCACCCGTGACGTTAGCTCAATGGCCGAGTTCTGCTATTGAGCTTTTTACTCGAAAAGAGTCCGCGTTATTCTGGATATTAGCGCTGCCCCCGAACCCACCCTGTTATTTTCCACGATATTTCACACTTATTCTGAGGCCAAAACGCTATTTCATTGCCGCTTTTATGTATACGTCGAATCTGTTTTTCTTAGTGGCGATGACCATGGATGGTTTGATGCCATCTAAGTCTTCGGCGTAATCGGGGCGTTTGACGACCACACGTTTGGTGGCCAAGGTCATGGCGGGGGTGAGTAGGCCATCGGCATCGAGATCGGCGCCAACTAAGGACTGAAACACCCGCATTTCTTTTTTCACTAATGCCGACTTGTCCCTGTGGGGATACATGGGGTCTAAGTAGACCACATCCACGGCGTCGGTGATTTTTGCTAAGGCTTCCAAGCTTGAGCCAGGAAACAAACTCATGCGCTCCGTCATCCAAGCGCCAATTTCAGCGTCGTCATAGGCGCGGCGTAGGCCATCTTCTAATAGCGCGGCGACCACGGGGTGACGCTCAACCATGATGACTTTGCAACCTAGGCTTGCGAGCACGAAGGCATCCCGCCCAAGGCCTGCGGTGCCATCAACAACAGTGGGAGTAACGCCTTGCTTTAAACCGACGGCTTTGGCAATGGATTGACCGCGTCCACCACCAAATTTACGTCTGTGGGCGACGGCGCCACTGATAAAATCCACCACTATACCATCAAGCTTAGGCTCGTCTCGCTTATGCAAACTCAGCTGGTTTTGCTCGAATTTCAGTTCGAACTCAGCCTCTTTATCGAACTCGAGTTGCCAGCGCTGACTGATGTCGACGAGCGTAGGGTATTGCTGATTGAAAAATATGCGCGTCACGATCTTCTGCTATGTCAATAATGATTGTGGCTATTATGCCAAAAGCCCTTTGCTGTGAACACCTATACCTGATGGGCGTTAAAATTCATACCCAAACAAGCTCAAGATGTTGAAACTCGTATCTTGAGGCTGCTTGGGTTTATAATATGGCCATTATCCTTTTATTCTCTGGAATCTCCCCGATGCTAAGTTACCGCCACGGTTATCATGCTGGCAATTATGCCGATGTGCTCAAACACGCCATCTTGTTACAAGTGCTTAAAGCCATGCACAAAAAAGATAAAGCCTTTGTGTATGTGGATACCCATGCTGGCGCGGGCGCGTATTCATTAGAGGATGAGTTTGCCCAGAAAACCGGTGAATATTTAGATGGCGTGGCTAAGCTTTGGGATAAAACAGATTTACCCTTAGCGTTAAAGGACTATGTGGCGGCGGTTAAAACCTTTAATGCCGAGCAGGATGAGTTAAGTCTGTATCCGGGTTCCCCCGCGTTTGTTGATAGCGAGCTTAGGCCACAAGATCGCATGGTGCTGCACGAGTTGCACGGCACAGATCATGAGTTACTCAGTGATTACTTTGCCAAAGACAGGCAAGTGAAAGTCATCAAGGGTGATGGTTTAGCGGGACTGATTGCCGCCGTGCCGCCACTTGAGCGCCGCGGTGTGGTGTTGATTGACCCCAGTTTTGAAATTAAGACCGACTATCAAGACGTGGCCGATGCCATCATCAAGGCCCATAAGCGCTTCTCTACCGGTGTATTTATGCTGTGGTACCCAGTGGTCGATAGAGAGCAGACAGAAGCTATGCTGAGTAAGCTTAAAAATAGCGGTATCACTAAGCAGTTACGCCTTGAGCAAGGCATTAAGACTGACTCCAATGAGTTTGGTATGACGGCAGCGGGTCTTTGGATCATTAACCCGCCATGGCAACTGGATGAGCTGGCCAAAGATAGCCTAGACTATTTAGCTAAGACACTGGGGGGCATAGACGGCCATGTCACAGTGAAGTGGGAAGTGGGCGAATAGCCGATAGGGGGGAGCTAACCTGCGTTAGTCGCCCCAACACTTATGCTAACTAGCGCAGTGAGACCTCTAATCCCCTATTCTACAAAGGGGGTTAAAACGCGCCGATTGCCCCTGGGAATACCACTGGGCTGGTGTTGCCGTCAGCGCTGACACTGGCAACGCCGAACAGGTAATTGTCGATAACCAAATTCTTTAAGGTGAATTGACCTAACTTGCCCACATAACGGCTATGGGTCCACTCGGATGCTGTGGTGTTACGCCAATAAACCCGATAACCTACTAAGGCCTTATCCTTGTTATTGACTGTCCACTTGAGCACAGTATCGGCGCTGACTTCACCGCTTATTTTTACCTCTTTTGGCGGTGCGGGTGCCCACGCCATGGCGGCTAAGCTGATGGCATTAAGCGCCGTGAGTTTAGCGTTAAAGTCAAAATCGACCCCTTCAATCACATCCCCGTAAGCAATGCCATTTTCGGTGCGGATATCTTGATGCTGCCTGTGGTAATGCTCGTTGGTTTCCATCACACGCACCGCGGCAAAACCTGCTTTATTAAAGGGCAGGTGATGACCACCACGGCCGAATCTATCTAATCGATTGATCAATTGCACATCGAGGTTGGTCATGTACTGGTCGGCTAATGATTTGATTTTTCTTGCTAAGTTTCTGGATGCAGAATCATTCTCGCCACCGCTGAAATAGCGCTCTTTTGCTTCTTCTGAGGTTTCTGCTATACGTACCCCCTCGGAAAATACCCGCACGCTGTGGTTATCGATTACCCCGTTGATGCCAGCGATATTGCCTATCATGTCATTATTGAGTACGGCTTGGATCTGTAAACCTTGGGCTTTGGCATGATTAATTAAGATATCGCCGCCATAAAGTCCTTGCTCTTCCCCTGAGAGCGCAGCATAGATGATGGTGCCTGCGAATTGATATTGAGACAAGACTCTTGCCGCCTCTAACGTACCTGCCACCCCTGAGGCATTGTCGTTAGCGCCGGGGGATATGGCACTTGAGTTCATCACATCTGTGACTCTTGAGTCTATGTCGCCGGTCATGACGACGGCTCTATTGGGGTCCGTTAGGCCTCGCTGTATGGCAATCACGTTAACTACTTCAGTGGGGTTAGGGATGCGCTTACCTGATACAGTTTCAGAAAGCGTTACCACTTCTAAACAGCCATTACATTTGGCCGAAATACGTTGGAATTCAGTTTCAATCCAGCGCCTAGCAGCCCCTATGCCTTGGGCGTTGGAGTCAGTTTGTGACAAGGTATGACGGGTGCCAAAACCCACTAAGGTCTTGATATCTTGTTCGATACGCCCGGCACTTGGGGCGCTTGCTATCGTGTATAGCCGCATATCTTCTTGGGAGGGAGCAGGTTCTGCTGCCACTGAAGCTGACGTTAAGGCAATAGCTAAAAGTGTCATGGTTTGGCTTGCTAGCATCATGTTCGTTATTTTTTTTGTTTTCATAAGGCTCTCTTCATCGCTAACTGGCTGAGACATTGCGGTAACGCTGCAATAAAATTTTGACCCGTTTTACATAGGCCTGAGTTTCTGGATAAGGTGGTATACCGCGATATTGAGTCACTGTGGTGGGCCCCGCATTATAGGCGGCGCAGGCAAGCTCGATATCACCGTTAAATTGTTTGAGCATTTGCGCCAAATAACGGCTGCCACCTAAGATATTTTGCTGGGCATTGAAAGCATTGGTCACCCCCATGTCAGCGGCTGTCGTTGGCATCAGTTGCATTAATCCCATGGCGCCAGCTTTTGAGCGCGCATGCACATCGAAGGCCGATTCTGCGTGAATAACGGCGCGAATAAGCGCGGGTTCTAAGCGGTAAATCTTAGCGGCTTCTGCCACTGAGTGGCTGTAATCTAAGGCAAATAATGGAATTTTATGCCAGTCTAGATTGGAATCAAGCCGGCAAGCGAAGCATTCAAACAATAAAACTTGATACTCCCCGCCCTCTGGGGCTCTATCACTAAATACGGCGCCACCATCATGCTTGGTATAGTGGTACACCTTATCCTTGTCTGATGCCAATTGCTTGGAAGTCCCCTGAGTCGAATAACGGGCAATAATCTTTGGCTTGGCACTGTGGGGGTTAATCGACTGCTGACGTTGAGGTTTAAGGGTGATGTTGTACTTAGTCTTAGCTTCCAGCGTCAAGCTTGGCTTGGTACTGGTATCACTCTCTAGACGCGCAGGGGCTATTGGCTCTAGAGGATAAAAAATGATGTCTGAGGTGGATTTAGTGGTAACTGCCGGGGTGACAACGGCTGAAATAGGAAGGGCTGAAAATCTTGCCCAGCTGAGCCTGTCTACAGGCAATGAGGTTAACCATTTTGCTTGATAATCCTTGGCTTGGCTGGGATCGGTTTGCGCCTGCAAGCCTGTGCTCATGCCGATAAAAAGCAGCAAGATCAATGGAGACAAGCCAAACAGTTTTGGTGGCAGCACCATGAACTTGCCCTCCATAAGTGGGATTGCGAATATTGTATTTGAAAGCTTAGCCTTCGCTGTGGCTCGCAAGATCTTGTTTAAAGCATGGCATCACTTTTATCTGCATGATATTGGCCACGATAGATCCTGGCAATGAAGTGACTCCAAGGTTAAGCTCATCGACGGCATGGTTATAAAAACGTTGGGCGGTGAGGCAGTTTTCTTTCAGCTCATTATAGCTCTCTAGCCAGCTATCATTGGGGTCTAAATGGTTAAAGGAGTCGACTAATTCAGTGAGTAGTAAATCCACTCGTATCCAGCTTTCGAGAAAAGATGCAATATTGTCGGCATCGGCTTGCCATTGGTAGCTGGCTTGCAGGGCATCAAGTTTTGCCAGTAGCGCTTCTTGTTCCTGCAAGTGATCTCGCTGGCTCTTGAGGCTATCGGCATATTCATGGACTAATGCCGTTCTTTGAGCCAGTTTATCGTCGATAGCGCCCAGTGCCTCTAAAGCCAATTGTCGCTTCCTAACTAACCCTGCATACCAGAGGTAACTTAAGATGATGATAAGACTGGAACCGAGTACTAACCCTAGCATGTGAACTTCCTTTATTATTATTTCGCCTATCATACTCATAATTACGGTTAAATTTCATCTTATATCCGCTTAACGCACGAGTTTCAGCAAGATAAAAGTGCTGATTTAGTGGAAGGGTGTCAATAATCAGAGGAAAGGGTTGCTTGGCTTAGGGAACTTGTGACGGCTTGTTAGTATAATATTCCTTATGTGCAGACAAGATGTATTCATCTTCATTGTCTGTTATTTCGGCTCCATGTTTTTAAGCTACTCATACTTTAGTTGTGTTTTGAATATCTATTCAATTAAAGCCTGTTGTAGGTGTAGCAATTTTTCATCTTTCTGCTTGAATTAACCTATTACCAACTGATTTCACTATGTTAATACGACCTTAGTTATATTAAATAATTAATCGATGCACAGGGATTGTGGCCAGAACCGCCTCTGGTATCAAGCGATAAGAATCAAGGAGATCGATTAATCTATGTCTCATTTTGCGGGGTCAATTCTTAACAGAAACAGAGCAAGCTCCCTCATAGCAAGTGCCTTACTTGCCATATGCATCTTATGTCTGGGACTTACCGTCATCACGGGTTGGTACCTGCAAAATATCACCTTATTGCAAATTCACGAATCATTTCCTCCTATGCAATACAATACGGCGTTGGGTTTTGTATTATCTGGTAGTTGCTTGCTGTTGTCTTTATATGGCTATGCCAGAATGGCGATGCTAGTTGGCGCTATAGTGAGCCTAATTGGTGGTCTTACCCTTATCGAGATATATTTTCAATTGGATTTAGGGATAGATCAGCTGCTTATGGAGCCCTACGTTACCATATCAACGGCTTCGCCCGGTAGAATGGCACCTAACAGCGCGCTATGCTTTCTCCTAAGTGGCATAGTGCTAGTACTGGTCAATGCCAATGCTAGATTCAATGAGATGACCTTATTAGGCACAGTGATCATAGCCTTAGGCACTATTGCCTTACTGGGTTATGCCATGGGGTTAGAAACGGCGTATGGCTGGGGTTATTTAACTAAGATGGCTATTCATACTTCAGTAGGGTTTATCTTATTAGGTTTAGGGCTGCTCTCTTGGGGCTATAACATCTCCAGATTATCAGTCCACCATTTGCATATGAGAAACCTGCTGACAGCGGGATTAACCCTTCTTGCCTTTACACTGTTACTCTGGCAAGCATTGAATACTCAAAAAGACAATCAGATAGCCTCTAAACTTCAGCAGCAATTAGAAAACCATCAAGCGGCTTTATCTCTGGCCTTGGACAAGCACTTACAGTCATTAGAACGAATGGCTGTGCGTTGGGAGTCCAATGGTGGTACTTCTCAACACGTCTGGGAAGCCGACGCCCAGACTTATATTCGCGACTTTCCTATTTTTCAGGCTATCGAGTGGGTGGATGAGTCCTTTAATGCTAACTGGATTGTGTCTCGCAGCAGTGATGAAGAGGTAAAAGGATTATTTATTGAGCATGGGAGTGAAAGACACGGGCTACTCACACAGGCGCTAGCTCGTGATAGCACGACCATCATTTCTCCCGTGAAGCTAGTTCAGGGTGAATATGGGCTGGTGGTCGTTAGGCCATTAGGTGTTGGCGGAGAATTTAATGGCTTTATTTTAGCGATCATTAGTGTTCAAAAATTACTCGACAGTGTGGTGCCGACCTTGTCCATCGCTGATGATTTTCAATTTCAATTCAAACTCTTCGACGGCGATACCTTAATTGCAAGTAACCCCAGTAACCTAGCAGAACATACTGTTCAGCTTAAGAAAAGCAGCGAGTTTTCTTTTAAAGAGAGCCTGTGGCGTACAGAACTTGCCTTGTTTAACGGGCCAAATACTCAATCAGGTTCACTGTGGGCCCATAGTAATATCGTACTCTCCATTAGTGCTGTCATTTCTGTTTTGATGCTGTTACTCATGCATTTACGCTATCGTGAGCAAACAAGCATCAAGCAGCTTGCGCAACAAATTGAGCTGGCTGAAAAGGAAGAGCGGCTGAGAGTCACCTTAGAGAATATGTATGATGCCGTCATGTTGATGGATAGTCAGGGAGGGGTGTTAAGTTTTAATAAAGCCGCAGAACAGATCTTTGGCTATTCAACCGATGACATTATCGGCAAGAATATACGTACCCTAGTCGCTGAAATTGACCATGGTGAGCCCAGGCAAAGCCTTGTCGACAGTTTTTTGTCTCAAGAGGTTGGCACTATAGGTCAAAGCTTTGAGACGTTAGGGCGCAGAGCCAATGGCGAACAATTTTTCATGACGATAGCGGTTGTCGATATCACGCTCAATAACCAGCTGTTTTTCTCCGCCACAGTACGTGACATTAGTTTGCGAAAAGCCACTGAAAGCAAAATGAAGCAATATATGCTTCATCTAGAACGCAGTAATAAAGAGCTTGATGATTTTGCTTATGTGGCCTCCCACGACCTTAAAGCCCCGCTTCGCGGCATCATGCAGCTCGCCAGTTGGATCCGAGAAGATGTTCAAGACAGTGCTAACACGCAAACATTAGACTATTTAGCCTTGATGCAAAATCGCATAACTCGCTTAGAGAATCTGTTAAATGACTTGCTTGCCTATTCTCGTATTGGTCGTAAGCATGGAGAGTTTAAAAGTATCAATGTCAGCGAAATGGTGGCTGAGACATTTAAGCTACTGAGCCCCCCAGTTAATTTCACCTTGAATTGCAGCGTAGATTTACCTGACTTTAATACCTTATCGACCCCTTTTGAATTAGTCATGCGCAACTTGATCAACAATGCGATTAAGCACCACGACTCGGATTGTGGTGCTATCACTGTAACGGCAAAAAATATGCGTGAACACATTGAATTCACGGTTAAGGATGATGGCCCAGGGATTGCGCCCGAGCATCAGCAACGTATTTTCGGGCTATTTCAAACCTTAAAACCTCGAGATGAAGTTGAAGGAAGTGGGATGGGATTGGCCATTATTAAAAAAATTATTGAACGCTATCATTGCACTATCAATGTTGAATCTGATGGTGTGCGCGGAACTCAATTTCAATTTACTTGGCCTAAATACAATTTATTAAGGAGTTATTTAGATGAATAACAGGGCATACAAGGAAGTATCCATTCTATTGGTTGAAGATGATGATATCGATGCCATGAGCATAGAGCGCGCCTTAAAGAAGCTGCGATTAGCTAACCCCTATTATCGCGCAGTCGACGGTGTAGAAGGGTTAGCTATTCTGCGTAACCAAGGTGTGGGTCGGCCATTTATTATTTTGCTCGATTTGAATATGCCTCGTATGAACGGACTTGAGATGCTAGTTGAGCTCAGAAAAGATCCTAAATTGACCGACAGTGTGGTGTTTGTGCTCACCACATCAAATGATGATCAGGATAGGGCACAAGCCTATAAAGAGCATATTGCGGGTTACATTGTGAAATCAAAGTTAGACAGTGATTTTACTGAGTTACTGCAGCTGTTGGATCATTATTGGCGTTTAGTGGAATTGCCTGTTGACCATAATTGATGTTTTAACATTGTCGAGCATAAAGTGATGAAAATACTCTTAATTGATGATGACACCATAGACAGAATGAATGCTATTCGCAATCTAAAAAACTCAGGATTAGCACTCAATATTATTGAAGCTGACACGGCAAAAAAAGGGCTAGAATTGGCCACATCTGATCAATTCGACGTGGTATTACTGGATTATAGCCTGCCGGATATGGATGGCTTAGAAGTGTTAACCTTGCTACAGGGGGTGTGGATAAAAAGCACAGCAATCATCATGCTAAGCCACAGTAGCGATGAAGGTATAGCATTAAAATGTATAGAAGCAGGAGCACAAGATTTTATCGTTAAGAGCGAGGTGTCTTCAGTCAGGCTCAAGCGAGCCATCTTACAGGCTCAAGAGCGTTTTAAGTTGGAGCAAGAATTGCGTTCCAGTTACGTCAAATTACGGCATTTGGCGGAACGGGATACCTTGACAGGGCTCACAAATAGATACTTTTTCGATGAAACATTAAAAAATGCCATCCCCACCGCAAAACGGGAGAACAAAAGCTTAGCTCTGATCATGCTGGACTTAGATTTTTTTAAGAATGTTAATGACACCATGGGGCATGAGGCGGGTGATTATTTATTACAGGAAGTGGCACAACGCTTAAAAAATCCGCTCAGAGAAGGGGACACCTTGTGCCGCTTAGGTGGTGATGAATTTGCAATATTAGTGCAAAACCTTGGCAATATTGTCAACATAGGTCAGCTCATCGCTCGAGTTTTTGAATCCCTTAAACCAGCGATGATGATAAACGGCAATCCAGTCACAGTGACGGCGAGTTTAGGTATAGCCACTTATCCTGATTGCGCCACAGATGCGAACCAATTAATGAAATGCGCAGACGTCGCCATGTATCGCTCTAAGTCATCTGGTCGAAATCAATCCCATTTCTATTCGAAGGCAATCCATGATGAAGTACTTAAGCGCGTAACCCTAGAGAGTGATCTGCGTATTGCCGTGGAACAACAACAATTTATTTTATATTATCAACCTCAAGTGAGCTATAACGATCATCATATCGTGGGTGTAGAAGCCTTGATACGATGGCAGCACCCGACGCAAGGGTTGATTTCACCCATGGTGTTTATTCCTGTGGCTGAAGAGATGGGTTTAATCGATGAGATAGGCCGATGGGTGATAGATATGGCCTGCCAGCAGTTAGCCCAATGGAATCAAATGACAAGAAATGACGTTAAGCTATCCATGGCGGCAAACTTATCGGCATTGCAGCTTAATCGCAGCGATTTTTATCAATTTGTGATGAATACCTTGTCTAAGCATGAAATCCAACCAGAGCAACTCGAACTTGAATTAACCGAAAGCACTATTAATAGAAGTGAAATAGCAGATAAGCAGTTAATGGATCTATCACTAGCAGGGATTAAATTGGCGTTAGATGATTTTGGCACTGGTTATTCTTCACTAACTCACCTGCAACTCTTACCTTTTGAAGTGATCAAGATAGATAAATCTTTCATTCATAATATTCACAGCGAAAGTGATAGCCATTTTTTACGAGCCATATGCGCGTTTTCCAAAGCACTCAACTTTGAAATTGTGGCCGAAGGGGTGGAAACCGAGTTTCAACGAGGTTTGTGTGAATCCTTGAAGGTGGATAGGATCCAAGGGTATTATTTTGCCAAGCCTATGCCCGCTAAGGAGCTCGAAGAAAAATGGATAAATCGAACTCACTTGTTTAGATAAATGATCTCAAGCTTGAGTTTATTGGGCAATGGACCGAGCATCAAACCGATAAGGATTGATGCTCGGTTTTTATATCAATCGTATTAACTATCTGATTTTGACTTATCTTCGACATTGGCGTTGTCTTTTTTACTGAAGATACGCTCTACAATGACGAAGAACAGTGGCACAAAGAAAATCCCTAGGAAGGTCGAGCTGACCATGCCCCCTAGAACGCCTGTACCTATGGCATTCTGACTGCCAGACCCTACACCTGTGCTAATCGCCAGCGGTAACACCCCTAAACCAAAGGCCAATGAGGTCATAAGAATAGGTCGTAAACGTACCTTCACTGCGTGTAAGGTGGACTCAACTAAACCGCCACCTTGCTCGTAATATTTCTTGGCAAACTCCACAATTAAAATGGCGTTTTTAGTCGCCAGTCCCACAGTGGTTAATAGGCCCACTTGGAAGAAAACATCGTTAGATAAGCCGCGAACATTCATGGCAATCAAGGCGCCGATGATCCCTAATGGCACCACGAGTACCACGGCCAAAGGCACGGTCCAACTTTCATAGAGCGCGGCTAATACCAAGAAAACCACTAAGATAGACAGGGCATACAAGGCGGGTGCCTGATTACCTGACAAGCGTTCCTCATAGGACATGCCATTCCATTGGATGCCAAAGCCTGCAGGCAGTTTTTCTACCATGGCCTCAATCGCGGCCATAGCATCACCTGTGCTGACGCCCGCAGCTGTTGCCCCTTGAATGTTAACCGCAGATAAGCCATTGAAGCGCTGCAGTTGTGGTGATCCAAACTCCCATTTCCCAGTGGCGAACGCCGAGAATGGCACCATCTCACCTTGGCTGTTTCGCACATACCAGGTATCAAGATCCGCCGTTTGCATGCGGTATTGTGCATCACCCTGAAGGTAGACTTTCTTCACTCGGCCACGGTCAATAAAGTCATTGACGTAAGCGCCGCCCCAAGCTGTACCGAGTACGCTGTTGACATTGCTTATGTCTATCCCTAGGGCGCTGAGTTTGGCGTGGTCGATATCAATCTGATAAATAGGCGCATCTTCCTGGCCATTGGGGCGCACTCCAGTGAGCTTAGGGTCCTGCGCCGCCATGCCCAGTAATTGATTACGGGCTTCAATGAGTTTTTTGTGGCCTTGGCCGCTCTTATCTTGAAGGTAGAAATCAAACCCATTGGAGGTGCCCAGCTCAATCACAGCGGGGGGGGCGAAGGCAAAGGCGAATGCTTCTTTCATTTGCCATAAATATCCCATGGAACGCTCGGCCACAGAGGCCACATCTAATCCAGGGGCTTGTCGCTCTGACCAGTCTTTTAAGTTAATGAAGGCAAGGCCCATGTTTTGACCGCTGCCAGCGAAACTGAATCCTGCAACGGTAAACACAGAGTTAACCGCTGCTTTCTCGTCATTAAGATAATAATCTGAGACCTTATGCAACACTTTGACAGTGCTTTCTTGAGTGGAATTGGTGGGCAATATGGTTTGGGCAAACAATATTCCTTGGTCTTCATCGGGCAAGAAGGCCGTTGGCATGCGCATGAAAATCCAACCCACAGCGATCACTATACCTAAGTAAATCATCATTACCCTGACACTGCGTTTAAGTATGCTGGCGACATTACGCTGATAGCCTGAGGTCATCTTGTCGAAAGTACGATTAAACCAGCCAAAAAAGCCCGTTTCTATATGAGTGTGACCCTTCTTAATGGGTTTTAGCATGGTGGCACACAGGGCGGGTGTGAGTACGATTGCGACTAACACAGATAGTGCCATGGCAGAGACTATGGTGATGGAGAACTGCTTATAGATGACGCCTGTCGAGCCTGCCATAAAGGCCATAGGCACAAACACTGCCGACAAGGTTAACCCTATACCCACGAGAGCGCCTGTGATCTGGTCCATGGATTTGCGGGTTGCTTCTAAGGGGCTTAATCCTTCTTCAGACATAATACGCTCGACGTTTTCCACTACCACTATGGCATCATCCACCAACAGACCGATGGCGAGCACCATGGCAAACATGGTTAAGGTATTAATGGAAAACCCCGCCATGGACAAGATAGCGAAGGTGCCTAACAAGACAACAGGCACGGCAATAGTGGGGATAAGCGTTGCCCTAAAGTTTTGCAAAAACAGATACATGATAACGAAAACCAGTACCACGGCTTCCAGTAAGGTGTGCACCACACCAGTAATAGATTCGGTGACGAAGGGGGTCGTGTCATAAGGATAAACGACAGTCATGCCTTGAGGGAAAAAGGGGGTTAACTCATCTATTTTACTGCGAACGGCTGCGGCCGTGTCCAAGGCGTTAGCTCCAGTGGCTAAGGAGACAGCGAGTCCAACAGCGGGTTTGCCATTATAAAACGACACCACAGAATAACTCTCGGCCCCAAGCTCCACTCTGGCCACATCTTCAAGGTAAACATTGGCGCCTGTGGTGCTTGATTTAAGAATAATGCGCTGAAATTCTGCTACGGTTTTAAGGCGACTCTGGGCCGATACTGTGGCATTGAGCTCTTGCCCTGGTACAGAGGGCGCGCCGCCTAATTGGCCGGCTGACACTTGGGCATTCTGCTCTCTAATGGCGGCTATGATGTCGACACTGGTGAGCTTGTACTGGGTTAGTTTTAACGGGTCGAGCCAAATACGCATGGCGTACTGGGCGCCAAATAGTTGTATATCGCCGACACCGGGTACTCGACTCATGGGATCTTGAATATTGGCCGCCACGTAGTCGGCGATATCTGTCTTATCCAAATTGCTATTTTCAGACACAAAACCTAATACCATCAAGAAGCCTGAACTGGATTTGCTGACATTGACCCCTTGAGCTTGCACTTCTTGGGGTAAGAGTGGCATGGCCGATTGCAACTTGTTCTGCACCTGAACTTGGGCAATATCGGCATCTGCTTCGGCATTGAAAGTTAAGGTGATTTGCGCATTGCCAAAGCTGTCGCTGGTGGAGGATATATAGCGCAGATGATCTAGCCCCGTCATACGCTGCTCAATCACTTGAGTGACGGTATCTTCCATAGTCTTGGCTGAAGCACCCGGATAATTAGCCGCTATCACCACTGTGGGTGGGGCAATACTTGGGTATTGGGATATGGGCAGGTCTTTGATGGCCAAGATCCCGGCCAGCATGATGATCATTGCTATCACCCAAGCAAAAATGGGGCGATCGATAAAGAAACGAGCCATAATTTACGCCTACCTAATTTAAATTATATGAGGGCTTTAAAGGTCTATTCGTTACTGTGATGCACTAGTTGCCTGCATTAGCCTCTGGCGCTGCAGACCATACCTGAGGCATAACCTCTGCACCTGGGCGAATTTTTTGCAACCCTTCGACAATCAGCTTATCGCCAGCCGTTAAACCTGAGGTGATCCGCCACTGATTATCTATGACTTCAGCTGTGGTGACTGGGCGCATCTCCACCTTGTTGTTGACATCGACCAGCATGGCCACGGCTTCGCCTTTACTGTTACGAGTAATGGCTTTTTGAGGCACCAAAATCGCGTTAGGATCTAGGCCTGTATTAATTAGGGCCCGCACATACATGCCGGGGAGTAATAAGGCATCCGGGTTAGGGAATTCGGCGCGCAAAGTCACAGACCCTGTGGCCTCATCGACACTCACTTCGGCAAAGCGAAGCGTGCCCGTATGTTGATAGTTGCTGCCATCTTCCAATACTAAGGTGACATCGGCATTGTCACTTTTTTGTAACTCACCTTGCCTAAATTTAGCTTTGAGGCGCAATAATTGGGCGCTAGATTGGGCTATGTCCACATTGATAGGGTCAAGCTGAGAAATCGTGGCTAAGGTGTCAGCTTGATTGGCTGTCACTAGCGCCCCAGCTGTGATGCTCGATTTACCAATACGACCCGAAATCGGCGCCTTCACTTGAGTGTATTGCAGACTAATATTGGCGGTGTTGATGGCGGCTTTGGCAACCGTGACACGGGCTTTCGCTTCTTTAAAAGCGGCTTGTGCTTCATCAAAATCTTGCTGGCTGATGGCCTTGGTTTTCACTAAAGATTGAAAGCGGTCCGCCTTAGCTTTCGCAGAGATTAAGCCTGCCTCGGCACTGGCTAAGTCAGCTTCTGCACTTAGTAACGCGGCGCGATACGTGGCTGAGTCTATTTGATATAACGACTGACCTTTGATTACGTCCGTGCCTTCGATAAAGCTACGTTCGGTAATAATGCCAGAGACTTGAGGGCGTACTTCTGCTTCTTTAAAGGCGCGGCTACGGCCAGGCAGTTCCACTTGAATCGCTTGAGACTGAGTGCTGACATTAAGCACACTGACAGGAGTGGGCGGCGGCGCACCTTGAGCCGCAGCGTCAGTTTGACCCTCTTGACTACAGGCTGACATCCAAATCGTTGCTGTGACCACAGCGGCTATCTTCAAGGCGTTTCGCATACAAGCTCCAGCTTAATTTAAAAACGGCATACCCTAATTTCAACGACAAATTGCTCAAATGATGGCAAGAGTGAGTCATGTTTGTCTATTTATCCCACAATGAGGGGCATTCAACAACAGAAAAAACATAGAAAATGTGTAAGTAAATAATCAGCTTAGTAGATATGCTGATGTAATGTAGGCTGGGTTTAAGTAATTTTCGAAATTATGAGGGGGTGAAAATTAACGGGATTTTTTTGGAAAAAATGAACTCGGTTAACGAGCGTGTGATCAGGAGGTAAGTGTGGCATTGGCGCCACACTTAATGGGCTAGGAACTGTGTGGCAGAGACTATATATTGCGCTCTTTTTTAAGCTGTAAAAAATCTTTCCACATTACCACTTCTGCTGGCAGCCGCGGTGTATCGCCTTTATAGCCCGCTTCGGCGACTAAGGTGTCGAGGGGGATTTGCTTACCCTTACAGACGAATACGCCGCGCACATGCACTATGCAATGCAGGCCACGCTCGCTGACAAAACGCTGTTCTATATAAAAGTACTTTTCATCCCAACCAACAATCTTGGTTTCAATTTCAAATTTTTGAAACGGTTTAATATCACGTATATAAGTGAATTCCGCGGCATTGACGATCGGCATCCATTTAAGCTTAATGAATTTCTTCAACAGGCCCATTTCTGCCAGCATATAGGTACGAGCTAGATCCATAAAAGCGGGATAGCGGGAATTGGTTAAGTGAAAGTTTACATCACAATCACTAGGCAGGGCACGGTATTGAATGCGGCTGACATCTAAAAAATCGATGCGGCGGCAATGGCGAGTACGCCAAAAAAGCAATAAAAACAAACGGAAATATAAATTCATCGGTGAGCACTTCTTTAATTAGACGATACAGATATAGCCAAGAGGCTAACAGAGGTCTTACCAGTGAGCAAGCTTAAGAATGTAAAACAAAAAAGAAGCACTTAAGTACTTCTTTTTGATAGGAGCATGGAATAGCGCGCCTATATTCGGGCTAGAAATTCTCGGTAAGCTTGCATGGTCTTGGCTGAATTTAGCATCTCACCATGGTTCGCTTTGGGTACAATAATTAATGATTTAATTTTTGACTGACTTGCCAAGAATAGCTTTTCAGATAACTCAGCTGGGACTTGATCATCTTTCTCAGCGCCGATGACCATTAATGGACCCTGATAAAATTTTGAGACGACTTCCTGATTATCCACAAGCTTGAATGACTCAGGGGTTTCTACCGTTAGAAAAGGCATATACCAAGGGATTTTAGTGGCTATCCAATCGTCCACATTGGTAGCCGAGCCTTGCATCACTAATGCATCGGCGGCTTGATTTTTTACTAGCTGAGCTGCGATAAAACTGCCTAGCGAATACCCATGAACAATGACTTTATCTGGCTGATAGGTGTGACGAATAAAGGTTAATTCTTGGATGGCATCAGTTAACAGATTGGCGATAGTGGCTTGGCCATTACTTGCACCTAAGCCTCGACGATCGAATATGGCTATATCCGTTCCTAACTGAGACAAGGTCAGTAGTACGGCTAAACTATCGGGGTCAACTTTCATGCCATTTCCTTGGATAAAAAATACCAGGGTATGGCTATTTGGATTATCGATAAATAAACCTTTTAAGCTGACTTGCTCATCGCCATCAATACTGATCTGATTGACCATGTGTTGAGGCAGGGATTGTGCTAATTTCTCAATATACTCAGTGTTAAACTGGGTGACTTGCTTATCTTGGGTGATAAATCCTTTTTCACTCATAATCGCGCTGCAGCCCACATTGAGCAACAAGGCCCCTAGCAACATACTTGCAATATGCTTGTTCATTTTGACATCCTTGGGTTATTTTTGCTGTATATCTAGCCTATTTTAAAGGGCTAGTCATCAATCACATTGCAGCTGTCATCAGGGTCTACATGCGCCAAAATGTCCCCAGGTGTGCACTGTAAATGCATGCAGATGGCATCGAGGGTTGAAAAGCGAATGGCTTTGGCTCGCCCGCTGCGAAGTACCGATAAGTTCTGTGGTGTAATGCCAATCAATTCAGCCAGTTCTGTAGACTTCATCTTGCGCTTAGCTAAGACAACATCTAATTCAATAATAATGGCCATTACACGGTTAACTCTGCGTCGTCATGAAGCTCTGCGGCCTGTTTCATGATCCACGCAATGCAATAAATCACTAAACTTGTGAGTAGGTAATAGAGTTCTTGGCTGCCGAAGGAGAAATAAAAACTGGTGGCTTCAGCACGTTCAAACACGCGAAGCAGCAAGGTGATCAGTAGAGGATATAGTAGGCTGATGAATAACCAAGCAAGGCAGGTTAAGGCGATGTAGCTTAAGTAGTTAAAGTTTGCTTGAGTAAATATTTGCCGAGTCTGGTACAAGCTAAAAAGTCGATACAAGAAAAAATAAATCACTAAGCAAGGCATAAGTTCAACACTGCCCAAGATCCAGCCGGCATGTAACCCTTCAGCTTCCAACACTTGGGCAATGCTTTGCCATGTGTGTTCAAAATCAATACTGAAATGGCTGTAGAACCCACCCCAATTGAGTGTATAGAGGTAGGCTCCGTTCTCTAGCTCACCTAAACTCATCACCATAGCAAAGCTGCTCATTTGCAACAGGGTGATAAAAACCAGTAAGTATTTAACCCATCGACTCAGGCTAACTATGTTATTCATGATGCTCATCTAAAGTGTGTTATTTATAACACAAGCTAACATGGTGGTCGTTATTCGGCAATAAGTTATCGATTAGCGATAACTTTCGTTGATATTTTTGAAGAAAGCGAATCCGTTAAGCTTTAGTTACAGCTCAATAAATAGCTGCTCGAGTAAGGTTTTGATTTGCTCATCGTCTTCATTGAACTGTATGCCGACATTAACCTTGCCATCGTCATAGCGGCTGTTGCAGACTCTGGCGGGTATGGTGATATCGCCATCTATTGCGGTGCGAATGGTGACAAAAATTTCTTTTGGGGTCACTTTAATCTTGTCGTTATTACTTTTAAAAACGAAACCACATCCCTTGGCTGAGATATCTGAAATAATGCCTTTTAACTTAGGGGTGGGCTTATCTGCGAGCTCTTCTTTTGGATAAAGCGTGGCTGGCAGATGGGTGATAAACCTTTGGTGAGTGCGTAATTGCCGATTCTCAATTTGCTGTGGGTAGCTTAAAAAAATAAATTTCTCTGGGAATTTAGTCACGTTACGTATGCTGGCTTTAAAGGCATAGCACTCACCTTGTTGGCCTTCAAGTAGATAACGAGCGACCACCACATTCCCTTCAACCAGCACATCACTATAGTTACTCATCTGCATAGGGGATGGATGTTTGAGAATAATATAATTGCCCACTTCATAGCCTACCAACGCGGCTTTTATGCGCACTCTAACGGGATGATCTATCTGTAAATCTATGATTTTCCCTGGCGTTAAGTCGAAAAAAAGAGGTTTCTTGGCAATGTTCAAGATGAGGTTCCCGCTATTATTGTTTTTATGTGTTATCTACATCAAATTTGAGCCTTTTTTCTTGATGAATGCTCATTTTCGTACAAAGGTGTAATGTAAGGTGACTAGGAATTGAAGGCAACAATTTTTTGACGCTTGATGGTGGAATGTCTTCGGGACTGAGATCTACAATAGAGATAAATCGCCACTAAAAAGGGCATAAACTTCAGTTTATGCCCCATGTGTGTTGCTAACGCTTTGATCTTTATGCTAGTTAACCGTTAACCGCTAACCGCTAACCGCTAACCGTTAACTTGAAACCTTAAGCCTTGATGCCCGAATGCCTTAACAGGGCGTCAATATTCGGTTCGCGGCCCATAAAGCGTTTGAACAATGTCATCGGCTCTTCGCTGCCGCCCATCTCGAGTATGTTGTTCATAAAACTTTTACCGGTTTCAGGGTTAAATATACCTTCGGCTTCGAAACGGGAGAAGGCATCGGCCGATAACACTTCTGCCCACTTATAACTGTAATAGCCTGCCGCGTAGCCGCCAGCAAAGATATGGGCAAAGCCGTGTTGGAAGCGGTTAAAGCTTGGCGGAGTCAATACTGCTACCTGGCTGCGCACTTCATCTAACATGCCTTGGATGTTGGCGCCTTTCTCGGCACTGTATTCCAGATGCATTCTAAAATCGAATAATGAAAACTCAAGTTGGCGCAACATCATCATGCCAGATTGGAAGTTTTTCGCCGCCAGCATTTTATCTAATAACGCTTTAGGTAAGGGCTCGCCGGTTTCAAAGTGACCGGATATTTCACCTAGTGCCTCTTCTTGCCAGCACCAGTTTTCCATAAATTGGCTCGGAAGCTCCACCGCATCCCAAGGTACCCCATTAATGCCAGACACATCGGCCACATCAATTTTGGTCAACATATGGTGTATGCCGTGGCCAAATTCATGGAATAGCGTGGTGACTTCATCATGAGTGAACAAGGCAGGCTTGCCATCCACTGGGCGATTGAAGTTACAGGTTAAATAGGCCACAGGTTTTTGCAAGCCGTTTGGGGTTTGACGACGCACTCGGCAGTCGTCCATCCAGGCGCCGCCGCGCTTACCAGTGCGGGCATATAAATCTAAGTAGAAGCTGCCTCTTAGGCTATTAGTGTCATCAAAAATATTGAAGAAACGCACTTCTTTATGCCAAGTATCGACATCTTTCTGCTCTTCGATACGTAGCCCAAACAGGCGTGATACCGTATAAAAAAGGCCAGATAGCACTTTGTCTTCAGGGAAGTAAGGTCTTAATATTTCTTGAGAAACTTCATATTTATGTTGCTGCAATTTTTCAGCATAGAAGCTTAAATCCCAGGACTCCATTTCACTGACGCCGTATTCGCTTAAGGCG
This sequence comes from Shewanella denitrificans OS217, assembly GCF_000013765.1. Classification (NCBI taxonomy): domain Bacteria; kingdom Pseudomonadati; phylum Pseudomonadota; class Gammaproteobacteria; order Alteromonadales; family Shewanellaceae; genus Shewanella; species Shewanella denitrificans. The sequence continues at coordinate 4,310,436 of NC_007954.1, read as the reverse complement.
AAGGCTCGCAGTTCGGCAAGCTCTGTCTTGGCTTGCTCTTTCGAGCGTTGACCTAGTTCGCTTAAAAACGTTAATACTTGCTCTGGGGTTTCGGCCATCTTAGTGGCTAAAGACTTGTGAGCGTAAGATTCAAACCCGAGTAGCTGGGCTAATTCATGGCGCAGGGCGATAATTTCATCCATGGCGGCACTGTTGTCGAACTCACCGGCATTGGGGCCTTGATCTGAGGCGCGGGTGACGAAGGCGCGATAACATTCTTCTCTTAGTGCACGGTTTTCGCTGTAGGTCATCACAGGTAAATAGGAGGGAAAATCTAAGCTGAATAACCAACCACTTTTGTCATCTTCTTCCGCCATGGCTTTGGCCGCCGCTTTAGCTGAATCCGGTAAACCCGCCAGCTCTGATTCATCGGTGATCAGCTTGTGCCAGGCCTGGGTAGCATCGAGCAACTGATTGGAATACAAGCTTGTGAGCTCAGACAGACGTTTAACGATTTCGCCATAACGTACTTTTTGCTCATCATCTAGGCCAATGCCAGACAACTCAAAGTCTCGCAAGCTTTGTTCTATGGCCATTTTTTTAGCTTGTGGCAAGTGAGTAAATTCAGCCGACTCATGGATAGATTTGTAGGCTTGATACAGGCCCTGATGTTGACCAACAAAGGTGCCGTAATCTGACAGCAAGGGTAGGCAAGCATCGTGAGCTTCCCGCAGCGCATCTGAGCTGGTGACTGAATTCATGTGGGACACAGGCGACCAAATTTGGCTGAACTCGTCATCACTTTGCTCAAGGGGGGCAATTAAGTTATCCCAAGTGTAGTGGCTATTCTGCGCCAATAAGGTCTCTATGGTATTGCGGCATTTGGCGATAGCTTGCTCTACCGCGGTCTGAATATGTTCAGGCTTAATTTGGGAAAAAGGCGGTAAGGCGGCGCCACTCAATAGCGGGTTACTCATAGTATGTCCTTAAATGCGTGTTGGATCTGTTCGTTGAGCAAGTATGCCCCAGAGAAACCATTAATTTAAAAGAATAAGCATAGGCTTAGTATGGATAGATATATGGCTTTGGTGCAAGAATTCAAGGCTTAGCCCACTTCTGTTAACTCGCAGGTCCAAGCAGGTCGAATTATGTGGGGGCTTGAGGCGAGCGCGCGCCTTGTTGCAGGCTAACTATTGCAGCTTAGATTACCGCCCTTAAGTTCGCACAAATAGATGTTCGAATCATGATATTTACTGATGCAGGACTTAATCAAATCAGAAAAGTGTGCTGTATCGACTAATTTAGATTTACACTATCTTTACAGAGAGATAGCTGACTTATTTATGTAAATAAGACTGGTTTGTATTTGCAATTGTCTCGGCCAAGCGGACTGTACAGTGATGGGAACAGCAGCTTGGTTTTACGCTTGGATGATAATGGCTAAGCAAGTAAAGAAGACCTAAAGGTATTATGAATAAAAAGCTAACTCAGTGTTTGTTGTTATCTTCCTTAGCCGCTGTTGTGATTCGTGCTCAGGCTGAGGAGGGGGATGCGCGATGGTTCGTCTCTACAGGGCAAGATAGCCACTACGTCACAGAGGGGCGTAATAATTTAGCCCAAGGCGGTATTTACTGGGCCAATGCCTTGTTGAATAAGGCGGCCTTCACTGGTTTTGCCACTGTGGCTCGCGGTAGCAATAGCCATTATGTGGAGTGGAACCTAGGGGTCGAATACTTAATCCAACTTAGCGATAACCTGGAGTCTTATGTGGGCTATCAGCGCTTAGAAACCTATGGCAGCCATGAGGGAAATCTGCGCACTTCAGATAATGAGCTGTTTTCACTGCTCAGTTACACCCAGTGGGACTGGTTAACGCCCTCAGTGGGCTATACCTATTCGACCTTGGCCGCAGGTTATTTTGTTGAGCTAAGCCTGCACAGTCATTGGCAGCTCGATGATAAATTTAGCCTCAGCCCTTATATGAGCCAAGGGTTTGATTTTCAGTATGCAACCGAGGCTCATAACGGTGCTAACCACGTTCAATTAGGTGTCGAAGCCAATTATCAATGGACAAAACAGCTGCGTCTTAGTGCTCACATGGCCCATAGCTGGGCCTTGGAAGACATAAATCTTGAAGCCCGTCGCACGGGGCAAGCAGGCAACCTAGGTCAAACCTATGGTGGCTTGCATATACATTGGCAATTGCGCTAATGACGGCTTTTTTGCGGCAAAATTGAGTCCTATTTACTAATCTTAACTGACAACTCATTAGGTCTTATACCTAAGGCTCAAGGCAAGGAACGCCTATGTTGTCTACTCATCAAGATTTCACTGCTAAAGCTATTTCGCAGCATCTCACCTCTGTGGTGATGGCAATGCCCGTTTGGCTATGCCTGAGTGCTAACTTACCCCTGTTGTTTATGTGCCCAGAAATTGCAGCCAGTGACGAAAACTGGCGCCAATTGGTTGAACAAGTGGAGCAGGCGCAGCAAGACCCAGAAGCCAGTCAGACGCCCCAACTCAAACTTGGCAAGCCCTTAGTGTTAGATAACCAAGGCCAAAGCATGGATCATCAAGCTGCAGATGATATTGAGGTCGGTCTAGAGTTTAGTGCTCAAGATGCGCCCGATTTATCAGAGCGTTCAAAATTACAACAGGGCAAGCAGCACAAAAAATCAGTCACAAAAAACCGCAAGAAAAAAGCTCGCACTCTGAGCCGTAAACAGCAATTGGCCAGCCGTAAACATGTGGCCAATGATGCCGGTTGTCGATGGCTCGACAGCCGCATGGATCATCTAGAGGGGCAGCTAGCACAAACGGGCACCCAAGACTTAGGGCATCAAGCCGCAGAGCTTGAGATCAGGCAAAAAGAATGGCAGTGCCTTAAATGTGGTGTCGAGGGACCGTCGGTTGCAGATCGCAGCCGTTGCCAACATAAGCGCTGAGTGCTTACGCCTTAGCACTTACTGTTTAGAGCTTACTCTTTAGAGCTTACTCTTTATAACTTAGAGTTGAGAGAACCGAGAATCGAGAACCAGCCGTAAGCATTTGGCATTCATAGGTTTACGATAAACACTTAAGCTTCATATATGCAGGCTAGTATGCGACGTCATTCCCCCCTACAATGGCTGCAATAATAAAACGTGGAGAACAGCATGACCCAAGAATTTGACTATATCTGCCTAGGCGCAGGTAGCGGCGGTATCGCTTCGGCTAACCGAGCAGCGATGCGCGGCGCCAAGGTATTACTCATCGAAGCCAAACAAGTGGGCGGCACTTGCGTTAACTTGGGCTGCGTGCCGAAAAAAGTCATGTGGTATGGCGCCCATATTGCCGATGCAATGAACTTATACGCCAAAGATTATGGTTTCGATGTCACAGTGAATAAATTCGATTGGAGCACCTTAGTTGCCAGTCGCGAAGCCTATATAGGCCGAATTCATGATGCCTATGGTCGCGGCTTTGCTAACAACAAGGTGACCTTGCTCGAAGGCTACGGCCGTTTTGTTAATGGCAACACCATAGAAGTGGACGGCAAGCATTACAGTGCTAAGCATATTCTTATTGCTACCGGCGGTGCGCCAAGCTTCCCCAATATTCCTGGCGCCGAGCATGGCATAGATTCAGATGGTTTCTTTGGCCTTAATGAGCAGCCCAAGCGAGTTGCCGTGGTCGGAGCGGGCTACATAGCGGTGGAACTCGCTGGTGTCATGCATGCCCTTGGCAGTGAAACCCATTTATTGGTGCGTAAACACGCGCCGCTGCGCAACTTTGACCCCATTTTGACTGACGCCTTAGTGGAAGCCATGGCGCTCGATGGTCCGACGCTGCATACTCACAGCGTGCCCAAAGAGGTGCTGAAAAATGCCGATAATAGCCTGACCTTAGTGCTAGAAAACGGCAATAGTGTCACGGTCGATTGTTTAATCTGGGCCATAGGCCGCGCGCCATCCACAAACAATATTGGCCTAGAGCACACCCAAGTTGAACGTGATGAAAAAGGCTATATCATCACGGATGCACAGCAAAACACCAGCGCTGAAGGCATCTATTGTGTTGGCGATATTATGGCGGGTGGCGTCGAGCTGACTCCCGTTGCCGTCAAGGCTGGACGTCTGTTATCTGAGCGTTTATTTGGCGCCATGCCAGATGCCAAGATGGACTATAACTTGATCCCAACCGTGGTCTTTAGCCACCCGCCTATAGGCACCATGGGCTTAACCGAGCCAGAAGCCGTGACTCAGTACGGCGCGGATAAGGTCAAAGTTTACAGCTCAACCTTCACCTCTATGTACACAGCGGTAACCGCCCACCGTCAGGCGTGCAAGATGAAGTTAGTCTGCGCCGGTGACAATGAAGTCGTGGTCGGCATTCACGGTATTGGCTTTGGAATGGATGAAATCCTCCAAGGCTTTGGTGTAGCCATGAAGATGGGCGCCACTAAGGCAGATTTCGACTCTGTGGTCGCAATACACCCAACTGGCGCCGAGGAATTTGTTACTATGAGGGGTTAATGTAGAAAACCCACCTACACACGTTTTTTCTGTAGAAAAACCTAGCAAGGCCAGAATTATTTCTGGCCTTTTATCTCATGAAGTTTATTTCGATATCTCACATCAACATGATTGCCTAGAGATGGAAGTTCACTTAAAATTCTTCTGACTGCATATTGTATGAATGATAATGTAGATATTTTCCTATACATACGATATGTGCCAGATTTTATTTATTTTTTCTATATTATGCAACCACATCCATTAACATTCTACTTTATACACCAATTAAAACATGGACTAGCATCATTTGATGTAAAAATATTTATCTGCAGATTAAATTCATATTTAAGAATCGGTTATATGACAATGAAATTCAGGACTTATGATGCATAATACTTATAAAAAAATTCCTCCGATTTTATACGCGCTCATATTTATAATTTTTTTTACATCGTGCTCAAACTTCATTTCAGGCGAAACACCATTACCTTTGCCTTATGAAGAAAGAGAGTTTATTAAATTATCTAAGCTAGTATCAACAATCCCTAACATTACCTATTCAAGCGGTGAGAGAAACATAAAATTCTATGTAGTGGCTTTCGATGGCACGCAAAATAATCAGTACGATTTTGATAAAAATTCAGAACGTGAAACTATTGTGGCCTACTTGTACAATTCCCTCCCAAAAAACTATCAGGGAAATTATTATTTCGGGCCTGGATACAAAGACATTATAGATTCTGTGCTGTGTACTACATGCGTAAGTAAGGCTGAGACAGCAATTAAAGACATAAAAAAGAAGATATCAAATGAATGGGGAGGCATCCCGAATCTTGAAGTTAGAGTTATTGTCTTAGGCTTTAGTAGAGGTGCAGCAATTGGACGACACTTTATGAATTTATTAGATGAGAATTTCCAAACAAGCCTATTAGCATCTATAACGTCTACAGAGCCTTTAGTTAGAACTACCGCAATAATGTTCGATACGGTTCCGACAAGTGTATCAGATAAACTTCAATTATCTATTTCAGAATCTACTGACTACTTTATACATATAATAGCAAAAAATGAAAGAAGAGACTTATTTTATGGTGTAAAAGACTATGATCCAAACTTCATTACACTACCCATTATATATGATGAAACTGAATTTCACACATGTTCAAAAAGTGAAGTAAAGTCATCAAGTAGACTTTTTCAAATCGAACTACCTGGTTCCCACTCAGATATAGGCTCCTCATATAAAAATGGCATTGGCACGCTTTATCGTAATTATGGGTTGTTTATACTCTCCAGTCTTGGATTAATCCATGAAAATCAATTTCAGATCGAAGAGTCATTTTATTCACAAGGATATCATGATTCTCGAGGATATATTGACATAACTAAATCAGCAATTTTTGGAGAGAGACCAATTAGAAAGTATATAAATATATATTCAAAACCACTAATACCAGAAGAGATAGTACTATTGAATGAAAGATTGAACTCTATGTATCTTTCTTCCGCACATAGTTTCATCACTGACACAAAAGAAATACGGCCTATTGTTTTTGATGTATTTAAGAAAAATAATGAATTAACAATCATAGATAATCATAGTGGCATTAAAAGAAGTGACATTAGCTACAGTTATGCAGATGCTTCACATACAATTAAATATCGCTTCAATGATTCAAATAAAGCATCATTAGTAACGATCCATAAAAATATTTGGGAGCAAATTCCAAACAACGAAATGTCAAGAATTGAAATCATTTTGCTAAAGAATGGCAACGTCAACAACCTGTATTTTTACATAAACTGCAAACGTGTACTCGAATATCACTGAGATCTAATGATGATTATTAAATAATCATTAGGTAGATTTCACCCCAAAGAGCCCACTGTAAACGATAAACCTCATTTGCAAGCGCTCAAACTGCCCAAATTGGTACATTACAGGCCTTAGGATCTCGATAGCAGTAGCAGATACTGGATGAACCAACAGTTATTACAAAGTTCATCCCGTGGCTTACTTGATCAAATCAGACGACGTGCATATTGGTGGTGAAATCATCACTGAAACAGACCCTATAGAGTTTCTGCATGGCCGAAATCTAGGGTCATTGCCAACTATTTATGACCAAAATTGGGGATATGTTGCACCAGTAAATCACTGGTTCATTCATCTTAAAGCGAACAAACGCCTCGAAAACCTGAGTTCTTATGCAAGAGCGCTTTTGCATTATTGGAATTTTCTTGAATCAGAAAAGTTAACCTGGGACGCCTTCCCCTTAGCAAAGGGTTTAAAGCCTACATATCGATATAGGAATGACAAGCTTCTCAAGAGCGTTAAAGCTGGTGAGCTGGCATACTCAACTGCAAACACGTATATGACCCATGTCGTCCAGTTTTATTTATGGGCAGCACATGAACGTTATTACCACATCAGCGAGAAACACAAGCCCTTCGAAATCGAATTTGTACGAATACAGAGAAGCGACATGCTGGCTCATATGATGCCTAAATTTCTGGTCCAAACTACAGATTTGCGCATCAGAACGCCAAGGGATGCAACCAGCAATAATATTCGGGGGCTAAAGCCCTTAACTCAAACTGCACTCACTCATTTAGCTCTGCATTTACGTAACACACCTTGCGAATTTAGGCTGATCTGTTTGCTCGCAGCTCAATGCGGCTTACGTATCCAAGAAGCGTCAGGATTGACTTTGACCGCACTAGAGCAATCGGTTCAACGCTCAGGTTCTATAACTCATTTCGAGTTAACAATAGGACCAAGTAATGGTGTACCTACAAAATACAATAAAACTCGAACTATTGAGACCCGAATTCAGATAATAACTGCGACACTCTTAATTGAGGCGTAGAAGAAGCCAACTGCTGAAAGTGGTAGGCTTTATCTCGCCAAAGAAAAAAGAGTATCACTATGAGTTATCAGCAGTTGACTGAGGGAAGAAGATATCAGATTTCAGTCCTTTTAGACCAGGGTATTTCGATAACTTTGATTGCAAAAGCTATCAATTGTCATCGTGCGACTGTCTATCGAGAACTAAAACGTTGTCATGCCCTGCAGGGTTATTGTCCTGACAGCGCTCAAGCCAGTGCGTGTAAGATGCGGCGTCATTCAGCCAAATATACGATCCCCGATACAAGAATAAACGTCGTCCGCTTCCTACTGCAACATGATTGGAGCCCAGAGCAGATTTCACGGGTGTTATCGGGCATGAACCAAGCGGTTAGTCATGAATGGATTTACCGCTTTGTGGCAAGAAATAAACGTCAAGGCGGCAAGCTATATCGCCACCTACGGCAGGGTCATAAGCGCTATCGCAGAGGTAAAAAAGAGAAAGCGCCAGCGATTAAAAATGGTACCTCTATCGACTCTAGACCTGCCATCGTTGATACCCGTGAGCGTTTTGGTGATTGGGAAATCGATACCGTATTAGGCAAGCATGGGACAGGTTCAATCGTGACAATTTTAGAGCGAAAGACCCGTTTTTATTTAATAAAGAAAGTGGCCTCAAAATCTGCTGAAGATGTGACTAAAGCGACTATCGAATTATTGATGCCCTATAAGCAATATGTGCACACTATAACTGCCGATAATGGTCGTGAATTCGCTCATCATGAAGTCATAGCCAACGCGCTAGATACCTCGTTTTACTTTGCTCATCCGTATAGTTCTTGGGAACGTGGCGCCAATGAAAATGCCAACGGTTTATTAAGGCAGTATGTAAAAAAAGGGACTGACTTAAGGACAGTAAGCGACGCCATCATCTTATTTGCCCAGAACAGGATTAATTACAGACCTAAGAAATGTTTGAAGTTTAAGCAGCCAGCTGTTGTGTTTAAACAATTAGCCGCTTAATTTGGTAAGTGTCGCACTTCGGAGTTGAATTCGGGGATAACAAGTCGCCTTTTATCAGATTTGAAAACTTATGCCATTAGTGAGCGGCGAATGTGCCGACTTGACAAACTTCTTAGCAAAATTGAGTTCCACAAAGGCATCAATGACATAAAAAAATCCCACTCTGTTCATGTCTCAAAGGAAAAACTCGACGCCCTGACCACAGCCCAGCGAAACGAACCCTTATTTATTAGCCAACAAGGTAATCCATACGACCCAAACACGATAGGCTCTCGCTTTGGAGAAGTTCGCCGCTCAATAATTAAGTCAGGAATACAATTTGAGCATAAGTTTCATGATCTTAGATGTAGTTATGCAACCTACCGACTACATAGCCTACTTGAAGCAGGTATTGAGCCTGCGAATGCACTGAGCTTACTGATGGGGTGGATGGGACATAAGAATGAATCCACGACATGGAAGTACTTGCAGTACCTCAAAAGAAAAGAAGCGTTAAAAGAGAAGATATCTGTACTAGACAGCATTATGCACCAAGCATTAGAGGAAGCTAATGAGCAAGACGTTGAAATTAATAGCCCCCTGGGTTGAACATCTTTGTATTCCCATACGAAACGGGGCAAACGCACATACACTCTTAGACTTTAATCGATTCAGGTATCGTGGGGTACCTAAAACGCATGAAATAAAGCTGGGAAATGTTCAGCTATTAGACCGTGATGATATAGCACAGAAACTGTTTATCACAATTACGGGCAGGGAAGATGCTTCACCAGCAACCAAAGGTAACGCATTCACCGCAGCTAGAAGACACTTTACGTTTTGTGATACGCAAACTCCCCCGCTTCAACCGCTATCGGAAATGGCATATGTTAAAGAGCTAGAATATAACTCCATTCGTCAGCGAAGAGGAGAAATCAAAGATAGTACAGAAAGCAGGCTACGGGCTGATTTATCATCCTTATTCCAGTGGCTAGATCTCCCGGTTCGGAACATTTATCCACAACGGCTTCGATCGGGCCGCACTCAAACAGAGCCAACTCGCGGCTATAGCGATGCAGATCTAAAACAACTGCTTCCGTTGCTAAGAAGTATTTTTAAGCAATTGTACCAGCAATTTATTACCGACCCAGAATTTCATATTCAAGCAAGTTCGAACGTTCACACAATGATTTTTTCTTGGAAGGGGAAAGATTATCCAGTAGCCGGTGGAGCATCAAAGATTTTTTATGCCGCAACATTCCTTCTAAGTTATTACACGTGGAGTAACAGCACCGTCCTATATAGTTTAAGACGCCCACAAACTAGTACACACGTCATATCAAGTAATTGGTATCAAATGCCAGCATTTAAACGAAGGGCGTTTAAAACTATCACTGTAGAGCTAGGGGATCATAACAAGCTAGAAATTCCTAAGTATGCAACCCAGTTTTTTGACCAATTAATGACTGTCTCAAAACTGGTCGATCCTAATCCTGATGGTTTGCTGTTACCGGCTTACAGCTACCGAAAAAGAAAAGTTCAGATGATGAGCGGATGCCTGCTCAATGGCTTCAAAGCAAATTGGTTAACTAAATATTTCCCGATGACTGATGAACGAGGAGACGTATTATGGCCAACACCGAGGAGATTCAGAGCAACGGGTAGTCATTTAACTTTGGCACTAAAAGGCACACTGGAGGCTGCGATTCTTCTGGATAACACACCTAGGACTATCGCCCTCGCATATTCAAGTGGAAACCCTCATGAAAACGATCTGATGAACCGTGATACAAGCCAAACTTTGGAACAGATCGTTCGCGACAGACAAGGTGTGGAGTCAGCAAAACAAAAGGTCAGAGAGACACAAAAAGTGGAAGTACTTGCCTATGAAGCGTACATCCGACGAGCATCTCCTCCCATTCGTAGTGCTCACGGCAGTTATTGCAAAGAGCCGATGGGAGCAATGGCTGAGAAGTTTACATCAAGAGCACGAGCACATGGGCTCATAACTGAAAGTGAAAATCTAGCATGTGCCGATTTAATCAAATGTTGGAGCTGCGGACATCAAGTGCTTGTCGAATCGGTAACTGATTTATGGTGTGCTCTTAGTTTTCGCGAATGCATTGAAGAATCGGCATGCCTGCATATAGATAATGCTCATTATCAGAAAAATTTTGGCGAAGCCTTAGCAAAGATTGACCTCCGCTTAAAACAATTAAGCCCCAAAGTTGTACAGCAAGCCAGAAGAAAATTAGCAGATGAAGGTCGTCATCCCCTGTGGATGGATATAGATAGTGTCAATATTAGCTGAGGACAAAATGAAACCACTATTACATTTGCCAATTGAAACGCCTAGTTCACTCAATCTTTACACCCAAGAAGTGGAACGATTAGTCAAAGAGCGTAACTGGGACAAATTGAGCCAAGTACCTGTATGCATAGATCAACATCAAATATTAAGAGCATACTTTGGTCAAAATCGCTGGGATTGTAGCCCATATGCCTCGGATAAAGGCAGTGATAAAAACCAAAGAGAATTTGATTTTTCTTATTTAGCTGACTCTCCTAACTTACTTCTTGAAGCAAAACTCATAGCCTATGGCTGGTTATACGAACAAGGGCATTGTTTGGGACAAAAATGTAAATTATCCACTTTAACATCTAGATTTAATATCGGATTAAAAAAATCGTTAGTCAGCTTAAAAAATAACGGGGCCAATAGTTTTAGCGAATTAAACAACCACGATGTCTGGCAAAATTTTGAAATGGATTTGCAAAATGAGTCATTAAGTAAACGCACGCTTGAACTTGCTTTCACCGCTCTTCAATCTGTGGAAAGGCTGAATCCATGGCTTCCTTTTGAGTTATTGCTACCAAATACCAATTATAAACAGTTAGCGAGCAAGTTGGCAGATCAAGAAAAATTAGAGCATAGACAAGCACTCGCCATACCACAATATTTAGTGAACCTACTTTACGGCCAAGCTGTCAGTGATGTAGAAAAAGCATGGCCACATAGGACAAAACTCGCCCAACTCGAACGCGATTTACAATCAAACTATGATATTGGCCGTGCAGCAGTAGACTATAAGCTAGCCATCGGTAGATGGAAGTGGCTTTATGATGTGGAAGGCAGGCTTAATAGCAAAAAATACGTTGAGGAAATCAACAAAGCGACTCCTCGTTCGCAATCTGAAATCATCATGGAACATCTTGGTGGAACAGGATTACTACCAGATAATAGTGTTGATGGGAACTGGCTATTTACATGGCGAGCGAATCTTCAAGCTGCTTGTTTTGTATGTTGTGGCGCATTCAGCGGGATGAGAGTTAGCGAACTGTTTGAACTCCATGAAGATAGTTTTCGCACTTACTCTATCAACGGACAAATATTTCACTCTATATCAGCAGCAACGCATAAGCTTGCTGCTGGTAGAAAAAAAGAAGAGTGGCTCACCAGCCCTATCGTAGAAAAAGCCATATCGCTCGCAATTTCATTAAGTGCATGTGCCCGTGAACAATTGGTAAAACTTGCAGCGCATAGTAGCGATCCTGGGTAAGTTGATAAATTATTGGAAATATCAAGTAACTTATGGCTTAGCCAAGCACAACGGAAAAACTTGCCAATCCTCATATCTCGCACAAAATGGAACGACAAACTAAAAAACTATGCAAAAAGAGTTGGTGCAATCGTTGATGAAAAAGCATTGTCCGAATGCCGCCAACTCAATCCCAAGAATGGCGGGGCCATAGAAGACAAAGTTAAACTGGGTAAACCCTGGCCTTTCCTCACACATCAATTTCGACGTACTTTTGCATGTTTTGCTGTCCGCAACGGACTGGGCCACCCTATATCCATTAAGCAACAATTCAAACATATCCATGTTCGCATGAGTGAATGGTATAGCAATGGCGCAATCGAATCCCGCCTACAGGATATAAAGGTAGACAGTGAGCTAATTAACTTGCTCAACGAAGTAAAACTTGAACAAACAACGGCGCACTTTGATAAATGGTTCAATGGTGATGAAAAGCTAACGGGAAGCTTTGGTAAGGCTATTGTCGCCATGCGTGACGACAAACCTGTGATCTATAGCAACTGGGATAGCTTGTATCGATTGGTTAAAGAAAAACGGTTAACTTTACATGGCACCCTACATAGCTATTGTAAAAATGGCTATGAATGTGATATGGATGGGGTAATAAATGCCGCATTCTGCGTTGATTGCCGTGGCGGAGGTAGCGTCGTGGATGATAAAAAGGCGTCGTGGTGGCAAAAGAAACATCAAGCGTTGAGTAGCTATCTGAAGCAGCAATCCGATGTCAGCCATTCAGAGTATGCTCACTGTATTACACAAATTCGAGCTGCCGAGAAAGTATTGAATGATTTTGGACTGAAATTTGAAAAATATCAGCACCCATTACAGGTTATCGATTTATGAAAAAGTCAGAAAATACACTTCTCAAGCTTGAAGCAGCTTTGCAACGAATCATCGAACGAAAAACCAAACGAATACCCGATCACCGCAAATTATCGGTTCGAGCTGTAGAGGAAGAAGCCGGATTGGGAAATGGCAGTTGTTATTACTATCCAGATTTCAAGCTCAGAGTTCAATCAGAAGCACAAAAACTAAAGTGCCTTACGCCTGATACAGCAGTTCAGTCCGACGTCGAGATTTTGAGAGAAAAGCGCAACCAAGAAAGAAAGGTAAAAATTCAGTATCGTGAAAAAGTTGCTGTATTGAACCAAAGATTAACTTCAATGGCAGCAGAACATCATCAACTAAGTCATGCTCTAAGGAGTGCACTTTCACGTATTGAAGATCTTGAACTTCAGATAGTTGAGCTCAAACAGAGCCAGATTGTGAGAATCAAGTGATTGTATACCTGAGCTAGTTTTACTGCCCTTTGCTGGCTAAACTAGCCAAACAAACAGAGCCAAGAAAACTTTCACATGTGAAAGTTTTCCTGCTTAACCTCAAAGGCAGAGAAGATGGGTAGAAAACTTGAAGACATCATTGCAGAGCAGCCTCAAGAGGTCGTTTACGCAGCCGAAGAGATAGCGTCGAAGCAGTTGATTCAGCTTCGTCTGATGGAGCTACTCAAGCGTATCGGTGCTGATGCAAGTTACCAAATTGATAGCTGTACTATCGATAGCCTACAGCAGTTGAAACAAATTGTTGAATCAGGCGGAGGAAAAATCCGCCTTCATATTGAACTACCAGACGGCTTAAGTCATGGTGTTAAATTGTGATTATATTATATGTGTGAGTTTTTCAAGTAGATTCAATCATGTTATGAATGACATTAACAAGCTGAAATCAAAGGCTCCAGCATGAATAATTACAACTCATCTGAATTGTATTAATATCCAGTTTAGCGGCGACCATAAGGCTGTAAAAAATAATAGGAATTAAATTTTACCGAATAAGGATATCAATTATGGGAAGCGTTCAAAGAAAAACAAACAAATATCTCGAGTTGTATCGTAAAAAATTTAGAAAAAAGGTAAGAACTGTTTTGTCATTCACGCCACCGGGAATTAAAAAGAACGATTTTATCAAGTTGTTCTCTGAAATATATCCTGATGACATTATTAGCATGGAGAAAAACTTTAGATTTTACCAAGAAAAAAACAGACGACGAAGAAGGGGAAAGCCTCTTTTTTTCCAAACCCATCAGATCTATTGTATAGTTTAGCTAAACCCAAGTTAAATGATATTTGTGAGCGGGAATTTGATTTATTCCAAGCTCAGATGGCGAAAGAAGAAGCTCTGGCAGAAGCCCAATTAGATAGTAATAGAAAGAAAATACAGTACAGAAACAACAATATATCAACACAATTCGTCACTCCTAAATATATTAGCCTGCTTATTGAAAAGTATTGGCACGAAAAAAATAAATTTCGTAGACTTTTAATAGTTATCGAATGCAGCAAGTACAAAAATGAAAGTACTATTTTTTTCTTTAGACAGGTGATGAGTGGCGAAAAGGATTGGTTTATACGAAATTATTGTTTAAGGATACTTCAACGATTTGATGAAGTTGTATATCTTCCACCAAAAGGAAAAGGGGCGCAAGAAAAATACAACACCTTAGTAAAGCATTTCGGTTGCGACTATAAGGAAGATATAGGAAGGACTCCTGAAGATATTGTGAAGGAATTATATGAAAATGATTACATAGAACATGCAAAATATTTCGATGCATTCATATCTCATGCAGTTTCAAATGCAGATATGGTTGATGAATTTGTATTTAAATTAAATTCATTAGGGCTTGTCGCTTTCGTTGACTGGAAAAGCGATAGACAAGATTTAAATAGGAGTAAACTTAGTCATTATACACCAACAATACTAGAACTTAGAATGAGGCAATCAAAAAACCTGATTCTAATTCGGACCAAGGAGTCAGATTTATCTAGTTGGGTAACTTGGGAAATTAATTACTTTTCTAAACTAGGGAAAAAAATTGCAGTTCTAAACTTGGACAATGAACATGGTAAACCACATGAATTAATCGACACCTATCCAACAGTGCGAATTATAGATGGCAATATTCTTGTATTTAACAAAAGCAAACAGCACAAGTTGGTAGACTGGATAAATGAAAGTTAATCATACGCGTAAAATAGTGTGTCAGCTTATACCTTAAACATTATTTGTAGTGCATCTAACAATCATCAGCTGTATTAGTCTCGACTTGATCTGACATTCAACTTGAAAAAGTGAGAGTTACCCGTTTTGATAAAGGTGTCGAATCTTTTAATCAAAACCAAAAAGGTAACTCTCATGTTTCATACTAACAATCCAATCATTAAACACAAAGCAGGTTTACTCAATTTAGCTGAAGAGCTAGGTAATGTATCTCGAGCATGTAAAGTTATGGGGGTCTCTAGAGACACATTTTATCGCTATCAAGAGCTTGTTGAAGATGGTGGTATTGACGCTTTAATCGAAAGAACACGCAGAACACCCAATCTAAAAAACCGAGTTGATGAAGCAACCGAACAGTCAGTAATTAAATATGCTATCGACTTCCCTGCTCATGGCCAGCATAGAACCAGTAATGAACTACGCAAGCTTGGTGTTTTTGTATCGGGCAGTGGTGTTCGCTCTATTTGGCTTCGTCATAGCCTAGAGAATTTTAAGAAACGGCTCAAAGCTTTAGAAGATAAGGTCGCTAATGACGGGATTATACTCACTGATGCGCAAGTTGCAGCTCTTGAAAAGAAAAAGCATGATGATGAAGCGTGTGGTGAGATAGAAACCCATCATCCTGGGTATCTTGGTTCTCAAGACACCTTCTATGTCGGCAATTTAAAAGGTGTCGGTAGGATATACCAACAAACCTTTGTTGATACTTACAGCAAGGTAGCATTTGCCAAGCTTTACACGACTAAAACACCAATCACAGCGGCCGATGTACTTAACGATAAAGTCCTGCCTTATTTCGAGCACCACGAGCTTCCAATGCTTCGAATATTAACGGATAGAGGAACAGAATACTGTGGTCGAGTGGAGCATCATGATTACCAGTTATATCTGGCAATTAATGATATCGATCATACAAAAACAAAGGCAATGTCACCTCAGACCAATGGCATTTGTGAGCGATTTCATAAGACAATTTTAAATGAGTTTTATCAAGTCACTTTCCGCAAAAAGTTATATGACAATTTAGAAGTGCTGCAAAAAGATCTAGACGAATGGATGAATTACTACAACAATGATCGAACTCATCAAGGGAAAGTGTGTTGCGGAAGAACTCCGCTTGAAACATTGCTTGATGGGAAACGAATTTGGGCTGAGAAAAATTTAGCTCAAATCTAAACTGACAGGCACCATTTAAAATGGGTAACTGTCAGATCAAGTCTGAGCTAGTACACATCAGCACTACAATAGTTCTCTTAAATTAGATCGATAAGCCTTAGTCAGGTTTCCAGTAGCGCTCTTCCATCTCGACTGGTTGAATCTCAGGACTAGTAAACCTTTCTTCTTTTGTTGAGATACCTAACCTATTATGAAAGAGTCTAACATAATCTAAATCATTATAAAGATCACTATCTAGTGGTTCATTCATAAGCTCTGCTAGTTTTAATGTAGCGCCGCCTGTCGAGATAACTGGTACAATATCTTTATTTGGTTGAAATTTCTGAAAAAGGTTGAACTCATCAATAACCCCTCCCATTCCGCCAATAAAAACAGCAGCTTTGAAATTATTATCTGCGAACATTAGCTCTCTCATGTGAAGCAAGCTTTTCTCAAGATTATTTTCTATGTTTTTTGTATATACGACATTTTTAAAAATTTTATTATCTTGAGGGAACTGATCTTTAAAATATAAGGACTGATATAGTTTTACCCATTTCTCGTAGTCAAAACCCATTTCCTCCGCTACAACTTTTATCATTGGAGTTATTGCTGGATGACCTCCCCATACTAAAACTCTACGTCCCAAGGTAACATGAATTAATGCTCTAACAGCTGAAGTAATCGCTACAGAATTAGACGAATACGCAAACTCAGGAGCTCGCTTAGGATCAGGTACACTAGCAGATAAAAAAATAAAATCGTCCATGTTCAATACTCCCAACCAGCCAGCGACCAAGCTGCCTGAGTAATTTTCAACCCTCGCACAGACTTAATATTCTCATCTAACCATTGCAAATGATCAGACCAAGTTTTTCGAATTCCTATATCGTCATATACAAGAACTGGGACTCCTTTATCAGGATTTGACCGAGCCTTAATTGCAATATCATTTAAAGTCTCGGCGGTCGGAATCCCTACGACAGGATATAGCCAGAGTTTTCTATCATCAATTAAACGAATGGCAATTGCTCTATGAGCTCCAACGCCCTCAAAGCGAGCACCAATACGTTCAACATCAGCCCGAAGACGGCCTGTAATAGACATATATCTAGCCGCTATACTACGGCTTCTAATACTTTCTATTTTAAGAGAAATTTCATCTATTTTTCCAATAGTTAGTGGTCCGCTATCGTTTTCTAAGTCTTCATTTTCTAAGTAGATAGTTTCTGACAAATCTGCCATTTTATTTGGCTCATGGTTAGGCCAAACCACGCGTAATACATGAATTTCCTTAGCCCTGGCACGACCGATTTCTTCACGAGTCCATCTACTTTCGAAATAAGTAGGTGTATCTAGCATGATTAGCACATCGGAGTCACAAAGCTTATGCCAAAGAACGTCCTGAAAAGGCTCTCCAGGGCGTATATCATGAGTATCAAGGAATACATCAAATCCTTTTCTCATAAGAAGATCGTGTATCTGCAATGCAGCATCACGTGACTCAGTCCTGCGATAACTCACAAAAATTCGCCTTTGACGGCGCAGTAAGCCTACGCACTCCATCATTAATGTTGCAAGCTCTTTTATTTCTGGATCTTGTCCATTTAGACAATATCCATTTGTGGGCTGTAAAAACTTAGGAATACATATTGAAAACTGCTCCAAACTATTAACCACAGGAATTATTGGAACACTTTCAGTGAATATTGAGTGTGCAGCTTCTATATCAACCTGAGGTAGCCCTCCAAAATAAACTGCAGCAAAAGCTGAAGACCTATTTCTTTGTTTTACCGTCTCTGCATCATAGATTATAACTTGATTATCGAGTTCAAGTTCAAACTCGGAGGCCATCTGCTGAATTGAATTTATTAAACTTTGTCTTTGCTCAGGAGTAATACTACCTAAAACAGCAAACTCATAAATTCCCATCATATTAACGACCTGCTGCTTTAGCTGCTTTTTCTATCCAAGTGGCGAGATTTTTATATCCATCATCATTTACCCAATCATAGGTTTCATACATCTCTGAAAAATATGTTTTATTACCATTTTTTTCGATGTACCAATAATCTAGAGGGTTTTTACCCTTGGTATCGGCACCTTTTTGCGGGTCTTTGACACTATGAATATCTATTGCCAATATGCCTTTCTTTAGTTCGTAGCTACGTTTGATCTCATGACGTACCCACGTTCTATCATAAGTCTCAGCGCCAAATAGAACTACTGTAACAGATGTCCCCTTGAGTTGATCTTCAATCCACTGCTCGATACCACCTGAACGCCTCTTTGCTTCTTCAAACTCAGCTTTGTCATAGAAAGGTTGAGCCTCACCTCCAGGTCGAACAACCCAAGAGTTTCGAATCTGGACAACACGCCTAACATCACGCTCGTAATGAAAACTAAAGAATACTTTTCTAGCCATATATTACTCCCAAAACAATTATCAAGTTAAAAGTGCTGTTCTGGCCTCCCCCTTTAACTCAAAAGGGAATGTGAGACCTTTATTTACGTACTAATAGCTATCAGGTGATTTACCATTTAACCATTCTTTCATTGAACAAAATCCAGATTTAACGCTATTAACCCAAATAGTACCAAGTACGTCTATATATGGATAAAGTCCTAAGTACTCTTGACCAGCAAAAGAACTTTCATCGGATTTTGCAATGGGAAATATAGCAATTTTCCCATTAATTCCATCGAAATACCCGCACTCCCAAGGCATCCACTTGCTGGTAGTGGAGTTAGATGATGTTACAAAAAGTAAAGACTGGCACTGGGACATACGTTTTCGTAATGTTTCAGCGGTCTCAACATCCACAGATGAACGGTCTAACTCTTGTTCATCAATCCAGTCCACATATACTGATAAATCATGGTCTTCCAAGTATTTTTTAACCGCAAAAACTAAGTCTTTATCTCGATAGCTATGGGATAAGAAGACATCAAATTTTTCATGATCAAGGCTCCGATTAGAAGCACTTTCACAAGTAAGACTACTTTTGTTTAGGTATGACCTTAAGTCCGATTCTTTTAATAGAGCCACTGTTATCCTCTAACGGTAAGTGTTTGATAAGAAAATCTTAACAGCTGACATAACCAACTACGCATAATGCAGTATGGTTATATGTTGGTCAAATAGAAGACCACAAGAACGCGATGAAAGGTGCATCAGTCCCTTTAAATTAGAAGTATTTGCTCATGTGAGATTCTGGAAAAATGTATTATGGGATCTACATTTTTTAGGAAAAGTAGTGAAAAATCTCCATTTCCTTGAAAAAGGCTATTAACTCTTACCCTACAAGTCTTTCAAGATTTATTTCAGAATCGACTTGTGGGAGTATCGAACTACTATGCGCTGATAAGTATCAGGCTATCCGATTAGGCTAAAAGAGCACCTTTTAGCCTTTTTTATTCAAGCATTCTTTGGAGTGCTACAAAACAATAAGCAACAAATAGCAAAAACAATAAATAATAATTGGAGCTTAGGATGCACAGTAAGTGGTTTGGCTATGGACTTATCTTGGCACTGGTGGGCGTCATTGCCCCCTTTGAGGTATTCGCTCACGGGGTGGATGACAATACACGCGCCTTTTTAGAGCAAAAGATTGGGGTGCAATTTTTCCCTTTTGTGTATATCGGCGCTAAACACATGATCACAGGTTACGATCACTTGTTATTTCTAGTGGGAGTGATCTTCTTATATCGCAGCCAAGATGTGTTCTTGTATGTCACCATGTTCACCTTAGGTCACAGCACCACTTTGCTGCTAGGCGTGCTGAGCGACATTCAAGTTAATGCTTATCTTATTGATGCCATTATTGGTTTATCTGTGGTGTATAAAGGATTCGACAATTTAGGTGGCTTTAAACGCTGTTTTAATTGGCAACCCAATACCCAATGGGCGGTGTTGATTTTTGGTCTATTCCACGGCTTTGGCCTCGCGACCAAATTGCAGGAATTTGACTTACCTGAGGCAGGCTTACTCACTAACTTGTTAGCCTTTAACTTGGGCGTTGAACTCGGTCAGTTTGCCGCTCTTGGGTTCATTTTGATTGTCATCACAGCTTGGCGCAAATGGCCGTCGTTCCAACATTTTTCAACGGTAACGAATACCTTGCTAATGAGCGCCGGGTTAATCTTGATGGGTTATCAACTGACCGGCTACGCAATTAACTAACAAGAAGAAGATTATGCAACATACAGTAAGCAGTAAGACATTGATTAAAGCCTCGTTTTCGGCGGTTATCTTAGCGGCAATTGCCTTGGTGAGCTTAATTTTACCCGCAGAATACAATATAGACCCCACAGGAGTGGGCAAGGCCTTAGGCCTAACAGCGCTGGCTCAGCCAGACTCGGGCACTCAGATGCAAGCTGTATTAGATGCTAAGTCTGAAGCGTCACAGGCTTCAGCCAATGCGCCACAAAGTGATGCCGCCAAGCTTTCCGAGCACAGCATCAATGTGACTGTGCCTGCGGGACGCGGGGTGGAGTATAAGTTTTATATGGCGCAATTTGCCAAGATGGAATACCAATGGAGCACTAACACTGAAACCGCCACTGAAACCGCCACTAATAATAGCAGCCCGAGTCCGCTATATTTTGACTTACACGGCGAACCACAGGGAGACACCACAGGGTATTTTGAGAGCTACGTCATTGCCACAAGTGATGAAATGAAAGGCAGTTTTACCGCCCCTTTTGCAGGCTCCCACGGTTGGTATTGGAAAAACACCAGCGCACAAGCCGTTACCGTGCAGCTTAAGGTCAGCGGTGACTTCACCGTGATAGGGCTTAAATAACGCTAGAAGAACCGTTGCATTAAATGTCTGTATTCAAGGAGTGAATATGAAAGTAAAAATTAACAGAATTCTTAATGAAAGTGGTTATTTAAAGTATGAATCATTAGGTGGGGTAAAGATTTTTTAAAAGAAATTAGTGATAGATATTTTTTGGGATTTAAATATGACTCGAAGTCAATCGGTGGTTATCCATTAATATCATATGGGATTTTTGATAGAGAGATGTTTGAGGTTTTATCTTTAGTTGAAAAAAACGTCGAGTTTAGGCATATATTGTTTATCATATGAGTTCCCACTGAATTATGATCATGATTCTACGGGTAAGCTGATTGAAGATAAGCTTCAAGACACAATTCAGGATCTTAAAAATAAGGTTGTTGAATTTGAAAAGGTAAAAATGAAATCATCGATAATTACGAAAAGTATCTTTAAAAAAATGGATAGATTTTGTTGAGACGAGTCATTGCTCCAAATTTGACGTGTTGTTTTAATATAACTGTTTTATATTTCGCATTGCAAATTCTGAAAGAATTCTTGTTAAAGTGTTAATGAACACTAATATCAAGTTTCATTGGCTAAGTCAGGTGAGTAAATCCTATCAATTTGGACATGTCATAAGCTCCAGGTAGTATCACATCGTAGGCTTCGGCTGTGCCGTATTCAGTTATTGGGTTCTATATGAGTCAACAATTGCAATAGGCGCTAGCAGTTATCAAGTATTAATAAAAACTGGAGTGGTTATCGAGAATGAATCAAAAAAATAATGAAAACAGAATAGCGCCGTTTGTAAAATTGATCCCGGCAATGCTCCCTTTTCTTGTGAACTTAATATTATATGAAATGGGTTGGTTGTTTGGGATTTTAGTAGGATTTATTATGATAATTATTTCATACAAAATACCTATAGAATACATATTTTACGAAACTCGGGTTAGATACATGTGGCATGTCTGTTTGTTTATTTTATTCTCTTTTTTGTTTTATCTATTTGGTAGCCTTTACCCTCAGTACAATACAATTGCGAGAGTGATATTTGCAATAGGATTTTTTATTTTCATATATAGCTATGCGGAAAAGATTGATGGTAAAACTCAATAGTTAGATTCAAACAAAGTGTATATTTATGGCTTTAAGTCAGAAAATTACAAAAAATAAAATGTTACGGTTGGCGATTTACGTATCGGTATAAAAGTCTCTGTGCATCATTATGAAGCCAAACTCAAGTTTACATCTTTGGCCAAAGTACTATTTTTTTCATAAAAAGCCTCTAATGAGGCTTTTTATGGAATACAGAATGAACACTCATTACTAATACTGAGCGGTTTTTTCTACGCCTTCTTGGTATTCAAGTTTTTTATGTTGTTTTCCCATGGCTTCAGCCACTTCTGGCGGCATATAGTTCTCATCATGCTTCGCCAGTACTTCTGTGGCTTCAAGCTTACCTGAATCAGTTAACACCCCTTGGGCGACTATACCTTGGCCTTCACGGAATAGATCGGGTAAGAGGTCATCATAGGTGACGATAACTTGGGTGCCGGTACTATCATGAACCGCGAATTCCACATGCAAGCTATCAGGATCCCTTACCATGGATCCCATAGTGACCATGCCGCCAATGCGAATGCGCTGGCCAATCTCAGGTTTAATGCCAGTGTCGTTCTTGCCATTAATGATTTCATTGGGGGTGTAGAATAAGTTTAAATTGCTATTGAGTGCATACAAGAGCAATGAAGCTGCCCCTGCTACACCGACTATTAATGCCACTGCCAGAGTGAGTCTCTTTTTACGTCTTGGATTCACGATTAGCCACCTTTTACTTCTGAGGTTCTGATTTGTTTAAGTCTCTGTTCACGGCCAGCTTGTTTGGCTATTTCTGTCAATACTTTGCGTTTTCTGCCTAAGCTTGAAATGATCAAGCCGCCTAGGCTTAATGCTGTGACGCCGTAAGACAGCCAAACATAGAAGGCATAGCCGCCCATATTGAAAAACGCACTGATAGAGTCGAATTGCATTATTTAGCACCCTCCGCTTCCGCCAAGGCTCGCACCCAAGGGCGCATGCCATTACGGGCCAAAATCTCTGCCCTAAATCTAACCAAAGTAATCGCGCCTGCCATTAAACCAAAACCTACAATATTAATCAGCAAGGGGTACAACATATCCGAAGACATGGTGGACTCTTCGGTGATGCGAATAGTCGATGGTTGGTGCAAGCTGCTCCACCACTCCACAGAGTATTTGATGATAGGAATATTAATCACCCCGACTAAAGCCAGTATGCCAGCGGCTCTTGCGGCTAATACCTTGTCTTCAAAGGAAGCGTACAGTGAGATAACCCCCAAATACAGGAATAGCAGAATAAGCTCAGAGGTTAATCTTGCATCCCACACCCACCATGTACCCCACATGGGTTTACCCCAAGCGGCCCCGGTAAACAAGGCGATAAAGGTAACAACCGCGCCAATGGGCGCCATGGACGCCGCCGCCCAGTCGGCAGACTTTATTTGCCACACCAGGCCAACAAAAGAGGCGCTGGCCATGCCCATATAGATAGCCATAGACATAGAGGCGGCAGGAACATGGATATAGATAATGCGAAAGCTATCGCCTTGTTGATAATCCATAGGGGCAAACAATAAGCCCCATGTAAGGCCGGTCGTGAGCAGCATCAATGCTGCTACAGCGAACCAAGGCAATAAGGTACCAGAGAGTTTATACGCTCGCTCTGGATCTGCGTAAGGATGAAGCCATTTCCACATGCTAATTTGTACTCACTCTTAAGGACGCTCCAATGGCAATTGGAGCCAACACTGACGCTGCCACTAACATGGCGCCAATTATAGCCAGTTGGCCATCATAGGGTAAATTCATTCCTGCTGCATCCATGGCACTGGTCGCAAAAATGAGCACTGGAATATAAAGGGGCAAGATAAGTAGACTGAGTAACACTCCACCTTTTCTTAACCCAACAGTCAATGCAACCCCTATGGCGCCCATTAAGGATAATACTGGAGTCCCCAAGCTTAAGGTCAGGAGTAGGGCCACATAAGAATTCGCTTCAAGTTGCAGTAACAGTGCTAAGACGGGGGATATCAGGATAAGTGGCACACCCGTGAGTAGCCAATGAGCGAAGACCTTCGCCAGTACTAACACTGCTAAGGGTTGCGGGCTGAGTAACATCTGCTCTAGGGCGCCGTCGTTATAATCGGCTTTAAATAATCGCTCTAGAGATAACATAGAAGCCAGCAACGCCGCGACCCAGATAATACCAGGGGCGATACGGGTGAGTACCTTGGGCTCAGGCCCTATACCTAATGGGAACAAGGTAACTACGAGTATGAAAAACAACAGCGGATTAAAAATATCCCCTCTGTGACGAATGGCGATTTTTATGTCGCGCATCAGTACAGTGTAGAATGCTTGTCGATAGCTAATGCCTCTGTTCATTGCTTGCCCTATAGTGAACGGTAATCGAGGGTGAGGGTGCGTAACTGTTCGGCCTTTATCAGGCTCATGTCTTGGTGAGTGGTCAGGATAACGCAACCACCATTATCAACATGGGCCAAAAATAACCGCTCGAGTTGTTCTACGCCTTTTTTGTCTATGGCGGTGAAAGGCTCATC
Source organism: Shewanella denitrificans OS217 (assembly GCF_000013765.1). NCBI lineage: Bacteria > Pseudomonadati > Pseudomonadota > Gammaproteobacteria > Alteromonadales > Shewanellaceae > Shewanella > Shewanella denitrificans. Next base: position 4,285,873 of record NC_007954.1, on the reverse strand, counting down.
TAATATCCAAATTTTGCATTGGGTATGCAATAGTCTGGCTAGAGCGGTTTTTCTATGTTGCCCCGCTGACAGGTGGCCTGCTAATGCATCTTCAAATCCGGCTAGGGACATATGTGCTAAAGCGGCTTGGGTATCAAAGTCTTGATAGCCGCTGAGCGTCAGGTTGAAATCGACATTTTCTGCGGCGCTTAGCTCACTCTTTACCCCAGGTAAATGACCTAAGTAGAGTAAGTCAGCATTAAATTCTTCACGGCAAGCTAAAATGGTTTCTCCGCAATAGCTGACATGGCCAGAATAAGGCCGTGATAGCCCAGCTAAAATGCGTATGAGGCTGGTTTTCCCTGCGCCATTAGGTCCTTCTATTTGAACGATATCACCGGGATTAATGTCGAAGCTTAATCGGTCGAAGAGTATGCGTTCTTCACGGATACAAGTGAGTAGGCTAGCACTGAGTAATGCTGGCAGTGGTTTATTGCTTGTCACTTTAGCCTCGTTAACCTGATGGATGATATTCACGGAATGGTATCACACTCCCATTGCAATATTAAAAGCTTACGTACGATACAGGGGACAGCCGAGAGCCGTGTCTGGGCATCTAGCAGCAAAGATAATAAACCGATTTATTTATGCTTTGCTAATATAATAACTATTCTTGTTCATTTGTCTGTTTCCGCATTGCAAGCTGGGAGGCTTATCACAAAAAGGTGTGATTTTATTAACTTTATAGTAATCTAACTAGGTTAAAAATACGCCAGTCTGACATAGAGCAGGCGGTTACTGTGTGTGAGTCGTAGCATTAGGAAGGGTTAATATGAAAAAATTGTTATCAATGGCGGCTATTGTTGCTTTGAGTTTAACGGCAAGCGTTTCAGCCCAAGATGGTGAAACCGTTTATAATAAAGCCTGCCAAGTATGCCATAGTATGGGTGTAGCCGGAGCGCCTAAGGTTCATGACGCCGCAGCTTGGGAACCGCGTCTCGCTAAAGGGATGGATACATTAGTTGCCTCGATCAAGACGGGTATGAGCGCCATGCCACCAGGCGGCATGTGTACCGACTGTTCAGATGAAGACTATAAAAACGCTATCGAGTTCATGGCGAAGTAATTAGCTTTGAACCACCAGATTAAAAAAACCGGCTGATGCCGGTTTTTTGTTGCTGCTGAAATAGCTGTTACTTGTTGTGCTTATTTCAATTCAGTTTCTAGCACTAGCTGATTGAGCTGGTTAAAGCTGCCATTGGCGAGCTTAGCCTGAATATCGCCGGTTTGTGGTTTGAGGCTACCGCCCTTTGAGAGTAACACCACTATTTCTACTGACTCTAATCCAGTGGTGTTAACTTGCTCGTTAATAGCGTGGCTTGCATCTAAGGTCACACTTAAGGGGAAGCTAACCTTGGTGAGCTTAGTCAATAACAAAGGTGTTTTTGGCTGGGTTTGGCTGCGGGCGAAAACATATAAGGTATCCGTTCCTGTTAGTTTGTCTGCTAACTGAGGTGCCAAAGTGACAGTGACTTTTAATGCGTCAGGGACGATAGGTCCAAGGTGTAATTGCGCTTTGGCAGCATCGATAGCGTTAATCAACGCCCCTCTGTCGATATCGCTACGATCGCTAGATAATATCAATTGCCATGCATCAATGGCCTGCGGGTAATTAGCCTTAAAGAATGCATCCATACCTACAAGTAATAAGGTCGAAGGATCCTTAGGATCTAATGCTAATGCTTTATCTATGATAACTTGGGTTTCTGCAGTAATAGTTTGATCAGCTTGATAATATAGTGCAGTGGCTTTAGGCCCAAGCAGCTCAGCTTGTACGCCAACGAGTTCCATCACCTTATCAAATGCCGCGATGGCTTGGTTATATTGATTGTTAGTGATGTAGGCATGTCCTAGAGTGAACCAAGCTTGGCTGTTGTCTGGTTGAGCTTGCACTTCAGCTTCAAGAAGTTTAATCCTTTGGCCCAAGGCCATTTCAGGCCCCATTGCAGAATGAGCATCATTTGCCTGCATTGGTATCGCTAATTGTTGATAGGCTCCTAACTGCTGGTAGAGGTATCCGCTTAGCGCCAATAAAGTGATAGACATGAGTGATGGCCAGAATAGGCCTTTCTTTTGGATTTGGTTATCGAGCGAGTCATCGCCAACTTGTTTGATATCCTGTAACAAGCTGACTTCTAACTCTTGCTTTAGTGCCGCAAATTCTTGCTGTTCTAGTTGACCTTGCTGAAATTCTTGCTCAAGGTTAGCTAAACGTTCAGCAAAGACTTCAAGGTTAGTTTGCTTACGGACTCCAGAAGCTTCAGTTTGCAACAAGTGCTGTTGGCGAAAGTGCGGGATCCAAATTAGCAATAAACCACTAAAAACGACGAGGGCGATAGCAATCCAGAATAGAGTCATAGGGTTTATCTTCACTTATTGGTTGTAGAAAAAGCTTCACTGAGGGCAGATTATACGGAAAGTTAACTCCTTTAACAGGGGGAGAGTTAGGTGTTACAAGCGCAAATCGCTAATTTGGAAGCACAAAGCGGCCGCAGAATGACGAAATTGTGATCGAGAGCACCATAATGTTTAATCAACTAAATAACAGGAAAGCTATTTATAATGAGACCATTAGCCCAGTTTGACATGAAAATGGCAGACAGCGCTTAGTATTGATTCTAGAATGACTTAAAATTCGGCATTGCTAATGTTAATTATTATTTAATATTTATCTTAATAGCCTTTGCGTATACTCCCGCTTTTTATAGAAGAAAGATTGAGGACAACTGATGATCCCTGAACTTGGCCATTTCTCGCTGATCTTAGCGTTGGCATTTGCACTGTTACTTGCCACTGTGCCCTTGATAGGTGCAGCCTGCAGAGATCAATATCTAGTGCGCTATGCTCGGCCCCTATGTTACGGCATGTTCGCTTTTGTCAGTCTATCAATTATTAGTTTAGGTTATAGCTTTGCGGTGGATGATTTCTCCGTTGCCTATGTGGCTCATCACTCTAACTCCCAGTTACCTATTTTCTTCAAAATTTCAGCAGTGTGGGGCGGACACGAAGGCTCACTACTGTTTTGGGTGTTTGCACTTTCAGTATGGTCTGTGGCCGTCGCATTATTCAGTAAGCAGATTGAAGAAGTGTTCACCGCTAGGGTGTTGTCGGTACTGGCGATAGTGATTGTTGGTTTTACCTTCTTTATGTTACTTACCTCTAACCCTTTCGAGCGGCTTTTTCCTATTCCTATGGAAGGCCGAGATTTGAATCCTATGTTGCAAGATATTGGGCTTATCTATCATCCTCCTATGCTTTATATCGGTTATGTAGGCTTTGCCGTTAGCTTTGCTTTTGCGATTGCAGCATTAATGAGTGGCCGACTCGATTCAGCATGGGCGCGCTGGACTCGTCCATGGACTCTCGCTGCTTGGGTATTTCTCACCGGAGGTATAGCGTTAGGTTCTTGGTGGGCTTATTACGAACTCGGTTGGGGTGGTTGGTGGTTCTGGGACCCCGTGGAAAACGCTTCCTTTATGCCGTGGCTCGTGGGTACCGCATTAGTACACTCATTGATAGTGACAGAGAAGCGCAGTGCCTTTAGAAACTGGACTGTACTACTGTCGATATCAGCATTTTCATTGAGTTTGCTGGGCACCTTTATTGTTCGTTCTGGGGTGCTGACTTCAGTGCATTCATTTGCATCCGATCCTAGTCGTGGGGTGTTTATTCTATTACTGCTCGCCTTGACTGTTGGCGGCTCACTAACCCTATTTGCTTTTAGAGCTAGCGATATGGCAAGTCCTGCACGTTTTGAGCTTAAATCAAAAGAGACTATGCTGCTTATCTGTAATGTTTTGCTCGCCGTTGCAACCGGTACCGTTTTACTGGGTACCCTTTATCCTCTACTGATTGATGCTTTAAACATGGGCAAGATCTCCGTAGGCCCACCTTATTTTAATGCGGTGTTTGTGCCTTTGGTGCTTATCTTGTTTGGCTTTATGGGTATAGGTCCGATTATTCGTTGGAAAAAATCTAAAGCTGGCGAGCTCAAGCGTCAACTGCTATTGCCTGCAATGATAGCGGTAGCCTTAGGCGTTACACTGCCATTTATCATTGCTGAAGGTGAATTCGATATCTGGGTTGCATTTGGTTTAGGCATGGCAAGTTGGATAATCTTAGCTACTTTCAGGGCTGGTTATAATATGGCGCGAGGAAGTAGCTCGAATATTGATCTTCGCCGCATAGGCAGAAGCCAATGGGGTATGATCATCGCCCACTTAGGTATTGCCGTCTCAGTGATTGGCGCGACTATGGTGTCTAATTACTCCATCGAGAAAAGTGTGCGTATGGGGCCAGGCGTGAGCTATGAATTAGCAGGCTACCAATTTAAGTTTATCGATACTCGTCATATTGTCGGCCCTAACTATACCGCTGAACAAGCTCAGATAGAGATTTATCAGCAGGGCGAGTTTGTGGCTTTAGTACAGCCAGATAGACGTCAATATAATGTACGTACCATGGATATGACTGAAGCCGGTATCGATTGGGGGCTGTTTAGGGATCTTTATGTGACTATGGGTGATCCCATCAGCACTACGGAATTTGCGGTGCGGTTAAATTATAAGCCTTTTGTGCGCTGGTTATGGTTTGGTGCGATTTTCATGATGGTCGGCGGACTATTAGCTGCGTCAGACAAGCGCTATCGTCGTAAAGTGAGCGTTGCACAAGCGGACACTCACGCTAATCCTAAATTCGCACCAGCGCTATAACGGAGACTTAATGAAAAAGTTAATTTTATTTGTGCCATTAATGATCTTTTTAGGCATGGGCTTTTTTCTCTATAAAGGATTATTTCTCAATCCTAAGGTGCTGGAGTCGGCTTTAGAAGGTAAGCTGGTGCCGTACTTTGAGTTGGAGCAATTAGAGCAATCTGACAAAGTGATTACCAATAAAGATCTTATCGGTAAAGTTGCCATGCTAAACGTATGGGGCACTTGGTGTCCTGCATGTAAGTACGAGCATCCTTATTTAATGGTGCTTGCCCGTAACAAGCAAATTCCCATTTACGGTATTAACTATCGTGACGAACGAGATATGGCACTGGAGGAGTTAAAACTTCAAGGTAACCCCTATGAAATTAACATTTTCGACAAAGATGGCCGTCTTGGATTGGATCTTGGCGTTTATGGTGCGCCTGAAAGTTTTCTTATCGATCACCAAGGCATAGTCAGATACCGTTTTGCAGGGCCTATCGATCAGCGTATATGGGCCGATACCTTATATCCAATAGTTAAAACTTTGCAGGAGCAAGCTGTAAAAGATGGAGCCTCATAGATGATAAGAACAATGCTTATAGCCCTATGCTTATTCATCAGTGCGATAGCCAGTACTTATGTTCAAGCAACGCCTGTGGATACCTTTGCGTTTTCGTCGGCAGAGAAACAAAAGCGCGCCTTATCACTGGCCCACGAGTTACGCTGCCCTCAGTGTCAGAACCAAAACCTTATCGACTCTAACTCACCCGTGGCAAAAGATTTACGTTTGCAGGTCTATCAAATGGTAGAAGCGGGTAAAGGCGATGATGAGATAGTGGAGTTTATGACATCACGCTACGGCGACTTTGTGCTTTATAAGCCTAAGCTGGACCCCAAAACTTACGTGCTATGGATAGGCCCCTTTGTATTACTACTATTCGGTCTCATCATAGGTTTTGTGTTTGTTCGTAAGCAAAGGATCGTCAATAACAGCCAAGTAGAACTCACAGAGGCCGATCAGCAAGAGTTAGCCGCACTTCTAAAGCAAGATAAAGACTAACTTCTCCACGGAATATAGTGCACCTGGCTGAGCGTTATAGCCAAGGCATGAGACTTAGGGCGTCATCTCAAGACAGTATTCAACTGTGATGAGTTGATGCCCTTGTCATTTCTGGCACATTCTTGTTTGTTAATAGCGACTCACCAGGTACTAAAGCACATTCTCTAACACACTATATAACTACCTTCTATGACACTACTTTACTAACGAAACACACTCGGTCGTTAACGATAAGCAAGCGATAACAATCCGCCGTATCAGTATTCGTTTATATTAGTTCAGCATTCAATCCTAGATAAGTTTCTGGATAAGAGTCTATTCATTACTATCAATTATCCTATTAACGGTATTAATACGATTGGTATAATCAAAAAGCTTAATAAATGAGCGTAAATAGGCGGTTTCAAGCCAAAACGATCGTTTTTGTGTAAAAGATCGCCTAACGATCGCCTTTATTGAAAAAGGCGTTAAAAAGCCCTTGCGTAAAAATCTGATCTGCCTATAATGCGCAACCACTGAGACGGCAAACGGTTCACGCCAACGCTGAATCAGTTTGGTTTATAGGTTGATTTGAAACAGTTAACTGCTTAAATCAAAGCGAAAAGAAAGTTTGAAAAAACACTTGACGCTGACAACGGATTGCGTAGAATACGCAGCCCAAGCCAACGACCTAGCGTCAACGGCAGCTGAATGAAAATTAAGTTTTTCATGTTAGCAACGCTCTTTAACAATACGAACAAGAAATCTGTGTGGACACTCACAGGTATTGAGTTATTCGACAATTATTTAAATCAGTTTAACTGCTTTAGATAATCAAAAAATTTAAACTCAATGCACAAAGAGTGTTCATAGAAATATGTACATAGAACACATCGAAAGATGAGTTCGAATCAGAATTCATTGAGCCGAAGTCTTTCCTAATAGAAAACTTCAAAAAACTTTAATTGAAGAGTTTGATCATGGCTCAGATTGAACGCTGGCGGCAGGCCTAACACATGCAAGTCGAGCGGCAGCGGGGAAGTAGCTTGCTACTTTTGCCGGCGAGCGGCGGACGGGTGAGTAATGCCTAGGGATCTGCCCAGTCGTGGGGGATAACAGTTGGAAACGACTGCTAATACCGCATACGCCCTACGGGGGAAAGGAGGGGACCTTCGGGCCTTTCGCGATTGGATGAACCTAGGTGGGATTAGCTAGTTGGTGAGGTAATGGCTCACCAAGGCGACGATCCCTAGCTGGTCTGAGAGGATGATCAGCCACACTGGAACTGAGACACGGTCCAGACTCCTACGGGAGGCAGCAGTGGGGAATATTGCACAATGGGGGAAACCCTGATGCAGCCATGCCGCGTGTGTGAAGAAGGCCTTCGGGTTGTAAAGCACTTTCAGTCAGGAGGAAAGGTAGCGTGTTAATAGCACGTTGCTGTGACGTTACTGACAGAAGAAGGACCGGCTAACTCCGTGCCAGCAGCCGCGGTAATACGGAGGGTCCGAGCGTTAATCGGAATTACTGGGCGTAAAGCGTGCGCAGGCGGTTTGTTAAGCCAGATGTGAAAGCCCCGGGCTCAACCTGGGAATTGCATTTGGAACTGGCGAACTAGAGTCTTGTAGAGGGAGGTAGAATTTCAGGTGTAGCGGTGAAATGCGTAGATATCTGAAGGAATACCGGTGGCGAAGGCGGCCTCCTGGACAAAGACTGACGCTCATGCACGAAAGCGTGGGGAGCAAACAGGATTAGATACCCTGGTAGTCCACGCCGTAAACGATGTCTACTCGGAGTTTGGTGCCTTGAGCACTGGGCTCCCAAGCTAACGCATTAAGTAGACCGCCTGGGGAGTACGGCCGCAAGGTTAAAACTCAAATGAATTGACGGGGGCCCGCACAAGCGGTGGAGCATGTGGTTTAATTCGATGCAACGCGAAGAACCTTACCTACTCTTGACATCCACAGAAGCCAGCAGAGATGCAGGTGTGCCTTCGGGAACTGTGAGACAGGTGCTGCATGGCTGTCGTCAGCTCGTGTTGTGAAATGTTGGGTTAAGTCCCGCAACGAGCGCAACCCCTATCCTTATTTGCCAGCACGTAATGGTGGGAACTCTAGGGAGACTGCCGGTGATAAACCGGAGGAAGGTGGGGACGACGTCAAGTCATCATGGCCCTTACGAGTAGGGCTACACACGTGCTACAATGGCGTATACAGAGGGTTGCAAAGCCGCGAGGTGGAGCTAATCTCACAAAGTACGTCGTAGTCCGGATCGGAGTCTGCAACTCGACTCCGTGAAGTCGGAATCGCTAGTAATCGTGAATCAGAATGTCACGGTGAATACGTTCCCGGGCCTTGTACACACCGCCCGTCACACCATGGGAGTGGGCTGCAAAAGAAGTGGGTAGTCTAACCTTCGGGAGGACGCTCACCACTTTGTGGTTCATGACTGGGGTGAAGTCGTAACAAGGTAGCCCTAGGGGAACCTGGGGCTGGATCACCTCCTTACCTATACGACTAACTCATACCTGAAAGTGAGAAATCACCTTGAGTGTTCACACAGATTACTTGTTAACCTTCTTTGGAAGGGTAGAGTGAAACACACCGCGAGCCGGTTAAGTGTTGTTCTTTAACAATTTGGAAAGCTGATAGTACTAACTAAAAGGCGCAGAAATGATGATTCGTTGTCGTTTGTGTGATTAGGTTAGTGCGAAAAATAATATTTGTGCGCAAGCATGAATATGAGTTCTCAAAACACTTTATTAAGTGTCTTGAATATTTTTAAAACTAAGGCGTGTCCACTTCCTACCCGGAGGTGAGACAAGTAAAAACCAAGCTGGTCCCACTCTTTATTGAGTGACGTACGACCCAAGTTTTTCTTACTTTATCTCGATAAGGTAAGCGCAGTGATTCGATACGGTGTCTAAGCCGTGAAGCGAATGAGAAAGGAGTGTAGCAGCGCTACATGACTGACGAATGAGGTTCACAATAACGACAGCGTGATGAATAACAAGCGAAAAGATGAAACCTATCCGGGTTGTATGGTTAAGTGACCAAGCGTATACGGTGGATGCCTTGGCAGTCAGAGGCGATGAAGGACGTAGTAACTTGCGAAAAGCGTTGGCGAGCTAGTAACAAGCATTTGAGCTAACGATGTCCGAATGGGGAAACCCGGCCACATAAGTGGTCATCATACAGTGAATACATAGCTGTATGAGGCGAACCTGGGGAACTGAAACATCTAAGTACCCAGAGGAAAAGAAATCAACCGAGATTCCCCTAGTAGCGGCGAGCGAACGGGGATTAGCCCTTAAGTCTATGGGGTGTTAGTGGAATGGTCTGGAAAGTCCAGCGGCACAGGGTGATAGCCCCGTACACGAAAACTAACCGTAGATGAAAACGAGTAAGGCGGGACACGTGACATCCTGTTTGAATATGGGGGGACCATCCTCCAAGGCTAAATACTCCTGACTGACCGATAGTGAACCAGTACCGTGAGGGAAAGGCGAAAAGAACCCCTGTGAGGGGAGTGAAATAGAACCTGAAACCGTATACGTACAAGCAGTGGGAGCGGTTCTTGAGACCGTGACTGCGTACCTTTTGTATAATGGGTCAGCGACTTACATTTTGTAGCGAGGTTAAGCGAATAGCGGAGCCGTAGGGAAACCGAGTGTTAACTGCGCGTTTAGTTGCAAGGTGTAGACCCGAAACCGAGTGATCTAGCCATGGGCAGGTTGAAGGTTGAGTAACATCAACTGGAGGACCGAACCGACTAATGTTGAAAAATTAGCGGATGACTTGTGGCTGGGGGTGAAAGGCCAATCAAACTCGGAGATATCTGGTTCTCCTCGAAAGCTATTTAGGTAGCGCCTCGAGCGAATACCATTGGGGGTAGAGCACTGTTAAGGCTAGGGGGTCATCCCGACTTACCAACCCTTTGCAAACTCCGAATACCAATGAGTACTACTCGGGAGACAGACAGCGGGTGCTAACGTCCGTTGTCAAAAGGGAAACAACCCAGACCGTCAGCTAAGGTCCCAAAGTACTAGCTAAGTGGGAAACGATGTGGGAAGGCTTAGACAGCTAGGATGTTGGCTTAGAAGCAGCCATCATTTAAAGAAAGCGTAATAGCTCACTAGTCGAGTCGGCCTGCGCGGAAGATGTAACGGGGCTAAGCTAGTCACCGAAGCTACGGGTGCATTTCATTAGAAGTGCGCGGTAGAGGAGCGTTCTGTAAGCCGTTGAAGGTGAAGGGGTAACCCACGCTGGAGGTATCAGAAGTGCGAATGCTGACATGAGTAACGATAAAGGGGGTGAAAAACCCCCTCGCCGGAAGACCAAGGGTTCCTGTCCAACGTTAATCGGGGCAGGGTGAGTCGACCCCTAAGGTGAGGCCGAAAGGCGTAATCGATGGGAAACAGATTAATATTTCTGTACTTCTGCTAACTGCGATGGAGAGACGGAGAAGGCTAGGCTAGCGCGGCGTTGGTAGTCCGCGTTTAAGGTGGTAGGCTGAATTCTTAGGCAAATCCGGGAATTCGTACTTTAATGTACAGGCTGAGAGCTGATGACGAGTCACTACGGTGATGAAGTAGTTGATGCCATGCTTCCAGGAAAATCTTCTAAGCTTCAGGTTAGTAGGAATCGTACCCCAAACCGACACAGGTGGTCGGGTAGAGAATACCAAGGCGCTTGAGAGAACTCGGCTGAAGGAACTAGGCAAAATGGTACCGTAACTTCGGGAGAAGGTACGCTGCTGTTGGTGATGGGACTTGCTCCCTAAGCTGACGGCAGTCGCAGATACCAGGTGGCTGCAACTGTTTATCAAAAACACAGCACTGTGCAAAATCGCAAGATGACGTATACGGTGTGACGCCTGCCCGGTGCCGGAAGGTTAATTGATTGGGTTATCGCAAGAGAAGCTCATGATCGAAGCCCCGGTAAACGGCGGCCGTAACTATAACGGTCCTAAGGTAGCGAAATTCCTTGTCGGGTAAGTTCCGACCTGCACGAATGGCGTAATGATGGCCACGCTGTCTCCAGCCGAGACTCAGTGAAGTTGAAATTGCGGTGAAGATGCCGTATACCCGCGGCTAGACGGAAAGACCCCGTGAACCTTTACTATAGCTTGGCACTGAACATTGAACCTACATGTGTAGGATAGGTGGGAGACTTTGAAGCATGAACGCTAGTTTGTGTGGAGTCGTCCTTGAAATACCACCCTTGTAGTTTTGATGTTCTAACCTGGACCCCTTATCGGGGTTAGGGACAGTGCCTGGTGGGTAGTTTGACTGGGGCGGTCTCCTCCCAAAGAGTAACGGAGGAGCACGAAGGTTGGCTAAGTACGGTCGGACATCGTACGGTTAGTGCAATGGCATAAGCCAGCTTAACTGCGAGACATACACGTCGAGCAGGTACGAAAGTAGGTCATAGTGATCCGGTGGTTCTGAATGGAAGGGCCATCGCTCAACGGATAAAAGGTACTCCGGGGATAACAGGCTGATACCGCCCAAGAGTTCATATCGACGGCGGTGTTTGGCACCTCGATGTCGGCTCATCACATCCTGGGGCTGAAGTCGGTCCCAAGGGTATGGCTGTTCGCCATTTAAAGTGGTACGCGAGCTGGGTTCAGAACGTCGTGAGACAGTTCGGTCCCTATCTGCCGTGGGCGTTGGATGATTGAAGGGAGCTGCTCCTAGTACGAGAGGACCGGAGTGGACGAACCGCTGGTGTTCGGGTTGTCATGCCAATGGCATTGCCCGGTAGCTACGTTCGGAATCGATAACCGCTGAAAGCATCTAAGCGGGAAGCGAGCCCTAAGATGAGTCATCCCTAGAGCTTTAAGCTCTCTAAAGGGCCGTAGGAGACTACTACGTTGATAGGCAAGGTGTGTAAGCGTTGTGAGGCGTTGAGCTAACTTGTACTAATGACCCGTGAGGCTTAACCATACAACCCAGATGGGTTTTACTGATAACCTTAGTAATAGAAATAGAGCGCTTAATAAAGTGCGAACTCAAAACGAAATCAGCTTTCCGAATTATTATTTAATGCACAAATGAGTGCGTTAGATAGGAGCAATTTATCAAATACATCCGTGTATTTGACCCTAACGGGCCGCACTAAAGTGCGTTAAAAATTTGTTCCGTACAATTTTTTGTCTGGAAACCATAGAGCTGTGGCACCACCTGATCCCATTCCGAACTCAGAAGTGAAACACAGTATCGCCGATGGTAGTGTGGGGTCTCCCCATGTGAGAGTAGGTCATTTCCAGGCGCCCAATTAAGTAGAGAAGCCACCTGAATAAGGTGGCTTTTTTGCGTTTGGGATTTACAAAGTAGGCGCATCATATCTGATGACCCAAAGCAATATGCTCAGGTGACTTATCTACTTAAGCACGTACGTGCAACACCTATCCTGATGTCGGTCGATAAATGCTCCTTCAATATAGACACTTCCGCCATCCATGGCGGTCGCCCCGCCGCTAAGCGGGCTCCCCAGCTTGCAGGCTAGCTGCTGCGCGCTTCAAAGCCCTTTAATACCCTGTATTCAAAACAGGGCTTATTCGCCCCCATGTGAGAGGGCATAATAAATAGGCCAAAATTGTTCCCAACAATTTAAGGCACTTCCCACATCCTTGTGGGTCGTAGGGTGAGTTTTTTGTGTTTATAAAGCGACGCTTTATGCAAATTAACGAACACGGAGAGCTTCGATAACTGCTCCTGCGTTATTCTACTTACCGCCGTCCATGGCGGCATGCTCGAAGCTGGCCATGACAGGCGCCTAATTAAGTAGAGAAGCCACCTGAATAAGGTAGCTTTTTTGCGTTCGGAGTTTACAAAGTTAACGCATCATATCAGATGACCCTAAGCAATATGTGCAGGTGACTCATACCCATTACGATTAAAGACTTCCCAGTTTAGCCCAATCCCAGCGACATAATCTTTTCACCCTATTTCGACACTCAATGAACGTATTCCATGCACGACAGCATTGCTCAACAGTATCGTTAACGTCGGCTAGGTCCTGCGTATACCAACCAGCACCATCAAGGATCACGAGTAGATAGCGATCATTGGCTGTGGCTACCGATATTTGCGTTAATACCAATCACATTAATTATGTGACCTATCAGAGCGCCTCAAGCTTTTCAATTCAAGGCGCATTAATGCAGTAAGGGTTATTCCCTTTCAAACCTCATTCTTGCACAGGAATGCAACGATGAAGTGGAATGCTTGAGACGCTCCCGAGGGCGGGTTTCAAAGGGGATTTCTCTGCGTTGAATACTTTTGACATAGCAGCACTATGCCTTCAAGCCTTCGCCTTGATTAATCCCCTTTGAACTCCCGCTGAATGACCAGATAATTAATACGATTGGTATAAATGCTGGCTCATCCATCTTGAAAGCAAATATCAACGCGATCAAAAGGAATATAGACGGGGAGTATAATAAATTCGATAAAATCTTGAGGCGAACTGCAACTTTTCACTGATTTATTTGTCCTAGATATGCTGTTTGTTGATACAGGATATGTTAATCCAAGAGTAATTCAGCCTAAGTATTTGAAAAATATTTTAATAATAAATAGTTTTATCCTAATAAGAATAATAATTGAGGTTAACTATGACATTCTTTTCCGGCGGTACGGGAGCAAAACATTCCCGCGCTGGGTCTTTTTCATTTAGAAAAAACTCACCTTTTCAGTCTCGTCAATGGGCGTTTAAATCCCTCGCCATAATGGCATTAATCTGTCTTGTTGTGATGACACTCAGTCGTATAGGCTTGAGTTTGTGGCAATTAGACAGAGTCAATGATGCTCAAGGTTGGAGCCATTTGTTGTTACAAGGTTTACGAATCGATATCGCCAGTTTATGTTGGCTATTCGGTATCGCAGCCTTAGGCCAAGTTTGTTTTTCAGGCAATCATGCCATAGGAAAAGTGTGGCAATTCATGTTAAGGCTATGGTTAACCCTAAGTTTATGGCTGGTCATTTTCTTGGAAGCCTCTACTCCCGCATTTATTGAAGAATACGGTTTCAGGCCCAATCGCCTCTATATTGAATATTTAATTTATCCTAAAGAAGTCTTGTCCATGTTGTGGTCGGGGCGCAAGTTTGAACTTATCTTGTCTGTGGTTATTTCACTCTTGAGTCTAGGGCTTGGCTGGCAGTTAAGTGGCAGGTTTAGCCGTAATATTGCCCAACCTAAATGGTACTGGCGACCGGTGTTGGCTGTTATCGTGATGGCTATCACTATCGCTGGGGCGCGTTCAACCTTAGGTCATAGACCGTTGAACCCTGCTATGGTGTCGTTTAGCACAGATCCTCTAGTCAATTCCTTAGTACTGAATTCATCTTACTCACTGTTTTTTGCTATCAAGCAAATGGGCAGCGAAGAAGATGCCGCTAAAATGTATGGCGCCCTGCCTGAACACGAGATCATAGAAATTATTCGCCGTGAAAGTGGCCGAGAAGCGCTAGCGTTTACCCATGAAGATATTCCAAGTTTGTCTGTTAATCAGGCGAGCTTTCAGGGCAAGCCTAAGAATTTAGTGATTATTTTAGAGGAAAGCTTAGGTGCACGCTTTGTCGGTAATCTCGGCGGCCTCCCTTTAACCCCCAATATTGATGCGCTTGCAACCCAAGGTTGGAATTTTGAAAACCTGTATGCCACAGGTACACGCTCTGTGCGCGGCATAGAAGCTGTGGTGACAGGCTTTACGCCTACCCCAGCTCGCTCAGTGGTTAAGCTTGGCAAGAGTCAGAGCGGCTTTTTCAGCTTGGCAGAGTTACTTAAAAATAGAGGCTATACGACTCAGTTCATTTATGGCGGTGAAAGTCATTTCGATAATATGCGCAGCTTCTTTCTCGGCAATGGTTTTACCGATATTGTCGATCAAAATGATTATCAAAATCCTTTCTTCGAAGGCTCATGGGGTGTATCAGATGAAGATCTGATGGCGAAAGCTCATAATGAATTTGAACAATTGACCGACGAAGGTAAGCCATTCTTTAGCTTAGTCTTTAGCTCGAGTAATCACGACCCGTTCGAATTCCCCGATAATAAGATCGAGCTCTACGAGCAGCCAAAGCAGACCCGAAACAATGCCGCTAAATATGCCGATCATGCGGTAGGTGAGTTTTTCAAGCAGGCTAGACAATCAAACTACTGGAAAGATACCCTATTCTTAGTGGTTGCCGATCATGACAGTCGCGTCGGCGGCGTCGATCTAGTGCCTATTTCACGCTTTCGTATTCCTGGGATTATCTTAGGTGAAGGGGTGCGAGCCAAGCAGGATAAGCGTGTAGTCAGCCAAATTGATTTAGCTCCGACCTTGCTCTCCTTGATGGGCATTTCAGCCAGCTACCCTATGTTGGGTCAAGACTTAAGCCAAGTAGAAGACAACTGGCAAGGCCGCGCCTTGATGCAGTACGAGAAAAACTTTGCCTTGATGCAAGGTAATAAGGTCACCATCTTGCAACCAGAGCTAGAACCTAAGAGTTTTGTCTATGATTTTTCAGCTGAAAAGTTAACCGCTAAGGACTTGGATAGCGATCAAGCCAACACTGCACTGGCTTGGGCCTTGTGGGGCAGCATGGCATACAACAAACAGTGGTTTAGGCTGCCCAAAAAAGCTTCTAACCTAGAGACAACAGAAGAATTGGATCCTTAGAGAATAGGGGGCTAAAAAGAAGGATAGCTTAAATACTGATGCTAAGGGTTGGCAGGGATTGAGGTGACACTTTTGCCTGATAAAACTGCTCAACTTGCTGCCCCAGCTGCTGATAAAAACTGCTACTTTGGCCTTGTAGGCTAGGATGGTTGGCAAGGCCTTTGGTTTCTTTCTGATCCTCTTTCGCCGGTTGCTTTACATGTATGTCTTTGCGCTCGAGTGCGGCTTTGTTGTTGGCAATAATACGGACAGCTTTGGCGACCACAGGGGCTGCAGCCGTTTGAGTGCTGACTTTTTGCTGGTAAAGCGAGGCATTTTGCTGTTGCTCTTGCTGCTGCTTTTGCTTGATAACATCGGCAGGCGCACGCTCATTATTCTGGTTGTATGCCCGCTCTTCATGGCCCTTGCTGGGCTCTTGGGGCGGCAATAGCGGCGGTTTTTGCTGATTATCTATGCGCGCAAGATCAGTCGCGACATTGGATGTCGAGATAGGCACTTGTGGATAGTGTGAATTAATCAGCATGATTTGGTCACCAAGAATGAGTTAGTACAAATAATAGCCGAAGTTATGATTTACTGGAAGTGAGTCATAGCGTTACTGAGGCAAATAGTGCAAATATTTTGAGCATTGAAGATTCATTAGCTTTGCTAAGAGCAAAATAAATTCCCTTTGCGAAGCGGTGTGTCATAGTAAATGACGCTAAGGTTCAGTCATAGGTTCTTCGATGTTAGGTATCCTTCATCAAGAGAACAGCAGTATTCAACCAAATTACCTAGGCATATCAAGATGTATCAAGTCGTGAAAAAATCTGTTTTATTCGCTTCAGTGTTCACTTTGGTTATGACGTTAACGGCTTGTGGTTCTGGAAGCGATGAAGCTAAAACTGAGACTGAAATTTCAATCTGCGATGAGTTTGGTAATCGCTATTCGTCTGAAGATGAGCCCAAAGCCAAGGGGCTGGAAATGTATCAGTACGGCGCCACTTATTGCCCCGAATATAAACCAGAGCTGAACTAAATTAGACTTGAGCCGAGGATTAACGGTGCCAGCCAGTGTAATGCTCTTTTGTGATCCCAGCCTTATACCGTATGTTACATAAAGAACAGGAATCTACCTTGACGAAAGCAGAGATTTTGGAGCCTTCCAATGGCCAATAAAGTGATTAATTATTGTTTTTTTTGCCATATTGGTCGGATTGAGTTTTATCAGTGTTGAGGTATTCGCTCACGGGGTGGATGACAATACCCGCGCCTTTTTAGAGCAAAATACTGGGGTGCAATTTTTCCCTTTTGTGTATATCGGCGCTAAACACATGATCACAGGTTACGATCACTTGTTATTTCTAGTGGGAGTGATCTTCTTCTTATATCGCAGCCGAGATGTGTTCTTGTATGTCACCATGTTCACCTTAGGCCACAGCACCACTTTACTGTTAGGGGTGCTGAGCGATATTCAAGTTAATGCTTATCTTATTGATGCCATTATTGGTTTATCTGTGGTGTATAAAGGATTCGACAATTTAGGTGGCTTTAAACGCTGTTTTAATTGGCAACCCAATACCCAATGGGCGGTGTTGATTTTTGGTCTATTCCACGGCTTTGGCCTAGCGACCAAATTGCAGGAATTTGACTTACCTGAGGCAGGCTTACTCACTAACTTGTTAGCCTTTAACTTGGGCGTTGAACTCGGTCAGTTTGCCGCTCTTGGGTTCATTTTGATTGTCATCACAGCTTGGCGCAAATGGCCGTCGTTCCAACATTTTTCAACGCTAACGAATACCTTGCTAATGAGCGCCGGGTTAATCTTGATGGGTTATCAACTGACCGGCTACGCAGTTAACTAAAAAACCGGCTACGCAATTAACTAATAAGAAGAAGATTATGCAACATACAGTAAGCAGTAAAACATTGATTAAAGCCTCATTCGCGGCGGTTATCTTAGCGGCAATTGCCTTGGTGAGCTTAATTTTACCCGCAGAATACAATATAGACCCCACAGGAGTGGGCAAGGCCTTAGGCCTGACAGCGCTGGCTCAGCCAGATTCTAGCACTCAGATGGCTCCTGAATTAGCGGCATCTAAGTCTGACACGTCACAGGGGTCAGCCAGTACGGTACAAAGTGATGCCGCCAAGCTTTCCGAGCATAACATAAGCGTGACTGTGCCTGCGGGACGCGGGGTGGAGTATAAGTTTTATATGACGCAATTTGCCAAGATGGAATACCAGTGGAGCACTAACACTGAAACCGCCACTGACACCGTCACTAATAATAGCAGCCCGAGCCCGCTATATTTTGACTTACACGGCGAGCCACAGGGCGACACCACAGGGTATTTTGAGAGCTACGTCATTGCCACAAGTGATGAAATGAAAGGCAGTTTTACCGCCCCCTTTGCAGGCTCCCACGGGTGGTATTGGAAAAACACCAGCGCACAAGCCGTTACCGTGCAGCTTAAGGTCAGCGGTGACTTTACTGTGATAGGGCTTAAATAGGCCAAGTGTGAGCACAAATTTTTGCGTGAATCGTACTGTATTGGCTTGCGATTAGTGCAGTACGCACTGCGAGATTTCTAATCACTATCTCGAGTGCAAGGCGCTAGCGGTAAAAGAGGTATCAATGCTTAGCATCAGGAAGTTTCAACATGGCGACGAGTCAGAATTAAGAGACATTTTTTTCAATACTGTCCGTAAGGTGAACAGTAAAGATTATTCCGAGATTCAAGTTAACGCTTGGGCACCGGATGAATATGACCCAGCCGCATGGCAACTGCGTATTCGCGCCATCAATCCTTTTGTCGCCATGTTAGATAGCGACATAGTCGGTTATGCAGATATTCAAGATGATGGCTATATAGATCATTTTTTCTGCCATTGGAATTACCAAGGTCAAGGGGTAGGTAAAGCGCTAATGCACGCGCTTGTTACAGCAGGGCAACAAAAAGGGCTGGCTCGTTTTTATGCCCATGCCAGCATTACCGCAAAACCATTTTTTGAACATTTTGGTTTTCAAGTAGTAAAGTGTCAGCAAGTGGAAATTCGTGGTCAAACGCTTACCAATTATGTCATGGAAAAATTAGTGTGAATTATCTGGTTGTTTAACGCCGCTTAATGCATGTTAAGCGTTCAAGGAGTGGAAGGTGAAGCCAAAGAATAATAAGCCATTACTTGTCGGGGCATTATTGTGCGCCATCGCGGCCTTGCTCCATGTGGGGTGTATTGTATTTGGCGGTGACTGGTATCGTTTTTTTGGCGCCGGAGAGGCGATGGCCTCGATGGCCGAGCAGGGGCTTTGGTACCCAAGTATTGTCACTGCAGTGATAGTGGGTATATTGCTAATCTGGTCACTCTACGGACTGTCCGGCGCTGGGGTGATTAAACGCTTGCCGTTAACTAAGCTGGCGCTGGTGATCATTTCCAGCATCTTTTTGCTGCGAGGAGTGTCATTCGTGGGTTTAATGCCGCTATTTCCTTACAAAGAGTCTGAAAATAGTCTGACATTTTGGGTAATAAGTTCAGGCATTTGTCTATTCATAGGCAGCTTGTTCGCCATTGGCACCTATCAGCAATGGTCAAGATGGGTCAGTGACAAACAGTAATAAGCAGTAATGAACAGTGATGGATTTGAAGGAGTTTTGATGAATAACATTAGCCCCAAGAAATTACTCAACAGCAAATGGACAGCTGTTGCACCCGTTAATAAAGAAAAGCACTTTATGGTCACTGAAATTGAATTCGATGAAGAGGGAGTTGTCATTTTGTGCTCAATCGAAGCTGTGATATCAAAACGCTCTGCCCCAATAGACTGGCATGATTTGCAAGATGATACGCGTTGGGTTCATGGCTGGAAGTAATGCCTTTTGACTGCAATATAAATGGAATTAACTAAGCTCAATCGGTGATCTCAACCATTGCACTAACGTCCCGAGTGACGCCGTCTTCTCAAACGTAAGAAGGTCCCTGTGGGCTCGGACGCAGCGTCCCTGCCGCCTAACTCAATAGAGCAACTCGAGCCATTTAGATCAGCATCCTCCTATTAGCATTGCTGTCATTGTTTAGGTTGTATACCGATAACAGCGAAACTTAACATCAGAGGGTTGATCTCGGACATTGGGCTAACGTCCCGAGTGACGCCGTCAACACGTCCTTGTGGGCTCAAGCGCAGCATCCCTGCTGCACATGCACTCGAGCCATTTAGCCCAATACCCTCTCATTAGCATCAGTGTCGCAATTTAGAGCCAAACACCATATTGATGTCATCATTAATTCTCTAGCTGTGAAATCCCTCCATCTTACTTGAACTAATGTCATAAGTGCATTATGTTGTTGTTTTATAATGGCTATTAAGATTTCTGCCAGAGTATGTTTTCCACTTAAGAGCAATCTGCATTAAAGGGATTGATAACCCTCGGACTAGCTGATAAGTTGCTAAAATTAATAAAAATTTAAGTGTATAAATCTTATGATTTTGGGACATCTCTTAGGATGTTTGTCGGAATTCGAGTTATTACGCTGTTAAGTTTCTAAGGAATTTTGTGAACTCATCTAACGAAAAAATGAAGTGGATCCTATTTTGGGTATTTATTTCACTGTTTGTCTTAGCGGTACTAGGAACCTTAAGCGTTGTTTTCTTAGGTATGGGAACACCGACAGAAACTGAGCGCGAATGGTTAGTGAAAGGCTTAATATTAGAGGTGGCTGCATGTGTGATTGCTTTGTTCTATTCGATTTTTGGTCTTAAGAAAAATGATGATTCTTACAATGATAAAACACTTTCCGATATCGAAATTAGGTTAGAAGAACTTGAAGCGAATCTTCTATTATCCACAAAGGAAATCGATCGTTCAAAAAGCTTACTACCTATACCTAATGATTCAGAAGCGAATGCACCAGGCGATGAACTTATAAATAGAATGTATCCTTATTTAGAGCGTATTGAGGGGTTAACTACACCTCCAGCATTTGACGAAAGCACTTTTAGTATAATGCCTTCTTACTCTGAAATAATTGCAGACATTGCTAAAACAAAACCTTTTGATAAAGAACACCGATTAGAAAGCTATATTGGTTTAAAAATTCAGTGGAAGTGTGCCTTTTCTGGCTTTCAGGAAAAAGAAGATTGTTATAGGGTTAGAGTCTACACAGAAGAACCTCTTTATTCTGCATACCTAAACATAGATAAATCCAAAAATGTATCTAGATTAAAGGTTCTTGATGAAAATCATCCTTTCTGGGTATGTGGAGAGATCAGTGAGATTTCAGGTACTAACATTGAGCTAGTAGATGCTGATATATTGGTGTGATCGAAACTTGGTAAGGTATTTAAATGTAACTAAAACAATTATTTAATTTTGTGCTTGTTACACATTATCACCAACAAGTTTAGTTCGCTTAATGCGGCGTTCTAACTAAAGGAATAGGATTAACGCTGACACCCAGCATAAACTTTGGCTTAATGCTTTTAAGTTAATAAGTTACACAGAAGCTAAAAAGGTGAGCCACGGCAATTTGCGAGACGACCGTCCATCCCATGGACGGGATGTTCGAGCATCCAAGGACGGACTTGCTGCGTGTCGTAAAGTGAATGCCATGGCAAGCCTGTACTGGTCATGATGGAATTACGCTTATTTGTCTTTGCATAACTGCAGATTTTCTACAACGAGTTTAGGCAGGGAGAGATTACTTAAACATTAGACATTTTTACTGTGAAAGAGATGTATCTTGCATCGAGATAGCAGCCAATATTCAATCAAATGACCTAGGTATATTAAGATGTATGAAGTAGTAAAAAAGTTTGTGTTGCTCCCTGCTGTTGTTGCATTGGTGATGGCGCTAACGGCGTGTGATTCTGGAGGCGTTCAAGCTATCACTGAGACTGAAGCTAATATTGAAGCTGGAACTGTAATTTCAATCTGCGATGAGTTTGGTAATCGCTACCCTTCTGAAGATGAGCCTAAAGCCAAGGGGCTGGAAATGCATCAGTACGGCGCAACGTATTGCCCCGAATATAAACCAGAACTGAACTCCAACTAACTTACACCTGTCGTATTTGAAGATTAGCGGTGGAATTAACACTAGCGTTCAACACAACCGTTATGCTCATTTAGATCCCTACAACAATCTCTCTCTGCTCAATTATCTGTTGGTTAAGACCTCTTCGCTAAAAATTGGCTAGTTAAGAACCTGCCCGTGAAAAGAGTTGTATATATGTTTTTTCATATATACACTTCTGAAGTGATCTAGTTAATCAGAGAAAGCCAGTATGTCAGCGAGCGCGTCTAATCCTTTAAGCTCAGTCGGCTCAAGCCAAATCGAAGGTGATTCGCTCCCTAAACGGCGGGTGTTGTTTATTTGCAGCGGCAATACTGCGCGCTCGCAAATGGCGGAGGCGCTGCTGCGCCATAAAGCCGATAGCTATTTTGAGGTCTGTAGTGCTGGCACTGATGCCGCAGAGGCCACTGATGCAGTCGGTGTTGTGGATGAACGAGCTTTAAGTGCGCTTACCCAGTTGGGCATTAATACCCAAGGCTTAGTGCCTAAGTCGATTGCACAGTTTGCCACTCAAAGGTTTGATTTTGTCATCAGCCTCTGTGACAAGGCTAGTCAGGAATGCCGCAGTTATGCGGGTGCTGGGCAGCAATATGCCTGGGATATCGCGTCCCCTAAATCTCGGGGCGGTGAAACCCCATTTTTAGCGACCTTAGATGACATCAGCCATAGACTAGACTTATTTTTGCGCTTGGAAGTGCCACAGGCTTTGGTTCGGTCAGATGTTCATGCCGATGCTCATTCTCAGAGTGCGGCAGACCCAGTCGCAGCCAGTATCATTGTCGACCCCATCAGTTTTTATAAATGCCTAAGCGATGATATTCGCCTAAAGACCTTAATGCTCAGCCATTATCTGGGGGAGTTATGCGTCTGTGAATTGATGGTGGCATTAGATGAGTCAAGCCAGCCGAAAGTGTCGCGCAATTTGGCTGTGCTGAAAAAGGCGCACATTATCAGCGACCGAAAACACGGCCAGTGGGTGTTTTATCGCATTAATCCCTTGTTACCTTTATGGGCCAAAGCCGTATTAGCACAGACCACAGAGCACAATGTTGAGGCCATAGAGCAAGAGCTGAAGCGCTTAAGCCTGATGGCGGCTCGGCCCAATAAGGCCAGCTTTTGCAAGAGCTAACGCAGACTAGATCTACAGATGTAGCGATAATTTAAACTTAGTAAGACCTGTATATACAAGTTTTAACCTATTAAAATTTAACACGTTAAGGATCCAAGATGACAATTAAAATCGGTATTAACGGCTTTGGCCGTATGGGGCGTTTATCAATGCGGGCAGCCTTCGATTGGGACGACATTGAAATAGTGCAGATAAATGACCCCGCCGGTGATGCGGCGACCTTAGCCCATTTAATGACTTTTGATTCCGTCCATGGCCGCTGGCACCACGAAGCCACCCATGAGGGAAGTGCCATTGTGATTAATGGTAAAGCCATTCCTTGTACACAAAACATCGCCACTCAAGATACCGATTGGTCAGGTTGTGATCTGGTGATTGAGGCATCAGGCAAGATAAAAACCAAGGCCTTGCTGCAAGCCTACCTAGACCAAGGGGTAAAACGTGTGGTGGTGACCGCGCCTGTGAAGGAAGACGGGGTATTGAATATCGTCATGGGCGTCAATGATGGCTTATACGACAAGGCAATTCACCCAATAGTGACGGCCGCCTCTTGCACCACCAACTGCTTAGCCCCAGTGGTTAAGGTTATCCATGAGCACATTGGCATCAAGCATGGATCTATGACCACAATCCATGACATCACCAATACCCAAACCATTTTGGATGCGCCCCATAAAGACCTGCGCCGTGCTCGCGCCTGTGGCATTAGCTTAATTCCCACCACTACAGGTTCGGCGACTGCCATTACCCATATCTTCCCTGAGCTTAAGGGCAAGCTTAATGGTCATGCTATTCGTGTGCCGCTGGCCAATGCATCAATCACAGACTGTGTGTTTGAGCTTGAGCGCGCAACGACTGTGGAGGAAGTCAATCAGCTGCTAAAGCAGGCCTCAGAGCAAGATCTTAACGGCATTTTAGGGTTCGAGACGCGGCCATTAGTGTCCGTGGATTACAAAACCGATCCACGTTCGAGCATTATCGATGCGCTTTCTACCATGGTAGTGAACGACACCCAAGTGAAGCTCTATGTGTGGTACGACAATGAGTGGGGCTATGCAAATCGCACCGCCGAGCTTGCCCGTATGGTAGGCCGCGCCGATAAGGAATAGTCGTCATGGGTTTAAGGGATTTGTCAGCACCAGTGAGACAGTATTTGCTGATCACCAGCAATTATTGGGCGTTTACCTTAACCGATGGTGCGCTGCGCATGCTGGTGGTGCTGTATTTTCATCAGTTAGGCTACAGCCCACTTAGCATTGCCATGCTATTTCTGTTCTATGAAATCTTCGGCGTGGTGACTAATTTAGTCGGCGGCTGGTTAGGGGCAAGGCTTGGGCTGAATCGCACCATGAACATTGGCTTAGGGCTGCAGGTCTTGGCCCTCTCCATGCTGACTGTGCCTAATGAGTTTTTGACCGTGGCCTATGTGATGGCGGCGCAGGCTTTGTCTGGGATAGCTAAAGATCTCAATAAAATGAGTGCCAAGAGCGCCATTAAACTGCTGGTGCCAGCGGGGGCAGAAGGTAAGTTATATCGCTGGGTTGCCCTGCTGACGGGCTCTAAGAATGCATTAAAAGGCGTGGGCTTTTTCTTAGGCGGCCTGCTATTGAGCTTGTTTGAGTTTCGCGGCGCCATACTATTGATGGCAGGTCTATTAACGCTGGTGTGGCTATTAAGTTTAGTCAGCTTAAAGCAAGAGTTAGGCAAAGCGAAAAATAAGCCAAAATTCAACGAGCTATTTTCTAAAAGCCGGGCGATAAACTTGCTGTCGGCGGCGCGCTTGTTTTTGTTTGGTGCGCGCGATGTGTGGTTTGTGGTGGCGCTACCTGTGTATCTGGCGGCGCAATTTAATTGGCAAGCCAGCTGGGTGGGCGGCTTTATGGCGAGCTGGGTCATAGGCTATGGCATAGTGCAAACCTTGGCACCTAGACTCACAGGCAGGGGCAAAGGGGACGTAAGTGGTAACCGCACAAGCCAAAACCAAGCCCCAAGCGCCAGTACAGCCTTCAGCTGGGCCTGTTATCTCGCCTTTATTCCTGGGTTAATCGCCCTAGCGCTGCAGTGGGATTTTTATGCGCAAGCCTCGCTTATCATGGGGTTACTCTTGTTCGGTGTGGTGTTTGCCATTAACTCATCGCTGCACAGTTACTTGATTGTAAGCTTTGCCGACACTGATGGCGTGTCATTGGATGTGGGCTTTTATTATATGGCCAATGCCATGGGGCGCCTCATAGGCACAGTATTGTCGGGCTGGGTGTATCAAGTCCATGGGCTAGAGGCCTGTTTGTGGATATCGAGTCTGTTCGTCATCTTAGCTGCCTTGGTGACGTCACGACTAAAGCTTAAATCTAGGTGTTAGCTCTCAAAAGAGCACAACTTACCCTAACGAACTGGTGCTGGCAGAGGCAACAGCTAATTGTCACTAGCACAGCAGCCTGCATCGAGCTGTTTAGGCGGACATTCCATATCGGCATAGGAGCAAAAAACGCAGCAATCACCCGCTAAGGGGCTGAGCATGGTTTGGCATAGTTCGCATTCATAAAACCACAGGCAGGCGTGGGTTGGCATTTGCAGCTGTTTGCAATGGCCGCAATGAGGGCAAGTGAGCTTGGCGATTAAGTTGGCGACCTTCATGGGAGTTGTGATCCTCAATGATTGCGATTCATTGAGTCTAGCCCTTGGACCTTAGACTAAGGTCAAGGGCTAATATTAGAGGCGAAGGGCTAGTAGCCAATCATAGGGGGACATGAACAATAATTTAATTGTTTAACTTACATCGATTCACTATGCTGTAATGCTTGCTAATGGAGAATACACTTTGCGAAAGACTCAGTTAATCATGATGTTTGTGCTAATGGCCTTTGTCGGTCAGGCATTCGCGTCTGTGTTTTTACCGAGTCATATGACAATGCCAGCCATGAGTAACACTAAGATGACCATGACGGCATCTTGCGATGAGACCAGTGCACACCATGCCCTTATGCTGAGCCAGATGGAGATGGAAAACCGCTATTCCATCATCTTATCCAGTGCCGATAACAGTGCTAGCTCCAGCCAGAATAGCGGTGATTGCTGTGAGAATAGCTGTCGTTGCCCTGTGAGTTCTTGTATGTCGGTGGCGTTAACCATGGCCATGCCGGTACTCAAGTCTGAAATCCGCTTCATCGAACCTTTTTTACTGCCCTCAGCTGAGCTTAGCCCTCAATATAACGTTTCCTTGTACCGCCCTCCGATATTTGCCTAACCTAGGCACAGTCACGTCTTTTTTCTGTGACTGGGCTAACCAATCGAGTGTTTTACGCCTTGTTAACCTATTGATTAGATTGCAAGGTGATTAGATCTAGCCCTTGGGCTGAGGTCATAGAATTTGATTTGGAGGCAAAGCATATGCCCATTTCCTACCCAAAAAAATCAATTGTTCGATTTGCCACTATTATTATATTTTTCATGGTCTTATTAGGGCTCTATGTTCAAGCGAATGCCGAAAAACTTGAGGTAAGTCCCGCAGCCCTTGCTTCACATGAGCAGCTGCCAGAGCCAATACCTAAGCCAAAAGCTGAACCTATACCTGAACTTAGCGTTTACAAGGATGCCAATTGTGGTTGCTGTGAAAAATGGCTCACTCATGTAGAGCAGCGTGGTTTTAGGGTTAAGTCGCACAATATCGATAAGCTATTCGAATTCAAAACCGCTAAGGGTATACCGGCATCGCTGCAATCTTGCCATACGGCGGTATCTTCCCAAGGTTATGTGTTCGAAGGCCATATTCCCGCTAAGTTTATTAGTGCATTTTTGGCTTCCCCTCCCAAAGGAGCCCTTGGCCTCACAGTACCTGCCATGCCTGTGGGAAGTCCTGGGATGGAATATCAAGACAAGTTTAGGCCTTATCAAGTGTTGCAGTTAAACGCGGATGGCAGCACATACGTCTATGCTGAAGTGAAATCTTTAGAGGAGTCAGTGCAATGAAGACCATCACCAAGGCAGAGATACCGGCCAAAGCCTTAAGGACTAATACCTTAATGGCTGAGACCAATAATAGCGCTAACACTATGCCAGATAGCACGCGGCGTCGTTTCGTGTTTGGCGCCTCGGCCATGCTGGCCTTTGCCGCCATTCCCTTTCCTAAGAATGCCCTCGCCAATGCCTTGAGCCAGTCCTTGACTCAACTCTCGGGCAAAGTCTTCGATCTTAGCATCGACTACATGACAGTGAATTTTACCGGTAAGCCGGCAAGGGCCACAGTGGTTAACCAGCTGCTACCTGCACCCTTGTTGCGCTGGAAGGAAGGTGAAACTGTCACCTTGAGAGTCAAAAACAATCTGGATCATGACAGCTCCATTCACTGGCATGGAATTATTCTGCCCACTGAAATGGATGGGGTACCTGGCTTTAGTTTCGATGGCATCAAACCCGGTGAAACCTTTGAATATCAATTTTTAGTGCAGCAGAGCGGTACCTATTGGTATCACAGCCATTCGGGTTATCAAGAGCAGACGGGCATGTATGGCGCGATAGTTATCGACCCTGCAGAGCCAGATCCTGTGGAGTTTGACCGTGAATATGTGGTGTTGCTGTCCGATTGGTCCGATGAAGCGCCGGAAACCATCTATGCCAAATTAAAGAAACAGGCGGATTATTACAACTTCCGTGAAAGAACCGTGATGGATCTCTTTTCTGACATAGGCAAAAACGGCTTAGCCAACACCTGGAATGCCCGTTCTATGTGGAATAATGCTCGCATGAGCGAGCGGGACATTTCCGATGTGACCGGCTCGACTTACACCTATTTAATGAACGGTAATTCACCGGCTCAAGGCTGGCAGGCATTATTTAAACCCGGGGAAAAGGTGCGGCTGCGCTTTATTAACGCCGCCGCCATGACAATATTCGATGTTCGCATTCCTGGGCTTAAAATGACAGTGGTGGCCAGTGACGGGCAGAACATTCAAGCTGTGACTGTGGATGAGTTTCGCATCGGTGTGGCAGAAACTTACGATGTGCTGGTGGAGCCGGATGCGGACTCTGCCTATTGTATCTTCGCCCAAAGCATAGACAGGACAGGCTTTACCTTAGGTAACTTGACTTCGAATGTGAATTTACAGGCTGAGGTTCCTCATATGGATCCCCCGCCCGTGCTAGGCCACAGTGATATGGGCATGGGTGCTGGCGATATGCAGGGCATGGATCACAGCAAGATGGACATGGGTGCTGGCGATATGCAGGGCATGGATCACAGCAAGATGGACATGGGTGCTGGCGATATGCAGGGCATGGATCACAGCAAGATGGACATGGGTGCTGGTGAGATGCAGGGCATGGATCATAGTAAAATGGACATGGGTGCTGGCGATTTGCAGGGCATGGATCACAGCAAAATGGCCATGGGGACTGCTACTGGTTTAGGTCTGGCGGGTTTTGGCAGTAACAATGAGATTAAGCACCTAGATAGCGAGTTTGGCCCTGAGGTCGATATGCGCGCCGATACGCCGCAATCTGGCTTGGCGGATCCTGGCATTGGCCTTAGGGAGCACCAGCAAAGGTTTAACCGTAAGGTGCTGACCTACGCCGATATCAAAGGCTTGCACCCCACCTATGATAAGCGTGAGCCAAGCCGTGAAATTCAATTGCATTTAACCGGCAATATGAACCGCTATATGTGGTCGATGAACGGGGTTAAATTTATGGACGCCGCACCGCTCGAGTTTGAATACGGTGAGCGGCTGCGAATAACCTTAGTCAACGATACTATGATGACCCATCCCATGCATTTGCATGGCATGTGGAGTGAGCTAGAAACTGGCGATCCTGATTTCATTCCCCGTAAACATACAGTGCTAGTGCAGCCAGGCTCAAAAATCAGCTACCTAGTGACGGCCGATGCCAGAGGCCAATGGGCATACCATTGTCATCTGCTATTCCACATGCCAGGCATGTTCAGAAAAGTCGTGGTGAAATAAGGGGATAGATTATGAGTAACACAAGTTTAGCGTCTGTCGTGTTTATGGCACTGACGATGACGCTCACAAGTACTATGGCCCATGCCGGCGGAGATGATGATCCCTTGCTTGCCAAGCTCATGTTAGAAGAGCTGGAAACAGGAGTTGAAACAGATGCTCCAATCAACTTCAGTGGCCAAGCTTGGGTTGGCCATGACATGCATAAGCTGTGGTTTAAAACCGAGGGTGAGTATCAACGCCGTGATGCTCAAGATGTAGAGCTTCAGGCGCTCTATAGTCGGCCTATAGCACCCTACTGGGATCTACAGCTGGGACTTAGAGTGGATATTGAGCCATCACCCACTCGTAATTGGGCCGTGGTCGGGGTTCAAGGGCTAGCACCGTATTTTTTTGACGTCGATGCCGCGCTGTTTATTGGTGAAGAAGGCCGCAGTGCACTGCGTTTGAGCGCTGAGTATGAATTGTTAATTACTCAAAAACTCATCCTCAGTCCAGAAATTGAAATGAACCTTTATGGCAAAGACGATATGGACGTGGGTATTGGCTCAGGGCTCGCGGACGTGGGGGCTGGGCTGCGATTGAGGTATGAAATAGTGCGAGAATTTGCTCCTTATATTGGAGTGGACTGGAGTCAGAAATTCGGCAATACCGCAGACTTTGCTCGGGCCGAGGGAGAGGATACTCAGGAGACGCAATTTGTTATTGGCCTCAGGGCCTGGTTTTAACCCATTTTTGATAAACACTTAGGTATTTAAAATCGTTATAAACAACACAAAAAAAGGAAACAAGATGAAATTATTTAACTCAGTATTAGTCGCCGCAGGCTTAATCTTATCCAGCTCTGCTTTTGCCCATGTGGGTTTAAGCAGCACAACGCCCGCCAATGGCGCCATGATAAGCCAGGCGCCAAGCACGCTTGAGCTTAATTTTTCGGCGCCGGTGCGTCTGGTAAAGCTTGCTATGCAAGATGAAAACCAGCTTGAGGTGCCGTTAAGTGTGCCAAAACACGCTCAAAGCCAAGCAAACTTTGCCATAGCCTTACCTGCC
This sequence comes from Shewanella denitrificans OS217, assembly GCF_000013765.1. NCBI lineage: Bacteria > Pseudomonadati > Pseudomonadota > Gammaproteobacteria > Alteromonadales > Shewanellaceae > Shewanella > Shewanella denitrificans. The sequence goes on along the minus strand of NC_007954.1, from coordinate 4,256,248 downwards.
TTAAAGCCTGCCAAATACACTGTGAGTTGGATGATCATGGGCGATGATGGTCACAAGATGAAAGGGGAGTTTGGCTTTATGCTCCACGGCGCTAAGGCTGCTGCTATTGATGCCGCTACTGGTACAGTGACTGATGCTGTGAAAGCCGATGCTAAGGTAGATATCAAGGTAGATCACAGTGCCCACCATTAAAGGGGAGCCATCAGCTAATGGTATTAACCGAATTTGAAATTCTAGCACTGTTATCAAAATGGCTTATGTATCTGAGTGTGGCCACCGTAATTGGCGGTGCATTTATGCTAGTCTTGACCCATTCACTTGCTCGAACACAAGCGAGTGAAATGACGCATTTATACCGCTACATTGGCTGTGGCGCTGTGCTTGGTTTGCTGGCGGTAACGATTAATTTTTTCGTTCAGGTGGGCTCCTTCGCCGAAGACGGCATAGGGGGCATGCTAGATCAACAAATGCAGCTATTTATGTGGCAAAGCCCTGTGGGTGAGTCTTTGGCATGGCGTGTAGCGGGCTTTAGTTTGGCGCTATTTGGCAGTAGCGGGGCATTGCTGGCCCGCCAAGGTGTTAGCAAGCTAGCCAATGCCTTATTAGCCATGGGCGTTATTGCCTTAGGGACTTCCTTTAGCCTAATTGGTCACAGCACTGAGCTTAACTTCTGGGCCCAAGGCTTGGTTGTGCTGCACATACTTGTCATCGGCAGCTGGCTAGGCTCCTTCTATCCACTATGGCGCATGTGCTCAAGTGCAAGTACAAGTTCAAGTTCAGGAGTAGGGCTTAGCGACTTGAAAGCCGTTATGGATAAGTTTGGTCAGCTAGGTGTGATGATAGTCAGCCTAGTACTGGCAACGGGTGCGGCTTTAGTCTGGATGCTGTTCGATAGCCCAATGGAGTTAATCGACAGCGACTATGGTCGGGCCATCTTATTGAAACTCAGCCTTATTGTGCTGATATTACTGATTGCTGCGCTGCATAAATTTATTTTAGTGCCTAAGTTGGAAAGCCCTCTGTCAGTAGAGGCTGAGCACAGTGCTAGGATAAAACTTAAGCGTTCCATCGCCATCGAAGCTATGATTGGGGCACTCATTTTAGCTGTCACAGTGATGTTATCTAGTGTACTTGGGCCGGTCAGCTTGAGCTAGCTGCCAAACCTTCGGCCAATATCAAAATTCAAGTTAATGAAATAAAACAAAAAAGAGTAATTTATATGAAAAAGAACAACTTATTTCGCCTAGTGATTGGGCTTATCCTTAGTGTTTTCTTAGGTCAGAGTCCATTAGCCTTGGCCCATGGGGATGAGCAACACAGCACTGAGCCCAGTCTATTTATTGGCATGGAATTAGCCCCCGCTAAAGTGGTGAAGGCGTTTCATCAGGCTCTAAGGAGTGGTGATACCCAAGGTGTAAGCCTTGCCCTTGCCAGTGATGTGTTAATTTATGAAGGTGGCAAGGCCGAGCGCTCTCTTGCCGAATATGCCAGCCATCATTTGCAAGCCGACATGGCTTATTTGAAGGGCCTAACCGTCACCACCAAAGAGCAGCAAGTGCGAATAATGGGCGATATGGCCATTTCAACGGCTATTAGTCACTCAAAAGGCGAGTTTAAGGGTAAAGCAGTCGATTCCACTGGTATGGAGACCTTAGTGTTAGCCAAGCAAGCCGATGGCAGCTGGAAGATAGTGCACATACATTGGTCTTAGTAACCCTAGTTTAGTCACTATGGTGTTAGTCACTATGGTGTTAGTTACTAGGACTGCCTAACCTATTCAGATGACAGCAAATTGTATATCCAGCATACTGCTAACCACAGCCCCAATGGGCGCAGGTTATCAACAATAGATAAAGCATTAGTTAAACATTAGTAAACCATTAGCAACCCATAAAAAGGACAATATTATGATTTCAGTAGGTCAACAATTACCTTCGGCAACCTTAGGTCAATTAACTAAAGATGGCATGGTTAATCACCAGGTCAGCGATCTTTTTGCCGGTAAGAAAGTGGTACTTTTTGCCGTACCAGGCGCTTTCACACCAACCTGTTCAGAAGCACATTTACCGGGCTATGTGGTACTTGCCGATGAATTTAAGGCCAAGGGTGTGGACATGATTGCCTGCATCTCGGTAAACGATGCCTTCGTGATGAAGGCCTGGGGCGAAGCGCAAAATGCCTCAGAACTTATGATGCTTGCCGATGGCGATGCCAGCTTCACTAAGGCACTCGGGCTTGAAATGGACACGGCGGCTTTTGGCGGCGTGCGCTCACAACGTTATGCTATGGTGATTGAGAATGGCAAAGTCACAATGTTAAACGTAGAAGCGGCTAAATCATTTGAAGTGAGTAAGGCTGAGGCAATACTGGCTGCGCTTTAAGTGCAAATATAACAGGCGGTTAATCGGATGGATTTAACCCCTGAATTAAAAAAGAGCGCGATATTGCGCTCTTTTTTTGTCTGTGTTTTCCTTCAACTAGATTAAGCCGCAGCGTCTATCCCAAGGCTTAACTCTATCTCTTGCACCCTGTCTGTGACCTCTTGGGCTATGGTCTGGCTTTGGCTGAAGGTGCCTTGGGCCTGCTCCATTAAGCTGTTCATGGCCAAGATGAAGGCATCTAAATAATTGTTCTGCTCTATGGCATGGGCTGTGCCTTGCTCGGCAGTGCGCGCCATGGCCTCTGCCTGAGATTGGACTAGTTTAGCGGCATCTAGCAGGCTTAGGGCGCGAGACTTTTGGCTCTGGGTCGCTTCTTCTATGCCAGAGACAGTCTGAGTGAGTTCATGATTAGAATGACTTAAGCGTCCAAGAATGGCGGTGATTTCTTGCAGAGATGTTTGGGTTCGCTGGGAGAGGCTCCTGACTTCATCGGCAACCACGGCAAAGCCTCGTCCTTGCTCGCCAGCTCTGGCGGCCTCTATGGCCGCGTTCAAGGCCAATAAATTAGTTTGTTCGGCTATATTACTGATCACATGGACTATCTTTTCTGCGTCGGTCACAGAGGCACTAAGTTGCCCCAAGGATCGATTGCAATGACCTATAGAGTCTAAGGTTCTTTCTGTGGCGCTTAATACTGCCTGAGATTGATTTTGACTAGACTGCATCTGCTCCATGGTTTGCCGTGCGCTATTGGCGAGCAAAGATGAAGACTGGGTGACCTCCTGAGATAAATGCTTCAGGGTATGGGTCTGATCTTGGGCGGTTTGCACTATGTGTTGAGTCTGCTTAGTATCTGTAGAAATACCACCAATGCGGGTAACCAGTTGGCTTAGTGAATGAGAAATTTGCGTCAGGTTCTTGGCCCTTTGCTCATCTTCTTGCTCAAACCTGTGTAACAAGTTATTGAAATAACCCGCAATTTGACCTGTTTCACAGCGGCTAGTGATGGTGATTCTTTCTCTCTGATTGGTTTCAGTCAATTGAAAGAAGGCTTGGTTTAGGCGTTTGAGAGGCTTCACGACCTTAAGCTGTTGCAAGATTAAATAACAAAGAGCAAACAGGGCTAAGATGGCGACCATACTATATAACAGCCACTGTAGTTTTAACTTAAGGGCTTGGCTCAGGGTATGTTGAACTTCAGCCAGTTGTGTAAGCTGTTGTTCTAACTCAGCAGTGGCCAGCATTAATGCCTGCTGTACTTTGACATTTTCAGCCTGTTGAGCTTGGGTATTAGCAATTTCTTTGGGGTAGCGCTGGGCTAAACTAAGGAGTTCTGCCTTGAGTTGCTCACCCATTTCAACTCGCTCTGGCTCATCATCACCCAGAGCAAATTCATCCAGCTCTTCAACTTTATAGATACCCAATAGGGGCAGTTTAGCCAGTGCTTGATGCCATTGCTCAAGTTCAAGCAAGCTGTTATCTAAGCTGGCTTGGCGACTGGGATCGTTTTCCAGAATAATCGCCGTGGTTAATTGTGATAATTGGTAGACGAGCTGAGGTAAGTCTTGGTTAAGGCTTTGATAGTTTTTGGCATGCTGGATCGTGTTATTTAGAGCGTCACTATGGGTTAATACAGAATTGGTTAATGCAGAATTGGCTAACACAGATTGCAGTGCATAATAGCTCAGGCTACGGTTATAGGCCAGCATTTCAGATTCAGCATGGGACAGGAGTTGCCTTGGATTGCCTGCAAGCTTACCCGCAGAGCGATATTTGCTATCGAGTTCCTTAACAAAATTGCCGATAAAGTCACTGACTCCCCGGGTATTAAGTCGTGGATGTGCTTGCTTTAATACATCGATATCAATAGCGATGGACTTGAGCTCTTTACTGGCACTGCTTAAGTGATTGCTAAAACCTGTTTGTAAATATTGGTCGATATTACGTCGAATGTTGAATTGAAATATTGTTTGTATCTGGGTTAATTCTTGGGTGAGTTGCTCATCTTCTTGTCTTTGGGTGTTGCTCCAAATGAGGGTCGCCGCCAAGGTGCTGGCAAGCAAAAGTAATAGGGCAGAAGCGGTTAACGATAAGGTCGATATTTTCATTCGCACATTAGCCAAAAGAGAGGATTCGGCGAAGTATAAGAATAGAATATGACAGAAATATGTTATCAGACGAATGCATGAGCAGAAGTCACGAACAAGCTGCCCACGAAAGCAAATCCAATTAAGATGCGTTTAATTTGATAACACATAGTTTAAAATCAATAGCTTTGCTATTGTGGCGAAACCTTGTGTTGGCAGCTAAAGGCTAAGTTTACACCAGAGGCAGCCATACTTTGGCACATAAGCCGCCTTGGGCACGGTTACTGAGTTTTACCTTGCCATGATGACGGTCGACAATACGCTTTATGATGGCAAGCCCAAGGCCTGAACCCATGCTGCCTCGGGCACTGTCCCCTTGGGTGAAGGGCTGAAACAGTTCATCAATTTTATCTGCCGCAATGCCAGTGCCATTATCTTCGACACTAAAACAGACATAATTACGCTCACTGTAAGCACTGATTTTTATCCAACCATTACCGTATCTGAAGGCATTCTCCACTAAATTACTGAGCACCCGCTTAATGGCAACGCTCTGCATGGGGATCTCTGGGCAGTCTTGTAAATCGAGCTCAATCTCACCTTCACGGTGCATTTCTTGTTGGGCGATTTCTTGGATAAGCCTGTGGATCTGATCTGGCTCTCTGGGGGTTTCCCTGTCGTGGCGAATGTAGGCAATAAATTGATTAATGATGGCATCCATGTCTTCGATATCTGTGACTATGCCTTCTTTAAGATATTGATCTTCCTCGACCATCATCTCAGAGGCGAGGCGAATTCGGGTCAAAGGGGTGCGAAGGTCGTGGGAAATGCCCGCCATCAGCAAGGCCCTGTCTTGCTCCAATTGTTTCATGCTTTGCGCCATATGATTGAAGGCATGAGTCACTTCGACAATTTCGGTGGAACCTTTCAGGGGTAAAGGATCGGGGAAGTCCCCCTTGGACACAGTTAACGCCGCTTTTTGCAGGCGTTTCAATGGTCTATTTTGCTGGCGTGCGAACCACCATCCCCCGGCGACACTCAAGGCGCCGATGACGATAAGGTATAAGGTTAATGGCGATAAGTCTGACTCATTAAAGCCTGCCAGTGGCACCTTTATCCATAAGGATGGCGCTTGAGGCGGGCGGATCCACACTTGCATCTCACTGCCTTGTGAGAGTCTAACATCGGCTTTACCGCCTAAATAAATCGACATTTGATCCGACAGAAAACCATAGTAGGTGGCCTGCTCGACCCCAGCTCGCTCGGCTTGCCTTTGACTGTAAAAGCGCATGCCATCATCGCGCACCTTGGCATTGAGGGCATCGACTATGGTTAAATGCTCGCGCCCTACCTCGACACCATCGACAAATAAGAGATTGATTTGTCTGGCAATGAGCTGGTTGATTTGCTCGTAACTGGGCTTGATAAAATACACAGTCACAGACAGGTAAGACACCAGCTGATTAATCAGCAGCAGGCTGCCTATTAGGACCACAGTCTGACTAAAGGCGCTATGGGGAAGGAAGCGGCGCCACCATTTTCTCTGCATTATGCTCTCTGCATGTTAAAGGTTACTTAGCCTCACCATCGGGCACGAACACATAACCTAGGCCCCAAACGGTTTGAATATACCTTGGGCTGGTGGCATCTTTTTCGATAAGGCGGCGAAGACGCGACACTTGCACATCGATGGAACGCTCTAAGGCAGAATAATCACGACCTCGGGCTAAATTCATCAATTTATCCCGCGATAAGGGTTCTCTGGGGTGATTCACTAACACTTTCAGCACGGCAAATTCGCCGCTGGTGAGGGCGATACTCTCTTCGCCACGATACATTTCTCGGGTGGCTAAGTTGAGTGAGAATTCACCAAAGGAGACGCTCTCTTCCTCTTGCGCTGGGGCACCGGGAACCTTAGGGGCTTGGCGACGCATCACGGCCTTAATACGGGCTAAGAGTTCTCTTGGGTTAAAGGGTTTTGGCAGGTAGTCGTCGGCGCCCAGTTCCAGGCCGATAATGCGGTCGACTTCATCACCTTTAGCGGTCAGCATCACGATGGGAATCGGGTTATTTTGTTGGCGCAGGCGTCGACAAATCGACAGACCATCTTCACCTGGGAGCATTAAATCCAAGACCAAAAGGTGGAAGTTTTCACGCTCAAGTAGGCGGTCCATTTGCTCGGCATTGGCTGCACTGCGAACCTGATAACCTTGCTCTACTAGGTAACGTTCCAGTAATGAACGCAGACGCATATCATCATCGACGACGAGTATTTTCGATGTTTCCTGACCCATGAAATATCCTTTTGTATGAATTGTTAACCCTTTGTGCCTGTCCAATATAACCAGTTTATCGATGAGCTAATAGCAGCTTACATAAACTTGAGTGTTATTAGTAGATTAGTCTTAGGTAAAAGCGTTTCAAAATATTGAAATACAAAGTAATTCGCTTAACACATGAGTGATGAATAAATTGTAACTAAATAGGTTTTATAAAGCTAAAAGCATGATTTCGACTGACATTTAACAGCTTGCCATTTTACGCTTAGGACTTTAGTTTATAACATCAATACTTTTTAGGCTGGCAGGCAAGTGGCCATGCTAGGAGAACACCATGACAATAAGGATTGCTCAGCTGGCCTTAATCGGTTTGAGTTTGCTGGTCAGCGTTAACGCGTATAGCTGCGACTTTGATTGCACCTTAACTAAGCATTTAGATGCCATTCAAGCCAAAGATTTTTCCGCGTTTGAGTCCACCATTAGTCAGCAACCACGGCTGACCTTTATTTTACCTAATGGTGCTTTTTTTGATGATGCTAGCGAGTATCGCGCCATGCTGAAAGAGTGGTTTGCCACTAAAGGTTGGCATTTTAACTATAAAATCATCAGTGTAGAGAAGAGTGCTGAAATGGCCAATGCGTTACTCTTAGTCAGTTACGATGAAGATGATCGCAATGGTAAGCCCTATCATATCGACCATTACCTGAGCCTACTGTTTAAGAAGCAAGGGAATGGCTGGTATTTGGTGCACGATCAAAATACAAAAATTGAACCTAAGCCTGCACCCACACAAGCACACTAGCTCTCTCCCTAGTCGCACATCCAAAGCCATGGCTGACTCGATACATAGGACAGGCACTGAAGTTGTGTGATTTCGCTCTCGAAATCCATGACTTTGGGCGTCAGCTCTCAGAGACATTCAATGGCGCTAATACGGACATTTCTGCCTGAGTAAACTGTGCTCTGCGCCACAAAATCCCCTGCCTTAAGATGTTAGTTTAACAAGCGAATTATTTATACCTTAAGCACTGTGCCATAGCGGTTATAGCTTGAGGTAAAAAACTAACAAAACATACTGATATGCCAAGTCAATGAGCCATATCAGCAGAGGATGAAGAGATGAGAAAGAGCCTACTCTCAGTGTGTGTTGCAGCAGTACTTGCCCCTATGGCCTTAAGCATGGGCATAGCCCATGGGGCTGAAGCCGACTCCTTAGCCAGTGCGATGACAGACGGTAAGGCAAGTATCAATCTTAACCTTAGATATGAATCCGTAGAGCAAGATAATGCCCTGAAAGATGCCGATGCCTTAACCCTGCGCACTCGATTAAATTACACCACAGCAGAATTTAATGGCTTCTCATCTGTGGTTGAATTTGAAGACTCTCGCGTTGTTGCAGGCATGGATAATTATAACGATGGCTTAGGCTATCAAGCGGGTTATTCGGTCATTGCCGATCCTGAAACCACCGAATTAGATCACGGCTATGTGCAATACAAAAACCAGGGCTTTACCGCTAAGGCAGGTCGTCAGGCACTGATGTTTGATGGTCAGCGCTTTGTGGGTGATGTGGGCTGGCGTCAAGACAGGCAAACCTTCGATGGAGTGATGTTAGCTTATCAATTCACAGAGGCTTTCAAGCTTGATTATATGTATGTCAGTCAGCGCAACCGTATTTTTGCCGAAGATAGGGATCTAGATGCTAAAGATCACTTAATTAACGCCTCTCTAAAAACAGACTTAGGTCTGCTAAGTGCTTATAGCTACCTATTAGAAGTCGATGACAACACAACTAATGGTTTAGACACCTATGGGGTGCGTTTCGACGGAGCCAAGCAGCTTCAAGAGGCTAAATTATTGTATGCGCTTGAGTATGCGACTCAAGATGCAGACAGTGCTAGCAGTTCATACAGTGCTAATTACTACAGTCTAGAAGTGGGCGCAGCATTTTCTGGTATCACCACTAAGCTAGGTTATGAAGTGCTAGGCTCAGATGATGGGCTTTATGGTTTCGCCACTCCGCTTGCCACCTTGCACAAGTTTAACGGTTGGGCTGATCAATTTTTAACGACGCCAAAAGAAGGCTTAGTGGACATGTACGCCTTAGTGTCTGTGCCTGTGGGCGGTGGTTCTTTTACCTTGATGTACCACAAATTTGAAACCGATGAAGCAAATGCTACAGTGGACGATTTGGGCTCTGAAATTGATCTTGTCTATACAATGCCAGTGGCTAAAAACTACACCTTAGGGGTGAAGTACGCCGCCTATAGCGCAGGTGATGCGGCAGCAGGCAAGGTGGATACAGATAAAGTCTGGTTATGGGGCAGCGCGGCGTTCTAATTGACGAATGCTTGCTTTGAACAATAAAAAACCTGAGTAGCCCTCAGGTTTTTTATTTGGATTAATCAAAATTGTACACGTCCCAGAGATCCACTATAAAGAAGCATAAATGATTACACGGATTGGTAGCATTTATGCCTACAATGGCATCAAGTTGTTTCAACAGATGATATTTAATACCTAAAGCGTTCCTTCAGTGTTGTACTTCAATGGTGGATCAGATTATAACGCTAGTACCTCTTTGAGCTTTTGCTGGTTAAATTGCTGTATAGACAGTATCAGCACCGCAATGCCACAAGCGATAAAAATGATTTCAATATTAAGGTGATAAAAATCGACCAATCCTCCTGAAATAACCATACCTAAAGGTAAGGATAGGCGAGTAATAACTCGGTAAATACTCATTACTCGACCACGTTTATTATCTGGAGTGTTGGTTAATATGGCTGTTTCTATCATAGTATTGATTAATCCAAAACAGCAGCCACAAGCAATGAATAATATTAAGGATAAATAAATATTTTTACTTACTCCGAGTGTAATAAGTAAGAAACCAAAAAATAGATAACTGTTACGGCCCAAAGTAGACCAGTCTTGTACTTTGGACTTAAAAAAAGGTAAAGATAAGTAGCCGATCAATCCTCCTCCACCAAAAGCTGCGATCAAATATCCATACCAATAGTCTGGAACGGATAAGGTTTGTTCAATATAAAAAGGCAGCAGGATAACAAAAGGACCAATAAAAAAATTGACCCCGCCAATGAGTAGCAATAAAGATTTTAGAGATTTTTTTTCGCTGATATACACCAATCCTTGCTTCATACCGGCGATGATTTTCTTTGAATCTGATAAAGAGTTTATAGCTTTTGCAGGTTTGGCTTCCTGTAGGGGAAGTTTTATTCGTGATTCACTCAAGGCGGAAAAATAAAACGATAAGCTATTAGCGATTAAAATAGGGATAATCCCAAATTGACCATAGAGTAATAGTCCTATGCCTTGGCCCATTAACATAGCGCCTTGAATGGTGGCATTCTTGATGGAATTGGCAAGAGGAAGCTGCTCTTTTGCAACCACATTGCTCAGTAATGCAGAGTAAGCTGGATCATATAAACCTAATGTGGCACCTAGCACTAGTTGCATCAAGAGTACTAATGTAATAAGCAGATAGAGCTTATCTGGGAAGAAATAAAAAGCTAGTGGCAATAAAATAGATGCTGTCCCGGCGAGTAAATCACTGGATATGATAATAGTTTTTCGGCTGTAGATATCGGCAAGGGCTCCTCCTAGCGGAGAAAAAATGGCGATAAAAAGAGAAAATAACATCGCTGATAGTCCCATAACTGAAGCCAAGCCTACCTGCTCTTTTAACCAAAAAATGAGTACTATTGCTGTAATTTGGCTACCAAACTGACTGATGAACTGGCCCAACCACATATATGTAAAATTACGGCGAGCGTGCTTATCCGATAATGATATGTTCAATTGCGTGCTCCAACCCGATCATAGGTCGGGTTTTTGAAATTAAGAATAGGAGTGCTTAACGTGATGAGCTGACTAAATCAGCTCGAAAATAGCTTCAAATATCGATCCGCCAAATACCATAGCTGGGTGTTTGGTTTCACCATTAAGTAAAACAACCAGCTGAACATCATCATGAGCTAATATGGCGGCTTCGTGTCCAAGCATATCTCCTACGTGCCCTAGATGCCCCTCAATGTTGAAAATTCCCAAACCAGCCTGGATATGTTGATCCAGACTCACGTGCGCGGGTAAGTCTATAAAATCCAAGCGCTGCTTTTGCATCTCTTGACTCAAGAGTCGCCCATCGTTGATGGCTGCCTGCCAGGTGAGCAGATCTTCAACAGTAGAAATTAATCCTCCGGCCGCCCAAGTGAAGCTGGTGTCTTTATTGGGTAAAGGATTTAGCTGCTTGTCATGCCCTGATGCTAGGCTTTTCTGACATGCATTATTATCTGCAAAATGAGTGTTTTGTAAACCAAGTGGCGCAGTGATACGGTTAAAAAGCCGCTGTTCAAATTTTTCTCCGGTGACTTTTTCGATAATAAGCCCGAGTAAAATATAACCGCTGCTGGAATATCGCCATTGTGAATGAGTTTCAAGAAGAGGTGGGGTCACTGCAGTATTAAAATAGCGGAGCAGTTCTTCAGGTTCCCATATTTTTTCAGGTTGATTTAGACAAATGTCTTTAAACTCACCATTATTAATATAATCCTCTAGCCCAGAGGTGTGGTTAAGTAATTGTCTGACAGTGATCTTTTTATCTATGCCTGAGTTGTTGATCAAGCTAGGACTTAAGATATCTCCGACTGCTTGGGTTAGTGAGATCTTCCCCTCATCAACCAACTGTAGGATAAGAGTAGCGACAAAAGTTTTTGATAAGCTACCGATCCTGAATTGATGATTTTTAGTTAACTTAGCTTGTGTTTGGGTATTGGAGATACCCCGGCAGCAGATGACAGTTTCTCCGTTAGGAAAGCGCGCACCGAGTACTAATCCAGGTATTTCATATTGTGTAAGAATTTTGTCTATGCCAGTTTGTAGTTTTTGTTCAAACGCCTGCTCTACTTTAGCCATTTTTTTATCGTATTTTAGGTGAATATAATCTATCAACTCCTTGTTGATATGAGCAAGCCACTGCTGAGCTAGATCCGTCGCTAGGCGATTGTTGTTATAATGGAGTTCGATATGAAGTTGACCTCCTCTAATTGAACCAGAAATGTCCATAACATGTTGCAATGGCGGACGTAGAGCGGGTAAATCAAATTTAGCAACATCGACGATTCGGCTCCGCTGACTTTGTCGGTCAAAGGTACCGTAATAATTGAAACTGGCTTGTGGCATTATGTTGCTATACGTTTCAGTTATGCTCTTATTATTGGGTAGATAGTTGAGTACACCATAGCCTAAGCCTTTATTAGGGGCTTGTTGTAATATATTTTTTGTTTTGGCTATATCTAGTAATAAGGGGCAGGGCTTATTTTGCGCCAACACCAAAGGATAAATGCTGGTAAACCAACCCACTGTCCGACTGACATCTAGAGTGTCAAAACATTCCTCTCGGCCATGGTTTTCAATGATAACGGAATACTGGTTTGCACCAAATATATTAGCCATGGCCCTAGCGTGTAGGGTTAACACTAGTTCGTGTACAGCTATGCCTTGGTGGATATTTTGTCTCAATAGTGCCTTGGTTTGTGATTGGCTCAGTACAAGGCTTATGTTGTCTGTATCAGTCTGTTCTTTGCTTGGTGCAAAGCGAAAGGCAGAGTTCAGGGCTTGATCTGTCTGGCACCATAATTCTCGTTCTTGCTGCAATGTTTCACTCTTGCTAAATTTATGAAGTTGTTGTGACCATTGCTGCAATGAACTGGTTTTACTGCCTAGGTCTACTTTTTTTCCGGCGAGTAGCTGTTGGTAGGATTTTTCAATATCATCGAGTAAAATCCACCATGAAACAGTATCGACGATCAAGTGATGAGCAAGAAGAAATACATGGTCATCGCTAGTTTCTGCTTTGAAAATAATGCCTTGCAACAGTGTGGATTTATTGAGCCAGTTTTGGTTGGCTAGTGCGTTCATATGAATAGCCATTAATGTATGGTCAATTTTTTCCAGATGAATGCAATGAAAATCAATAGATATGTTTGGGGTTAATACCTCTTGCCGCCATTGCTTTGAGTCTATGTCATAAACAAATGATGAGCGTAAACTATCATGTTGCTTCATGACCTCTTGCATTGCTTGTTGCAGGGTTGCTTGGTGAATCTTATCAGTAAAGGATAAGAGTGCGTGTTGGAAAAATTTGTTCTTATCCCCTTGATAATGGTTAAAAAACCACTGTTGTATAGGGGTTAGTGGTACTTGCCCTTGAACTTGGATATTGTCTTCTTGCAATGCATAAGTGACGTGTTGACTTAGCTGCTCTATGGTTGGATATTGCAAGATATGGTTAGCTTTTATCTTTAACCCCAATTTCTTTAATTCAGCAACAGTTTGAATCGCTTTTATCGAATCGCCGCCAAGTTCAATGAAGCTTTGTGTTTGATTAATGTGGTTTATATTAAGGATTCTTTTCCAGATACTCGTTATGCTAGCTTCAATGTCCTTGCTATTTGGTAGACTAATTATGCCTCCTTTTTGTTGTTCTGATAGTTGACGTAAGGCGCTGCTGTCCACTTTATTATTGGGAGTCATGGGAAACGTGCGTAAGGCCGTAAAAGTGGAGGGAATCATGTACTTGGGGAGTGTGCTTGATAGTGCTTGGCGGATAATGCTTTCATCATCAGCAACCCCAATATAATAAGCACTCAGGTATTGTTGGCTGGCCTTACCATTGACCAAAACTCGGGCATCTGCGATCTGTTCAAGCTGTAGTAATTGATATTCAATTTCCATGGGTTCTATTCGGTAACCGCGAATTTTAACTTGGTCATCCTTCCTTCCGAGAAATTCAATGTTACCGTCGGCGAGCCTACGGGCAAGATCGCCGGTTTTATACATAGGTAATTCAGGCATATGTGGGTTTTGGGTAAAACATTGCTTGGTTAACCCCGTCTGATTGAGATAACCATGAGAGACACCTAACCCTGAAATGTACAATTCACCGGAAATACCTGCAGGTAATTGCTGCAGGTGAGAATCCAATACATCTAAGCGGAGGTTACTGATTGCTTTACCAATAGGGATCGGTTTGTTATTTTGCTTTAAGTCTGCCCAAGCAGTGGCTGACACTTCAAAAACACTGGCACAGACGGTGGTTTCAGTCGGACCATAAGCATTAATATACCTGACCTTATCCCACCATTTTTCTACCAGAGTGTGATCAGTCGTCGATCCGGCAGTCAATAATGTTTTCAGACTATTCAGGTGCTCAGGGGTCAGTTGTCGGACATAAGTGGGGGGGAGTACAGTTACTGTGACTTGCTGTTGATTCAAATAGTCTTCAAAATCATGAGTATCTAATATTATCTCCTCGGTGATGAGCACCAAAGTACTGCCGCTTAATAACGTAATAAATATTTCAAAAATTGAAGCATCGAATGAACAATTGGCAAACTGTAAAAAGCGATCATTCGCGGTGAGGTTAAGATAAGCTTTAAAATGCTGTGCAAGATTCACGACCCCTAGGTGATGCCCTAACGTACCCTTAGGCTTACCCGTCGAACCTGAAGTATAAATAATATAGGCTAAGTCATTAGTGGCGGGAATTAGCGGGAGGTTGTTACTATCAAAATTGATAATCTGGGGAGCATCGGCGTTTATCCAACAAATATCCTTAAAAATGTGACTTAAATTGTCATCTTCCTTGTTAGTGTTGCTCAACACAAAACTGATACCACTATCAGCAATAATGTATTCCTTTCGTGCTTGGGGATAGCTTATTTCTAGTGGTAAATAAATGGCCCCTAATTTTAAAATAGCTAATGCACTGGTGATCATTAAGGGAGACCTTGGCATATGACAGCCAATGACATCACCTGGTTTGACGCCTAATGTTTGCATATATCTAGCAAGCTGGTTAGCTTGACGGTTAAGGCTTTCATAACTTATTTTTTGTTCGAAAAAAGACAGTGCAATAGTGCTTGGGGCTATTTTTGCTTGATTTTCAAAACAACCGACGATATTAGGCTCATTGATCGGGCTATCATTTGGACGCAAATCATCAATGAGTTGCAGTTGCTGAGCAGCGGTTAATAATGAAATATCAGCCAGTTTGATGTCAGGCTGTGCTAAAACCATTCTGACAATCGTCGTAAAGTGCTGGCCTAAGCGAGAGACAGTTGCTGATGTGAATAGGTCTTCGTCATAAATAATATTACAGTGTAAAAGACCCTCTGATTCTATCCATTTAAGGGTTAAATCATACCAGGGCGTATGTTGTAGTGCTGGCAATTCGGACAAGATGAGTTGTGCATTTTTTTGCTCAATTTGTTCAAAATTTTGTAGCATGAATATAGTATCGAATAAGGGGGAACGGCTCATATCCCTTGGAAGATCTAAGGCGTTAACTAAATCTTCTAGACCATAGGATTGATGGTCGAGTGCATCATTGATATTGTTTGTAGTTTGTCTTAAAAATTCATTAAAGCTCAATTTGTCTTCACATTGACTCCTCAAAGGTAGCGTATTGACAAACATACCCATTAACGGATTCAAATCCGGATGACCTCGCCCAGCAGTGGGGAAGCCGACGACAATATCTTGCTCGTTGGTATATTTAGCTAATAGAACTTGATATATCGACATTAACAATGAGAATAAACTGCTATTTTGATTAATACTCAATTGCTTAAGTTGCTTGGTCATGCCGCTGTCGATAGTGAAGTCTAATTGAGCGCCACGAAAATGTTTTTGCTGCGGACGGGGGAAATCAGTCGGCAGTTCCAGCATCGGAGTGGGATGTGCAAATAGGTCTAACCAATAGTTTTTTTGAGCTATTTGCTTTTTCTGTTGTTGCTCTAATGTTTGCCAGTGACAAAAATCCTGGTATTGGACCGCCAGCGGTGCGGGTTTATATTCTCCCCCAGTTGCGAGTATTTGATAGGCTGACATGAGTTCCTGGCCAAAGAGTCCCATAGACCAAGCATCAAAAATCAGATGGTGGAAGCAAAAATACAAATAATGAGTTTGCTTATCTAGCCTAAAGAGCTTTAAGCGAAATAATGGCGCTTCAGCCAAGTTAAACGCCTGCTGACTGTCGTTGAGCATTATTGTTCTAGCCTGCTTTGCTGCGTCGGGACGAGTAGACAAGTCAATAATGTCGAGTGGGTAATGAAAATCTCCCTTAATGCGTTGTATGGGGCTGCCATTGTCTTCTTCATCAATGACGATACGTAAATTATCGTGGCGACTGATTAAAGCATCAATGGCTTGATTAAACGCCTGGCGATTTAAATCACCTGTTAATTGACAGGCTCCGGGAATCGTAAACTGCCCTTGCTGATCCGCTAGTGTCTCACTGAGCCAGAGACTTTGCTGTTGTCTGCTCAGGGGGTAATATTGTTGTTTGGGTGCCAATGTGATGGCTTGATAATGTGCACCGGTTAATACTGGAAGCTTATCAATATGATCGGCAAGCGCTGAAATTGTGTCATGCTGGTAAAAATCCTGAATGGAGATCTCGATATTTAGCTGACGATACATTTCACCCAGTACTTTCATGACGGCTAATGAGGTGCCCCCTAAGTCAAAGAAATGATGATATTTACTGAGACTAGCTGCCCCAAGACTGGTGCGCCAAATCTCACTGAGTATTAATTCGGTAGGGCTTAGGTCTTGTTCTTCTTCAATGTTAAAGTCATTGAAATACGTGGCTGGATTGGGAAGTGCTTTTTTATCGACTTTGCCGTTGAGCATTAAAGGGAAGCTGCTTAATTTTATCATCATGCTGGGAATGAGATTGGTACTGAGTTTGTCAGCAAGTAAGTCTTTGATCTCATTGGTAGAAATATCTTGATGGCAAGTGTAGTAGCACACCAGTTTGCTAGATTGATCTTCATCTTTGTAGAGATTAATAAAACACTGATCGATTGCGGATAAGTTATGGATGTGACCTTCAATGTCATTAAGCTCAACACGTATCCCGTTGAGTTTAACCTGGCGATCAAGGCGGCCGAGGACTTCGACGCTGTGATTTTCTAGATATCTGCCTAAATCACCCGTTTTATAAATAATATCTTCATTATCTGGGTTGAGTGGATTTTGAATAAAGCTTAAATCTGTCAATGGTTGATCATTAAGGTAACCTTTGCTGCGAAAAGGGGTTTTAATATAAATCTCACCGATATCACCTACTCTACATAAGGTATTATTGGCGAGGATCAATACTGCTGTATTAGCAATAGGGTTCCCGATGGGGATCATTTGGTTTGCTTGTTCAACTGGGCCTTTAAGGCGATAGAACAATTTAGCTAAGGTCGTTTCGGAAGGACCATAAAGATTGACCAATTCTATATCGTTGCCAACCAGTGTTATCCAGCGGTTAGCATCTCGACCAAATAGAGGCTCTCCTGCTAGCAATATATGCTTTAAATGGCTTAATTTTTGTCTATTGTATTCCTGAGTATTGTTATCAGCTTCAAGCTCTGTCATTAACAAGCGAAAAATAGAAGGAACGCAATGGATTAAATTGATATGGCTATTACTTATCCACAGCAACAGGCGTCTGGCATCAAATTGCACTTCAGGCTCAGGAATGCAGCAAACCCCACCGCTGAGCAGTGGCACAAAAATATCTCGTAAGCTGACATCAAACGTAATGGGAGCTAGTTGAGCAATCCGTAGGTGGCTCGATAACGCAAACTCTTTCATTTCCCAATGAATAAAGTGACTGAGGCTTTTATGGCAACCGACGATTGCCTTGGGATCTCCTGTGGTACCAGAGGTAAAAATAATGTAGTTACTGTCCTCAGGGGTCGCAGACATTTGTGGCTCAGTATCTGGGTATGGTTTGTGCAGTAATGCGCCTGAGTCTAGGTGAGTCAATTCAAGTTCACCGGTATTGCCGTAGTTAAATATCTTGATGGTTATGTGTTGCAAATCCAGTGCGGCGAGTGTTTTCTTCAGCGAAAGCGCCAACTCCTTAGTGGTCATTATTAGGCTAGGTTGTGCCTTGCGTAAAATATCACCAAGGCGTGCGTCAGGCTGTTCTGGGGATAAGGGTAAAAAGGCTTGATCGCTTTTGAGAACAGCTAATACCCCTAAAATATATTCAATACTTTTGGGCAAGAACAAGCCAACGGGTGTGCCTATTTGATGGCGAGTATCACTAATGTGATAAGCAAGGTTATTGGCATAAGTGTTGAGTTGTTGATAACTTATCTGGCGCTGACTTTCAACAATGGCGGTTTCATTTGGAAATAAACTTGCCGTTTCAGCGAATTTTTTGTGAACAAAATACTTAGTCATGATTTCCTACCTGAAATAAAAATATGATGGACTGAAAATATACTGCTTATGACTCAACAAACTCGCGAAGTAAGATACCTGTGGTAATAACCACCATTAGAAAGTCTGTTTCGAAAGTTTGATTGATGTCATGGGCCCCCCTGATGGCACTATTAGTCAGTCTTTCTACGGTATCGGGATTAAAAATCCCTTGGCGAGTAATGGTGGCTCTACTGAGCATGTCCATAATCCATTCGGGTTTATTTTTCAGAAGAAAAGGGCTACCAGGGGCTACAAAAGAAAATTTCTTGCGTCGTATAATGGACTCAGGCACCGTTTTAGTTGCGAGTTGTTTTAGCAGGTATTTTTCATTGCCGTTTTTTAGCATCAACTCTGGAGGTATCGTGCGAACAAAATTAATTAAATCAATATCAAGAAATGGATATCTGGCTTCCACCGAATTAGCAAATGTGACTCTGTCTCCATGATCGGCTAATAAGTGATCGGCGATACGTAATTTAAAATCAACATAAGAGCGCTGATGAGTGGGATGACGATTGGCTATCCGTGCAGGGTTAATTATGGGCTGGGAAGTACAGTGTTGCCTAAGCAAAGCGGCGTTGGTATCAGCCGAATAAAGTGAGCTCTTGAGAGTATGAAACTCGTGATAGTTCTTTTCGTAGAAAAAGTTTTCATCTCCCCATAGCGTTTTTCTGGCTTGTTGTTCCAGCATAAATTCAAGGTCAAAGGGTTCTTCTTGTCCGCGTGATTGCTGGGCCAGACGATAACCCACATATCCCGCAAACAGTTCGTCAGCACCTTCACCAGTTAATACTGCTTTTATTCCTTGTTGTTGAACCATCTGTGATAACGCTAGCGAGCAGGTATTATAGGACTCTTTTAAGGGGGATTCGGCTGCGATAACAGCCTGAGTCAAGCGTTGGTTAATTTGCTCATAATCAAAAATCTGTTCATGATGGTTTGAATGTATTTGGTTAACCACTTGCTGTTGATATTGGCGTTCGTCAATATCCGCACGGCCAAACCCAATGGCAAATGAGTTGAATACTTGCTGGGGGTCCATATCGTGGGCCAGTGTGGCGATAAGTGATGAGTCTAGGCCACCGCTCAAATAAAACCCCACAGGAACATCAGCATGCAAGCGTGTTTTTATTGCCTGACGTAGTAAATGGTCCAGCTTTTCAACGTAATATGCATCAGTGTGAGGTTGAGTATTAGGGTTATTCTCAGGGTAATCCAGATCCCAATATTGCTCAATCTGCATGCCTTGCTTATCTACTGTCATGACATGACCGGGCGGCAAGCATTTAACGTCACTAAAAATGGTTCTTGGGCTAACCATACCTGGAAAGGTGACAATTTGATCTAGGCTGATTAAATCAATGCTACGACTGACGTCAGCACTGTTTAAAAGGGTTTTTATTTCAGAACCAAATAACAATGTATTATCTTTATAATGATAATAAAGTGGAGCAATACCAACATGATCTCTGGCTAGGATAAGTTTTTGCTGCTTGACGTCGTGTAAAGCGATAGCAAACTGGCCGTTAAGTCTGTTAAGAAAATTGATACCGTATTCTTCATATAAGTGCGGTATCACCTCGCAATCCATTTGCGAGCGAAAGCGATGCCCGCGTTTAATTAAATCATTTCTAAGTTCCTGATAATTAAAAATCTCACCATTGACGACACAAGCAATACTTTCATCCTCGTTAAAAATAGGTTGGTTACCCAGCTTCAAATCAAGAAAAGACAAACGTCTGAAACCAAAGCAGGCTTGCTCGCTGGCATACAAGCCCAGATCGTCAGGTCCTCTATGAACAATGCTTTGAGTCATTCTTTTTAATAGTTCAATATCAGCATGTTGGCCGGCTTGAACATCTTGCATAAAAATCCCTGTAATTCCGCACATATTACTTCCTTAAAATTCTTCGTCTATGGCGAGAGCGGCATCTAAAAATTCAGCTTGGGCTTGTTGTTCTCTTGTGCTGAGCAAGCTTTGTTTTAATTCTCTGATTGTGCGCTGAGGCTGTTCCAATATTTGTGAAATTAACTGGATCAACTGATCCTTCATGGTCGTGATGCTTGCTTCATCTAGCAGCTGATTGTTATATTCGATCACCAGTTCGAGGGCGTCACCCTTGACCAGCATAATATTGAGATCTGCTCGGCTAGTGGTGGCAGTTTCTAGGATCTTGTTAAAGCGCAATCCATCTAATTGGTAATCTGAGTAACTTTGATATTCCATCACATTTAGGATGATGCGATAAAAATCGCTAATCGTTCCTTCTATTAGATCAATCTCTTCTAGTACTTGCTCAACGGGATAGAGCTGGTGTTGCATTATGTTGTGCAATTGAGTCTTTGTGGTATTAAGCAAGTCAGCGAAACTGAGCGCGGGGGTTAGCGCTTGTCTCAATAAAAAGGTGTTTAAGTAAAATCCGACTTGTGACTGTAACTGTGGCAATTGGCGATCTGCGATGGGTGTGGCATAAATAATTTCATCAGTGGCACAATAATGACTGAGTAGTACACTGGTCACCGAAGCAAAGAAGGTGTAGAGACTGATGCTATTATGTCGGCAGTAGTCTTGCATTGCATTGGCCATCGTTTCATCTAGGATGCTCCGGTGCCAATGTCCGCTATACCGATCTCTGTTGCTGGCATTAGGCAATAACATGGGGCGATTAACCCCTGCCAGTTGTGCTTGCCAGAAGGCTTTATCGTTCAGTGCTTGAGCTGTGTTAAGCACCTTGTTGTGCCAAGCGGCATAATCTTTATATTGAATGACTAAAGGCTGAAGAGTCGGTGCTTGCTGCCGGCGATAGCAAGTATAGAGTTCGGATAATTCTTTTAAAATAATGCTGTTTGACCAGCCATCACAAATAATATGATGGGCATTAAACATTAATACTTGGGCCGGTGTTTCACTGCTTAGTTTAACCACAGTGATCTGAAATAGAGCATCGGTTTCTAAGTTAAAATGATGTTGTGCTAACGCCAAATACAGTTGGTTAAGTGCAGGGGAGTTAATGGTGATTGCTGCAGGTTCGAGCAAGGTTAATGGCAGTTCGATATCTGAATGTATGAGTTGTTTAGGTTCTCCTTGGGTAAAAATAAAATTAGTGCGTAACGATTCATGTCGACAGATCAACTGAGAAAAGGCTTGTTTGAAGGATGGGATGCAGAGTTCACCTTCAAGTAAAAATGCGGCATGGACATTATAGGCAACACTTTGTTCTTTGATCTGAGAGACTAACCACAACCTTTTTTGTGCACTGGATAAGGCATAGTAAGCTTGCGGCTTTATGGGTGAGATCTCAATCAATGATTGCTCATTGGTCGTCAGCCATAAATCGAGGGCGGCGATATTTGGGTATGCAAAGATTTCATTGATGGATACTGGGGTTGAAAACTTCTGTGATAGTGCAGCACTAATTAGCATGGCTTTGAGGCTATGCCCTCCGAGCGCAAAGAAGTCATCGGTTAAGCCCATCGATGGTATTTGTAAATGTTGTTGCCAAACATCAAAAATGACTTGCTGAGATGCGGATAATTTATCTGTTGTAGTCGTGATGCCGGAGGACGTCTTCTCGTGGCTGTTAAGCAGTTTGTTAATGTCGAGTTTACCGTTGGCGTTCGTTGGAAAATGTACGACTTCAAGATAATGGCTGGGACATGTATAGGAGGGTAAATGCTCGGACATGAACTTTCTGAGCTCTGTCACTGTTACAGGTTCACGACTTTGGTAGTAGGCAACTAATTCATTACCACTCTGATTTTGTTTGTTGATCACTGCCGCACGTTGTACTTTGGGGTGTTGCTCAAGTACATTGATGACCTCTCCAAGCTCTACCCTGTACCCCCTGATTTTTACCTGATCATCAAAGCGGCCATTAATGTGCACCTCATTATTAATAATAACGCCGCAATCTCCTGTTTTATACACACGTTTGTCTGGTGAGAGGGGCAGAGTGATAAATTTAGCTTGTTCAAGATCGTCATGGTTTAAGTAGCCCAGGGCTAGGCAATCTCCTTCAATACAAATTTCACCATGCTCACCATCGGCTACCACAATATTATTTTGGTCGAGTATATAAACCTTACAGTTAGCTATGGGCTGACCAATACTCATGTTGTGACGGTATTGCTCAAACGTTGCGGCATTAAACTCACGTGTGATACAACCGATAGTGGCTTCTGTCGGACCATAATGATTAACAAATACGGTTTCTTTGAAGCATTGCAAATAATTGGCGACATCATCAGCTCTGAGCTTTTCACCGCCGAGTATCATTAATCGAAGTGTTAACCCTAGTGCGGGGGTGAAGTCATGGTGATTGACTAAGACTTGAAACAATGAAGGGGTCATTTTGATAAAAGTTAGGTGTTGCTGCGCAATATAATGCAGTACGAAGCTAATATCCTGCCGAGCACCCTTATCGAGTAGATGCAAAGAGGCGCCAGACAGTAAGCAACCCCACATAGAGGTATAGCCTAAGTCAAAAGCATATGAAGACAGTAAAACACTGCTATCCATATGGTTTATAGCGTATTTTCCAGTAAGCCAGCGACAATAGTTCATCAGTGAGCTATGGCTTATTTTAACGCCCTTGGGTCGGCCAGTGGTACCGGAGGTATAAATAATATAGGCCAACGTATCAGCTGTTATTGCGGTTACAAGTGGCTGCTGACTGAATTCGGCGTAATCTACTCGGTTTAGATCGCAACGTGAATAAAAGTCTTGCTGAGAGAGATGGGATTCAGTGAGTAGCACTTTAGCCGCGCTATCTTTAAGGATGTAATTAACCTTTTCCCTTGGAGCATCAGGATCAATGGGGATATAACAGCAACCGAGTTTTAATACCGCAATTAATGCTGAGATCAGAAAATCACCTGACTCAACTTGAACGGCAATGCGCTCTTTGGGGCAAATATTATATTGCTCTTTAAGCATGTGGGCCAATTGGTTGCTTTTCAGGTCTAGCTGCTTATAGCTGATTGTCTTATCTTGATATTTTACCGCAACATGGTTGGGGTAACGTTTTGCTACAGCATTGAAACGCTCAATTAAGTGAGCGCTTTCAGACCAATCAAGCAGCTGTTCAGCTTCGAGTTCAGCAGGAATATCTACGGAGATTGGCAGAATATGCTCAAGTTTTTGCTTGGGTGATTGTAATACCTTGTCCAGCAACAACAGGGTTAAGTCTCCCCAATTGGCAATGGTCGCTAAATTAAACAGATTTTGATTGTAATGAAAATTAATGCTCAGTTGTTGTTGCTGTACGATAACCTCAAAGGAAAAGTCATAAACACTCCCTTTTTGAGCCAATGTTTGTGGGATAAATTCAAGCTCAGGGATGGCCAGCACTCGATCGTCTGCTTGTTCAAACACAAAACTGACATCAAATAATGGATTACGGCTTCTATCACGGCGCATGCCTGATTGTTCAAAGTGTTGTGAAACTAGCTGATCAAAAGGATATTCTTGATGGGCATACACTCCTAGACAATTTTCTTTGACACTTTGTACTAAATCTTCGAAGGTATAGTGGTTGTCGAGGCGATGTTTGTACACCACTGTATTGGTCAGCATACCCACTATGTGATTAAAGCCTTTGGGTTGACGCAATGCCACCGGAGCACCAATGATAGTTTCATTATTGCCCGTGAGTCTGCTGAGCAGTAGGTGGCAACCGCTGAGCAATAACATATATAGAGATACATTTAATTGTTTAGCCAGTGAGGTTAATTGCGCCGTTTTTGCTGGTGATAAAGAAAATGAGTGGGTATGACCGTTGAAGGTTTGCTGTGTAGGTCGTTGATGATCCAGTGGTAACTGTGTGGTCTGTGTATAATTGGCAAGGTTATGTTGCCAATACTGACGGTCTAACTGGAATTTAGTTGAAGTCAAATAGTCCGTTTCCCAGTTGACAAAATCTTCAAACTGACTTGGAGTCGCTAGCGTCGTATCGCTATTGTTGTTATAAGCACTGATAAACTCTTGAAACAGAATGTTAGCGGAGTAACCATCGGCAGCAATATGGTGGATATCGAGCATAAAGACATGCTCATTGGGCGCTAGGTTGACTAATTTCGCCCTTAGCATGGCGTCATTTTTTAGATCAAAAGGCCTGAAAAAATGGTCACTTGACTGAGCTAAGGTTTCTGCTGTTGCCAGTTCAAGGCGGGGAGGGAGCTCAGGGTGAACCACGCGGATAAATTCACCCTCTAACAGCTCAAAGGTTGTCCTAAGACTCTGATGACGCTGAGATAATAATGTTAACGCCTGTTGTGCCCTGTTAGCATCAATGGGGCCATTAATTTTTGCAATATACGATAGGTGATAAGCTTGCTCTGCTCCCTTAAGGCTATTGAGTGTAAACAGACGTTTTTGTGCAGAGCTCATTAAAGAGTGCTGCTGACTGGATTTACGCAGCGACTCCTTCGGGGGTAAGGGCGAAGTTGTAGTGGTAAAGGTAAATCCACCCTGTCTAAGTTCGTTAATACTATCGATGACGGCAGTGATAATATTGTCGATATCTACTCGAGTGTGGCAAGTGGACATAAAACAGATCCGACGCTCCCAAGTGTAAATGCCTTTGGTCATCATCAGATAAAAGAATAGATCCATTTCAATGGGTTGCAACGCCAGTGCATAGCGCCCAAAAGATTCAAAGCGGAATATGGGGCCACAGCACTTGACTTCAATTGGCACTTGGTTAGCAGCGAAATAATCATTAAGTCGAGTTACCAGTGACAATGTAAGGGCATTAGTTTGCTGGTATAACAGTGCTCCCTTAGCTTTTATTTCTAATAATACAGATTTTGCAGCTGCCAATGCCATTGGATGATTTGCAAAAGTTCCAGCGATAAAAGTCGCGGTAGTTTGAGGAATTGAATCGTCCTGATACTGCCAGAGACCTCCATCGATCACATCCATAAAGCGACGTTTTCCAGCGACAATACCTATGGGTAAGCCGCCGCCAATGATTTTTCCGTAGGTGACTAAGTCGGCTTGAATATCAAAAAATGCCTGGGCGCCACCGGGCTGTAATCTAAACCCTGTAATTATCTCATCGAAAATAAGCACGGTATCTGATGCTGTAGTTAGGGCTCTGAGCTGTGCTAGAAACGTCTTGGGTTGCAGCGCTGGATTGCGACTCTGTACTGGCTCGACCAAAACGGCAGCGAGTTCGGTTCCCAGCTGCTCAATGATCTCCAGTGCTTTGGGATCCCCATAAGTGAGTACTATCGTATCTTGCACTGAGCCCAGAGTTATTCCTGGGGTGGTTGGATAGCTGCCTTGTTCATCATTTTCTGCCAGTATGGCATCATAAATACCGTGATAGGAGCCAGAAAACTTGACTATCTTAGTGCGACCAGTCTGGGTTCTGGCGATACGCAGTGCTAGCATTACCGCTTCTGACCCAGTGTTACAATAGGATACGCGGTCAACACCGGTTATTTCTTTGAGCAGCTGAGTGACGTCGCCTAGTAATGATGAGTGCGGGCTCAGTACAAAACCTTTGTCCATTTGCTGTTTGACTGCATCGATAACAAATTGTGGTTTGTGACCAAAGAAATGGACACCATAACCGATGGCCAAATCAATATACTTGTTATTATCAATATCCCATAAATAGGCTCCCTCGGCTTCATTTGACACAAGGGGATAAAGAACTTCTTTGAGTGTTTTACGAAAATTAAGACTTGTCAGATAATGAGCAAAATCACCTTTGTGATCCTGACTGAAGGCCTTGGACTTTGCGGTTTTTATGCAATATTCGCTAATTAACTGGTTAACGAAGGCTTGCTGTGGATCTGAGAGTTTATCCTCACTAAATTTTGTTAACCTGAAATTGGTTTCAGGATAAGCCGTCCTTGGTGACGGCGGTATTGCTTGGGATGGCTCTGAATTTGTAATGTTATCCTTGCCGAGATAATTCAGTTGTGCTTGGCATATCGCCTGTACGGTTTGAAGCTGCTGGCTCAATAAATTCGCAATGTCATTATCTGGGGTGACTGGATTCGATAATGAGACGTGCTGTAGTTCATCTGGTTGCCGTTGTTGAGTGTTAAATGGTTCTGGTTGCAGGGTGACCCGTTCAGACAAATAGTGGTGCAGCTTTTCTCCACTGCTGCATTGGTCATAAAAAGAGGCCAACGGGATGTCAATGCTAAACTCTTCAAAAACCTCATTTTTTAATCTGGCTAGCATGAGGGAGTCTAGCCCTAAATTGAGAAAGTCCAGATGTTGTTTTTGCTGGTCGAGTTTGATGCCTGAAATACCTTCAATCAATCGAGCTAGAGAATTTATGATCCCCACAGAAGGTAATGATATCGGTTTCAGAGGCTGGGTATTGTCCCGTGACCTTGTAGGTTGCGTCGAGGTGCTCTCTAGGGCATCAGCATGTATCGGGAACGTTGTTTTCTCAAATCCATAATAGGGAAGATCAATAATTTTGCCTAATGGATGAGACACCATGGCCTTCCAGTTCACAGGATAATGATGGACATATAAATCAGCTAAAGTCTGATAAAAAGTATCCAGTGATGGCTTAAGCGCTCCCCGTTGGCTGGCAAGATTAAGCAAGTCTGAGTGTGATTTTAAGGTTTTCGCGGCGAAAGCAGATAGCGTTGCAGTGCCTCCTATTTCGACAAAAGCATGACAGCCATGTTTGGATAGGGTGTCGAGTCCGGCACTAAAGGTGATGGTATCGCAAATATGAGTGAGCCAATAATCTTTATGAGTGATTTCACTGTGTTTACCCGGAGTCGTCAGAAAGCCAGTCAAATCACTGACGATCGGTAATTTCGGAGGATGCAGTGTTACTTCATCGAGAACGTGACTAAAAGGCTCCAGTACGGATTGCATTAAGGGTGAATGGAAGGCGTGAGAGACCTTCAATTCTCGATAAGGAAGCCCCAAGTCTATCATTGCCTCAATGATAAGATTGATCTCTGCGATACTGCCACTCAAAGTGACATCAACAGGGCTATTAATTGCTGCAATCGCAACGCTATTACCTTGTTTTGTGACTAGGTCCTGAATAATCGAAATTGGCGCGGCAACAGCGACCATGGCGCCCTGGAGTTTGACCTTGCTCATTAATAGTGCCCGGTTAGCGACTAAATGAACCGCGTCTGGGAGGGTTAATACCCCAGCCGCTAAGGCTGCGGTATATTGTCCTATACTATGTCCTAATACGTACTGGGGTTTAATGCCGAAATCTTCGAATAATTTTATCAGTGCATAACCGATAGAAAAAATGATGGGTTGTGCATATAACGTATTATCAATTAATTCAGAGCCGTCTTGATATAATACGTCTTCAATAGACTTATTGAGATAAGGGGAAAATAGCTGGGCACATTCAGCTAAGGCTATATTGAAAACTGAAAAATGTTGATGAAGCGCTTTCGCCATATTGAAGTATTGCGATCCCTGTCCTGTAAAAATAAAAGCGATATTTCCTGGGTTTTCTGTTGGCGCAGAGTGGTAAGTGTCATGGGTTAATTGCGCTAAAAGTGATGCGTTATCGCTACCCACTACCGCCAAGCGGTAGGGGTAATCTTGCTGGTTACGCTGGCTGACCGTCGTAATGTCCTGAGTGCTATGCTGGCTATGGCTTAAAAAATCGATATATTGATTTTTACAATGATGTAAACTCGTTAGAGTTTTGGCTGTTAGTATCAATATTCCGGCTTTATCATCTTCAATATCAATCGCTTCAGATATAGGATTGTTTTGTAGAATAAGATGTGAGTTGGTACCCGACAGACCAAAAGAGCTGATACCACAAGTGATTTTTTGGGTATTGTCCAGCGAGTGGTGTTCACTTAATGGCTTAAGGGGGATTTTGTCCCAGGGCACTAGCTGATTATACTGGTTTAAATGTAAGTTTTTCGGAACAATACCGTGCTCCATTGACAAGATAAGTTTAATTACTCCTGCGATACCCGCAACCGCTTCCAAGTGGCCAATATTTGATTTTATAGATCCTACGGGTAAGGGATTGTTAGCGGCACGCTGTTCAAAAATGTTGCTTAAGGCATTAAGCTCCTGAGGGTCGCCGAGCTTAGTGCCGGTTCCATGCGCCTCAAGATAGTGAATATCATGAATTCCCACCTTTGCTTGAGCCATAGCATCACAGATAACTTGCTGTTGTGCTAATCCATTAGGTACAGTCAGACCACTGCTTTTTCCGTCGTGATTGACTGAAGAACCAGCAATAATCGCGCGAATAGAATCGCCATCTCGCTGTGCATCCGATAGACGTTTAAGCACTAGCATTGCGCAACCTTCACCACGGCCGTAACCATTGGCACTGTCATCGAAAACTTTACATTTTCCATCATCAGAAAGTGCATTAACCCTACTAAGGCTAATATAACCTTGTGGCGTTAGTATTAAATTGACGCCACCAACCAGTGCCTGATCAGCTTGCCCGGTTAGTAAGCTGGTACAGGCAAGATCCACAGCCACTAAGGATGAGGAGCAAGCTGTATCTAAGGTAAGGCAGGGGCCCGTTAATCCGTAATAATAAGAAATACGACCTGAAGCGATACTGGCGATGTTGCCGGTTAAGCTATGTTCTTTTAACGTTGAACTGCGATTTTGTTCGAAGGACTGATGAGCAAAATCACTGTTTGCCATAGCAATGTAAACTGCAGTTTTTGAACCATTAAGGCTTTCATTTCTAATACCAGCATTATCAATGGCATGCTGACTAACGGTGAGCAGTAAACGTTGCTGAGGGTCCATTACTTTGGCCTCAACGGGTGTGATACCGAAAAAACTGGCATCAAACTCATTAACCTGATCAAGAAAATAACCTTTTTGGGTTTTTATACTTCCAGGGGTATTTGCTTGATCATAATATGATTTATTGCACCAGCGGTCGCTGGGTATCTCTGAACAAAGGTCTTTACCTTCATAAAGATTATTATAAAAAGTTTCGTTTGATTGCTGACTTCCTGGGAATTGACCTGCAAAACCGATAATTGCAATGGCCTCTTTTTCTTGGTGGATTGATTTACTCTCTGGAAGTTGCAAGTTTTCGGGTGGCTTCGTTTGAGCTTTGACTTGTTCTAGTAGGAAGTTTTCGAGTTGTGTGAAGGTTGGGTAATCAAAGAAGCACGATACAGGTATCTCGATGGCTAATGTCTCTTGCAGTACGGCATGAAACTCAACCACTTTTAGCGAATCAACACCATGATCTGCTAATTTATCATGATAATTTGTTACCTGATAACCGAGTAATTTTGTTAGTGTTGTGTGTAAATAATAGTGAAGTGTTTCGTCACTCATTGGTGGCAATTGTGAGCTTGACTGGGTTTGTTGCAGTTGTTTTATCTCATTAAGTATGGGCTGATAATCACCATTAATGAAATTTTGCTGAAGTTGGAAGCGCTGAACCTTTCCACTAGTGGTTTTAGGTATATCGTTAATGGGGACCAAGGCATGAATACTCAGTCCCATACTGGTTTGTAGATAACGTCTAAGCTTGTCGGCTACGTTTGTAAACTCATCAAGATTTTGTTTATAACGTATAAATATAACCAGTTGTTCTATATTGTTTTTATTTAAGCAAACGCTGCAGGCAACAATATTGCGCAATTGTATTTCAGGTATGTGAGCACACATTTGTTCAATGTCATGAGCATAAATATTTTGGCCATTGATAATAATCAAATCTTTGGCACGCCCCGTGATAGTTAGCTGCTGGTTGTTGATGAAGCCTAAATCACCTGTGTTAAGCCAGCCATCTGGGTGTAGTACTCTGCGTGTTTCCTCCTGGTTATGAAAATAGCCGGAGGTAACATTTGCTCCTTTTATGTGGATTAACCCTATGTGGTTGTCCGGTATATCCTTGCCAGCAGCATCGGCAATTTTAATCGCGCATTCGTCAATCGCAGTGCCTACCTCAATAAAGGTAATGGCATCAGGGTTATCGGGCCTGACATGAACAATTTCTTGTTGAAAATTAAGCTTAGTGCGATCAAGGTAGTGGGCTTTTATTGGGGCGCCTGGTTTTGGGACCGAGACTCCAACACTGGCTTCTGCAAGCCCGTATACTGGATACATGCTATTGTGAGCTAATCCATAAGGGGCCATAGCGGCAAGAAATTGCTTAGCTAAGGTGAGTGAAATAGGTTCGGCACCATTAAATATGACCCTGACGCTTGATAGATCCCAGTCCGGTTGACGCTTTTTCATTGACAGTAATAGTGCATTTAAACCGTAATTCGGGGTAAATAACATAGTGCCTTGATGCTGTGATGTTTTATCCAGCCATAATAAAGGTCTTCTGATAAATGTGCGGGTATCAATCAGCACTTGTTTGATGGCGAGTAAGGTCGCGGTTAAATGAACCGCAATCAGTCCCATGTCATGGGTTAATGGCATCCAGCTGATCATGACATCCTTGATTGTCGTCTCTGAACAGTTTGCAAGAGCTTTGGTATTGGCTACCAGATTTTTGTGGGTTAATACCACACCTTTAGGTTGGCCAGTAGAGCCTGAGGAGAATTGAATAAAGGCGGTATCATCGGGGTTAACATCGCAGATAAGGCTAGAAAGGTTTTTATCGGAATTCACTGGTAGCAAAGACAGATCAAGTGCTTTATCTCTTATTTTAGCAAAGTCACTTTGTGATCCTGTACGTTGAGAATATTTTTCAAGATTTTCCAGTAATATGGGAGAGTCAAAACATAAGGTGGGATTATTAAAAAGTGCCCAGACGGAAAACACTTTTTTTAAACTGTCATCTTTGGCGCCAACAGAAATTGGCACAGGGATTATCCCCCCCAGAATACACGCCCAAAAGGTTGTCGTAAAATGTTGAAGACCTTCTAATTGGAAAACTAGCTGATCCCCTTTTCGTAAACCTAGATGATTAAGGTGTGCTAATAATTGTAATGACTGGCTATAGAGTTGTCGGTAATCAGAAGTGACTTCATCACTACTATTGTTGCAGTATATTAATTGCTGTTTGCTATTTTTATGGGCAAGCAGGGTATCGACTAAAGTCGTAATTTTATTAAGTGATGCCTTACCGTTCTTGTTAGTCAAAATTAATATCCTATATTATTTAACTGAGCAGATAACTGAGCTGATAACTGATACCTGATAGGTAGGGGGTCATGATTCACATAGATTACAATCTAAATATTTCAATTTTAGTTTTTGATTATTTAGAGGCCTAGAACCTTTATCATCTGGCCTTCAGCAGAATGAAACCCCACATTGTCATAACTCAAATAACGGTTGAATTCTGCAGAAACATGCTCTTCGAGCACATGTAACACAACACTTTCATATTCTAGTATTAAATGCGGTATAAATACGTCCTTCCTCCGTATGAAACGTAGCTTAATATATAAGCAAAAAGTGACGGTTATCTTGAAAAACACCGAATGTGTTGATGGTGAGATATAAAATTTTCTAGTTCACTAAGTGAAACTCGTTTAGGATGGCCGTTCTGGCAAGGAAGTAATAAAGTCGACGTGAGTAGGTGTAGAGCCTGAACCGATGAGTTATACCAATCGTATTAATTATCTGGTCATTCAGCGGGAATTCAAAGGGGATTCAAAGGGGATTAATCATGGCAGAGGCTTGAAGGCATAGTGGTGCTATTTAAAAAGTCTTCAGCGCAGAGAAATCCCCTTTTAAACCAGCATCTTGGGAGCGTATCAAACGTTCCTCGTCATCGTTGCATTAATTTGAAAGGGAATAACCCTTACTGCATTAATGCGCCTTGAATTGAAAAGCTTGAGGCGCTCTGATAGATCAAATAATTAATGTGATTGCTATTAAAGCGGGGAGAGCGAAGAGAATAGGATGTCATAGCAATAGCTTTATTATTTAACGGTATACTAGTATATAAAAGAGTCCACCCCACAATTTCTATTTGTGCTGGAAGCGTTTCATTTTATGCGCGAGAGCGGAGTATCTTGAATATATATCACTAAACTAAGTGTGTTCTTGTTTAAACAGTAATAGATTGGCAAAGATAACAGCAATGAAAATAATATTGGATAGTCCATGTTTTACGTCCTCGTTGTGTTTTTCTAGGCACCCAAAAGTGGCAAGTGCTTTATCTTTCGATAGGTCATGGCTAAGGTGATGCAGTGCTTTAATTGTGGTTCAGGAAAAGGCCCGTTAATAGTGAGTATGATGGCGCGATTTCCTTCGAAGAACAGGGCGTCAGGGTATAACTCACGAAAGGTATCGACCAACTTGGTTTGGCAATGGAAAAAGAGGCAATAGTGTTCTGGGTTTGCCGCCTTCCAATCCATGCGTATGGGGCTGCCCATTTTCACACTATAGCTCAACTCACCCCATTTTAAGTTTTCCACCACAGCACCTAAGGCGAGTTCACTCGCGACTTGAAATATGAGTTCTCTGAGCCGATGTAGACAAGGGTGAACCCTCTCAGGATAGCTGGCAAATTTATCTTGAACATCCTTTTCCATGGCAAAGCCTCCTAATTTAATATTTCACAATGGCTGGTATCTACATCATTCGCTTTGACATCCTATCTTTGAAACAAGAGTTAAGCACTTTTTTTACCTTTATAGTGGTGTGCGGCATGACTCAGCTTTTTAGCTGTTGTGTGGGTAATAAAGCGGTTATCGAATGCCCTTTATGTTCACATGCTGTTAAAGTTATTGTTGTTTCGCTAACCAAGTGAGTAAGTGCTGACTGAACTCTTGCTGGTGAGAGATAAAGGGGGCGTGGGAGGCCTTGTGTTGAATGACATCCTCTATCTGTGAGCCATGTGGCAAGTGAGCTTGGATTTTTTGTGGTACTAGGCCATCCAAACGACCCCAAAATCTTAACCATGGCTGGCTGATTTTAGCTAACTCTTGGCGTAAATCCACTTGAGCCAGCATGGCGAGCCCCTGCTCCAGTGCTTGAGCTTGCGGCAGTGGCTTATCTAGTAGCAATTGCTTTAATTCTGTTAAATCTTGCTTCATGGTATCGCTGCCCATGGCCTGAATGGCTAAGAACCTGTCTAAGGTTTTTGGCAGATTGCTGCCCAATTGACTGGAAAATTGCGCCAGTACTTTGGGGGCAATACCGGGCCAGTTTTCGATCTCTCTGGCCATAAAACAGGGGGAAGAGGCAACAGTGACCAATGCTCTCACCTTATCTGGATAACTAATGGCGGCTTGTTTCGCCACTAAACCGCCTAATGACCAACCCAGCCAAATCGCGCTTGAAGGAAGGGCGGACACTAAAGCCTCGACCCAAGCGTTAATGTCCCCGTCAATGCTCGGGCTGTGGCCAAAACCAGGTAAATCCACATAATGGACTCGATAATCGGCTAACTCATGCTTAAGTGATGAAAATACTGCGTTGTTGACCCCCCAACCGTGGAGTACGACTAAATCTGCGCCTTGGCCTTGTACCTCAACATGTAGCTTGGCTTTATTCACATTGTTCATCTGCTATCTTTCATTTATGAGTGGGCCACAAGGATTATGATGTATGCGAGCATGGATAACCAAGCTGCTAGCGTCAATCTCTACAATCCCTAAGCAAGTGCAGGCTAGTTTACCTAACCGCTGTTTGTTGTGCCATCAAAGCATAGATAATACCGGACAAGCGCCCCGGCAGCTGCGGTTCTCGGGTTTGTGCAAAGTGTGTCTTGAAGCATGTCTATATCATGAACCCCATTGCCTAGGTTGCGGCAAAACCTTAGTGGAACCCAGTCATTTAACCACTGCGTCTTTAGCCCCTTCCTCTTTAGCCACTTCCCCTTTAGCCACTTCCTCTTTAGCTCCAGGGCAGTTAACAGCAGGTGCACAATCAAACATCTATTGCGGCCAATGCCTAAAGACAGTGCCGCTTAAAGTGATTGCCCCTGCCAGTTACCATCATGGTCTTGGCCCTGTGGTGGCTGCAATAAAATATCAGCAGCAATTGGCACCCTTGAAGGTGCTGGTCGGGGCGCTGGTGAGCCGAGTGAATCAATTAGTTGAGCAGAAATTAATAATATTGCCGCAAGTCTTGTTGCCTGTGCCCTTACATCCTCAGCGATTAAAGCAGCGGGGTTTTAATCAAGCTTGGTTGATTGCCAAAGAGATAAGCGTGCAGCTTAATATTCCCCTCGATGCCAATGTGCTTAAGCGAGTGGCAGACACTCAACCTCAGGCAGGGATGACAGGCAAGCAAAGGCGAAAAAATTGCCATAAAGCCTTTGAATTAGTTAATCATATACCTTATCAGCGCGTCGCCTTGGTGGATGATGTGCTAACCACAGGCACAACGGCCAATGAAATCGCCAAATTGCTTAATAAACAAGGCGTTTATGTGGATGTTTGGTGCCTAGCCAGAGCGGAAGCCCCCAGCCTTAGAGGACAGGATTAACCTGATAAGGCATAGAATATAACCCAATATATTACGAATGAGAGGGTTTGGGGCTACAAAGCCCAAGCAAGTCAGAGTATCATAGGCGGTATCTTACTAAATTACTCAGGTATCCCCTGACGGAGCAGCTTGTTATGATTAGCATTTCCGATTCGGCTCAGGCCCATTTTGTAAAACTATTGGCTGATCAGCCTGCTGGAACACACATTCGCGTGTTTGTTATCAGCCCAGGTACCAGTCAGGCCGAGTGTGGCGTATCTTATTGTCCTCCGGATGCAGTTGAAAGCGATGATGTCGAGCTAGAGTTTAATGGCTTTAATGCCATGGTTGACGCGAAAAGTGTGGCTTACTTGGAAGACGCCAGCATTGATTTTGTCACAGATCAGCTAGGCTCTCAGCTGACCCTTAAAGCGCCGAACGCAAAAATGCGTAAAGTGTCTGGCGACGCACCTTTGGTTGAGCGCATCGAATACGTTATCCAATCTGAAATCAACCCACAGCTTGCCAGCCACGGCGGTAACATCATGCTGGTGGAAGTGACTGACGATGGCGTGGCTGTATTGCAGTTTGGCGGCGGCTGTAACGGTTGCTCGCAAGTGGATATCACCCTTAAAGATGGTATCGAAAAGCAGTTGCTGGACTTATTCACCGGTGAACTCACAGGGGTTCGCGACGTGACAGATCACCAGCCCGGCGCGCACTCTTATACTTAAGCGCTTGGTATAGACTAGTGTTGTAAACATAAGCTCCCTCATTTGAGTGGAGCTTTTTTTATGCCTATTCGGTAGTAAATGTTAACCCTGAGACTTAAAAATCTTTGCTGAACCGATAATCTAGCCCCAGCAACAAGCTGCGAGCCAGCATAAAGGCGCTAAACGCCAGCCACAAGCCATGATTGCCTAAGCTTTGTGTGATGAACCACAGCGGAAAAAACACCCCGAAGCTTGCGAGTATCATGCTGTTACGCATCACTTTCCCCTTTGCCGCACCAATATAAACTCCATCGAACAGATAACAAGCAAAAGACAATAAAGGCAGCGCAATAAGCCAAGGCAAGTATTGCTCGGCAGTGGTTTTCACTTGGCTGATATCTGTGAGTAAGCTAATAATATGGCCGCCGAACAACCAAAAAATGATGCTAAACGCTAATCCAATGGCCAGCGACCAGTAAAAGGCCAGGCTCACTCCTTGTTTGAGCTTAAGTTTATCTTTTTCACCATAGGCTTTACCCACTTCAGCCTCGGCATAATAGGCGATACCATCGAGGGCGTAGGAAATTAGCATTAATAGATTCATCAGTACGGCATTGGCAGCCAATATGATGTCGCCCTGGCTGGCACCGTAAAAAGTCACAAAACTAAAGCAGGCTTGCAGGCATAAGCTGCGAATGAAAATATCCCGATTCAGGGTTAACAATGGTGTTAAACCACTCAGATTTAAGCCTTGCCACAGCTTGGCTGGGGTGAAGTCTGGCTCCTTGAGTAACTGTCGATAAACTAAGCTGCAGGCAAGAGTGAAGGCGGCAATATCGGCAATCGCGCTAGCCCAAGCCGCGCCTTCCACTTGCCAGCCAAGGCCGACCACAAAAATGATATCCAGTATGATATTAACAGCGTTGGCTATGATGAGTTGCCACATGGCGGCCATGGGGGAGCGTCTTCCCAGTAGCCAACCTAACAGTACTAAATTCAGCAGGGCAAAGGGAATGGAGTAAATACGAATGGCAATATATTGCTGACAGTAGTGGCTGACCTCGGCACTGGCTTGGCTTAATTCGAGTGCCAATTCAGTTAACGGCGCTTGAATGAGCATGGCCCCAATGCCCAGCAATAGCGCCAGTATCCCACCTTGCATCAACAACCGATATTGGCTGTTAATATCGTTCGCCCCAACAGCTTGGGCCACAAGTCCTGTGGTAGACATGCGCAAAAATCCCAATAACCACACCATCAGGCTGATAATGGTGCCGCCAAGGGCGACACCCCCTAAGAAATAGGCGTTAGAGAGATGACCGATTACCGCGGTATCCACCAAACCCAGCAAGGGCGTGCTGATATTGGATAAAATCATTGGCAGCGCAAGGGCTAACAGCTGCTTGTGGCGACTGAGATCTAACATCGGGTGTAAGCCATAGGGAATAAACTAAAATCAGCAAAATGAGCGATAGCGCACACTAGCAAGTATGCCGCCCAGGCTCAAGCCTGTGGCTCAGGTTTATGCTTAGACGTCTTAACTGCTTGCTAACGTTAATATTCAAAAACTCATTTTTGGACAGAAACTGCGTTAAAAAGACCAAAATAACTTAACTCCAGTATTGTCAGTACAGGCTTGCCATGGCATTCACTCGAAGACACGCGTGCTCTTGATTTAAATCAAAAGCATCCCTGTAGCTTGCTTCGACGTCCCCTTTCCTAAACGAGGAGCTGACGGTCGTCTCGGAAACACTCATGATTCACCTTCTTAGCATTTGTGCATCTGTTAGCTTTAAAAGATTACAAACCTAGTTTTAGCTATCTGCAAGCCTCCTCTGTAACCAGCTCAAACTCATTTTTGGACAGAAATGCGTCAGAATTTAATCATGAAGCACAAACAGAAACATGCTGGATTTTTATCTAAATGGTAGCTCTGATGCTAATGAGATGGTGTTGGACTAAATGGCTCGAGTCCATCTCTTGAATGAGGCAGCAGGGATGCTGCACTCGAGCCCATAGGGACCTTTTTATCAGTAAGAATACGGCGTCACTCGGGACGTTTGCCCAATGGCTGAGAGCCTTGATTGAGTTTATTAAGACATACATCGAGGTTAAACAAGTTGGCTCTAGAGAATAACTCATTGATATTATTTTAGAAAAACAACATTGAATTTTGATGTGAATAAAGCCACTCTTGCCACAAATATCCATATAAAACCCTTTGCTTATCAAGAACGAATGGTCGTAAACTCCAAAGTGTCAGGTAATAAATAACTATCAGAGAATTAAATGGTTAAGCAAATTGAGTTGGATTGGTCTGAAGGAATAGAAATCGAAAAGGCTTTTTTTCCTGAAGATAAATTAGGACGTGTTAGATACGCGACATTCCTGACAAAGCTTCTTGCATCTCAGGGGTTTGATAAAGCAAGAGCTGAAGGTGATCAAAAGCGCAACTATGTGCTTAATCTAAATGCTGAATGGGGAGCAGGTAAAACATACTTTCTTAAACGTTGGTCTGAAGATATCAAAGAATATTACCCCGTTGTTTATGTTGATGCGTGGAAGAAAGACTACTCTGATGACCCCTTAATGACAGTGATTGCTTCCATTATCGAGCAATTGAGAAAGCAAGCTGGGAAAGACAAAGATTCTCCTGAGTTTAAAGTTCCTCGTAAGCTTATAGGCCTGTTGAAAGCTGCTGCACCTGGCATAGCTCGTGGATTATTCAAGCGATATGTCGGTATTGACCCTGTAGAAGTTATGAATGCCGATAATGACAATATCGGTAGTATCAAGGGGGAGGATGGGGAAAATTTGACAGACGTAAACGGCAAGCCTATTGATATGGGCTTTGCAGCTTCTGAAGCAGTTAAGTATTTAATCGATGAGCATGATGCTAAAAGTGCAGCTATAGAAAACCTGAAAACAAGTGTATTCGAATGGGTATCGGCAGTTGTAGGCAAAGAACTGCCAGCTTTCATTTTCATTGATGAACTTGATCGCTGTAGGCCTAGTTATGCTGTTGAAATGCTCGAAACAATTAAACATATATTTGATATTAAGGGCGTTGTTTTTGTGGTTGCGACTGACACTGAACAATTACAGCATGCAGTAAAGGCCATTTATGGCGAGGGATTTGATGCCAAGATTTATCTTAGTCGCTTTTTTAATAGCCGTTATAGCCTTAAAGCTCCAGATTTAGAGAACTTCTTAGAAGTGCACAGCGATGCTAGCAAGCTTTCTGGTGATTATTTGAGAGACTTAAACATTGAAGTTTTACCTTTCAATGAAGATGCAAAAACAACGCTCCGAAATATTTCAGTCGTTCTCGATGCCTTTAAGGTTTCAGCTCGAACAGCTATCCAAATCGCAGATAGAATAGTCGCAACAATCTCAAATATGCCTAGAGGTTCAAAGATTGATATTTTGATGTTGACAACTTTGCTGTGTATCAAAGAGAAAGATCATAATCTCTTTGATGAGATAGTAAGTGGCAAGTTTGAGAGAATTATACAGAGTGGGGATAGCCAAAAGACTATCTATTTGAGTGACTTTCTCGAAACTTATATCCCAGAAAGCTCTCACATGCGGCATATTGAAATGCACTTCGACCCACAAGAATATGCCTCTTATTTTAAGACTTCCCCTTACTCTAGCCCTGTAGTTAACCAGTATACGTCTGGCAGTTATCGATTATATTTAATTGAATATTTAAAAGAAATTTTATCTTCTCACTTTGGTTCATCTGGGAAATCCCGCTCGATAATCTATAATCTAGGAGGACGCCGTAAAAGTCCGGATCAAGAACAAACACCTTTAGAGAAAATCGGTAAGGCTCTAACTGAAGAGTACAAAAAACATCAAAATGACACAGATGCTCAAACGTTAGGAGTACCTGCACTTCTGTGGGTTAAATTTTTATATATCAAGAATAAATTCGAGTCTATCGATATGGATGAATATAAGGATTTTGTCGAATTAGCGTCCCCATTAGACTGGATGGGTAAAGATGAATTACCAGAAATAGACTGATTCATTCATTTGTAAACCATATTTATTCTGATGTGGGTGAGGCGCTACGAAGTGAGTGGTGCTTCAGCATTCCAAACCCACAATGCGGCAAAACCTGTCTGAACTTAATCATCATGCCCATGCAGAAATATGCAGATCTTAATTCTCAATACCTGCCCCAATGCTAATAAAAATCCGTTGGCTTAATTTATGCTTCGCTGTTTGAATAGCGGTTAAAAATTTGCTCCAAATCGGCCAGTAATTCCTTGTGATCAATTTGGCCCATCTGCCCCAGCACAGGCTTAGGTTTGAATACCGCAAACTTCTCCCCTTTAGGTGACACTAAGACATAGGATGCACTGTGATCTACTTGGTAATCATCGCCATCACCGACCATGGCATAGGCAAATCCTAAATCCCGACTAAAGGGAAACAGTTTAGCGTGTGGGGCAGTGACGGCTTTAAATTCAGAGTTGAAAAAATTAATGTAATCTAAGCGTTTCTGCTGGGTATCCCGGGCGGGATCTGCCGAGACAAATACCACTTGAACTGGCACCTTGCTGACGGCTTGAAGCTTAGGGAACAGGGCCGCAAGCTTAGACAGGGTAGTGGGGCAGACGTCGGGGCAGGAGGTGTAGCCCACGAACACTAGGCTCCATTTACCGGCAAAATCTGCTTGGGTAAATTCAGCCCCTGACTGATCTTCGAGGCTAAAGGGCGCTAAGCCCCTAGGCTGCTCGAAAAGGTAGCCGCTGCTTAAGGTCAATGGGCTTGTGTTCACCGCCTTGGATGGCGATAGCGCCACTAAGGCTGCGCCGCCAATACCGAAGAGTAAAATGAATGAAATAATCAGTTTTTTCAATTGATTAACCCCATAAGTAATGATCGACCAATAAGACGACAAATAACAGCATTAAATGATAGATGGAGAACTTAAATACCTTCATCGCAAGCCCTGGCTCATCTTGGTATTTAAGCTGCCACGCCTTATAGATAAAGCCGCAACTTAAGATGCTCGAGCCCACTAAATACACAGGGCCTGACATGCCCACAAGCACAGGCAACAAACAGGCGAGTGCTAGCAGGAAAGTGTACAGCAAGATGCAGGTCTTAGTGAATTCCACTCCATGAGTCACAGGTAGCATGGGGATGTCTACTTTGGCGTATTCGGCTTTTCTGTGGATGGCCAGCGCCCAGAAATGGGGCGGCGTCCAAGTGAAAATGATGATCACTAACAATAGCGCATTACCGTGTAATTCATTGGTGACCGCAGTCCAGCCAAGTAGTGGCGGCATGGCGCCCGCAAGACCGCCGATGACGATATTTTGCGGGGTTGCGCGTTTTAAATAGGCGGTATAGACCACGGCATAGCCGATTAAACTGGCAAAGGTGAGCCAAGCTGTTAGTGGGTTCACCCACCAATACAGCAGCACAAAACCCAGTACCCCGAGTGAGAAGGCAAAACTAAAGGCCTTGTTGACCGATAACTTTCCCTTGGGCAGCGGGCGATTATAGGTGCGTGCCATCAAGCCATCGATGCGGCGATCGATAAGATGGTTAAAGGCCGCGGCCGAACCTGCCATCATGGCAATGCCCAGCATGCCAAAGACTAAAGGTTGCAAGGGCACTGCGCCCGGCAGGGCCAAACACATGCCCACTAACACTGTCAGTAGCATCAAAGCGACCACCTTGGGCTT
Organism: Shewanella denitrificans OS217; assembly: GCF_000013765.1. Taxonomy (NCBI): domain Bacteria; kingdom Pseudomonadati; phylum Pseudomonadota; class Gammaproteobacteria; order Alteromonadales; family Shewanellaceae; genus Shewanella; species Shewanella denitrificans. Next base: position 4,215,452 of record NC_007954.1, on the reverse strand, counting down.
GGTCATTTCGAAGTAATCACGCCAAGATAGCGAGAAACTCATGCTTTGGGCTGGAATGATAAGAGGTTTAGCCATGGTTGCGTCCTCGCTATGCTTTACGCCACAGGGCGTAATTAATAAAAACTAAGTTCAGTAACAGCAGTGCTGCACCGCCGTTGTGAGACACGGCAATACCTAAGGGTAAATGCATCACCACATTCGATATGCCAAGCCCGATTTGCACTAACACTAAAACAACCAGCAAGTAGGCGCTGTTGCGCATCACTTGTGACTGAGCGCTGAATAATTTGAACGCAAGCCAGAGTAAGGTCAGCGCCGTGACTAGCCCCCATATTCTATGGCTGACATGTATGGTCATTCGCGTCGCATAGTCGAGCACCCCATATTCAAAACTTGGGTGTTGCCCCTGAAACGGTGAGAAGGCATCGGCAAAGCGCAGATTATCAAACCAGTTGCCTTCACATAGGGGCAGTTGGGTACAGGCGAGGGCGGCATAGTTAGATGACGTCCAGCCGCCGAGCATGATTTGGACGATTAATACTCCAAGGCCAATTAACGCCAGTGGCAATAGGGCTCTTGCTTTGCTGTCACCACCTGGGATCCTAAAGGCCCCAGTGCGTAAATACAGCAGTAGCAACAAGGCAAACAGGGTAAAGCCACCAATTAAGTGCGACATCACCACTATGGGCATGAGCTTCATGGTGACAGTCCACATCCCAAGGGCTGCTTGAAACAGGATTAATATCGAAATAAAGATAGGTAGCCGCTTAGGGGTATCTTGGCTGCGTAAGCACAAGATTAAAATGCCTAGCACTAATAAGCCTAAAGTGCCGGCTATGTATCTGTGGATCATCTCAAGCCAGGCTTTTTCCGGCTCTACAGTGTGCTCGGGGAAGCTTATCTCCACCTTGCTCAGTTCATGGGCTTCATCAGGCACAGTTAAGTGACCATAACATCCCGGCCAGTCTGGGCAGCCAAGGCCAGCGTCAGAAAGCCGAGTGTATGCGCCCATTAAAATCACCATTAAAGTAAAGACTAAGGTGATCTTGAGTAGGGATTGCAATCTCATTAGCCTACCCTCGACAATTTGAGCATCTTACGCAGATCAGCAAGCATGGCCTTGCCTTGGGAGATATTGGCGTCGCGGCCGCTAATGCCGTCATAGCGCATCACGAGATTACCTAAGGGGTCGACGATGATCATCTGTTGCTCAACCAGCAGGCTTGCTAGTTGAGTGTTGGCAGTCATAGTGCTGTAGTTAAGCTCAAGCTTATCTAAGGCACTCACATCACTGTTGGATTGCACTATGATGATGGGCGCGACACGATTCTTCACTTGCCCCAGGGCAATATGACTCTGCTGTAGGATATAGAGTCTGTCTTGGCATTGACTGCCGCAATGACTGGGGAGTAAATAGAGGATTTGCCAAGAGTGCGGCTTAGGGTTGGCTTGAGTCAGGGATTGATAGCTGATATCGCCAGTTAATAGCTCACCCTGATTGGTGGCGCCGCCTTGGTACAAATTTAGGCTTAAGACTAATTTTGCCAAGGCCACAGGCAGTACAAATACCAAGATAAGCACAAATAACGCTTTAGGACGTTTTTTAGTGACCGTTTTTGTTACCGTTGTCGCAGTTGCGATTGGGGTGTGGGAGTTCATTCCATCTCCTCTGTTCTCATTGAGTTGTTATTGTTGTTTTTTCAATCTTTTATAGACTAACCATAACAGCATTAGCGCAAATACCGAAGCCATAGTGAACCATTGCAAGGCATAGCCAAAATGTTTCTTGGCAGGCATAGGCACAGGTTGCCATGGTTGAGGTAACGCACTGATATCTTTGGCTTGTAACACCACGGGCACTAGCTTAAGTGCCAGCAATTGTTCCAAGGCCGGTAAATTTAAATTCTGAAACCGCAGCGGGTCCCCCGTTTCAGCATAAAGCTCATCACTCATGGGGTTAATTTGTTTTTGGTAGACTCGTCCCGTGAGTTGATAGGCTTCTGAGCGCTGAGGTAACGGCGTTATCTTTGGTAGTATGCGCCTGTCCTTGTTGGCGCCAATAAAGCCGAGTTCAACTAAGATCCAAGCAGGGGTATCATCCCCTTGATGGCCTTCAAGGCCGCTTAATGATCCTTGGCTTATCTCAAACACTTGCATGGCTAAGTAGCCCACTTGACCTTGATAAACTTGGTTATCTAGCAATAAAATTGGTACAGGGACTGGCTGGGCTTGGACACTCAAGTTAAACCCTGTGAGTTCATCTTGAGGAGTTTGCGCCAATAACTGCGCCAAATTTAACGGTGCGGCATTTTGTCTCTGAACTAGGCTCGCTTGCCACAAGGACTTTTGCTCCCCTTTTTGATATTGCCACACGCCAAGCTTGACCAAAAGCAAAAACACACTCACAGTGACACACAGTAAGAATAGATTAGCCCAGCTCACCATTCGAAAAGGAATCTCTGTGAATAGCCTAGTCATATTTAAAATCACCTTAGTGTTACTGCTTGTGTTCATTATTTTTAATCTAGCTAAAGCCTTAATTATTATGGTTAAAGGTGAGCAGACCCAGCCCATGAGCCATTACCTTGGCCGGCGGGTACTGCTCTCAGTGTTGGTGGTGCTGTTATTGCTGGTGGCGTTGGGGCTAGGTATTGTCGAGCCTAACCCCCGTCCATATTAATGCTCAACAGGTGTTAGCCTTAAAGCACGTAAACAAATAAGAATAAGCACAACCACACCACATCAACGAAATGCCAATACCAGCTACCCGCCTGGAAAGCGAAATGCTTATCCGGGCTGAAATGCCCCTTCAATACCCGCACAAACAACACAATCAAAAACACTGTGCCTAAGGTGACGTGCATGCCATGGAATCCGGTCAGTAAGAAGAAGGTGTTACCGTAAATGCCAGAGGCCAATGTCAGCCCCATTTCTTGATAGGCATGGGTGTATTCTTCTACCTGTAGCACCAAGAAGGCGATACCCAGAATAATGGTTAACCCTAACCACAGACCGATAGCACTGCGTTTAGATTTCTCTAAACTCACGTGAGCAAAATGCAGAGTAACTGAGGAGGTCAGCAGTAAGATGGTGTTGATAAGCGGCAGACCATTCCAACCCATGGCTTCTGTTTTAGTGCCATCTGGCGTGGTGACCAGCGGCCAAATCGCTTCGAAGGTCGGCCATAATACTTGGTGAGTCATGGCGTTGTTCGATGCGCCGCCAAGCCAAGGTACAGACAGCATTCTGGCGTAGAAGAGTGCGCCAAAAAATGCCCCGAAGAACATGATCTCTGAGAAAATAAACCAGCTCATGCCTTGTCTGAATGATCTGTCCATCTGCGGTGAATACAGCCCCGACATGGACTCTTCAATGACGGTTCTAAACCAACCGAAAATCATAAAGATAATAATGGCGAGTCCTGCTATCAGCAGATAGCCACCAGGGCCACTAGCTTCACTGGATAATTGTTGTACATAGTTACCTGCACCGAAGGCGATTAAAAACAGCCCTATGGCGCCTATAATCGGCCAAGCACTTTGGGCTGGCACGTAATAGGATTGATGTTTTGTCATTTTGCTGCTCCTTGCTCTATGGTGCTCACCTGTCTATTGGTGATGTCATAGAGAGTGTACGAGAGAGTCAGAGTATTGATGGACTCAGGCAAATCAGGGTCCACGTAAAAAATCAGCGGCAATTCGGCATTGGCTAATGCCCCTAAAGGCTGCTGGTTAAAACAAAAACATTCTGTTTTATTGAAGTATGCCGCCCCTTGTCCCGGTGACACAGAAGGGATAGCTTGCCCTACAGTGTCAACCGTGGAGAGGTTTTTGGCTAAAAAATGCGTACGAACTAACTCGCCAGGATGAACCTTAAGTCGATTCACCTTTGGGGTGAACTCCCAAGCCATACCTGGTTGAATTTGCGCAATAAATTCAATATTTACAGTGCGGTCTTTGTCGATAACCACGGCCTCATAACGGCTGGCTGTGCCTTGGGGCTTACCATTGATCCCCAAGGCATCACACAAGACGTCATATAAGGGCACCAAGGCGAAGCCAAATCCAAACATAGCCACTGAACTCAAGATCAATATGCTTAACAGTTTGCGATTAGACTTGCTTGGCGCGGCCATATCATTTCACCTCAGGTGGTGTGGTGAATGAGTGATAAGGCGCAGGACTTGGAATGGTCCACTCTAAGCCTTCCGCTCCTTCCCATGGCTTGTCTGCTGCTTTTTCGCCGCCCTTGATGCACTTAATTACCACGGCTAAGAAAATAAACTGTGACAAACCAAAGGCGAAACCACCAATAGAGACAATTTGATTGATGTCGGCAAATTGCACCGCGTAATCAGGGATACGTCTTGGCATGCCCGCTAAGCCTAAGAAATGCATAGGGAAGAACAAGACGTTGACCGAAATCACCGAACACCAGAAATGCCAGCGGCCTAAGTTTTCGTCATACATGTGGCCGGTCCATTTAGGCAGCCAGTAATAAGCCGCCGCCATGATAGAGAAAATGGCCCCTGTCACCAGCACGTAATGGAAATGCGCCACCACGAAATAGGTATCGTGATATTGGAAATCCGCTGGTGTGATGGCCAGCATCAAGCCAGAGAAACCGCCAATGGTGAACAGAATAATAAAGGCCACCGCAAACAACATGGGAGTCTCGAAGGTGATCGAGCCACGCCACATGGTGGCCACCCAGTTAAATACCTTAACTCCAGTGGGGACGGCGATTAACATGGTGCAATACATGAAAAACAGCTCGGCAAATACCGGCATACCTGTGGTGAACATGTGGTGTGCCCACACCAAGAATGACAAGATGGCGATACTGGCCGTGGCATACACCATGGACGAGTAACCAAAGAGTTTCTTACGACTAAAGGTCGGTACTATGGCCGAGACGATACCGAAGGAAGGTAAAATCATGATGTAGACTTCGGGGTGACCGAAGAACCAGAAAATATGCTGGAACATCACAGGGTCGCCGCCGCCAGCGGCATCGAAAAAGCTAGTGCCGAAGTATTTATCTGTTAATACCATGGTGACCGCGCCCGCAAGCACTGGCATTACAGCTATCAGTAAGAATGCCGTGATTAACCAAGTCCACACGAATAGTGGCAGTTTCATCCAGGTCATGCCAGGTGCACGTAAGTTGACGATAGTCACAATCACGTTAATCGCACCCATGATTGAGCTTATGCCCATCATGTGCACAGAGAACACAAACAGGGCTGTGGTATCTGGGCTATAGGTGGTGGAAAGTGGCGCGTAGAAGGTCCAACCGAAGTTAGGCCCGCCGCCTTCCATGAATAATGACCCCAACAGCATGGAAAACGCGAAGGGTAAAATCCAGAAACTCCAGTTATTCATCCTAGGCAGTGCCATATCTGGCGCGCCTATCATCATGGGGATCAGCCAGTTGGCCAGCCCGGTAAAGGCTGGCATAACGGCGCCAAACACCATGATGAGTCCGTGCACTGTGGTCATCTGGTTAAAGAAGTTAGGTTCGACTAATTGTAATCCAGGCTGAAATAATTCGGCGCGGATCACCATGGCCATGGCGCCACCGGTTAAAAACATGATGAAACTGAACCAGAGGTACAAGGTTCCTATGTCTTTATGGTTGGTGGTTAACACCCAGCGCATTAAACCGCTCGGGCGTTCATCATGGTGATGATCATCAGTGGCGGCAGTATCTTGTGCCGCAGTATCTTGCGTCATAGTGCTCATAGTTATCTCCTACTGTCCTTGACTGACAACATCAGTTGCCTGTACGACATCACCACTGTTATTACCCCAAGCGTTACGCTCATAGGTCACAATGGCGGCCAGTTGCTGTGGGCTCAGTTGCTTGCCAAAGCCCTGCATTGCCGTACCAGGCTTGCCATTTTTCACTATGTCTATGTGGGCAGAAACATCCCCTTTGATAATGGGACTGCCGATAAGTGATGGGAATGCCCCTGGTATGCCAGCACCCGTAGGTTGATGGCAGGCGGCGCAATAGGTCATATAGACTTGCTCACCTTGTGCCATGTGCTCTTCCAGGCTTTTAGGGCTTAAGTCTGGCGCTGCTTCAACTTCCGCCTCAACAGCAGTCACAACGTCCGCAGGCACTTCTACTTGAGTCTCAATGGCTTCAGTTGGCGCGCTGGCCGCTGAATTTAAGGCATTCACATCAGCAGCTTGTACCGCATCTCCTGAGTCATTACCCCAAGCATTACGCTCATAGGTCACTACGGCGGCAACGTCTTTAGCCGTTAATTGCTTACCAAAGGCTTGCATGGCGGTGCCCGCTTTGCCATTGACAACAATATTGATGTGATCCATCACAGGTCCATTAATAAGCGGACTCTTGATGAGGGAAGGGAAGGCTCCAGGCAGACCAGCGCCATTGGGTTGGTGGCAAGCGGCGCAGTTAGCCATATAGACTTGCTCGCCTCGTGCCATTAATTCCTCAATCGGCAAGGTTTCGCTAAGGGCGGCTTTGGCAATAGCGGCGGCTTCGTCGGCTAAGCGTTTTTGATCCCCAAGCCAAGTATCAAACTCGGCCTCGGTTACGGCTTCAACCACTATGGGCATAAAGCCATGATCTTTACCGCAAAGCTCGGCGCATTGACCACGGAAGGTGCCAGTTTTATCAATTCTGGTCCAAGCCTCGTTGATGAAACCTGGATTGGCATCTTTCTTAACTGCAAAAGCGGGCACCCACCAAGAATGGATAACATCATCGGACGTCATTAAGAAACGCACTTTGCGATTGATGGGCAGGACTAAGGGCTTATCCACCTCTAACAGGTAGTGCTCGCCCTTGGCTTCAGTGCCGTCAATTTGGCCCTTTGGCGTAGCCAAAACGCTATAAAATTCGATATCTTTATCGAAGTAGCTGTAATGCCATTTCCATTGGGAACCCGTGATCTTGATGGTGAGATCGGCATCGCTGGCATCTTCCATGGCAATCAAGGTCGTAGTGGCAGGAATTGCCATCGCGATCAAAATGATAAAGGGAACCACGGTCCAAGCGATTTCGACTTTAGTGCTTTCGTGGAAGTGGGCTGCCACCGCACCTTTGGATTTTCTATGGTAAATCATGGAATAAATCATGATACCAAAGACCACCAGGCCAATGACGCAGCAAATATACAAGATGATCATGTGCAGATCGTAGACTTTGCCACTGATCTCAGTCACACCTTGAGTCATGTTCAACGGCATTTCAGATGCCGCTAAGGGGGGTGCTAGCAGCACCACGATTAAACTATACAACCATTGCTTCACAAGACTTCTCCTCTGCCAATTGCAATAGCAACTACAAAGAAGAGTCACACAGTAAGTCTCAGCTCTATGCAAACTCTTCGGTTCCCAAACAAGCTTGATGACTTCAAAGCACCCTGGTGGTTGTAAAGCCAAAAAATGGCTTAGTGATCTCGTGCGCTACACCTGGTGCCTACGACAGAAATATCAATCTTTAATTGACGTTTCGTACTCGGTTTTTAACTGCCAAATCGAAACGTTTTATTTTTGTAAATGCTTTGTTACCAAACATCTACTGCTTACATTACTTGCAGATTAAATATTGATCAAGATCACTTTTAAATCTAATTCACTGAAAAAAGGTATAAAAAAGCCCCGCGTGATACGCAGGGCTAGTGATGCATGCCATTAAAATTTAATGAAAAGCACTCAGTTGAGTATTGGTTTTTAGTGGCATTTGGGCATTAATCATCATACTTTGCTGTAAGTGAGTGTTCACATCTTCAATGATGACACCCATGGCGCGTGCACTCTTAGCGACGATTTGCAGGCGGCGATTGTCACGCTCATCTAATTGCGTTGTCCAGGTAATCACCGCACTGGATGTACCACTTGTGAGTGCTTTTTCCATCGCCCACAGGGTTTCTACTTCATCTTTGGCGTGAACTAATAGGATGCGGTCCATCCTGACACCCGCTTGAGCGAGTTGTTGTTTATACGCGGTATGAGGGGGATTAATTAATACAATCCACTGGCCTTGTTGGCTTAATATCGCTAACTGGGCACATAATTGGCCTAATTCCGTGGCGCCTTGGGTGCTACTTCTTAAGCTTGCTATGGCCTGTGAGCTGCTGCTAGTTTGGCTGGGTGTGTCTAGCCAAAGTCCAGGGTGGCGAGGGGCGGTACCCATTAATTTTCTCATAACCAAGCTCCGTTACGTATGACGCCAACAGCAAGCCCTTCAATCGTGAGGCTTTGGCAGGTTAAATCGACTTTTATTGGTGCATAATCTTCGTTTTCAGCATGCAAATAAATCACATTACCTTTTTTCTCAAAACGCTTTACCGTGACATCATCTTCAACACGAGCGACCACCACTTGGCCATTTTTGGCCTCTTGCATCTTATGCACCGCCAGCAAATCGCCTTCGAGTATGCCGATATTTTTCATGCTGTCGCCACGGACCCTAAGCAGAAAATTTGCTGCAGGTTTAAACATATGGGGGTCAACTTGAAAATACTGTTCAACATGCTCTTGAGCCAGAATAGGTTCACCTGCAGCCACTTGGCCTATCAAGGGCAAGCCCAATTCAACTTCAGCATCCTCTTGAGTTAAGCGGATCCCTCTGGACGTGCCAGGCATGATTTCGATACAGCCTTTTTTAGCCAAGGCCTTTAGATGTTCTTCGGCAGCATTGGCACTTTTAAAACCAAGACGAGTCGCAATTTCTGCCCGAGTCGGTGGCATACCTGTATCGGCGATATTGCGTTTGATTAGCTCTAAAATCTCAGTTTGGCGTGGCGTTAACGGTCTCATGATGAATCCTGTCTTTTTATACAGTGACTGTCATTATATACAGTATGTTTGACCGCGCAAGGTTTAACCAAGTTTTTTTATCATTTTATTAGCGCTCTGTTTTTTGTTATTGATTTTTAAGGATTATATTATCTTTGGTTTGTTAGGGCGTTTCAGTGCTAAGCGGCTATTTGCAGCCTTTATTCAGATTTATACCGTGTTTTTTTCGCTATTTATGCCCGCTGGAATACTGAGGCTAGTGAAAGCTCAATAGATTCTGTTATTCTATGCGACCACAATCAGCGAGTATGTGTTGCTAAAAACATGTCTAATTACGACTCAATATTTATAAAATCATTACGTTGGATCCAAAAATGGCTGGTGCAGACCATAGTGGTTCCCCATGATCCTTTGACGGATTTGAATCTCGATCCCAGTAAACCAGTCGTCTATGTGATGAAAACTGAGTCCATCAGTGATCTTGCAGCCTTAAGCGGAATAACCGCAAATTTTGGTTTACCTAGCCCTTATGATCCGCTGACGTTAGATAAGGTGTCCATTGCTCGGGTTGTGTGTTTAGAAGGGCGTAAGCCCATGATAGGCCAACGTGAAGGTGGCGAAAAATTCTTAGACAGTTTCACTCAATTACTTGCCCTGCATAAACAAGATAAGCAATTAGATATTCAATTGGTGCCAGTGAGTCTCTACTGGGGCCGCACCCCAGGCAAGGAAGATGACACCATGAAAGCGGCGGTGTTTGAGCGTGAGAACCCCACTTGGCTGCGTAAATTTTTCATGATTTTGTTCTTGGGCCGACACAACTTTGTGCAGTTTTCTAATGCGGTTTCATTACGGCATATGGCCGATGAGCATGGTACGGATAAAAGCATTGCTCATAAGCTAGTGCGAGTGGCGAGGGTGCATTTCCGCCGTCAACGTAAAGTGATGACAGGGCCGCTGCTGCCCAATCGTCAGGCATTATTTAATGCACTATTGAAGTCTGAATCCATTAAGAAAGCCATAGAAGAAGAAGCGACCAATAAGAAAATCTCCATTGAGAAAGCCCGCGAAACCGCCATCGTCTATCTCGATGAAATCGCCGCCGATTACTCAGACAGCCTAGTGAGGATAACCGAACGTTTCCTGACTTGGTTATGGAACAAGCTCTACAGTGGCATCAATATTGAGCGCGCCGAACAAGTGAGGCAGTTGCACCATGATGGCCATGAGATAGTCTATGTGCCTTGTCATCGCAGCCACATGGATTACTTGCTGATTTCTTATATTCTCTATTATCAAGGCATGGTACCGCCGCACATTGCCGCAGGAATTAACCTTAATTTCTGGCCCGCAGGCCCTATGTTCCGTCGTGGTGGCGCTTTCTTCATTCGTCGCAGCTTTAACGGTAATAAGCTTTACACTGCGGTGTTCCGCGAATATTTAGACCAATTATTTGCTAAAGGCTACTCGGTTGAATACTTCACTGAAGGCGGACGTTCACGTACTGGCCGTTTATTAGCGCCTAAGACTGGCATGATTGCCATGACAATGAACAGCGTGCTGCGGGGTATCGAGCGCCCTGTGACCTTAGTTCCCGTTTACTTAGGCTACGATCATGTGATGGAAGTGGCCACTTACCATAAAGAATTAAGTGGCAAAAAGAAGCAGAAAGAATCGCTCTGGCAAGTGTTTGGCGCCATACGTAAATTGGGCAACTTCGGTCAAGGTTATGTGAACTTTGGCGAGCCGATTAATATGCAAAACTTCTTAACAGAGCAAGCCCCCGAATGGCGCGCTGAGTTAGCCAAAGATCCAGAGCAAAAGCCGAGCTGGTTTACTCCAGCGGTGAATGTGCTCGCCAATCGAGTGATGACCAATATCAATGGTGCGGCGGCGGCCAGTTCCGTGACCTTAACCAGTTTGATATTGCTGGCATCGGAGCAAAATGCCCTAGAGCGCACTCAGCTGGAGCGTCAGCTGGATCTCTATTTAAACCTACTTAAAAAAGTGCCTTATACCCCTTTTACCTCGGTCGCACAGGGGGATAGCCAACAAGTTGTCGATCATTGCTTAGGGTTAAATAAGTTTATTTCGACTCGGGATGCCTTAGGGGAAATCATTTCTATCGATCCTAAAATTGCTGTGACCATGAGTTACTATCGCAACAACATTATTCACCTTATGGTGGTGCCTTCGCTTATCGCCAGTTGTTTAGTGCAGTATGAAGTGCGCAGTAGAAGCGAAATCAAGGCAATCGTTAATGATTTCTACCCCCTGCTTAAGGCAGAGCTATTTATGGGGATTGCCGATCTGGATAGCTATATCGATGACATCATAGATTTACTTATCGAAGAGCAACTGGTTGAAGAATCAGCAGGTTTGAGCATAGTGGAGTCGCACATTTCTCAGCTATGGCTGATGGCGCAAACCGTGAGTGAAACCTTGCAGCGTTATGCCATCATCTTCAATCTATTGGCCCATAAGCCCAATGTCGAACGTGCCGATCTCGAAAATGACAGCCACCTGTTGGCCCAGCGTTTAGGTGCATTACACGGCATTACGGCGCCAGAATTTTATGATAAAAAACTCTATAACACCTTGAGCGTTAAGCTTAAAGAGCTAGGTTATCTGTCTGCGGTAGAAAAACAGGTGGACGTGGCGCGCATCAGAGATCATGCCAATGGCCTACTGTGGTCATCGGTAAGACAAACAATTATCGACAGCGTAGCTGCGGAGCATGGACACTAATGGCAAATCACATGAATGCGGCCAAGCATGGTCAGGGCAAGTCTCTATTTGGCGGGGCCATGATTATCGCAGGCACCACAGTGGGGGCGGGAATGTTTTCTTTGCCCGTGGTGGGCGCAGGCATGTGGTTTGGTTATTCAATGCTTATGCTAGTGGCGGTATGGTTCTGCATGCTGATGTCAGGCTTGTTGCTGTTAGAGGCCAACCTGCACTTTGAGCCTGGGGCCAGCTTCGATACCCTGACTCGCCATACCTTAGGGCGTTTCTGGCGCATAGTGAATGGCCTGTCTATCGCTTTCGTGTTGTATATCTTAACTTATGCCTATATCAGCGGTGGTGGCTCTATCGTTAACCACAGCTTAGGGACCTTGGGCTTAAGTTTGCCGCAAAGTGTGGCGGGGTTAGTGTTCGCCTTAGTACTGGCCTTGGTGGTGCTGATAAGTACTCAGGCCGTGGATAGAATTACCAGCATAATGCTGGGGGGAATGGTGTTAAGTTTCTTCCTCGCCATAGGTAATTTACTGCTTGAAATTGATATGCAAAAGCTTATTGAGCCAGACGGTGAGGCTAGCTATCTGCCGTATTTATTTGCGGCAATTCCCTTTGGGCTCGCCAGTTTTGGCTACCACGGTAATGTGCCAAGCTTAGTCAAATATTACGGCAAAGACCCAGGCACAATCGTTAAGGCCATCTGCCTGGGTACTTGCATCGCCTTGGTTATTTATAGCTGCTGGTTAGTGGCGACCATGGGCAATATTCCCCGCAGTATCTTCGCCGATATTATTGCTAAAGGCGGTAATATGGGGGTGCTAGTGGCCGCCTTATCTGAGGTGATTTCTAGTGCTTGGCTCAACAATATGCTGACCTTGTTTGCCAACCTTGCGGTGGCCTCATCCTTTCTTGGGGTGACCTTAGGCTTATTCGATTATCTCGCCGACTTGTTCGATTTTGACGATAGCCGTAAGGGACGGTTAAAGACTGCTGCCGTGACCTTTATTCCTCCTACGGTTTTAGGCTTGCTATTCCCCAATGGCTTCTTGATGGCCATAGGTTTTGCCGCCTTGGCAGCGACCATTTGGGCGGTAATAGTGCCAGCATTACTCGCCTACAAGGTGAGGAAGTTATCCCCAGACTATGACGGTTTTAAAGTGCCAGGTGGCACACCACTTATTATCCTAGTGGTGTTATTTGGTTTCATCACCGCGAGCTGTCATTTACTTGCCATGGCCGATATTTTGCCGGTTTATGGCTAACTTAAGTTAGTTTTTCTTATCAAAAAGTCTTCTTTTGAAGACTTTTTTGCTTTTCTGAACTTTTTTGTCTTAACTGTTTGAAGTTGCATAAATTAAGGCCAGATTATGAAAGTCACACACTATAACCAAGGTGAGCCTTGCTGGGCTGAACTTGCCTGTCATGATTGGCAAGGGGCTAAACGTTTTTACCAAGACTTATTTGATTGGAATGCCTTCGACATGCCCATGCCAGAGGGTAACTATACTATGCTGCAAATCGACAATGATGATGTCGCAGCTTTATATCAAATGCCGGCAGAAATAGCCGAAACTTCCCCTACACACTGGAGCATGTATATTGCCGTCGATGATGTGGATGCCACCATTGAACGAGTAAAAGCCGCCGGTGGTCAACTGCTCTTAGGGCCTCATAATGTTGGCGAGGCCGGCAAGATGGCCGTTTTTGCCGATCCTGAAGGCAGCCGTTTTGCCGTGTGGCAGGCCATTAATCATATTGGCATTAAACGCAGTCAGGAGAGCAATGCCCTGTGCTGGGTCGAGCTTGCCTGCCGTGAGACTGAGCAAGCCAAAGCGTTTTACACCAGCGCCTTAGGCTGGCAATGCAAATTAGCGGACATGCCAGCATTTGAATATAACGAATGGTATGTGGGTGAGCGGGCCATTGGCGGCATGATGGCAATGACAGAAGAGTGGGGGGATATGCCTGCCCATTGGATGCTCTATTTTGCCGTCGAGAATTGCGATGCCATGGTCGAAAAAGCTGTCGCCAGCGGGGGTAAAGTCTGCGTACCGCCGACGGAAATCGACAATGTCGGCCGTTTTTCGGTACTGGCAGATCCTCAAGGTGGGGTCTTCTCTGTGATAAGTCTTAAAGCCGGCACTTATTAGGCCGCACTTATATTTCAACTCCAGCCAGTTATCCTCAAAAAGCACTGTTTCTTCAGTGCTTTTTTGTTTTCTGTCTCGCTCATTTATGATACAAACATGGGCAAATTATGATAGAAGACAATGGCCGTTTCGAAGATCATATTTTAACCGCTTTGATTAATCCAAAAACTACGTAAGTTAACAGTGTTATGCCTGTGTTAATTCCATAAAAGGGAGATGAAATGAAACTCTATGGCGACGCGTTATCAGGGAATTGCTATAAAATACAATTGCTTTTGTCATTGCTGCAGCGGGATTACACTTGGTGTGAAATAGATATACTCAAAGGGGATACTCAAACGCTTGAGTTTCTTAACATGAATCCTAATGGCAAAATCCCTCTGCTGGAATTAGACGACGGACGGTTTTTATCTGAGTCCAATGCCATTTTAGGCTACCTCGCCGAAGGTTCGGTATTCGTGCCACAAGATCCGTATCTTAAGGCCAAAGTCTATGAGTGGATGTTCTTCGAGCAATATAGCCATGAGCCTTGTATCGCCGTGGCAAGATTTATTCAGAAATACTTAGCACTGCCAAAAGCGCGTGAGCAAGAGTATCAGGCTTTGCAAGCTAAGGGGCATAAGGCGCTGGCCATTATGGAACGACAATTAAGCCAATCTGAGTACTTAGTGGGAAATGTCTTTTCCTTAGCCGATATTGCCCTCTACGCTTATACCCATGTGGCTGATGAGGGGGGCTTCGACTTAGCGCAATACCCCAATATCCAAGCTTGGTGCAAACGTATCGAAGGTCAAAGCGGTTACCGTAAAATGGGTTAATTGTGGATGTTAAATATTGCTGTTAGTCATTGTTGAGGGAGAGATGAAGGACAAATGAAGAAATGGATGCTAGCGGCGAGTGCCGCCTTACTGCTTTTGGGGTGTGGGACTAAGCAAAATGCCAACTCAAATTATTATAGCCCACCCGATACCTGTGATGGTGCACCGGGTTGCGCAGTTTCCGCCATTATCGAGGGGGTGATAAAAACGGATGATGCCTCAAGAAAATGCGCCGATTTAAGGGGCGAAAATAAACAAGCCTGTGATCAGCAAGTTTCTGATATTAAAGAATCAATCCGAAAAGCCCAGGCCGAGCGCTCGCGATAGTGGCAAGGAAATAAAAAGCACTGAATGTTCAGTGCTTTTTTTAACCCGTCTTATTCAATAGCGTTGAGCTATTTATCCAGCTTTCTACTGTAACTTCTTACCGCAATTTTCTACCATAAATCAGCAGGTAAATAGCGGGGATAACAAATAACGATAATAACGGCGCTGTGACCATACCGCCCACCATAGGGGCGGCGATTTTTTGCATTACCTCGTTGCCCGTACCGCTGCCCCACATGATAGGTAATAAGCCAAAGAAGATGGTGGCGACCGTCATGGCTTTAGGGCGAATGCGCATCACGGCACCTTCCATTAAGGCTTGGCGTAAATCCTCTCGATTGCGCATCTCACCCCTGTCCGTATGGGCCTTGATGCTGTTGTTTAAGTAGACCTGCATCACCACCCCAAACTCGGCGGCAACCCCGGCTAGGGCTATCATGCCCACAGAAACCGCGACCGAAAGATTAAAGTCCAGCATAAACAATAACCAGGCGCTGCCCACTAAGGCAAAGGGTAGGCTGAGCATGATGACTGACGCCTGCACTAAGGAGTTAAAGGTGAGCATGAGCAAGATGAAGATCACTGCCAGCATCACAGGGATCACCAGCTGCATCTTAGCTTCTACTCGCTGCATATACTCGTATTGACCGGCAAAGCTGTAGCTATAACGAGGCGGTAACTTCACTTGAGCATCCAGTGCGCTGCGCGCCTGCTTGATGTAATCGCCGACAGAAATGTCTTTCAAATCGACGAATACCCAAGAAATGAGGCGGCCATTTTCACTGGCAAGCATGGGTGGACCATTGCTGATGACAAGGCTGGCAAGATTACTTAAAGGTATGTACTTGCCAGTTTTAGTCAGTACCGGCAAGTCTTTAAGCTTCTCTATATTGTCCCTAAGCTCTCTTGGGTAGCGGATGTTTATCGGGTAGCGTTCTTGCCCTTGAATGGATTCACCGACCTTCATGCCGCCAATGGCAATCTGAATGACATCTTGGATATCGGCCAAGGTCATGCCGTAACGGGCTGCCATCTTGAGATCGGGCGTGATATCAATATAACGCCCGCCACTGGTACGCTGGGCAAATGCCGACAAGGTTCCAGGTAGTGTGCTGACTATGGCTTCGATTTGTGTGCCTATGGCTTCAAGCTCGGCCACATTAGCGCCGGAGATCTTAATGCCCACGGGAGTACGAACCCCGGTGGATAACATGTCGATGCGCGTCTTGATGGGTTGCACCCAGGCATTGGTCATTCCTGGAATTTTAACCGTCTGCTGCAGCTCATTGATGATGCCCTCTAGGGTCATGCCGTCACGCCACTCTTCCTTTGGGTGCAGCATTATGGTGGTCTCAAGCATGGTTAGCGGTGCGGGATCTGTGGCTGTGACCGCGCGGCCCACCTTACCAAAGACTCGCTTCACCTCTGGGACTGTCTTTATCAAACGGTCAGTTTGCTGCAAGATTTCGGCGGCCTTGCCCGGGCTCACGCTTGGCAGAGTGGTGGGCATATAGAGTAAGTCACCTTCCTCCAGTGATGGCATAAACTCAGAACCTAGCTGACTCATGGGGAAATACGCACTGCCTAACGCCAATAGGGCGGCCACTAAGGTACTCTTAGGGAAGCGCAGCACTAAGTTGAGGCTAGGTTGATAGAGGGCAATTAGCATACGACTCAAGGGGTTTTTACGTTCATCTGGGATCTTGCCGCGAACGAAATACCCCATTAGCACAGGAATAAGCGTGATGGCAAGGAGCGCCGACGCCGCCATGGCAAATGATTTTGCATAGGCTAAAGGGTGGAACAAGCGGCCTTCCTGTGCTTCTAGTGCAAACACAGGGATAAAGCTTAAAGTAATGATAAGTAAGCTGAAAAAGAGTGCTGGCCCCACTTCAACTGCCGACTCTTTAATTAGCTCCCAGTGGGCCTCACCTTCGGGAGGTTTGCCGTGTTGCTCGCGGTAATGTTCCAAGTGCTTATGGGCATTTTCCACCATGACTATGGCCGCATCCACTACTGCACCTATGGCGATGGCTATGCCGCCAAGACTCATAATGTTGGCGTTCACCCCCATCAACTTCATGCCAATAAAGCTGATTAAAATTGATAACGGCAAGGAGATAAATGCCACTAAGGTAGAGCGGGCGTGAAGTAAGAAGATAAGGCAGACAAAGCCCACCACTAGCATCTCTTCAATCACCTTATTTTTAAGGTTATCCACTGAGTTGAGGATGAGCTGGGAGCGATCGTAAGTGACCACTAACTCTATGCCTTCAGGCAAGCCGTTTGCGACTTGGGCAAGCTTGGCTTTTACATTGTCTATTGTGGTTAAAGCATTGCCGCCGTAGCGCATCACCACTATGCCGCCGACCACTTCGCCCTGACCATCGAGTTCTGCGATACCGCGTCTTGCCGCTGGACCTGTGCGCAGCTGGGCCACATCTTTCATCAGTACAGGGGTGCCTGCCGCAGATAAAATCCCTAAGGGAATTTCGGCAAAGTCTTCAATAGTTTGACGATAACCCGAAGAGGTAATCATGTATTCCGCTTCGGCCATCTCGATGACAGAGCCGCCCACCGAACTATTCGAATCCCGTAAGGCATTTTGTATGGTGGACAAGTCAATTTGGTACAGCGCCAGTTTATGGGGGTCGACCACCACTTGATAGGCTTGTTCCATCCCGCCTATGGTCGCCACTTCCGACACGCCTTCGACGCTTTGCAGCTCAAGTTTTAAGAACCAGTCTTGCAGGGATCTCAGCTGAGCCAGATCATGGGTGCCATTGCGGTCGACCAAGGCATATTGAAATACCCAGCCGACCCCAGAAGCGTCCGGCCCAAGGGAAGGGGTGACGCCAGGTGGCAGCTGACCTTGAGTCTGCGACAGGTATTCTAATACCCGTGAGCGCGCCCAGTAAATGTCAGTGCCATCTTCAAAGATGATGTAGACGAAGGAGTCGCCAAACATGGAGAAGCCGCGCACTGTTTTGGCACCCGGCACAGCCAACATGGCAGTGGATAAGGGGTAAGTGATTTGATCTTCAACCAGTTGCGGCGCTTGTCCTGGGTAGGAGGTCTTGATGATCACTTGCACATCAGACAAGTCTGGCAATGCATCCAAGGGCAGAGTGCGCATGGATTGATAGCCTAACAAGGCGACAACTAAGGTCAGTAATAACACCATGGCGCGCTGATTAATGGCAGCACTGATAATTTTAGCTAACATAACAGGGCTCCTTAGCGGCCGTGACCGGCATGGGGATCAGGCTGTGCATTGCCGCTTAAGCGCTGCAAACTGCCCTGAATACTGGCTTCTGAATCCAGCAAGAATTGCCCAGAAACCACTACGTGGTCTCCTTCCTTCAGGCCTTCGATAATTTCTGCTTGCCCCTGTGCCATCATGCCAACTTTCACTGAAATTGAAGCAAAACCTGTAGACTCGCGCTGCACGACGACGCGATTTTCACGGCCGGTTAAGATCAAGGCTTCGGCTGGGATGGTGATGATGTCATGCTTAGGACCGCCAAACAGAGACACATCCACTAAGGTGCCAGGGCGAAGCAATTGTTTTGGGTTGTTCAGTTTCAATCTGACGCGCATCGCACGAGTCACGGTATCAAGCTCGGGGTAGATGTAATCTATGCTAGTGGGCAAATCAAACAGGCCTTGGGCCGCCGCTGTGACCTCGGCGCTTCGACCCACACCGAGCCAGCTTTGTTCGTTCTCGAATACGTCGGCAATGACCCACACGCTGGAGATATCGACTAATTCAACCAAGGTATTACCCGGTTGTATATACATGCCTTCACGTAAGTCGAGTTGGCTGACAATACCATCCTGAGGTGCATAAAAGGGCATCTTATAAATGGTGTTGCCGCTGGTTTCTAGCTTGGAAATCAAGTGTTCGGCGACCCCTAATAAGGTCAAGCGTTGACGCGCCTTTTCTTTTAAGATGCTGCCGCGCTTTTTGTCTTGCTTAAAATAATCCAGCGCCTGCATATAGTCGTCTTGAGCATTGATAAGCTCTGGGGAATACAACTCATACATGAGTTGGCCCTTTTTCACTTTCTGGCCCACGTTATGCACTTTTACTGTCTCTACCCAGCCCGTGATACGTGTGTGCATATGGCTGATGGCGTCCTGGTTGTATTCCACAGTGCCTATGGTTTTAACAAAGCGGTATAAGCTGCCTTTTTTCACCATTTGCGAGCGCATTCCCAGGGCTTGCTGCATTCCCCCTGAAACGCCCACCAGGATTTCCTGAGCGGCAGCGCCAACTGTGACTTTTTCCAGGTTCATGCCGCAGATAGGGCAAGTTCCGGGGGTATCTGAAATCACATGTGGGTGCATGGGGCAGACATATTTGATTTGTGCAGGCTTAGTGGATAACTCTTCAGCTTTGGCATTAAAAATTGCATCTGCTGTGGTTGTAGCCTTGTTAGTGGCAGGCTGGCTATCGTCCATGAGGCTATGATCGTGCTGACTGTGATCAACCTGAGCTTCAGTGGGCTGGGTGTTAACGGCATCGGGCTCAGCGGCGTTCGATATGACGGCTTGAGCGCTGTGACTGGCTGGTAAAAGCAAGGCACAGCCTATGACTAAAGAGATGATGTGTTTCATATTGACCTCAACTTTCGACCTTCATTAGGGCCGAGAAAGGTAATCTTGCTTATTAGGGCAAACTACCTAAGTGTGATTATTAATAACGAAAATTTGGCTGATGTGTTGTGACTAGGCGATGGGAGGTCTAAAAGCGGTGGCACCATCTTGAGAGCGGAACTGGATTGATGCAAAACGCACCCGAGTGCTGGGCACTTGCTGAGGCACATTGAAAAAAGCACTAAACAGGTTGGCTGTTAACACAATAGAAAGGCAATGGGTGCAATCGCTGTCACATTCATGGGGACCATCACAACAGTCAGGCGCTTGAGCCGGTTGCATCTCATTGGCAAGGCTTGTTGGCACTAGGTTATGACAATCTGACTCCTGGCTATCCTTGCCGTCCAGCTGAGAGACATTATGAGTCATGTTGTGGGAAGCGGGGCTTAGCATCATCTCGTTGGTCACCATGGAAGCGCCATTAGCCAACACACCTTGTCCGAGAAGGGACAAAATGGTGAACACAAGCAAGCAATGGCGTAACAATAGGTGCGTCATGGTTTTCCAGTATCGGAGCCTAAAACAAGCTCTTAAAACAAGAGCCATTAAAAATAGCATGCTAACAAGCAGCGCTTTCTAGGGAAAGATCTTCTGCGTCAAGCAGGCATTGACTCATTAACATAAAACAGCCTAAGAGTATCATGTTCAATAAAAAGTAACAGATGCAGGCATTATTTTCTGTTATTGAAGCTAAATATTAGAACTTGGACCCTAAAAGGCTTGCGCAATAGCTCATTAATGAGACCTAGATTAGGTTGATTATATTGCACTATTACCTATAACCATGGCTTATACGCCGACGCTAACCATGGCTTATACGCCGACGCTAACTCGGCACTTTCAAGCTGCGCTAATCTAAGGGCAATATTGCAGTAAACGGTAACTCACTTGACCCGCTGTTTTGTGTTTAAGCTCCTGCCAAGTACTAGGGATCTCTAACTGGCTGAGTTCTGATTCCGTTTCAAGGTAGATAAGCGCCTCAGGGTTTAACCAGCCATGTTCTGTGAGCAGCGCCATTGTCGGGTTGGCTAAGTCTTTACGAAAGGGAGGGTCGATAAAGACGATGTCAAAGCCTAGGTCTGTGCCTTGCTTCAACAAATTTAAGGTATCGCCATTGACCACTTCGGCATGGGGGCAGCTTAAGCTGGCTAAGTTTTGTTTTAATTGCTGGGCCGCACTTTTTTGCAGCTCAAACACTTTGGCAAAACTTGCATAACGCGACAAAGCCTCTAGGCACAATGCGCCGCTGCCGGCGAAACAGTCCAGTACTCGGGCACCTTTAATCTCTGGTGCTAGCCAATTAAATAAGGTTTCGCGCACCCTGTCAGTGGTCGGCCTAAGGCCTTCAAGATCATGAATAGGAAGGCGGCGAGAGCGCCACTGGCCGGAAATAATTCTCACCTGACCGCTGGCTTGTTTATTTTTGGTCATTTTTGCCTCGTGATTTTGCCTGAACTCAGAAAGTGGTAGACTAGGCCACCCTGTCAATGGGGGCGGTATTCTACCTCAAAATAGCCATTAGGGCGTAAGTTTACTGCACCCTGATGGGATATAGTGTAAATTCGACTTAAGCGAATGACCTAAAACGAATTTAGATAAAAATAGCCTCGATATTGAGCATTTATTAATACATTTATTTTACATACAGAGCATTGGTAGCAGACATGGCAAAGAAAGGCTTTTTTTCCTGGTTTCGTAAAGACAAAACCGCAGATGAAATCGATGCAACACAAAATGACTCAGCGAATGAAAAGTCGTTAGCAGAACAACAAGCGGCGCAAGCCGAAAATGCCCACCTTGAGGCAGAGCAGGCGGCGCAAGCGGAAGCGGCTC
The DNA here is from genome assembly GCF_000013765.1 of Shewanella denitrificans OS217. Classification (NCBI taxonomy): domain Bacteria; kingdom Pseudomonadati; phylum Pseudomonadota; class Gammaproteobacteria; order Alteromonadales; family Shewanellaceae; genus Shewanella; species Shewanella denitrificans. Next base: position 4,194,146 of record NC_007954.1, on the reverse strand, counting down.
GACTAAAGTTAGAGCAGACAGAGCAGGCGGCCCAAGCAGAAGCGGCTCGACTAAAGTTAGAGCAGGCAGAACAGGCGGCGCAAGCAGAAGCGGCTCGGCTAAAGTTAGAACAGGCTGAACAGGCGGCACAAGCCGAAGCGGCTCGTCTAGAGTCAGAACAGGCTGAACAAGCTATTCAAGAAAAAGCCGCCCTAGACCAAATTGCCAAAGAGCAAGCACAAGCGTTAGCCGCAGCCGAGCTAGCCGCCAAAGAGCAAGCGCAAACTGTCGCCGAAGTGCCAGAGAACATTCAAGACGAACCACAGCAAAAGCCAGTCAAAGAAGGCTTATTTGCCCGTTTAAAACGTGGCTTGATGCGCACCAGTGAAAATATCGGCAGTGGTTTTATTGGCTTATTCAAAGGCAAAAAAATCGATGATGATTTATTCGAAGAATTAGAAGAGCAATTATTGATTGCCGATGTGGGGGTTGAAACCACCACTAAGCTGATTGCTAAATTAACCGAGCATGCTTCACGCAGGCAGCTTAAAGATGCCGAGGCGCTGTATGATCTGATGCGTGATGAAATGCAAAAGATGCTAGAGCCAGTGGCCATCCCTTTAGTGCCAGATAATAGCGAGGGGCCTTTTGTTATTTTAATGGTGGGCGTTAACGGCGTGGGTAAAACAACCACCATAGGTAAGCTCGCCAAGCAGTATCAGAGCCAAGGCAAATCTGTGATGTTAGCCGCAGGTGACACGTTCCGCGCCGCTGCCGTTGAGCAATTACAAGTTTGGGGACAACGTAACAATATTCCCGTGGTGGCTCAGCATACTGGTGCCGATAGCGCTTCTGTCTTGTTTGATGCCTTCCAAGCGGCAAAATCCCGTAAAGTGGATGTCTTGATTGCCGATACCGCAGGGCGCCTGCAAAACAAGAGCCACCTGATGGAAGAACTTAAGAAAGTGGTTCGCGTCATGAAAAAGCTCGACGCTAATGCCCCCCATGAGGTGATGCTAACCTTAGATGCGAGCACAGGGCAAAATGCCATTAGCCAAGCTCAGCTGTTCCAAGAAGCTGTGGGTGTGACTGGCATTACCTTAACTAAGCTCGATGGCACAGCTAAAGGCGGGGTGATTTTCGCTATCGCCGATAAGTTCTCTATTCCTATTCGCCACATTGGTGTCGGCGAGCAAATCGATGACTTACGTACTTTTAATGCCGCCGATTTTATCGATGCGCTCTTTACGCAAGAAAGGGTTCCTCAAGAAAAGGTTACTCAAGAAAGTGCGAGTCAAGCCAAGGCAGGACAATAAAACATGATCCAATTCGAGCAGGTCAGTAAAGTTTATTCTGGAGGCCAGACTGCCCTTAAAGAGGTGAACTTTCATCTTCGACAGGGTGAAATGGCTTTTTTAACTGGCCACTCGGGCGCAGGTAAGAGCACCTTGCTTAAACTTATCACTGTGATTGAGCGTGCGAGTGCAGGTCGAGTTGCGATCAATGGTTATGACATTGCCAAGGTCGGCCCTAAGCATGTGCCCTTTTTGCGCCGCCATATTGGGATGATTTTTCAGAATCACCACTTATTGATGGATAAGAGCGTGTTCGATAACGTGGCCTTACCCCTTATCATCGAAGGTTTTAGTCACGGCGAAATTCGCAAACGTGTTGCCGGTGCTCTGGATATGGTGGGGCTTTATGGCAAAGAGCGTCATCTGCCCATTATGCTTTCTGGTGGTGAGCAGCAAAGGGTAGGTATAGCCCGCGCCATAGTGAACAAGCCACCGCTGCTTTTAGCCGATGAGCCGACGGGTAACTTAGACCCTAAACTCTCTATGGATATTTTACGCTTATTTGAAACCTTCAACGATGCAGGTACTAGCGTGCTCATCGCCACCCATGATTTGGGCTTGATTGCGCGAATGAAATACCGCACTTTTACCCTGCGCCAGGGGCGTATGTTAGATAATGAAGAGATTGGCCAGCAAGGGGGCAGCTTATGAGTAAGAAAATTAAGTTGACCCAGAGCAAGCTGCCATTAAGCGGCCGTATCGTGATGTTTTTCGTGCGCCACGTGCAGCAAGGCATGGCAAGCATGGGGGAGTTATGGCGTGATCCCGTGGCTTCTGTGATGACCATGGCGGTATTAGGGGTGAGTTTAAGTTTGCCCGCAGCACTGCAAGTATTAGTTAAAAATGCCGAGACAGTGACACAGTCTTGGAACGATGCGGCTGAAATTTCACTGTTTATTAAAGAAAAACGCAGTGAGCAGTCCATCCAAAGCCTCATCGCACGGGTAAGGTCATTTCCTGAAGTCGAAAGCATTAGTTACATTAATCGCGACCAAGCCTTAGAAGAGTTTCAACGCCTATCCGGCTTTGGTGAGGCATTAGCGTATTTGGATGAAAATCCCTTGCCAGCGGTCGTCACAGTGACGCCTTCGGCTAAGTATTCAAAACCCGTGGCAGCAAGGGAGCTACTGAGAAAGCTTGAACGTGAACCAGAGGTGAGTTTCGGCCGCTTAGATATCGAGTGGCTTGAGAAACTACAAGCCATACTGGCATTGCTGGAGCGTACCGTATTGGCCATCGCTTTATTGTTGGTATTGGCGGTGATCTTGGTTATAGGTAATACCATACGCTTAGCCATCATGAATCGGCGCACCGAAATTGAAATCATGAAACTCGTCGGTGCCACTGAGGCCTTTATTCAACGACCATTTCTGTATACTGGGGTCTGGTATGGGGTGATTGGCGGCATATTGGCTTGGTTTATTATCAATATTTTGGTCTGGTATCTCGATGGCGCATTAGCGCAGTTGCTAGGCTTATATGGCAGCGAGCTTGAGATCCAAGGCCTGAGCTTTAGCGAGTTAATCTACCTGATTTTTATGGCATCATTTTTAGGTTGGTTTGGTTCTTATTTGTCGGTGCGTAAGCACCTAAGAGCCATAGAACCTTCCTAGTTAAGTTTTAATAAAGCCGCAGCTAGCTTATGCCGCGGCATAACTTAGGTTAATAAAAGTTAATTGATAACTTAAGGCACAAAAGTTGACATATGATGTCAGATAAGGAATAGTTCATCGGCGAAATGTGATGAATAAATCAAATAGATCTAAGCCTTACAAGGCCAATTTAACGAGCAATAACTTGTTTAATTGGGGCTTTTTTGAAAGTTTTCCATAAGTGCTTGGGTCTGTAGTTATACTTTTAGTTGTTTAAACCGCAAGGTTTGTAGGAGCGCGAATGACTTTTCAAACGCAATCGATGTCACTGACGGTCCCTAGGGGCAGCAGTAGTCTAGAGGCTTATATTCAATCTGTGACTAGCATTAATATGCTAGGGGCGGAGGATGAGCAGGCGCTGGCTAAGCGATTACAGGAAACTGGCGACTTACAGGCGGCGAAGCAGTTGATTATGTCTCACCTTCGTTTTGTGGTGCATGTAGCTAAAGGGTATGCCGGTTATGGCTTGCCTCAGGCGGATCTTATTCAGGAAGGCAATATCGGCCTGATGAAAGCGGTAAAGCGTTTCGATCCCGATGTGGGTGTGCGCTTGGTCTCTTTTGCTGTGCATTGGATCAAAGCCGAAATTCATGAATACGTGCTGAAGAACTGGCGCATCGTTAAGGTCGCTACCACTAAAGCACAACGTAAACTTTTCTTTAATATCCGTAAATCTAAAAAGCGCTTAGGTTGGTTCAGCGATGCCGAAGTGACTATGGTGGCAGAAAATTTAGGGGTATCCAAAGCCGATGTGACCGAAATGGAGTCACGGATGGCCGCGCAAGATCCTGCGTTCGATATTGCCAGCGATAACGATGATGAAACCGATTTCTCTCCAGTGCATTACCTTGAAGATCATTCATCCGATGTGGCGCAGCAAGTGGAAAATGCCAATTGGGAATCCAATTCTCAGTCACGTTTATTTTCAGCCATCAAAACCTTAGATGAGCGCAGCCAGCATATTCTGCAAGCCCGTTGGTTAGATGATGATAAAACCACACTGCAAGAATTAGCAGAAACTTATCAAGTTTCGGCCGAGCGCATAAGACAGCTTGAAAAAAATGCCATGAACAAGCTTAAGGCTTGCATGGAGTAACTAGCTCGCTGCTGTCTAGTGAAATAAAACCTGCTTCGGCAGGTTTTTTTATGGCTGGCTTTTAATGGCCAGCGAGCCTGCGACGGACAATAGACAAGTCGTGCTTATGGTAGAAGGTAACAGCCGTTCCATTTCGATTCATCCCCAAAATTATTCTGCTGTAATCCGCTAATCAAGATTCAAGCTGAGGTTGTTTTTCATGTGCTAAAGTCAATGAGGCGAGGGAGGAACGTGTCTGTGTATATGACAACTTTTAGGAGAAAAGCATGGAGCCAGCAGAATTGCTGAAAAAAATTCATCAGTTACCACGATTGCCCAAAGCCGTGAGTGAGCTATTAGAAGCGGTGAACAATGATCAAATTAGCATCAAAGACATAGCCGCTAAGGTGTCGCAAGATCCTCTGATGAGCGCGAGAGTGTTGAGGCTGGCGAACTCCTCCTATTTTGGTGCTAATCGCAAGGTGGCTAGCATAGATGCGGCAGTGGTTCGCTTAGGCATGCAAACCTTGAGAAATTTAGTCATAGCCTCAGCTGTGGTTGGGGCTGTGCCTAAAGCAGAAGGTGTCGACTTAGGCGGTTTTTGGGGGGCCACTTTTGAAGTGGCGCTCTATAGTCAAGAGTTGGCCAAGCATACCCATATCCCGCCAGAAGAGGCCTTTACTTGTGGGATTTTACACAATATCGGCGACCTATTTATCGCAACGGCTGCGCCGGATGCCGCTAAAGCCATAGATAAAGCGGTTATGGCAGGTGCCGATAAGCAAGAAACCGAACTAAAAATACTGGATTTCGATGCTGCCACCATAGGTGCGCTGCTCGCTCAATCATGGCGCTTTACTGATAAGCTAGCCGCAGGTATTGCCAATCAGTATCAACCTAAAGAAGCCGAGCTGTATTCAGATTTAGCTGGGCTTATGTACATGGCTAAGGCGTTGTTTAGCGGTTGGGATGAAATTGAAGATGATGCCATCACAGGTTGGCTTTCTGTGCAGGCCATGAATGCCGGACTTGAAATGGATATGTCCGATCTCGCGGCTGACTTATTAAAAGTGAAAGGCAGTGGTTTGGAAATGGGCCAATTACTGGCTTAAGCTTGGTTATTTATCCATTCGATGAGTTGATCAAATTTGTCCACGCGAGCTCCGTCATTATGGCGGTATATGCCAATTATGCAGTCATTTTGACATTAAAAGCGCTAACATTGGCTGAAAATAACTGCAGTTTGTTGAGCCAAGTCATTCTATAATGCCGCCACTAATCTCTTTAGGCAGTAACCATGAATCAAATTACCGCAACAATTGGTCGCTGGCAAGGCGCCGGTTTGATGGCCACCACTTTGCTTGGCACCGGGGTGTTTATACTACCCCAGATGACGATTGCCGTCGCAGGAGATGGCGCCTTGATTGCTTGGCTTATTTTAACCTTAGCCATCATTCCCGTGGCCTTAGTCTTTGGTTTACTTTCGGGCCGCTTTCCTCATGCTGGCGGCCCGGCTTACTTTATTGAGCGCGCATTTGGGCCGACATTGGGCCGCACCATGGGGCTTATTTTCTTATTAGTTATCCCCATTGGTGCACCAGCGGCTATCTTGATGACCTTTCAATTTTTCAATGCGTTGCTGCCTATGTCGGGTTGGAGTCAAGTGGGCGCCGAGCTTGGCATAGTGGCTTTATTATTTCTCCTTAATGTGCGCGGTATACAGGTGAGTGCCAAACTGCAATTTGCCTTAACCTTAGCCATAGTGGCTGTGGTGGTGCTCTTGTTTGGAGCCAGCGGCGCCGATGTGGCTCAATTTGAAGCATTAACCCTCACCAATATAGAGTTTGATGGGGTGATGTTGGCCATGGGAATAGGTTTCTGGAGTTTTCTTGGCATAGAGGCCATGACTCATCTTGCCAATGATTTCCGCCGGCCAGATAAAGACATGTTGCCCGCTATGATGATAGGGACAGTATTGGTGGGGATTATTTACCTTGCCTGTACCTTGTTGCTGCTGATGTTGCCCACGGGCACGACAGGGGTGGCCATGATAACGGCGTTCGATCTTTTACTCGGTGGCTATGGTGCCCAGGTGATAGGTATTTTGGGTATAGCCAGTGGCATTGCGACTGTGAATGTCTACTGCGCCAGTGGTGCTAGGCTGCTGTGGAGCTTTAGCCGTGACGGCATATTACCTAAGTATTTTGATAAGCTTAATGCGGCTGGCGTGCCATTAAGGGGGTTAGTCTTCTTGTTGCTGGCCATGGCTGTGGTGATAGTGTTGAGTTTTGTCACTGGCCAAGAGCTTGAGCATTTAATTGCTTGGAGCAACGGTATTTTTGTGATTATTTACTTGCTGGCCATGCTTTCGGCGATTCGGCTATTGAGTAAGCGCTTCTTACCTTTGATTATTACTGGCTGTTTTTTCTGTATTGGCCTTGGCTTCGCACTCGGTTCACACATGTGGTATGCCATTCTCATGGTCGCTTTGATAGCACCATTTCTGTGGTGGCAACACGGGCATTTAAGCCGTAAGCAGCTGACTAAGCTTGAGTCGCACACTTGATTGGCTGCTGAGTGATGTCACAGGCTAGCCTTACATGTTGGGGCTAGCTTGATTTCGCAATTGGATAAGCTCGCTGTGCTTAAGGTGTAATAAGTCGGCGACGCGTCTAATGATTTGGTCTTCATGCTGGCATAGCTTGTCATCGACGAATGACAGCTCCCACATGCTCAATACTAAGGCCTGTTTTTGCGCTAGGCTGAAATGTTCATTAATCTGCGCGGTAAACTCAAATAAAGAGGTGGAATCTTGATGGGCCTGCTGCCCTTGTTCAAACAGGGTTTTGGCAAGTTCTGCCGATAAGCTAAAGCGGGTTTGCAACACCTTAAGTAAATGAGTCACTTCATCTTGGCTTATCTCATGGTCGGCATTAATCACTTCAATCAACAAGCTCGCAGTGGCGAGATTAAGCTGGTGGGTTTGTTCGGCTGGGCTTAATGTGTGGCAATCTAATTGCAACAACTGCTTCAATTTGGCGATCATGGGCCTACCTCTTAAGGATGTAAGGTTCGAAACTATTAGTCTCACACTATCAGTCTAGATGCGGTCAGTGTATAAGTAATGCGCCTAAAAATATGCCTGAGGCTTTCACCACAGGCAAGTTAACTATTTTACATGCTTAATTTATAAAGCGTTTAAGCCTTGCATTAATAAATCTGCTGTAGCGCCACCATCTTGAGATTGCAGATAAGTTTTAGCAATTTCCACCATGGGGACAATCATGTCTTTTGGGATGCCCAGTTTTTCAAAACTGTCATAAACCATGGCTCCCCCTTGTAAAGAATTGCCTAAGTTACCACCGACTTTCGACAACAGTCCTGACATGCCGGAAGATTTGCTTAAGTTTGGCGCTGCGGCTAATAAGGTATCCATATTAGGAATTTGCTGGCTTATGCTGGCGAAATCTTGCTGACCGAGTTGGCTTTTAGCCAAGGTGAGTAAGCTGCCTAGACCGCCCTGGGCTTGGGCCTGGTTCAAATTAAGCTGTGACATCACATTGCTAAGGAGCCCCTGAGCTTCTGGCGTGCTAGCCATTTGGCCCAGTGCATTTACAGTTTCAATCTGAGCTGGGGATACAGTAGCCTTGGGGATGAGATCCGTAAGGCTGGCGGCCTGAATTGATGCGCTAAGGCTTAGCAATATGCCTAGGGTAAGGCTGGCCAATTTAATGTTAGGGCTAAGTGTGTTGGTAAGCATGTTCATGAAAACTCCGAAAAATAATAAAAGCCGAAAAATGAAAGTTAGCTGGGCTTAATGCCGTTGCAAACCTAGAGCGTAGGCTTAAGGTGGCCAATATCAGCGGTATAGGCTCGAGCAATCATACCTCCAGTGATGATTTTGTGACAGAAGATAAGCAGAACTTATGCTTAATGTGATTTGTCTTGTGCAAAGTCAGATGTTTTTCGGTATCCTAAGCCACTTAATTTTAGCCCTATAGATGATTGGAATTTCCCATGTCGCTGTCTGCCATTTTGACTGAAGCCTATAACTTTTTTCGTAACCATGTGAGCCAGCTTGCAGCTTTAACCTTGCCTTTGCTGTTGATCCAAGTGGTTATCCAGTTATGGCTAGGACAAGAAATGCTTCAAGCAGATCTTGAAAACCCAGTGTTTGGTCCTATTCATGGTGCGGCCATGATGGCCTTGCTGGTGACTTTCTCTATCTTGATCGCCGCCTTGACCTTGTATTTGCAGTTGCGCTCAGAAGGCCATGACCTTAAGCCGCTGGCTATTATCAAGGCGAGTTTCCCTTTTGTGCCGCCATTACTGTTGGCTGGGGTATTTTCAGGGTTGGCGATTCTGGCGCCTGTAATGTTGTTTGCCGCCTTCGGTCCCTTTTGGATAATAGGGTTAGTGGTCAGTTTTTATCTGTTCTCACGTCTGGCCTATGTGAACTTTATGGTGGTGGTTGAGCGCTTAACACCACTGCAAGCCATAAAGACAAGTTTTGTGTTTAGCGGCCCTTTAGTGCTGAAAACCATAGCCGTGATCTCGCTTTATATTCCCTTGTCTTTAGTAGGTGGCGCGGTAGCTGGACTTGCAAAAGCGGGTGGCTTACCTGTGCAGCTTATCATTGAAGTCGGTGTGGCGTTTTTGGGGTTATTTGTTAATGTCGCCCTGTATCGCTTATATATGGTGGCCCGTACGACGGATAAAACTGAATAATCTCAAGAAAGTAAACGCTGGGATTAACCTAATAAAAAACACCTCAATGGAGGTGTTTTTTTAATGTGGGTCTTATTTTGCTGGCTGATTGTCAAACTCAGTGGCGTTCACTTTATCTATATGAGGATCAGATTTATAGAGGGTAGATAGGCGCACTTTAGGGTATGTCTGGCCCATTTTAGGGGGTAGATAGTGACGACTAAAGCGACGTAGACCCAAAGTGGCGATTAGGGCTGCAATGGCGACTAGTGGCAAAATTAGCGGCAATAAAGCGAATCCTAAAAGGCCGAGTAAGCAATAACTAACAGCCAATAAAGGCGGCAGGGCCTTGAGCTTAAGTGTCAGCTCATTAAGGTTAAACCTCATATATCCTCAGTAAAATAGTTATTGTTATTGTGTTTTATTCTGGGGACTCAGTGTCACCTAAGGCGCAATACTCTGAAACAGTAAACTTGCTAGGTTCAGTGTGCCATAGAAAAGACTATTCAATGTGACAAAAAGTTCAATTTTTTTACATTAATAAAACAAACGCCCGCAGTGAACCCACAACTTAAGGTTGAGCTATTAGCTTTGCCGTTTAGTGGTGGCCTTGGCGGCACTGTCCACTATCATCTCACGCATCCATTTATGGCCAGGTTCTTGGTTATTACGCTCATGCCATAGTAATACATAGGTCATGGGGGTGAACGCCATTGGCAGGGGGATTTCTTCGAGGGCGTACAGCTGCTGCGCGTGGCGAGCAAAGCTTGAGGGCAAGGTGAAAATCAATTCGCTGTGAGCACAAATGCTGGCAGCGCCGTAAAAGTCGGGCACAGTAGTGCAAATGTTGCGATGTAGGTTCATGCTGGCAAGGTGATAGTCCAGCGCCCACCAGTCGTTGCCTTCACAGCGCACTTGCACATGAGGCATATCTAGGTACTGTTGTTGAGTCCATTGACCCATGGTCACTTGGGTTAAAATGGGGTGCCCTTTGCGCACTAAGCACACCTGGAAGTCGTTAAATAATGTTTTATGCTCTAAACCTTCAGGCAGTTTCTCAACCCTAAAGTTAGACTGAGGATGAATATCTCGGCCAGCAATGCCGAAATCAATTTGGCCTTGAAGTAAGTCTTGCATCGACTTTTCTGTCCACAGATAAGAATCTAACTTTAGATGGGGGGCGTTACTCAGTAATGGCCCGATAAAATAGGGGATCAAGGTTTCATAGGCACTTTCCACCATGGAAAAGGAGAATTGCCTGTGACTGCTGTTAGGATTGAACGTGGGCGGCTGAGTCAATTGATACAAGTGCTGCAGAACCCCAGGTAATTTTTGGGCTAGCGCCACAGCGTGTGCCGTGGGCTTCAAGCCGTGGGCTGTACGTTGAAATAACGGATCATCTAAGGTATCCCGCAGTCGATTCAAACTCTTACTCAGGGCCGATTGACTTAAGTGCAAGCGGTTGGCGGCGCGAGTCACGCTCTGTTCCTCCAGTAAGACTTGCAGTATGACTAATAAATTGAGATCGATGCGGGCTAGGTTATCTAGATTCATAGATATTCCTTAGGGGAAATTCAGTTTGGACATTATACCATTTCTGTTCATATCATGAATCGCTTATCATGGCGGCAGTGAATTTTAGTCGTAGTGAAAAAAGAGAAATATAATGCGTCGTAATCTGTTAGCCCTATTGATGTCTATGGTGGTGTTAAGCCCCTTGGCTATCGACATCTATTTACCTGCAATGCCCACCATGGCAGTGGATTACGCTGTGTCGAACAGCGAGATCCAATCGACCTTGGTGCTATTCTTATTTGCTATGGGCGTCGGTCAGATTTTAATTGGCCCTTTAGCCGACAGATTCGGCCGTCGTCCAATCGCGCTATTTGGCATAGTGCTTTATGGTGCCAGCAGCTTATTGGCCGCGGCGTCGGTGGATTTTTATTGGCTGCAAATCGCGAGAGTGCTACAAGGTCTAGCGGCATGTTCGACCTCAATAGTGGTCTTCAGCGCAGTGCGAGACTGCTATAGCGCCAAAGAAAGCATGACTATGTACAGCTATTTAAATGGTGCCATTTGCGTTATTCCGGCCTTAGCACCCACCTTTGGCGGTCTATTGGCGCTGGAATTTGGCTGGCGTTCAACCTTTATGTTTATGGCGCTGTATGCGGTGTTTGTACTCTTGTTTGTCGGCTATCGTTTCCCCGAGACGCGGCCGTTAAATACCGACAGCAAAGGCCCGATTTATCGTTGGGCTCGCTACAAGCCTGTGGTCGCCAATGTGCACTTTATGTTTTATGCCTTAGTCTGCATGGCCGCCATGGCTTCAATATTGGCCTATGTGTCTTACTCACCTGTGTGGTTGATCGGTGGTTTAGGTATGTCAGAGTTGATGTTCAGTGGTTTATTTGGTTTAAATGCTTTTGTGAACGTCACCGCCTGTTTTGCCGCTCCCTTGTTGGTGAGTAAGTTAGGCAACCGTAATAGCGTTATCCTCGCCCTGTCGCTCATGCTCAGTGCTGCTGTGATTGAAGCGGGATTGCAGCTGATGTTCACTCTGGACGGTTTACTGGGCGGGTTAGCATTTATGCTTCCTATGATGCTGTTATGTATAGGTTTTGCGCTTCTTCTTGGCCCCGCGACCACCATGGCGCTAGCAGGCTTTGGTGAACGAGCAGGAACGGCCACGGCCATGTTAGGTTTTATCCAGATGAGCGGCGCGGCCTTATTAACCGGTCTTATCCAATTAACGTCAATACCAGCACCTTATGCGGTCGCCTTAATCATGGGTGGCTTAAGCACAATACTGCTGCTGATGATGGCGACTAAAGGCTTGGGACATTGGCATCAAGAGCGTTTACAGCTGGAGCATTAATCAAGTCACGATATCATTTTTGCAACACCCTTTGCGCCCAGATTTTGCTAACCACAAGATCTGGGTATTTTTTTGCTACAATGATGCCATCCCGTCGATTTGAGAGTTCTCCGTGTCCCGCATTTATTGCCAAGGCTGTCAGTATCCTAAAAACGCTTGCCTGTGTGCTCATCTAAAACCCATGAGCTGCCTAACCCAAGTTATCGTTATGCAGCACCCTTCAGAGGTGAGCCAAAGTAAAAATACTGTGCATTTATTGAGTTTGGTATTGCCTGCCATGCGCCGCTATGTGGGGGAATCTTCAGCCGATTTTGAGGAATTACGTCAAGGGCTGGATCTGCAACATTGCTATTTAGTCTACCCCAGCGATAAGAGCCAGAGTGCCGAGCAAATCAGCATTGCTCTTGCTAATGCTAATGACGACGCTGCTTCTAGCAAGTGTGTCAGGGGGAGTCCGGCAAACAGTGCGCCCCGTACCGCGCCCCAAACTCAAACTAAGATCAGCATCATATTGCTCGATGGCACGTGGCGAAAAGCCTACCGTATGCTGCAATTAAATCCTTGGCTGCTGGAGCTACCTTCATTACACTTAAATTTTGAGGGACAGTCGCAATATCGGATCCGTAAATCCTCCCGCACTGACAGCTTATCCACCTTAGAAGCAGCGGCCTATACCATCCAAGCTTTAGAGCCAAATGTAGATATTGAGCCAATACTTAAGTTGTTCGATGCCATGGTGCAGGCAAGACTCGATGCCATGCCGACCCAGGTGAGGGCGCGTTATCATGATGATAAGTAGATAAGTAGATAAAAATAGGGAAATGTTATGCCGCGAATTTATCAGCAATACTTAAGATCCCACTTGGCGCAAAGGCGTTGGGCATTGAGCGCCATAGCGCCACTGATGTTTTGCTCAGGCCTGTTGGCGCAAGATAAACCCGTGATTAAGCTTAAAGCCCCGCTCAACAGTGAGCAAACCTTGGAAGCTAAGGCAGATGCCGCTCGAGATATATCATATAAGACTGAGCAGGTGCAGCTGAAAAAAGCTCGTCAAGGGGATCAAGCTCTACAGTTAAAAGCCCACAAAATTCTTAAGCAACAACAAGGCAATGATTGGCAAGCCGAGCAGCAACATAAAGCTGAGCAAGCATTTAGGGCCCGAACAAGCCGTGAACAAGGCTATCTAGAAGCTGCGCAGCAAGCCGCAACCCAAGAAAAGAAAATAACAGCCCCCCAAGAAGCAGTTGAAGAGAAACCAGCGCAGCTCAAGCAACAGGATTAAGCGTGTTTCGACATCCCATTCTCTAAAACAAGAAGTAGACGGTCGTCTCACAAATCAAAATTTAACAATGGGTGCCAGGATTAAATTCCAAGAAAAGAAAATAACAGCCCCCAAGAAGCAGTTGAAGAGAATGTAATGGTCAAGTTTTTCTGGAGAGATTTTAAGCCGCTTTTTTTAACTCATTATATTTTTGATGTGGCGTCTTATAATCTATTGCCGAATGTCTGCGTTTGTAATTGTAGAACTGAATATATTGCTCAACCACGCTCACTACTGCGCTGTGATTTATAAATGCTAAATGGTTTAATCTTTCAGTCTTTAAACTCCTAAAAAATCGTTCCATCACCGCATTATCCCAGCAATTGCCTCTACGACTCATGCTTTGCTCGATACCTAAGTGTTTTAGCCGCTCTCTAAACACTTTGGCTGAGTACTGACAGCCCTGGTCGGAGTGAAACATCAATGCCTGTGTATTGGGCCTCTTACGTTGTATCGCGTTATTTAAGGCCGCTGTCGCTAATGCTGCATTGGGTTGACTTGATAAGGCATACCCAACGATCTCTTTGGTTCCTAAATCAAGCACACAGGCTAAATAACTCCAGCCTTGATGTAATTTTATATAGGTAATATCACCAACCCAGTGAGTATTATAAGTCGTAGGATTAAACTGTCGTCTAAGTAAATTAGGGGCGTAAACTTGCTCCTCACCTTGATTAGGATAGTAATGCTTTTTCTTTGGCCTAATCGCCCTTAGCCCCAAGTTTTTCATGACCGTAGAAATAGCGTAAACACCTACTCTACAATCTAAATCAAGTAGTTCAGCCTGTATTCTTCGTTTGCCATAAGTAGAGTAAGAATCAGTGAAAACTTCCTCAACCAACTGCATAACTGACTGTTTATTAATACTTAACGGTATTGGTTTGTAATAGAAACTACTGCAACTTATTTCGAAGGCGCGACATAACTCATTCACTTTAAACTCGGGGTTTGCTTTCTTTACTTCGCGCATCATTTTAAGTTTTGATTGTCTCGAATGAAGAAAGCTGCAGCCTTTTTTAAGATATCATTATCCCTCATGGCTTGTTTTAGTTGGGCTTCTAGAAGCTGTATTCTTCGTTGGTCTTCAGTTAATGCTTTGGCATTTTCTGGGGTTTCACCGGCTAATTCAGCTTGATACTGCACTTTCCATCTAGACACCGCAGATTTACCGGCACCTGACATATCTTCAATTTGCTTGTTGGTGTAACCCTGTTCGACCATCAGCTTGGCATATTCTAATTTTTGAAGAGGGCTGATATGGACTGCGCTTTTTCTGGTCATGTTTAATACCGATAAGATTTTGTGTATTTTAAGCTGAAAATCACTCCAGTTTCATTAGACCATTACAGAAACCAGCGCAGCTCAAGCAACAGGATTAAGCGTGTTTCGACATCCCATTCTCTAAAACAAGAAGTAGACGGTCGTCTCACAAATCAAAATTTAACAATGGGTGCCAGGATTAAATTCTGGTTAGCATCGTTATTTATTGAAAGCATAAATATCCTCGGCTTAAATTTCACCGTACAGGCTTGCCATGGCATTCACTCGTCGACACGCCGTCAACTCGTCCATGAGGGCTCGAACATCCCGTCCATGGGATGGACGGCCGTCTCGCAAATTACCATGGTTCACCTTGTTAGAATTTGTGTAACTTGTTGACTTAAAAGACTAGGCCCTAAATGTAACTATGGGTGCCATCGTTAAATTAAGTTACGAGGTGAAATCGATAATTTGTGAGTGATGGAGCAGGCTAAAGTGAGGTACATAAGGTGATAAAGTTAACACGATATCAAGTAATTACCTGCCAACGAGTATAAAAAATGACTACCCCGGAAAAGCAAATTCCTATAGCATAAAGCATACCTATTAATCTCGATGCGGCATCGGCCATATTTGAGAATGAGTCAACACGCGATTTATGCCTTGCAAACAGCACAAGGCATAAATACTAAGACGTTAGCTGGTTACTTGAACGAGGAGGTATAATCCTCCTCTTATAACTTAAATACCGAATAATTGTTCAATTAACGGGCTGTATGTTTCGTAAAACCTGTATAGTCGATAAGCGAATCTAGCTATTGATATAGCAGTTTTAATAGTTTTGTCATTATGACTTTTGTTATTCATTATTTACTCCGATATTTTCTCCGGAATGGAGAAATCGAAGCGCAAGGTTTAACAGGCTGAAAATGACGATAGATTAATAAAGTTGAACTTAAACTTGAGTGCATATCAGCTAATAAGTCATTAAACTTGGACGCATAACGGCTGTCATTGTTTTTGCAAAAGACAAAGGCGCAAAAACAATACCAACCTACGCGCCAGTTAACGTGGCGCTGGGGAACCCCTCATAAATTTGGTCTGCCAGCGGTATGAACCAGTTTGATATATTCGTTTAATGCCCAGTAAATTATCGATGCTTTTAGTGTGTATTTTGGCCTTCGCCGCACTTCTTTTCCTAATCTTACAACGGATAATACAGCGCGATATTTGATGCTGTTAGCTTGGAAATCCTTCTGCCAGCCAAGATGCCTCGCGGCTATTCCTATACACCACAACAGTATTTCTGCCAGGATAGCGATAAGCAACAACACATCATATCGCTTTGGACACCGACTGCGACTTTGCCTTAGTCCCATGCCATATTGTGGGCTTTTTAAATCCCGAAAGGTTTCTTCAATTTGCATGCGTTTAGCATATAGCTCAACCACTTTTGCTGGATTGAAGTATTCAGGTGGTAAATTGGTCGCCAGCCGCCATGGCTCCTTACTGCCTAAGCGATAACTCTTTTGTGCGGTGTGGTTTCGGCCCGCTTTCGAGGAGAGTTTATCTTTACGTAATTTGGGCTTAGCCTTAAATAGATGTAAATGGCAGCTTAGCGGTGATTTACGTGCAAGCTGGACATTACCTATGTATTTAGCGGTTGAGTTTGCTTTTGGGTAGAGCGATTTGTTTGAATGCCAAGTGGTTTGCCCATGCAGCATAAAGCTTACATCCCCGCGCACTCTGCCGAGCCAAAACCAGCCATAACGTTCAACTTCCCTAAACCAGGTGTTTCGGTAACCTGCATCGGTCACTATGAGTGGGCAGCAGCCCCGAGGTAAAATTTTTTCTAGTTCAGCGAGAAAAGCATTGTGACTGCGTGGTGCATTGTAGTCAGTGAATAGAAAAGTCCGTTCATACAGAGTCACAGAGCGACCTTGAACGCTGATGGATGCGCGTAGCGTCATTATTCGAAGCTGTTTGCGAACATCAGACCAATCGACGAGAATAATGGGCATAGGGTTCGCGTCACAAAGATAGCGGGCATAACACTGATATATAGCCATTTTATCTTGTGATAAGTGTACATTGTTCTTTTACACTTGCACACGAGATAGGGCATAGTATTGGATTAATGCATCAATGGAATTCAACAACTAGTCTAATGAGCTACTCTTCAATGGAAAAAAATTCTATTTATTACAATCAAATGAATAATCTGTATGAGGCTTATAGATGATAAAAACAAGGCTGGTACTTATTTTATTGACATTTATTTTAGGCACTGTGTGGTTTTTTAATAGTAAAAATAGGGAAGTCGAGGTAATCGAGGGAAGTATCGTGCTGAAACATATTGTAAACTTCGAAGATTTAATTATTAAGGTTAAAGGGATTCGGTTATCTGACGTTGGGTATGAACGCCTAATATCTGTTCTTGATAAAACCACTTCTGTAAAAGACATACGTATTCATAAAGCAGAAGATATAACATCAGTTTTTGATTCCATAAAAGGAGTGCGGCGCGTGAAGCTCTTTTTATTCAATGGAGATAATCCTATGATGAAGGTTGAAATAGTAATTACTTCACCTAAAAATTACGATGTTGAACATGCAACACTTGTTATCAATTAACAAAATAAAAGGTCTAGAAAAAATCCGGACAACAAGTGTGCCAGGTACTCAGATTAATATGGGTATGGTATTGGGAGTATGTATAAAGTGATGGGGACTTCTTGTTAATGATTCAACATAATTTAAGTAAATATACATCGATTGTTTTGCTATGTTTTATTTCTGCTTGCAATGCTAGTTCTCATCAGCTTGAACGCAGTGAAAGTAACTATAGTGAAACCGTTTCAAATAAAGTGCTTATACACATGGATATAGAAACCATGTTTGCTAATTCTCAATTAAGATCATTAGCATATGCCGCAGGCAAAGGTAAAATGAGTCAAATTGATAAGTTATTGGAACAGGGCGTCGACGTTAACGCTAAAGGTACTAATAATGCTACAGTTTTGTTCTGGTCAATGAGAAATAAAAAGGGATTTGAATACCTATTGAAGCAAGGTGCAAATCCAAATGTTGTTTTTGGAGATGGCGGCTCCGTAATGCATTGGGTAGCTAGGAAGCGAGATTGTAGTATGTTGATGTCCGCTTTACAACACGGAGGAAACCCTAACTTAAAAGCTGGTATGTTTGGTGGTTCACCTGCCTTTGAAACAATTACAGCGGGGAAAAATGATGGTGTTCCTAATTGTCTTAAGTTGTTGCTATCAAAAGACGCCGATATTGACTTTCAAGATGAACAGGGGCAGTCGGTTTTACTTGCTGCAGCAGATCTAGCTAGATTTGATATCACACTTTATCTTTTAAAAAGTGGTGCAAATTCCAAACTGATGGACAACAAGCAAAGAACAGTTAGAGACCTTGTTAATTCGTATAAAGGCGCATTTATAAAAGGCAGCGTAACAGAGGAATATTGGTTGAAAGTTGATGCCTGGCTGTTGAATTCTGGAGAATAAAGGCTGTGCCAAAAAATAGATGTGGATAATTAAATTTGTTTATATATCGCTCCCGGTGAGCCAAGTTTAAATTTGCTCATGGGAGGCTTTTGGGCCGAATGTTTCGGTTTCACGTTTGGCGTTTTTTGTGAAAGTCTTTTTGTGTCATATACCTTGAAAGACACCGTAGGCTACTGAGTGGATAGCCTTAACCGAGGTCGTAATGTGTATTAGCCAAGAAACCATGATGCTGAACACCCCTAAAAGGACGTAACTGTAATGAATCTAAGTAAAATAATGCATTAGCGCAATAATGCTATTGGCTGTGAGCTTTTCAGTTAACGCCGAAGTGAGTTTAGGCACTGTGACTGTGCTGCAACAAAATAACGTGCCATCTATTCTAAAAAGAGTCAAATTTGTCGCTGTTCGATGACGCTTAATATGAAACGTTCACCTTCTGGGAATACTATTACCACCTTAAATTTGGTTTTAACAAAATTTAAGGTTGCCACGCATAGTTAAATTCTTGCTGAATTTTTAGAGTAAGATTTAAAGTCAACAGGTTACGAGATGCTGAAAAGAAGAGCTATGGATGTTTGCGAGAAGACCATCAGACGGCTTGCCAATAAAGAGTTTGACGTCGAACTGAGCTACACGGACCTATCTGTTTTAAATGGAGCGAGGCCTGTTGATGACGTCTTGTGAAGCAAATGGGTCATGGTGAGCCTGTAAATTAATGCCAATGCGTTATGGGGTTCACATTTATTTCTTCCTACAACAAACAAATAGAAACAATTTTATCGGCGGGATTAACATAAAACTGTTAACAAAATGAGTAAGAAGCGGTAGTTTGATGGGTTCAATAAAAATAACATTCTAGAGACTCATCATGCACCCTAGTTCAATTGCGTTATTGCTGACTAGCTCCTTAGTTGGTCTTGCAAGTTTAAGTACAGATATGGCCCATGCGGCCACGCCCACCGCCGCTGAACTCACGGCTCAGGTTGAGCAAAAAGTCATCACATGGCGCAGGGACTTGCATCAACATCCTGAATTATCAAATCGTGAATTTCGCACCAGTAAAGTCATCGAAAAACACCTTAAATCCCTCGGTTTAGAAGTCGAAACTGGCGTGGCCCATACCGGTGTGGTGGCCATCTTAAAGGGCGGCAAGCCTGGGCCACTCATTGGCCTGCGTGCGGATATGGATGCTTTGCCTGTTACCGAAGTGGTGGACTTGCCTTTTGCCTCTAAAGCGAAAGATAAATATCGCGGTCAAGATGTTGGGGTAATGCATGCTTGTGGTCATGACACTCATGTTGCCATGTTAATGGGTGTGGCTGAAAATCTTGTTAAGGTGAAAGACAGCCTAGCAGGGGACGTGATGTTTATCTTCCAGCCTGCAGAAGAAGGCGCGCCAGAAGGTGAAGAAGGCGGGGCGCAATTGATGCTTAAACAAGGCTTATTTGCTAAGCGTAAACCTGACCAAGTCTTTGGTATGCATGTGACCTCTAGCATGCCAGCTGGCATGATTGGCCTGCGCTCAGGCCCTGCCATGGCCAGTGAAGACTCTTTTACTATCAAGGTCACTGGCCGTCAGACCCATGGCTCACGCCCTTGGGCTGGGGTTGACCCTATTGTTGCTGCGGCGCAAATTATTACTGGGGTGCAGACCATCATCAGCCGTCAGGTGGATGTGACCAAGGCGCCCGCTGTGGTGAGTTTTGGTGCGATTAATGGCGGTATTCGCTCTAATATTATTCCTGATGAGGTTGAACTGATTGGGACTATTCGCACCTTCGATCAACCCATGCGCGCCGAAATCAAACTAAAGCTTGCCGAAATTGCCGAGCTACAAGCTAAAACCCTTGGTGCCACGGCGACCACCACCATAGAGGAAGGCTACCCTGTCACTGTGAATAACCCAGAGCTGGTGGCATTAATGCGCCCAGTGGTTGAGTCTGTGGTAGGTAAGGCTAACTTAATCGAGCCAGGGCTGATTACTGGGGCTGAAGACTTCTCTTATTACGCTTTGGAAACCCCAGGGATGTTTTTCTTTCTTGGGGTAACCCCAAGGGATCAAGATCATAAAACCGCGCCTAGCAATCATTCGCCGTCATTTTTTGTGGATGAAAGCGCCTTAAAGGTTGGGGTGCAGACCATGACTCAGGTGGCCTTAAGCGCACTGGGTCAATAATAGTGTTCAATTTTTGCTTGAAGCTCTGTCAGGGAGCAAACCCTGTTGAGCTACAAGCAGCCTTAAGCGCACTGGGTCAATAATGTTAATTTTGTGCGTGAAGCATGTTGAGGGCAGACCATATTCAGCTCCAAGCAGCCTTAAGCGCATTTAGGTCAATCATCAAGTTTACTACTCACCAGCTCATAAGGAGCGCGACATGAAACGCAGTTTTACTGCCCTGACGTTATTAATGGGGCTAGTTGCCTCATCGGTAGCACAGGCGACTACCGCCGAAGATATCAAGAGTTTTACCTTAGATAACGGCATGAAAATTATGGTATTAGAGGATGCATCCATTCCTAATGCCAACATGTATTTATTTTGGAAAGTCGGTTCTCGCAATGAAGTGCCAGGGATCACCGGAATCTCTCATTTCTTCGAGCACATGATGTTTAACGGCTCGAAGAAATACGGCCCTAAAATGTTTGACCGCACCATGGAAGCCGCTGGCGGCGCCAACAATGCCTACACCAGTGAAGACTTAACCGTGTATACGGATTGGTTTCCCGCGAACGCGTTAGAAACCATGTTTGATCTCGAGGCTGACCGCATTGCGCACTTAGACATTAACCCTGAAATGGTGGAAAGCGAGCGCGGTGTGGTGGCTTCAGAGCGCACCACAGGCCTTGAGAATTCAAATTGGCGCACTCTGCAAGAAGCGTTGAAGGGAGTGGCTTTTAGCGCTCATCCTTATAGTTGGTCTGTAATTGGCTATGAGTCAGATATTGCTGCCTGGACCTTAGATGATTTAGTGCAATATCATAAGACCTATTACGCACCTAACAACGCTATCGTTGTCGTGGCAGGTGACGTTAAGTTTGATGAAGTGAAGCGGTTAGCGACCCAGTATTTTGGTCCTATTCCAGCCCAAGCACCGCCAAAAGCTGTGCGCACCGTGGAGCCTGAGCAGAAGGGTGAGCGTCGCCTCTTTGTTGAAAAAGCCTCAGTGAGCACCCCCAATGTGATGCTGGCTTACCATGTGCCAGCGACCAGCGATGAAGACTATTACGCGCTTGATTTACTTAACTCTATTTTAAGCCAAGGTAATAGCTCACGTTTTTACAAATCATTAGTAGACAAGCAAGTGGCATTAGCCGCTGAAACTTACCTGCCAATGTCATTTGATCCTAACCTTTTCTATATTTTAGGTGTGGCAAATCAAGGGGTTGAAGCCCAGGTGCTTGAGAAAGCCATGATAGCGCAAATCAACTTGATTTCCACTGAAGGCGTTAGCCAAGATGAGCTTGAAAAAGTGAAAAATATCAAGCTAATGGAGTTCTACCAAACCATGGAAACCATTAATGGCAAGGCAAACACCTTAGGCACTTATGAGCTGTATTTTGGCAGCTTTGAAAAACTATTCAATGCACCAGAAGCCTACAACAAGGTGACTCCAGCAGATATTCAACGTGTGGCAGCCAAGTACTTAGTTAAAGCTAATCGTACCGTGGGCGTACTAGCAGCAAAAGAAGGGGCTGAGTAATGACAACGCCAATCAAGAATAAAACACCTCATCCTATCAAGGTTAACAATAAGCTGGCCCTAAGTGTGGCGTTAGCCTGCAGCTTAGGCTTAAGCGGCTGCGCAGCCACGGCCAATAGTGATACGGCTAAATCGGTTGCCAGCAAGCCGTTAGCGGCCAATGTGCCAAGTGCGACAATCAACCGTTTTGCTATGCCAGCTTATGAGACTGTGACCTTAGCCAATGGGCTAGTGATCAATTTAATGCCACAAAAAGAAGTGCCATTAATCAGCTTAAATGCGGTGGTGCGCGTCGGTGCTGTGGATGATACGGTTTCAGGTTTGGCCTATATCGCCTCACAAAGTTTGATGTTAGGCGCGGGTAAACTCACCAAAGCCGAAATAGAGCAAAAAATTGATTTCTTAGGCGCTAGCATCAACACCTCGGCGGATAAAGAAGGCAGCTATGTGAGTGCCAACTTCATGGCTAAAGATGTCGATACCTTATTGGCGATTTTCAGCGACGTCTTGCAGGCGCCAAGCTTTAATAGCCAAGAATTTGATAAGTTAAAGCAGCGTGAAATCGCTGGCCTTGCTCAAGAGAAAGAAAGCCCAAGAGCGGTTATTGGCCGCTATTTCGATAAGCTCGCCTTTGGCGATCATGCCTATGGCAAGCCGGTTTCGGGTAACAGTGAGTCGGTGGCCAAGATAAGCGTGAATGACTTGTTGGCGTTCCACTCAAGCCATTATCTTCCTGCTAACACTGCCATCAATGTGGTCGGTGATTTTGAACCAAGCGCCATGAAAGCTAAGCTTGAAGCCGCTTTCGGAGGCTGGCAGGGGACTAAAGCAGAATCTAACGTGGACTTAAGTGCCGGCCTTGCGGATTTCAGCCAAAGCCGAGTGCTGTTGGTGGATAAGCCGGATGCCATAGAGACCACTTTTCTGATTGGTGGTAAAGGCATCAGCCGTGACAACCCAGATTACGTTGGCTTGACTGTGGTGAACACCATCTTAGGTGGCCGCTTTACCTCATGGCTCAATGATGAACTTAGGGTTAACGCAGGGTTAACCTATGGTGCTCGCTCAGGGTTTACGCCTTACTCTAAGGCTGGGGTGTTCCAAATTAGTACCTTTACTAAGTCTGAAACCACCAAGGAAGCCATAGATCTTGCCCTGAAAACTTACGCCAGATTGTGGCAGAAGGGCATAGATCAAGGAACGTTAGATTCGGCGAAAGCTTATGTTAAAGGCCAGTTCCCGCCTAAGTTTGAAACCAGTGGTCAGCTTGCTGGATTATTAGCCGACATGTACCTCTATGGCTTTGATGATAATTTTATTAATCAATTCCAAGCTAAGGTCGATGGCTTAACCCTAGAGGAGACCCAGCGACTAGTGCGCGACTATTTCCCACAGGAAAACCTGCAGTTTGTGCTGATAGGTAATGCCAGCGTGATAGCGCCGATTGCCGCTCAATACGGTGAAGTCACGCAGGTCGATATTAAAGCCATGGGCTTTGATGCTAAGTAACTGACTGTTAATCTGACTCAAGGCTTGGGTTAAAAGCTCAGGTTAAAGCAAAAAAAGAACCCACAATGATAAATTGTGGGTTCTTTTATTTTTAGCATGCAAGAACCAAGAACCAAGAACCAAGAACCAAGAATCTAGGCCCCTTCAAAACCCAGTTGACGCCAAGCTTCATAACTTATGATGGCCACAGAGTTAGATAAATTTAGGCTGCGGCTGCTACTCATCATGGGGATACGTAAGCGTTGTTCGAGTGGCGCGGCATTGATGATGTCCATAGGTAAACCGCGGGTTTCTGGTCCAAATAAGAGTACATCATCTTTGGCGAACTCAAGTTCAGTGTGTGGGCGACTGCCTTTGGTGGTACACACCATAATGCGCTTTCCAGCCATAGCTTGAAGAAAGTCATCATAGTTTTTGTGGCGAGTCACGTTGGCTAAGTCGGCGTAGTCCAGGCCCGCGCGGCGAAGTTTTTTTTCTTCTAAATCAAACCCTAAGGGTTCAATCAAATGCAGGTGTGATCCATTGTTGGCACATAGTCGAATTATGTTACCCGTGTTTGGGGCAATTTCTGGCTCATACAGCGCGATATGGAACATGTCAGTCACCTTAAATTAATGAGCCCGGATTATACCATCACCTAAGCTAAAGCTCATCTGTCTCGGCTTGGCTCACATGGATGATAGTCATGGCATTGAACGCGGTAACGGCTTAATATCTTGATTATACCCTACTGATGAATATGATAATTTTGCAAAATACTCTTTTTAAGCCATTGGCTAAATGGCGTTATTTATCCATTAACAGGCTAGGTTTATTCACCGCCTTACTTTTATTATTCTTGCTCAGTGGTTGCGATAAAGCACCGCCTAGTCAAACCTCCTTGAGCCAACATAGGTTGGTTGAGGGCCGGCTGGTGGATGGCGCCCTGTCAAAAGATGGCTTGCTGGCCGTGACTTTGAGCCTGAACGGTGATGTAAATGTGTGGGATCTTGTCTCAAAACAGGCCTTTGTCACTTGGCGTAAGGCCGATTTTAATGACGATATTTATCAGTTAATGCTATCTGGGGATAAGCAATACTTATTGGCTGCGAGTCAGCGACAGTTGTTTTTACTGGATGTAACCACAGGTGAACGATTATTGAATTGGCAAGCCGAGGCATTTAATCCGGATGCCAACATTAGCAGCATTCACCTTAATTACAGTGCTAGCCAAATATTGGTGGGCATGAGTGATGGCTCAATTAACACTGTGGATAGAAGCAGTAACAGTTTGTCATTGTTTAAACAGCATTCAGCCGAAGTGAGTGCAGTGGCCTTTCTCTCCTCTTCAGACCAAGTGCTATCCACGGGTCATGATGGTGAGCTGCTAATATGGGCCACGGCAACGGGCAAGGTGCACAGAAGATTTGCATTGCCACATAGGATCATGAGTCTAGCGATAGACAGCGCTAATCGCCGCCTTTTTGCGGCCGATGCCTTAGATAATCATTTCATCATAGACCCAGAGAGTGCGTCATTTTCAAGCATGGACGCCCTAGGTGCCAGTGTTAACTTGCAGTATGTAGAGAGATACCGTTATTTCCGTCGGGCCCTGTTTGTTAAACATGGAAACATGCTGATCACAGCGACCTCCAAACAAGACATGATTGGCTGGGATAGCCAAAGTGGCGCTGAATTAGTCCATTGGCGTTTGCAGGCTTATTCTGCAAGCACAAGTGTTACTGCCATGGCAGTCAATGGCGAGGGGCAACTGGTGACATTAAGCTCTGATGGCGCAATTGAGCTATGGCCCCTTTAAGCATTGGTGCAAAGTTGCTAGATGCTATGCCTAGGATAGGCGCTAAGTGATTGTAAAAATTGATGTTAGATCATTATTTTAATCTGAAGTTGATCACACTTCAGGCCTTATTGTTACTCTCTTCAAGCTTTTGCTAATTCGACTCCCACCACTTGATCTAGGTCAATTGTGATTTTCATAACCCCTGTATGCTTTTCCTTGTGATGCCCTTATTCAATGATTTTCTGCAGATAAAACGTCAGAAAACCCCATTACCCAAACGGAGCTCGATATGGAAAACAAGACTTCTACAACTCAAAGCACGGTGAACGAACAGCGCCGTAATTTTATCAGCGGTTCGATTGGTGCAGGCCTTGTGGGCGCAGGTATTGCTGCTGGGCTAGTGTCATCGTCGGCCCAGGGAGCCACAGGTAAGAAACTTGACCGTATGGCCAATTACACCGCCGATCAACTCGAGCGTGTGAAGCAAGTTCTAGTGGCGCCCCCTATGGTGCCCGTGCATGAGCAAGTGGCTAAGGGTAAGCCCAAGGTTATCGAAGTCCGTCTTGAGGTAGAAGAGAAACAAATTGAGCTTGAAAATGGCACTAAAGCTTGGGTATGTGCCTTCAACGGCAGCGTGCCTGGGCCACTCATTGTGTGCCATCAGCATGATTATGTTGAGCTGACCTTAGTGAATCCTAAGACCAATATGCTGGCGCATAATATTGACTTGCACTCTGCCACAGGTGCATTGGGTGGGGGGGAGTTAACCTTAGTGTCACCCGGTGAGACTGTCACCTTCAGATTCAAAGCCACTAAAGTGGGAACTTTCGTGTATCACTGCGCACCTGGTGGGGTGATGATCCCATGGCATGTGGTGATGGGTATGAATGGCGCCATTATGGTATTACCCCGTGAAGGCTTAAGTGACGGTGAGGGTAATCGCCTAACCTATGACAAGGCCTATTACATAGGTGAACAGGACTTCTACATAGCTAAAGATGATCAAGGTAAATATAAAGCCTATGACACTGTGATGGGCAGCATGAATGACACCTTAGAGGTAATGAAGACACTCACGCCATCCCATGTGGTATTTAATGGCGCCGTGGGTGCGTTGACAGGCAAAAACTCCATGACAGCCAAGTTGGGTGAATCTGTGTTGTTTATTCACTCACAAGCCAACCGTGATACCCGCCCACACATTATTGGCGGTCACGGCGACTATGTGTGGAACACAGGCTCATTTAGCGACCGTCCAGCTCGTGATTTAGAGACTTGGCACATTGCCGGTGGTTGTGCTGGTGCGGCTTTATACACCTTCTTACAACCCGGTCTATACGCCTATGTGAACCATAACCTGATTGAAGCCATCATGAAGGGCGCAGCGGCGCACATTAAGGTAGAAGGTGAGTGGAATGACGACTTGATGACTCAAGTGAGCAAGCCGTCACCCATTAAGGCTTAGCGTCCTATGACACTGGCTCAAGGCTGTCTTGAGCCAATATCCTAGGCAGATGTCTATACAGGTATAAACCAGACATGAGGGATTGACCATGTTGCGACTCTTGGCTTTGTTCCTGGTGGTTTGTATAAGCGCTAACGCTTATGCAGCTGAATTGATTAAAGATTACTTGATTAACGCTCAAGTATATCAATGGTATGGCGATTTGGATGCCAGCCAGCAGTGGCATGAAAAATACCCCAATGCCAAGGTCGATTTAAAAGAATATGCACCAGAACTGATTCGAGGGCAGTCACAAGGGGAGCCACTAGAACAAGCCTATTGGCAAACCGGGGCGCACCATATTCTCGATATCAGTCCGTTGCCAGAAAGCACGCCAGGGCTCACTCAAGTGCGAGTCACTGTAGAGTTTTATCCACAAGCGGATAATGATGAACCCGTGCAGGGATATTACTTGCAGCAATTACTCAGTTTTGAGCACCAGAGTCACAGTTCGAGCCCCAGTTTGAATTCAAGCTTTAGTCCACGTTTGAGCAAGGTTGAAACCGAGTTTATCGAGCAAGATGACTTCGGTTCACGTTTCATTGCCAGCAGCGACACTAATTTAATTCGCGGCTTCTTGTATCGTTGGACTCTAGGCTTGGATGAGCCAGAGACGGACAACTTAAGCCTATGGCTGAGTCCCGAGGCTAAGCTAGCTTTAGCCGAGGCGCAAATCACCAGCATAGCGGATTATCAAGCCTATCTTGGCGGACTTGGATTAACCCAGAGCCGCAGAGCCATAAAAAATCTGCAGATCCAGCCTGTGAGCGCAGCAAAAGCCATATCAGCAGAACAAGATAGTATTGAAGGCAGGCATTCTCGAGTGGAATATCGAGTGGAATTTGAATATCAGTGGAGTGCCCTCAATGGGGAGGGGGAAATTGAAATGGCCAATATCGGGGTGGTTATTTATTTGCATGTTCAGCAAGGTAGGGTGCAAGTAAAGGGGTATCAAGAGCAATATCTTGCCCCTAAAACGGACTTGGGCGCCGAGATCCGCTGTTAGCTAACGCGTCACTGTCACAGCCGCACAATGGAGTTGATGAGATGAAGAAAACACTGAAAAAACTAATGACTATGTTAGCCGCAGTGCAGCTATACCTAGTATTGGCGCTGTTTGGCAGTAGTGTGGCCTTGGCGCAAATGCCCGTTCTGAAAGGCATAGGTGGAGAGTTCAGCCTAAAAAGCAGTAAGGGCGGTGAGGTGAGTCTGTCTGACTTTAAAGATAAAGTCGTGCTGATGTTTTTTGGCTACACCAATTGCGCCGATATTTGCCCCACCACAATGGCGCATATCAGCCAGATGATGAACAAATTAACGCCTGAGCAACGCAGCAGAGTTCAAGTGCTTTTTGTTAGCATAGACAGCGATTATGACACCCCCAAGCATTTAAATAAGTACTTAGCCTATTTTGACCCCAGCTTTATTGGGCTGGTGGATGAACGGGAAAAAATCGATTATGTGGCGAAACTGTTTCACGCCGATTACATTAAACTCGCCAATGATAAGGTGACGACTGAGTTCAAGAAGTTATCGTTAGATGATGAAAAACAAGAACAAAAAGGGTACCTCTATTCCCACAGCGCCAAAATTTTTGTGATGGATACCCACAGCCGGGTGCGGGGCTTCTTCTATGCGGGTACGGCGATAGAAGACATGAGGCAGCAAGTGATTAGCTTGCTCTAATCGCACCAAGAGCAACAGCATCCAGCTATCGACAATTCAACTATTAAGCCACGCATTGATTAAGGATAGAAAAATGAAACACGCTCCCTCATTTATGACGTTATTAGCATCGGCAAGCCTCATCTTAGGTATCTTAAGTAGCCAAGCCTTGGCGGCAGATATCATGGTTGTGGATGCGTGGTCACGGGCCATGCCGCCCACGGCTAGAGTACTTCCTGTTTATCTTACCTTGCATAATCATGGCGATAGCCAGGTCTCTTTGATAAAAATCAGCAGTAAATTGGGCGCCGTAGCATTGCATAATACTGTGATGGAAAATGACATGATGCGCATGCAAGCTGTGGATAAGATAGTGGTGCAAGCCAAGCAGCAAATTAAGCTCGCCCCCATGGGTCTGCATGCCATGGTAACGGGCTTAACTCAAGCCGTACCCGGCGAAGGGGATGTGCTGCCGCTGACGTTAAGCTTTGATAACGGGGAACAAATGAGCATTAACGCCTTAGTGCGTAAAGTGGCAATGCCAGAGGCTGCGGATAAGCATGCCCATCATTGACCCAGCACCAATCACATTGAGCTTGCTGCCCCTTAGCGGCTTGAATGCTGGTATTATCTGGCGCTAGAGTGCTATACATTTCTATTTTATCGAATGGAATGCTTTATAAATTGCGATTTTATTCTTTTAATTAGACCAATATACTCATTTCATCGGTCGGCCAGTATGAGTGTCGACCTCCCTATAAATGAGCATATTGGAGAGAGAAAATGGCGAAGGTTCTAGTATTAAAATCGAGCATTTTAGGTGATTACTCACAGTCATCGGCATTAATCGGCCACTTGATGAGCCATTGGCAGCAACAGGGCGCACAAATGACAGTAAGGGATTTGGCGGCCGATCCCGTGCCTGTACTCGATGGTGAGATCGCCACCGGAATGCGTGGTGGTGATAATCTATCGCCGCGCCAGCAGCAAGTGTTGGACCTGTCTGATGAATTAATTGCTGAGCTTAAGAGCCACGATACCTTAGTGATTGCCGCGCCCATGTATAATTTTTCAATTCCGACTCAGCTTAAAAACTGGATAGATCTGATTGCCCGTGCGGGCGTCACCTTCACTTACACTGAAACGGGTCCTAAAGGGTTACTGGAAGGTAAGAGAGCGGTTGTGGTCACGACGCGCGGCGGCATGCATAAAGAGGGCGCTAGCGATCATATCGTGCCTTATCTTAAGACAGTGCTAGGTTTTATCGGAATAACTGAGGTGGAGTTTGTTTACGCAGAAGCCCTAAATATGGGACCAGATGCCACGGCCCAAGGCCTTTTAGAAGCAAAAACCGCGCTGGACAGTCTAACGGCGTAATTTAGCGACGGGTAATAAAAAACGCTTGCTCTAAGAGCAAGCGTTTTTGTCATCAGAATATGCCTAACATATTGCTTAACATCTATTGATTGTCTAATAGCAGTTGCAGTTTTTTCACCGCGGCTTTTATTTTGCGGGTGTTTTCTGGGCCCATACGGATCAAGAATTTTTGTGCGTTGGGTAAGGCTTCTAAATTGTGTTCGGCAAAGTGGTAGTTCACAGTGACAGACTTAAGTTCGATGGGATCTTCTATGATAGGGGCATCCAGCACCATCTTCATCGCTTGTTGCATTCTTGCATCGAAGCTGACGTCGCTGTAACCCAGCTCTTCGAAGGCTTCGTTAAACAAAGGCGTGAGCTCCTTGTAGGTACTGAGTAGCTCTTGCTCATTAAGGCCGGCAACGAAGTTTGCGTAGAGATCATATCTGTGGAAACTGTCTGGATTGATGAAAATCTTATTGGTAATTTCGCTGACGCTAAAGTTACGGTCTGGCCCCTTGATAGGGCTTGCCTTACGGACAAGCTCACCTTGAGCTAAGTTATCCACAAAAACCACGAACTGGCGCGCCATATCTTTCTTTAAAATCAGCGGCTCTATCTTCATACCATTGGCAATGGCTAAGGTTTTCGATTCGATAAAATCATCACTTTCGGCTAGGGCTGGTAAAGGTTCGACCGGCTTAGCGTCTGCTGGGTTAGCTGTCTGTTGATCTGTTGTGCCTGATAATTCTTGGCTATTGTTGCCCTCTATTTGTGAAGAGGGTATACCTGTTGCAGCTAGCTCTTGCTCTTCGATAGGATCTTGCTCGATAGGCGTGGTAGGGATACTGTCAGGCAGCTCTACTGGAGTTATCAGTTGTTCTGGCATTTCATCGCTATCGCTACTGATGTAGAAATAACCGCCCACGGCCAATAAGGCAATGACGGCAATAGCGATAAGGGGAGTGTTGTTGCCTGATGACGGCTTTTCTGTGGTTGGGCTAATTCTGTCTTCTTGATTAACTTGCATGTGAATTCCTTGGCTAAAAAAACGGTTCGTAACACGGTTGCGCTAGGGTGGAGCCTTAAAATTGTTCACTTAGTACCATTCTGCAAAATTCGCTGACTTTGTCTAGCATTTACCGTGTTTGGTGCGATATATATTTGAGTTTATTGATTATGCTTGTACGTATTGCTGCCTATGACCTAGCCAGCGAGTGATAATTCCATCGACCTGCTCTGGGGCTTGTTGCATCATGTGTACCGCGAGCTTCTGTATATGAGGGATGAGATATTGATCCCGCACTAAGTCGGCAATCTTAAGTTCTGCCAATCCTGTCTGCTTTGTGCCTAGCACTTCACCTGGGCCGCGAATTTCTAAATCTTTCTGGGCGATAACAAAGCCGTCGTTGCTGTCCCTTAATACCCCAAGGCGTTTAGTGGCCGTGTAGGATAACGGCGCCTTATAGAGTAACACGCAGTGACTGGCAATAGCGCCTCGTCCCACTCGGCCGCGTAATTGGTGCAGTTGGGCTAGGCCTAAACGTTCGGGGTTTTCTATCACCATTAGGCTGGCATTGGGCACATCGACCCCCACTTCAATGACGGTTGTCGCCACTAATAAATCCAATTCTCCCATCTTAAATTGCGCCATGACCGCCTGTTTATCGGCGCTCTTCATTCGCCCGTGGACTAAGCCGACCTTAAGTTCTGGCAGAGCTATGGCGAGTTCCGCGGCCGTGTCTTCGGCGGCTTGGCATTCTAATACTTCGGATTCATCGATTAAGGTGCACACCCAATAGGTTTGGCGTTTATCTGTCTTGGCCGCCTGCTGCACCCTAGCAATGACCTGCTCGCGGCGTGTATCGGGAATGGCCACGGTAGTGACTGGGGTACGCCCCGGCGGCAATTCATCGATGACTGAGGTATCAAGGTCGGCATAGGCCGTCATGGCCAACGTGCGCGGAATAGGGGTCGCCGTCATGATCAATTGATGGGGATGAAACCCTTGGCTAACCCCTTTTTCACGTAATTCTAATCGTTGATGCACGCCAAATCTGTGCTGCTCGTCGATGATAATCAAGGCCAGCTTATTGAAGGCTACATTTTGTTGAAATAATGCATGGGTGCCGACCACCATCTGCGCCGCGCCCGAGGCGATGTCTTCCAAGGATTGCGCCCGCGCCTTGCCCTTAAGCTTACCCGCAAGCCAACCCACCTTAATGCCTAAAGGTTCAAACCAGGCACTAAAGTTGGCGCTGTGTTGCTCGGCCAGTAATTCTGTCGGTGCCATCATGGCCACTTGATAACCATTTTCTATGGCTTGCAGCGCCGCGAGCGCCGCCACTAAAGTCTTACCTGAGCCTACATCCCCTTGCACAAGGCGCATCATGGGCTGGGGCTTTTCAAGATCTGTGCTGATATCAATCCCCACCCTTTGCTGGGCTCCCGTGGGGGAGAAAGGCAGGCTTGCGAGGAAAGGGTTTAATAATCTGCCCGACGCCGCCATGGGCATAGCGCTATCTTGGTTGCTGCGCTGAC
Source organism: Shewanella denitrificans OS217 (assembly GCF_000013765.1). NCBI lineage: Bacteria > Pseudomonadati > Pseudomonadota > Gammaproteobacteria > Alteromonadales > Shewanellaceae > Shewanella > Shewanella denitrificans. The sequence continues at coordinate 4,162,340 of NC_007954.1, read as the reverse complement.
GCAGCTTTAACATGCTTAAGTTGTGGGCCAATAATTCTTCTTGAATTAGCCTTTGTTGGGCCGGATGTTGACCTTGCTCTAAGGCCTCTTGACTGACATGATTTGGCGGGCGGTGCAAAATTTGCAATGCTTGGGGCAGGCTTAAATTATTGGGCCTAAGCTGCTCTGGCAGGCGTTCAACTAAGCCGCCCTGGGCCAGCATCACAAGCGCCTGCTCGGTGAGTTTTAGCCAGCTAGCCTGCTTTAAGCCCTCAGTGGTGGGATAAATTGGCGACAGGGTTTCACTGGGAGTAAAGCTTTCATCTGAATCGATAATTTTATAATCGGGATGGACGATTTCAGCTTGATGGCTGCCACGTCGAATTTCACCATAGGCGCGGATAAGGGCGCCATTTTGCATGCTATTGCGCTGGGCCATGGTGAAATTAAAAAACTTAAGGGTGAGGCTGCCGGTATTATCACGCACCTGACACACTAGCATGCGTCTGCGACCTTGGAGTATTTGACTCGAGTGTATATGGGCTTCTATGGTGCCGTAGCTGCCCGGTGGCAAACTGGCAATAGGGTAAACTTGAGTCCTGTCTTCGTAGCGCAGCGGCAAATGAAACAGCAAGTCCTGCACTGTTTGTATGCCAAGCTTAGCCAGTCTCTCGGCCATCTTTTTAGCGACGCCTTTGAGTTCTGTGACAGGGGTGATATCCAGTTGCTTCAAGTCGTTAGTACCAAAACACTGTAAATTTATACATATATTAACAGAGTCTCTGGGGATGGCAATATTGGATTGGTCTGGCTGATTTTTGATCTGGTTTTGAATCTGATTAGTTAGCTAAGAGTTTAGCTTAGTTTTTTGTGAGTAATCCGTGCAGTACAAGATTTTACAATAGCCCTAACAATTGCCCTCACCCATGCATTTACGTTGCAGTTAATGCTAGGTCGCTGAACCCATACTTCGACATAAAATATACCCATAGTCTGACAAATCGGAACAACAAAAAACTCAAATAGAAAAGCGTAGTTTTACTACGTATGTCGATTTAACCTTTGCAAACAGACAATTGGATAAAAATAAGTTAACTGAAACTCTGCCATACAGGCTCACCATGGCATTCACTCGACGACACGCAGCAAGTCCGTCCTTGGATGCTCGGCCGACCCGTCCATGAGTCGGACGGTCGGCTCGCAAATCGCCATGGTTCACCTTTTTAGCATTCGTACAATCTGTTAGCTCTTAAAATCTAGTCCCATGCCTATGTTAAGCCTAACAGTACATTCACAGGTTACATCAACTCCCCCTCGAAGTTGCCGAAATACGACGATTAAAATACCGTGAAACCATCAGGGATGATGGTTAAGGCTCGTAGGGCACATGGACGTGCCGTCGAGCCGTTAGGTATTTTCTTCGTCGGATAAGGAGCAACAACTTCGCGGGTGGCACAGGGGAGTTCCAAGAGGGGAGAATGCTGTTGTTTTCCCCTCTTGGCCAGTGCAGAGTGGAACCCTGCGACTTTGATCCAAACGGTGAATAATCATCTTGGGTGATTGCGCTTATGAGCAAGAGGCAAGGCCGCTCCATAGCATCCTGCTATCACGGCATTCGTGAATCCATTCACATCAGATGCCGAACTGGCTTTATAATATGGATGTTATTGTTTGGACGTTATTCTGACAAACAAGGAATGAGGCAAAACGTGTCCTTGATCATGATGCATGTCGCTAAATACGCCGATTTTAAATCTAAACGGCAACTCAGATGTTAATGAGAGGGTGTTGGGCTAATGACTTGAGCCTATCTCGTGCTCTTCCGATTATCTCATTTGTCATTGAAGTGTGATCTAATTGAAAAATAGGCTTTAAAAGCTTAACAGTAACACTGAATTTTATAGACACATCATGGTAATTTGCGAGACTACCTTCTACTTCTTGTTTTGAGAATAGGACACCGAAGAGAGCCATAGGGACCCAGTTGCTGTTATAAGGAGTTACGCGTGTCGACGAGGTAATGCTATGGTGGGTCGATCATTTAATATTAATATTTTAGATTATATTTTTGATACCTAAAGCCATCATGAATTTGATAAGACTTCAATCGTAATCGGTATTACGTCAGAACTGCAGGGATGCTGCGCTAAATGATCAGTCCGTTAATAGAATTAGCATCAGAGCCAGCCTTTTTGGCGGGCGATGCGGGCGGCATCGATGCGATTAGCGGCGTTAAGCTTAGCGATGGCCTCAGATAAATAATTGCGTACCGTGCCTTCGACGATAAACAGACTGGCGGCGATGTCGGCAGTGGATTTACCTTCACTGGCCAGACGCAAGGCGCGGCGCTCCTTGTCGTTTAATGGGTCGATATCGCCGATGGCGAGCACCGCAAGCTCTGGCGCGATAACGGGTTTACCGGCCATGACTTGCTTAATGGCGTGAATGAGGTCATCGGACGGTGCGTCCTTGAGTAAGAAGCCATTCACCCCGGCCTCAAGGGCGCGCTTAATGTACCCGGCGCGACCAAAGGTGGTCAGCACGATTACCTTAGTTTTTGGGCTGGCATCACCTTGGTTATCCCGCAGCCACTGTGCCAGTTCAAGGCCAGTGCGGCCGGGCATTTCTATGTCGGTGAGCAGTAAATCGAAGGGCTGCTGGCTGAGGGCATGTTGCTTGAGTAGCTGCAAAGCCTGCTCACCATCCTCTGCCTGAGTGATGTCAGCAAAACCGCCCAAGCTTAATAGGGCCGCTAAGGCGCCGCGCACCATGGCCTGATCTTCTGCCAGTAATATTTTCATTGTTGCGCTCCGCCGGCTTGGGCTTGATTAATAGGGTTCGTCAGTGGCAGCCTGACACAGAAACGATAATGCCCTTGGGTGGTGTAATTAAAGCTGCCGCCAAGGGCACTGACCCGTTCACGGATCCCCCTAAGGCCATTGCCTTCTGTGATGGGGCTTGCCTTGGCATCGTCTGCCATTACTAGCTCAAGTTCGCTGCCCTGTTGCTTGAATTGAATGCTGCAGTCTTGTGCTTGGCTATGTTTTAGCATGTTACTGACCCACTCGGTGAGAATAAGGATGAGCTGGCCCTCTGTGTTGGGGTCGAGCTTGGGAATATCCCCTTCGAGTCGAGCCGCTATGCCTTTGTCCCTTAAGGATTGCAGCAAAGGTGACAGGCTAGCGTCCAGGCCCTTGTGTTTATAACTTGAAACGGTATCGCGCACTTGGGTCAGGCTTTCCCTGGCAATAAGGCCCAGCTCTTGTAATTGCTGGCGGGCTAAATCCAGTTGATTGGCGGCCACTAGCTTGTCGGCAAGTTCGGCCTTGAGGGCGATGCAGCTTAGGCTGTGGCCCATGATATCGTGTAAATCTCGGGCGATACGCTCGCGCTCAAGCATGGTCGCAAGGGTGTGAATTTCATTGCGAGATTGCAGTTGTTGACGTTTTATCTGATGGCGTTTTCGCTCCACCACCCCAAGCACGCCCACGGCGAAGACGATTAACATGCCGTAGAGGGTAAACATATAGTGCTCAAAACCCACTGCAATATTGAGGCTTAGCAAAATAAGGCTAATAGCCGCAAACCCCAGCAGTGCACGCTTTAATGGATAGAAGAAGCCGATAAAAAAGCCACAAAAGCTGAAAAATGATAACGAACCTGTGCTGAGCGGCGTCACCAAGCAGGCCAGCACAATCATAGCCATAATGGGGTAAATCGCTTTTTGGCTATTGCTATTGTAGGCCCAAAAATAGCAAGCCACGAAAGGCACTAAGGCCGCTAACACTAGCCCAAAGGTAAGCGGCTCAAATGGCATGAAATACAGGGGGATAAAATAAAATATCAGGTTAATCAGATACACCCAAGCGTATTTGTTCTCATCATTTTTAGCCGCATTAGCTGCTGCATGAGGGCTGCGGGACTCAAAGTTTGGCTGATTAACGTCAGCCTCAACAATGTCTGCTTCAATAGACGGCACCTTGGGGATGGATTTTGACATCTTGCCTCCGAAAAAAACTGATCCACTATCAATCAAACAAGTCATAATATACTGATTATAATGATGAATTTATATGTTAATTTTTATATGTTAACTGTTATATATTAATTAAGGTGGGTGTCAGCGCTATGGCGTGAAATGCCCTCTGGCTTACACCCAGTGAACTAGTTTGCTGCGCTTTGCTTATGTTGGGATAGCAGAAATTGCGCCCAGCCATAATTGGCATCCACAGTTAACGCTTGCTGCCAATCTGCGATGGCTCCAGTCATATCACCTTGCTCTTGTTTCGCCAGCCCTCGCCAAGTGTAAGCTTCGGCATGGCCCCAACAGATATCATCACAGGGCATTGCATAATATTCAATGGCTTGTGAGCTTAAGCTAATGGCCTTATCCATACCACCCCCAAATAAACTTGGGGTATTAAAGGCGCTGATCGCCGCCACTAACGCCACCCTGGGGTTATCGGCAGCCAGTGCTCTAGCCTGGGTTAACAGGGTCGATATTTTAAACCCAAGAGTGGCGCCTTTACTGCTGTCAAAAGCGATTTGCATGCCATAGACGCTTGCCAGCAAGGCTAATGGTTCAGGTGCTGCTTCGATTGAGATTATCTGCTCTAACTGGGTTTGTGCAAGCCCTAGGGCTTGGGTGGCGGTATTTCTTTGCCCTAGAATATTGGCGCTAATGGCTAGGCGATAGTTGGCATAGGCAGTGGCATAACTCGCATCCGTTCCTTGGCTTAGCCGGGTTAAACCTGCAAGATTCATGCTATTGGCGGCGCTATCTATGGCGGCAATACTGCTAGATGATTGCGCTAGGCTCAAAGGGCTTATCAGCATCATGCTAGTCAGGCTAATTGCTGTGATTAGGCGGCGTAACTGACGGGTTTGTTTGTTGCTCAGGCCATTGTTTTTAAAAATTTTGTTTCCAAAGTTTTTGCTTCTCAGAGATGTGTTCAATAATTTTTGTGTGTTCATATCAAGCTCCATTTGTGCTGTGAGTACGGTTATTGCAATAAGTGCAGTCAATCATCAATCGAGGCGACGAGACCGCCGCAATGCAGACCAGATAAACTTATCTTTCTGGTGTGGCATCAGTATCTGCCTATTACGCGGGCGACATCAGGCACAAAGGTCATGAGTTTGAGATGACAAATGTCATTGAGGGTAAAGCGGCAGAAAGCGAGTGTTAGCCGCAGCTTATCGAATGGTGAGTTGGTTGAGGTCGACTGCCTAACTATCAAAGCCAAGTCGTGCTCTGTGTTTAATTGCGAATACAGCTAAATATTGTCATTTATATCTCCGACTGCGGCAGCATGTATTCCAATTTTAATGCCTTAAATGTGTAAATAAATGTTAACGATTTAAGTGGGTAAGATTAGATTTTCCTGCTTGAGCTAAATAAGTTGCAAATGAAAGTGTGGTGACTCACTAATTCAGTTCAATTAAATTAAAAATTGAGTTAAAACGCTCATCATTAAGAAAGTTAATGAACGAGACGGTATTAATATTTTACTTATGTCATTTTTTAGTGGGGTTATGAGCTGCGCTGTAAGTAATTAATGCCACAGAAGGTGCGTCTTCTCATAGTTTAACGGATGCTTTTGCTTTAAATAGTCGTAATAGGTGTTAATGAATAGATATTTATAACACCTTTATTGTATATGCAAATGAACCCAGATTAAGTGATGATTTGTTATTGGTTAACCTATTTTTGGCACTGTGAACTAAAGTATTCTAACGTAGATTGCAATAATAAATTTGAATTTAAATCATCAAACATTAATTTGTTACTTTTTTGTTGCACTTGATTCGTCAATGTTGTATTTTCGCACATCTTTACTGGCCCTGTGGTTTTTTGTAAAGAAATAGTGAGTTTTTTTTGGGGTCATTTGAGACGTGATTCCAAAAAAATTGTCATCATATATAAGGAAATAAGAAGATGAATAGAGTGATCTCTGTCGGTTTCGAACACCCCAAAAGCTACCTTGACTCAAACCAAAGTGTTGAAGCTAAGAGTCGTATTGATTCATATATAGATAAAAAAATGGATGAATGGAACAAGGAGGTTGTATACGCTAAGCACCTTTATGAGCCTAGCGTGAATAAAGAATACTATAAACGTCATATGATAGAACATGTGTGGCGTATTCGTATGAGTCGTACAGTGCAAGCAAAAGCTTTACACCAGATTGCCAAAATATCTCCGGAAGCTGCTCAGTTATATGCACGTTATCAAGATGAAGAAATGCTACATGACATTCTTTTCAAGCAAGATGCGCTAGCATTAGGTGTTACTGAAGATACTATTAAAAACACCGAACCTATGTTTGCCACTCGTCTTCTGATGGGATTTAAGTATTTTGTTGCTGAGCATGAGAATCCTTTGGGTGCCGTTGCTTACAGCTATCTGGTTGAATATGTCACAGCTAAGATTACTCCGGATCAGGTTAGCAACCTTAAATCGGAGCTTGGTTCTGAAAACATCAAAGGCCAAGTTGCACACATCAACACCGACTTAAGCCATGACCATTCTGGTGATATGTGGGAAATTGTACGTGCTCTACTGTTCACTGAAAGTGATATTGAAATGTTCATCAAATATATTGATGAAATTCAAGATTTACTTGCTATGTACTTTAAAGAGCTATATGAAAAGACCATTGCAAAAAATGAAAGTCAGGCAGCGTAATTAATTAGTGCTAAAGCCAGCATGGGATCATGCTGGCTTATTATTTTGGTAAAATTATGTTTGCTTTGCTGTTTGAAAATCTAAATTTTTCTAGATTTCTTATCGGGCGTTTCTTGGCGCTTACCTCCGATCAACTGTTGCTTTTTGCAATTCCATTGATCGTTTATCGTAATACAGGAAGTATCACTCAAAGTGGTCTAGTGTTTTTTCTTGAATGGCTCCCTAGGGTTATTTCTTTGCCAATAGCAGGTACGCTTGCTGATAGGTTTGGCGGTAGAGTGCTATTTCTCGTTTCCGATTTGGTGCGTGGAATTAGTTGTTTACTAGCAGCGTTTATGCTTTTGAACTACAACCAATACAGTTTCTATATTTTAAGCTTACTTGCCATTGTAAATGCGTTTTTTCAAGCTCAATCACTAATAGCTGTGGAGTCTTTGGTTCCTAGGTTGTTTGAGCAATCCAAATTAATTCAGGTGCAATCGATGTTGCAAGCATTGATGCAGCTTTCTATGATTTTTGGACCTATAGTTTGTGGCGTATTGGTCCTTGTTATGGACAAGTCCTTTTTATTGTTGGTTGCGGCGATTGTTTACTTACTTTGTGTGTGTAATACCTTTTCCCTAGGATTTGAACAACCGCTAAAAAGTACTGATTCTGGGAAAAAAGTCAGTATTTTTGAACAGCTTCGCTTGGCTTCTAATTTGATTTATCGTCAGCCTAAACTTAAGCGCCTGACATGTGAATCGATGACTATCAATTTGCTATTAGGTGTGATGCTAGGCTTAGCATCTATTATTGCTATCTCTAAATTTAATGTTACCGATCAAACGTTCAGCCTATTGCAACTTGCACTTGGAGCTGCATCTGTGGTGGCCTTATCTTTTAGTAGCCAAGTGTTTAGCCGTTTCGATGGTATGAAGGTTTTCTTATGTTCGATTTGGCTGGTTTTTGGCGGCTGCTTGATTGCTGCTATTGCCTCCGAGTTTTGGGTATTTACATTGGGCTACTCAGTAATGATTGCCGCGCTGGCCTTTTTTAACGTTTATATGCGTGCAGAAAGGGTCAAACTTATCCCAGCAGATGACAGAGGGAAAGTGATTGGCATTATGGTGATGTTTAATCAGTTACCTTTGCCTATCGCTGGGGTGTTAATTGCTGTTTTTTCAGAGTCTGTGGGTCCGCAAAATCTGATATTGATGGTGATTGCCATTAACTGTCTTATTTACCTTTTATCTTATTTCTTGATTAGAGTTCGGCCTCGTAGTGAGGTTCATGAATCTACCAAATAACAGTAAACACAGAGAATAAGCTATGCCAGTAGTAAAACTAAATAGAAGTGGGCTGCAAGTCTCACTCGCAAACAATTGCACGCTTTCTGAACTTGATAATGCTGAACAGTCAGAGTTAATGTTTGGATGCCGTGCGGCAGCATGTGGCTCATGTGCAATAAAAGTTGTCGATGGGCTGGAAAATCTGTCTCCTAAGAAAAGCAGTGAGAATCATCTGCTTGATATGTTGTGCATGAATGATGATACACATAGGTTGGCTTGCCAATGCAAGCTATTCGGGGACATAACAATAGAAGCATTAGAATAAGGAAGATTCATCAATGAAAGGAATCATTTCGCTAATCCATGGTGGAAAGACCTTTGTCGACCAAATCCATTCTGCTTGCCAGGATGCGGGGATTGAACTGTACGTTATCTCGTCAAATACTGTTGATGCAGATCTGCTCCAAAACATGTCTGATAAGGCTACCGTATTGGAAGTCATAGAGGGCACGGATCTCAATTTTGAGAGTGTGTTGAGTTTCGTGGAGAAACTACAACAAAGCAATAAACAAGCGCTGGCTTGCATCAGTGTTTGGGAAAATTATCGACCATTAATGGCTAGGTTAAACCAGGCTTTGGGAGCACAAGATATGTGTCCAGAGCAAGTTAATTTGTTACGGGATAAACACTTGTTACGCAAGGTGCTTTATGACGCAGGCCTCAGCCAGGTGAACTCCAGAATTTTGACTCAGGAAGTGTTTATACAAATTCAGAAGAATCGAGAGTTGGCCTTTGTTAAGCCCAGACAAGGTATTGCTTCTTATGGTGCATTTAAGCTAAGACCAAGCACCCAGTGGCAGCAAATCACCGAAATTGCTGAGCAGATCCAGTCGGATGCCGTATTCAGTTCAAGCTTTGCCGATGAGGTTGAGTTTGTTGCGGAAGACTATATATCGGGCGTCGAGTTTTGTTTTGAGATCATTCACCATGATGGCCAATGTAATCTGATTGCAATCCATGAAAAATTGGAAGTTGGTGAGCAAAACTTAACTACATTAGAGAATGTCAGTGCGTCCCCACCCATTTCTTTGAATCGCAAGCAAATAGAGCAAGCAAATTTATGGGTCTCTTCCATATTTGAGCGTTTGGAGTTAGGTTCAGGTTGCTATCATCTGGAAGCGAAATTTGATAATAATCAATGGGAAGTTATTGAAATTAATCCAAGAATAGGTGGCTCTTATATCAATGAAAGTGTCGCTCATGTTGCGGGTTATTCTCTATTAGAGCTGTGGATCCGTTCACTATTACGTGCTGGTTGTAGCGAATATCAAGCGTTTCTAAAAGTACTGAGTCCCCATTCTGAACAGTTTTTTGAGCGTCAGCAGGGTTCATATTTTCGAGTTTTCTTTGCTGAACCCAATAGAACTATTAGCCGTCTGAATTTTAAGTTAGGCACACCACCGATACACAAGAAATTACTGATGAAAGAAGGACAAACAACACCGAATGCCAGTCGGGAACTTTTTATGGCACAAGCACTTTGGTCCTGGTCTGTGTCGCAGGACAGTGTTCAGACTCGTGCTCAAATTAGTGAATCCCTCACGGCACTAGAGGTCGAGTATGAATAATATTTTTTTGATCCTGGGGTGTGCCAAGCAAAGGTGGCAAGATCTAGAAATTATATGTGAGTATGTCAAAAAAACTTACAGTTTGACTACCATGCTTATGGTAAATAAGGCCCATAAAGAGTTTTATTCAGTTTGCGATCAGGTTATAGAAGTCGATTTAAGTGATCAGAACTTTATTGCATTAGCATCTCGTTTATTGAGTGAGCAGAAAGTGAGTGGTGGATTGTTGTTTGCTGATCAGGCTCTATTGCATGGCACTAAATTGTTTGAGCAGCTTGGGATTGTGTGTGACAACTCCGAGTTGGGGATCAATTCGTATTCTAAGCTTGAATTCAGGCGCCAAGAAAAGCGTTATTTCTCCCATGCAGCTAAAACGCATTACTTCGTGCCCGAATTTTCGAAAGTGAATAGCCTACAAGATGTACATGCATTTGCCGTCAAGTACCCAGATGGTTTTATTCTTAAGCCTATTAGCGAAGGTGGGAGTCGTGGTGTACTTAAGTTGCATGCACAATCAGATTTTGGAGCGGCTTACAAACAAGTTGAATGCTATCAGGCTGATGGCTTGATGTGCGAGCAACTTATCCCAACTTTTCGTGAATTCTCCTTTGATGGTGTGGGAGATATATCGTTTATCACAGAGAAACTGGTCGCAACTGGTGCTCACCCTGTTGAAGTCGGTCAGATTGTACCAGCAGAGTTAACTTGTGATTCTGCTGAGAAAATTAGTGCTCACGGCCGGTTGATGAATCTTTGGGTGGGGCAACAGCTTGGAGCATTCCATAATGAAATTGCTTACTTGGAGAGTCAAGGATCTACCGCTGCTATAGAATCGAATCGACGTTCTGGTGGTATGGGGATATGGAATCTAGCCGAAAAGGTGTTTGGTGAGAATCTATTTCATCGATGGGTTGATGTGGCTATGGGTCAGACAGTGGAGCACATTCCATTGAATGCGACAGGCAAAGCGATGTCTTGCATGTTAGGCAGCCGTGAAAATTTGATTGATGATTTGACAATGATAACGGCTCAAATACAAGAAGTACTAGCGTTTGAGCTTGGCCCTGATATCGAGTTGTTTTCGTTACGTTGGTTACATACCCAGCCACATATGCTCCCCTCAATCCCCCAGTCTAATTTCGACTTTCTCGCTGAAGCCTGTATCTATTGTGCTCACTTCGATTTGTCGAATCAAGCCTTATATGAGCGGGTTCAGCGAGCGTGGGACAAATGCCTTTATATAGGGATGAAAGAGGAAAAATGCGCATGAGCAAGACACTATCTATTTTAGTTTTACATCGGGTACCGTTCGAGAATGTTGGCTACGACCAAGTTATAGATCATGACCTGCACCAGGTGACTTATCTTGGTTTGGCCTCCCCCATGAGCAAGTTGCCTAAAGACTTGCCTTGCCACAAGGTTGTCATTGAGCAATTGGATCTTCTTGTTGACTCGGCCGTTGCCCTCACTCAAGAGCAAGGGATTGAGTTTGATTACATTATCGGGGTCTCCGAATATCAACTTTTTGATGCCGCGCTTATTCGTGAACGATTAAACATTCAGGGCCCTAAACCACATGATGTACTACGGGTTCGCGATAAACTCGTTATGAAGCATCAGGTACAAGCTGCTGGCTTGCATGTTCCTCGTTTCTTTGAGTTAGCAGAAGTAATGACTCAGGAGTTGACCGGGCTACAGCAGTTGATTTTGAAGCCTAAAGACGGTGCCTCTAGTGAAAATGTCATCAAGTATGCTGATTTGGAGGCTTTGCGGAGTGCGATAACAAGTTCTGCCACCGGCATTCCTGTTCTGGATAACGATAAAAATTTCAAAAACTTTGAAGTTGAAGAGTTTGTAGAAGGCCCAATACTGCATCTGGATGGCATAGTCCAAGGTGGGGTAATAGATACTTTTGTGGCGAGTACTTATGAAGGAACCTGCTTAGCATTTGCAGAAGGGGAAGCGTTAGGCTCTTACCAGATACAAACTGAGCCAAGGCTCATGGATTGGGCACAGGCAGTGATCACTGCGCTGGCTATTGATTCGGGGGCCTTCCATCTCGAGGTCATTGAATCAGGCGAACGATTGGTGTTCCTTGAAATTGGTCACAGGGCGGGTGGTGCCAATGTAGTGAGAACTTTTGAACTGAGAACGGGTATCAATCTGCATCATGCCAATTTGGCTACTCAGCTGCGTCTTCCTATCCATAGGCAAGAGGTGAACACGCATAAAAGCTATGGCTGGTTTGTGTTTCCTGGTCATCATTATGATTGGGATAAATGTCGCCTTGAAGGGCATGAAGATATTAAAATTCACCACCAAATGTTTGAATGGAACCAGTTGTCCAACGAGCAGCCTCTCACAAAACATATCACTTATCAGAAAAAAGAAGTGCCTGCAGCCGGTATTATTCAAGGCGATGACTCTATTCAGGTGCAGAACTTTATGCAACGGGTTTTGCAATATATTCAGGTACAAGAGGCTGTATAGAGTCTACCCAAATTTGAGTTCAAGGATGAACTCAAATAATTGATCAAGTAAGACTGCACCACGAGCTGTAACTGAGGAAGCCTGTCCAGATGCTAGCGATATCGTCCAAAGTGACGAGGAGTGGTTAGCCATGCTGGCTGGATCGGCCTTGATCAACTTTGGACTTACGTGTCTTTAAAGGCATGAGGTTCATCCCTCTGCAACCCGGCTTTCTAGTTTGACTGGATGTGGGTTGGCTTTTAAGGCGAGGGATCCAGTTAACTGATTTGCACAGAGCGGTCTGAGGTGTCACAGGGAAGAGTTTTGGACTGCAGGTTTTTGTCAGAATGAATACAGGCGAGTATCGAGAAATATTGGATTTCGCTATTGGCAGGTTTAGTCACACGATTTTTTGCGGATAATAGAGAGAAATGGAATTTTATTTAATTGTTGTGGGAAGCGGGTTAGCTGGCTATGGATTGATAGAAGAAATCCGTCACTATAGTAAAGATATGTCGATACTTATACTTACTGAGGATGATGGGCATTATTATTCCAAACCAGCATTATCTACAGGGTTTAGCCAGTCACTATCCGCCGATGATTTGGTCGACAAAACGGCTGCTCAAATGGCTGAAGAATTCAACATAGATATTAAAAGCTTTACCACTGTGACCGAATTGAATCCTGAGCTTAATCAATTACGTGTCGATGGAGTGACCTATAATTACAAAAAATTGGTACTGGCGACTGGGGCATCACCGATCAGGCTATCCTGGCCAGAAGATGTTAATTCTATGGTTTTTCCTATTAATAATCGCCTTGAGTATCAGGAGTTTAGTCACAAGTTGACAGGGAAGAACCGGGTTGCCGTGATCGGCTCTGGTTTGGTAGGGGCAGAATATGCCAATGACTTGGCCATGGCGGGTAAGCAAGTTAGTGTTATTTCAATGGATGAGCGGTTGTTGCAACGCTTGGTTCCCTGCCAGATATCAGATGCGTTGCAGACACGTTTGGGTGATCTAGGAGTCCGGTTTGAGTTTGATTCTAAAGTGATCGCTGGTCATCTTAACACTGAGCAAGAACTTGAATTGACTCTTTCTAACGGCCAGCAGCTTAAGGTTGATATTATCTTATCAGCGGTGGGCCTCTCACCTAACCTTCATCTAGCCGCGGAGGCTGGAATAGCAACAGGGCATGGGATAAAAGTGGATTTATCCCTACAAACCAGTGCTAAAAACGTGTACGCACTAGGAGATTGTGCCGAAATTCAAGGTCTAGTGCGTATGTACCTTATCCCTCTTAATTTAAGTATTAAGGCATTGGCCAGAACTTTAACTGCAGCAGATGAGCTCCCCGTCAAGGTCAGCTTTGGAGCTATGCCTGTGTTAGTGAAAACGCCTAGTTGTGGGATCGTATGTGTTCCCCCACCATCTGAACTCAAAGGCCAGTGGCGAGTTGCAGGCGAAGCACCGCATTTGCAAGCCGAGTTTGTAGATGAAGAGGGAAAATTGAGTGGCTTTGCCTTGAGTGGAAAAAAGTTGCTTCAGCGCATGACTATGCTCAGACAATTAACAGGAAATCAATAGCGATGAAGCTCGGTGTTTTGATTATACCCACAGTGTGTATCTGGTTGGCATTCTCTTTTAGTGCTTCAGCCCAACAAGAGCAGGTAGAAAGTATCCCTTTTTATGGTGTTGTGAGTTATTACAAGCTCAGGCCTGTTTACTCTCAGTTTGATGGTGTATTGGTAGATGTATACGTGAAAGGCGGTGACAGACTCGAGCCTAACCAGCCATTGGTCAAAATTCAGCGAGAAGAAATAGGGTATGAAGCTATTTTTATTCGGAATACATTGGAGAGTGCGGTTGTGTCCAGATTGGATGTTCAAGAAGGGCATAAGGTTAATCGTTTCAGTCAAATCATGATGATAGCGGATTATAGCCAGTACTTAGTCAAAATTGATGTTTCGCAGCAGGATTTACTTAAGTTGAGAGAAATAGGGAATGCAGAAGTTATTTTCTCACCCAGCTCGGCAGAGCCATTAATAAAGACTGGTAAGCTTCATTCCATCAATGAGCCTAATCAGGGTGACTTTGGTCTATATCAAGTTGAAATTATTGTGGATTGTGCTCAACGTTGCGCACAACAAATTCGCTCTGGCAGCATAGCCAAAGTGATTCTTCACTCGGCCCACCCAATGCAAAAAACAGCCATGCGAAGTGGTCATTAACATGTTCAAATTACTCAGTCAAAATCGTGGAGGAATAATCTCTCTCACACTCTTTTTAGTGTGCTTTGGTTTGTACCAATTTGTACAGTTACCAATTTCATTATACCCCAACACCAGTAAGCCTGTGGTCGAATTGCAACTCTTCTACAAGCAAGATATGGGGCAGTTTATGCAGTTTTGGGGCAGTAAAATTGAAGCCTCGTTAAAGAACATCAAAGATGTAGAATTGGTTGAAGGGGAATACCGTCAGGGAGAGGCCGTCTATTACGTGCATTTTGACTGGAGCAAAGATAATGATGAAGCTATTCGCGATGTTGGCTCAACGGCAGCATTCTACCAGGCCCAATTGTCACGAGAACTGCCCCCATTCAAGCTAAAATTTTATAATCCAGGTAGTGAGTGCTATCTGGTGGTCGAGTCTGACTCGTTATCAGCAGTTGAGCTGAGTCATGTGTTAGCCAACCAATTACAACCAGCGTTAAATGAAATTCCTGGTGTATCTAAATCTTTGGTTACCGAATTTGGCGAAAAACATATCTCTGTGCAGATAGACCCGTTAAAAGCAGCGGAGTTCAAGTTAAAAATTCATGATGTCATTGATATAGTACAAATGCATGAATTTGATTACGCCCTTGGCAGTTTGAGCACATTAAAAAACGGCAAAATTGCCTTGAGTGTTGAGCGTGGAGTAAAGAGCCTAAAGCAAATCGAACAGATCACAGTAGGGAAAATCCTTGGCAGGGAAATTAAACTTAAGGACATTGGTGAGGTAGTCGTCGCGCAGTCTAAAATGTCACGTATGTTGCAACTTGATGGCAAGAATGCAGTTGCAGTTGCGGTTTGGCCTAAACCAGACGCCAATTTGTATCAGGTGGCGCGTGATTTCTTTAGCGTCAGTGAAAACTATGTGAAAGACATAGGCACTATTACTGTGCTAAATGATCCCTCTAATTTTATCGGTAAGGCAATAATTGCTGTGCTTTATGCCATTCTTACCGGAATGGCAATTGCAGCCTTGTCGGTGTTGCTGTTCTTTCGTTCGTTCAGTAAAACCTTACTTGTGTCGTTATCAATGCCGTTTTCTTTGATGGGGGCGGGCGCGATCATGTATTTTAGCGGTGTGGGTATCAATTTGTTGTCGCTGGGAGCAATGAGCGTCTCCATTGGCATGGTCATCGATGGTGCTATTGTGGTCGTCGACAACATTTACTACCATCAAAAAAAGCAGACAGGGGTGGGGGTTTTTGGTGCTACACGCGAGGTTGCGCCATCCATTCTGGCATCGGTTATCACTACAATTATAGTGTTTTTACCTATGGCTTTTACATCGCCGATAGCATCTGCTTTACTGAGAGACATTGCCTTTGTGGTCGTTTCGATAATGCTGTTCAGCGTGTTTGTTAACTTGGTTTTTTTGCCAGTAATATTGTCATTTTTACCTAATAAACCGCAAACTAGTGCAGGCGTGGGGAGAGCGGTAGATCGTCTCCTTGACGGCTGGGCAAACCTTTATTTATGGTGTTTGCGTCAAGTATTGAGGTATAAAGTCCTACAAATGTGCTTTGCCGCTTGCGTACTCGGGCTAGGGCTGTATACCGCTCAGTTGTTTCCGAGCATCAAACAGGAGCTTATTGCCCAGCCCGAAGCAGAAATCATAGACGTGATCGTTGGATTCAAAAAAGATGGCCTCGAAATGGAAGATCGTGTTCAGTTAGCTGAAAATGTTCGTCAACAAATCGAAAATGAATTTAGCGACAAGATTAAATTAGCCTATACCGATATACGCACTAATGCTGCTTATATCTCACTACATCTCAGCAGTCATGAAGTGTTTGAACAAGTGTTTTCCCAGATGCAGCACTCATTACAAAACACTAATGACGTGGATTTGGAAGCGGTTCCTTGGATCACCTCTGCGCTGGCGGTACCTGATTATCCGGCGTTGCGTTTACTGGTAACTGGGGACTCGGAGCAGGAAAGACGCGAGTTGCTAGATAATGTCCAACAGCATTTTAAGCTCCTAGATCCGGTTTCTAGAGTAAAAATCACACCGAATCCACGACGCACGACTAAACTGGCATTAACACTCAAGCAGGGGGCTTTATCACAGTTATTTCCGTTGGCCGAACATAAGCACATTCAGCAACAACTGGCCGACTATGTCGGTATGGCGATTGAGGAAAAATACCTCGCGCAGGTGGAGTTGGAAGGGGAGAAGCTGATGCTGTATTCCCAGCTGGGGAGTGAATTAGTGCATCGAGTTGAAGCAATTGGCGATTTGCCTTTTTTTTATAAAAACAAGGTGTATCACCTCAGGGATTTACTAGACATTCAGGCTATTAAACAGTGGGAACGGTATTACAGTCGTAATACACAGCCTATTTACATGGCAGAGGTCTGGCTCAAAAGCAGCAGCACTGCGACCGCACAAGAAGTGCTTGAGACCTTGTATCAGACTCTTCCTAAAGATAAGGCCATCCCGTTTATTGTTGACCAACCAGATTTAGAGGTGAAACAGGGGATAGAATCACTGATTAAAGCCTTGTTATTAGCTTTCTGTTTGGTGTTTTTGTGCGTTCACTTTATGTTCCGACGATTACTGGTGGCAGTGATTATTTGTGCGGCAATTCCGTTTGGGATTCTAGGTGCTTTACTGGCACTTGCACTGTTCAATAGCACCTTATCCCTTAACTCTATGCTTGGCATCATTATGTTGTGTGGAGTATCGGTTAATAACTCCATTATTTTTGTCGACGTATATCGCAGAATCGCATCCGAGTTCGACAATCAGATTGAGGCTATTTTGGCGGCGGCAAAAATGCGTTTTAGAGCCATTATGGTAACTAACCTGACCACGATAGCAGGGCTCGCTCCTTTGGCTTATGGCCTGGGGAGTAGCGGGAAAATTCTACAGCCCTTGGGGATTTCGGTTACCTTTGGAATCGCAATAGCAACAGTATTTACTATGTATTTAATCCCAATATTACTTTTGTATTTCATGCCTTTGAAGAAAAATAGTCAAGATCAGCAATGGCAAGTAACCATAGCAGCTAATTAATCTGAAAGTCGGTAATTGATCAAACCTTTATGCCGCAGACATTGGAAACTTATATCGAACTAGAAGGTGAGGCTGAGCGAAACCGCCTTGTTAGAAAATACTTGCTACGATTAGGAGGGTTGCTTGACTAGGAAGGCGCATTTCGATACCGATATTTGTGAAACCAAGGTACACATGTGAACATCAGCTGTTAAGTTAAGTTAAGTTAAGTTTTGAGCAGTATCAAGATGAAGAAGGGTTCGTGTGGTTGATTGAAGATCTTGATACATTTTTCGCCTCAAATGAAGAAAAACACCCGAAGCAAATTAAATTGGCGCAAGATATTGTTGATGCAATCAATGATCCTGAAATGCCTCAAGGGTTAAGAGAAGAGTCGCAGAAATTAGAGCCAGTAACTATGCGACTAAATGAATAAAAAATCATATTAAAAATAATATCGCTATATAGACGCTGCCAGTGAGTCAAGGCACTAATTTGCTCAACGGCTTTACTCTTGTTGCTGTTTTGATGCGACGCTTCACGATTAACTACCTTGAAAAACACCGCTGATTGCATGGCAAAATTAAATGCATCAGGACAGGTCTTTCTAACACCGGGGCATTGGTGTGGTGAGCCGATCCTTCGGGCTGCTTTAAGTAATTGAGCAAGGCCAAGCTTGTTGCCATGCTCAATGCCCAAACCCCACATAGCAGCTGAAATCTGTATTTTCTTAATTCAAGTGAGCATTAACTCACAGGTAACTTGATGGTGAGTTTTAGGCCCTGTTGTTTATCACGGCTGGCACTGAGATTTTCGGCGATGATGCTGCCTTGGTGTAGGTGAATGGCAGCTTGCGTGATGGCAAGGCCTAGGCCCCAGCCGCCACTTTGTCGGTCGCGGGCGCTATCGGGGCGATAGAAGGGTTTGAAAATGGCTTCAAGCTCAGCTTCCGGCACGCCTTGGCCATCGTCTTGGATGGTAATGACTACTTGTTCACCTTGGAGTACCGCCGCTATGGTGATGTTGGCACTGGCATAGCGAATGGCGTTTCTCAGTAGATTTTCTATGGCGCGGCTCAATGCCTTAGGGTAGTGGCTTAACTGCAAGGCTTCGTCAACAACAACCTGCAAGTGTTTCCCTTGTTGCTCGGCTTCAAATTCGGCGTCATCCAGCACTTGGCTTAAGGATTCGGCGAGGCCAAGGCGCCGCTTATTTTCATGATTGGCTAAGCTCACTCGCGATAGGGTCAGTAGCTCGCTTATTAGCGCTTCAAGCTGCAGGGCCTCATAACTTATGCGCTCTAATTCTTCACTGTGCTGGCCCTTCTTACGGGCCAAGGCCAAGGCAAGTTGTAACCGCGTCAGTGGGGTGCGCAGTTCATGGGAGATATCCCCCATTAATCGCTGTTGGTTGTTTACCATGCTCTGCACTGCATCGGCCATGGTATTAAAGGTGCTCGCCAGCTGACCCATTTCATCTTGCCTGTGAGTGATGCGCTCACTCACCCGGCTGGTTAAATCTCCCTTGGCGAGCGCATGGGCACTGCGCTTTAGGGAGCTGAGTGGCTTGCCCAAATACCAAGCAAGCAGGGCGGAAAGTAGGCCTGAGAGGAAAATGGCGATGGCGGCGGTAAGCAACTTGTTGTCGGCGAAGAAGAAAAACCACGGCCTAGGGTGATGGTCTGGCAATCTACCTATGATTTGGTAAGCCTTGCCATTAACCTTAAAGGCATAGGGGCCAAAGAATAACTCATTTTTAAATTGATGGCTGATGGCCTGCTCGGCTTCTTCGGCCATGAGGATAAATTTTCGTAAGGCGCGGGTGGGGTGACGTGTGTGTTGTATTCGACCTTCGGCATCTAATAAGTAAAAGCTGGCACGCTCGAAGGGGGCACTGCGTCTTACAGGGGGATCTCTTGGTGGCTGCCTCATCGGCCGGCCGCTAACGGGAAAGCCATGACTCAGTATTCGCGGATGATCTTGAATGCGCTCACTGGCGCGCACTAATAATTGTTGCAGTTGCGGTGTCAGTGGCGCCCTGTCATGGCTTTGTTGTAATAAAGGCAGTAGCGAGACAAAGGCGATGATAACTGAGCTACAGAGCCAGAAGCCGAGCAACAGCTTAATGAATAAATTACTGGGAAGACGAAGATTTGCCATCATGGGATCCAAATATAACCTTGGCCGCGTATGGTTTTCACTCTAGGGCGACCATCGGCGCGCTCGGGGAATTTCTTACGCAAATTTGATAGATGCATGTCCAGGCTTCTATCGAAGGGCATGAGTTTTTTGTGCAGCACGGTTTCGCTTAACGTCTCTTTGCTGACTAACTCACCGGCCTGTTTTATCAGAGCGTGTAGTAAAGAAAACTCAGTACCAGTCAGTAAGATGAGCTGTTCTTTACAGCTAACTTCTTGGCGGGCGGGATCTAATTTAATATCACCACACTTGAGCTCGTCGCGGGGTTCGTTAGCGGGTTTCTGCGCCCGGCGAAGAATGGCACGTATTCTTGCAACCAGCTCCCTGTCGTTGAAGGGTTTAGGTAGGTAATCATCGGCGCCAATTTCAAGGCCAACCACCCTGTCTATTTCATCCCCTCTGGCGGTGAGCATCAGCACTGGGGTTTGTTTGTGTTGCCTCAAGGCCTTGAGTAAGTCAAAACCATTGAGTTTTGGCAGCATGACATCCAGTAAAATTAAATCGAATTCTTGCTTGAGCGCATTATCCAGACCCTGCTGACCATCATAGGCTTGGGTTAAGCTAAAGCCTTCTAACTCAAGTAATTGGGCTAATAATTCTGAAAGCCCATGGTCATCGTCGATCAATAAAATGCGGTTCATCTGCTACCTGTACCCGTTAATGCTGAATTATTACTTTAGCTTGCTTGAACGGCAATGAATAGCAAGATTGCACAGTTTTACACTTATCTATAAGTGATTGATTTATTAGAGTACGTAGTTTGATACAGACATTTACACTGCTTTACTTAAGCCATACCCTCATTGACCTTGCAATCTCTATACTGGCTTCACTCTCTCAGCGCTAAGGTTCGACACCCGGCGTGAGCTAAACACAATAAGCTAATTCTTGATGTAAGTTAACCAAAGGTAATGACAATGAATACATTTAATAATCCAGTTAAAATGAACAGGTTTGCTGCCAAGGTTGGCGTGTTGGTGCTGTTAGCAGGCTCAGTCTTGTTAGTGAGTCAGGTTCAGGCCACAACCACTGAGCTTGAAGCCCAAGGCGCGACCCAAGACAAGGGTGAATATAGAACCTTTGAGCACAAGGCCGGTCACAAGGGGGAACGCCATAGCGGCCACCGTGGTGGCATGCTTAGGATGTTGCATAAGCTGGAGTTAACCGAGGCGCAAAAAGCCGAAGTGAAACTTGTGATGGAGAAATATCAGCAGGGCGGTGAGCGTCCCACTCAAGAGCAGCGTGAAGCCCACAGAGCCCAAGTGTTAAGCCTTATTACTCAAGCTAATTTTGATGAAAATGCGGCGCAAAATCTAGTGCTTGAAAAGCAGCAACAGCATCAAGCTGCCATGGTCAATAAGCTTAAGATGCAAAATGAAATCTATCAGTTACTTAATGAGGAGCAAAAAGCACAATTTACCACACACTTTACAAAAATGGCGGCTAAACACAGTCGCCGCTAATGGCAAAAGCGCGTTATAGTTAGGCATAGTTTAATGAAATTTACGCTTGCCAAAAACAGCCTATGCCGACTATGACGCCAAGTTCTACTGAAACTAATTATGATTTTTGGGTAAAGCTCGCCAGCCGAGCAGCCATTACTGTGGCATTTACCTTGATTGCCATTAAGCTGGCAGCCTGGCTCTATTCAGGCTCTGCCAGTATGCTGGCTTCCTTGACCGACTCCGTTGCCGATGCACTAGCGTCAGTGGTTAATTTTATTGCCATTCGCTATGCCATCGCCCCCGCCGATAAAGAACACAGATACGGCCACGGTAAAGCCGAGCCTTTAGCGAGTTTGGCGCAAGCGGCGTTCATTTTAGGTTCGGCATTCTTGTTGCTGTTTTATGGCGCCGAGCGGTTAATCAATCCTGTAATCATGGCCCATACGGATTTAGGCATTATTGTCTCACTTATCGCCATAGTGCTGACTTTTGCGTTAGTACTAGTGCAAAAACGCGCCCTAGCGCAGACACAAAGCAGTGTCGTGGCGGCCGACGCCTTACACTATAAATCTGACTTGTTGCTTAATGCTTCAGTGGTGCTGGCGTTGGTGCTAGCTCAGTACGGTTGGTGGTGGGCCGATAGTGTGTTTGCCATCGCTATCGCACTATTTATTGGGGCTCAGGCGTTGGGGCTTGGCTATACGTCGGTGCAGACTTTGCTCGACCGTGAACTCGACTCACAGACTCGGCTTAACATTATTCAGCTGGCCCAAGCGGATGCTAGGGTGCGTGGGGTGCATGATTTGCGTACCCGTCAGGCGGGGAAGACCACCTTTATTCAGCTGCATTTGGAGCTCGATGGCCAACTTAGCCTTAAGGACGCTCACAGCATAGCTGCCGATACGGACTTAAGGATAAGGGCGGCGTTCGATGATGCTGAGGTGATAATCCACCAAGACCCTGTCTAACTTTTATCGCCCTCACTGTTTACTCACGTAAAACCCATGGCTCACAGTGATAGGTCTTTAAGCTTACGCGTCAAGGTATTACGACCCCAGCCTAAATGCTTGGCGGCATCCTGTTTATGACCTGAGGTATGTTTCAGCGCCGTGGTGAGCAGAATACGCTCAAACTCGGGTTGAATGTCGGTCAACAAGTTGGTTTGTCCCGCGGCCAATTGGGTTTCAAGCCACAAGATGAGCGCGCTCTGCCAGTCGGCAGTCTCGTGCACTTGGCTAACATTGGCGGTGGGCTTTATTAGTTCTGGTGGTAAATCTTGCGGCAATACTTCCTGACCGGATGCCATCACAGTGAGCCAGCGGCAGGTATTTTCTAATTGTCTGACGTTACCCGGCCAAGGTAATTGCGCCAACTTGATAGCGGTTTCCTTGGCGAGCACTTTGGCTTCGACCCCCATCTCCTTGGCGGCGCTGGTAAGAAAATGCTTAGTCAATTGGGCGATATCTTCGCGGCGCTGGGACAAGGGCGGCAGATGAATGCGGATAACATTGAGGCGATGAAATAAATCTTCGCGAAATTGCCCTTGCTCGACCGCTTGCTCTAAATTTTGGTGAGTGGCGGCTATGATGCGAACATCCACTTTCACCACATTGTGCCCTCCCACCCGATAAAACTGACCATCGGCCAAGACTCTGAGTAAGCGGGTTTGCACTTCTTGAGGCATGTCGCCAATTTCATCTAAAAACAAGGTGCCGCCATTGGCTTGTTCGAAGCGACCTTGGCGCACAGATGAAGCGCCAGTAAAGGCGCCCTTTTCGTGGCCAAACAATTCAGACTCAATCAAATCCTTAGGGATAGCCGCCATATTAAGCGCGATAAACGGCTTGTCTTTGCGGGGGCTGTGTTTATGCAGTGCACCCGCCACCAATTCTTTACCTGTGCCCGACTGGCCATTAATCAACACGCTAATGGAGGAGCGAGATAGCCGGCCGATGGCGCGAAACACTTCCTGCATCGCCGGCGCTTCACCGATGATTTCCGGTGTCTTGACTTGGCTTTCAACAATGGGGGCGCTGGCTTGTTCTTTGCGATGGGCGAGGGCACGTTCCGCAAGCGCAATGGCTTCATCGATATCGAAGGGTTTAGGCAGGTATTCAAATGCACCGGCTTTATAGGCGCTGACGGCGCTGTCGAGATCCGAGTGGGCCGTCATGATGATCACCGGAATATGCGGATAATGCAGCTGCAAGCGATCTAAAAGCGTCAAGCCATCTGTGCCTGGCATGCGAATGTCAGAGATAATAACCTGTGGCTGAGCGACGTCTAGGGCTTGCCATAGGGACTCTGCCGCCGCAAAACTTGCGGTGCTAAGCTTGGCACTGTGTAAGGCTTTTTCTAATACCCAACGTATTGAGCTGTCATCGTCGAGGATCCAAACTTGTTCACTCATATTTTGTGTTCCTCAATGGACTCTTTCTATAGCGATTTCTGCTGGCTTATCCATTCGCTGAATTGTTACTGAAATGGCAAGGTTAAGGTAAATTCCGTGTGCCCTGGTGAGGAGGTGCAATCTATGCGGCCCCCATGAAGCCTAGCGATATTGTGAGCGATGGAGAGCCCCAAACCTGAGCCTTGCTCGCGCCCTGTGACCATAGGGTAAAATAGTGTGTCTATGATTTCGCTGGGCACCCCTGGGCCATTGTCGATAACGGACAAGGCCAGTGCGAGTTTGTGGCGCCGATTTCCCATGGTGACCTGATGTTGAGTGCGGGTCTTAATCAAAATC
This sequence comes from Shewanella denitrificans OS217, assembly GCF_000013765.1. NCBI lineage: Bacteria > Pseudomonadati > Pseudomonadota > Gammaproteobacteria > Alteromonadales > Shewanellaceae > Shewanella > Shewanella denitrificans. Next base: position 4,138,646 of record NC_007954.1, on the reverse strand, counting down.
TCACCGCCACACTGCTCAAGGGACTGGATGGCGTTCTGCACCAGATTGATGACAGCTTGCTGCAATTGCTCGGGATCCATGGACATATCTGGGATGGACGGATCATAGTCACGCACTATGGTAACGTTCGCAGGCTGGGTCATTTCCAGCAGTTGCAATACTTTTTGCACCACTTGATGAATGTTGTGCAAGCTATGCTGGCTGGGACGTTGGGGTCCAAGTAAGCGGTTGACTAAGTTACTGAGCCGGTCGGCTTGTTCAATGATCATGCTGGTAAATTCTTTAAGCTCAGGTTCTTTAAGCTCTCTTGATAGCAGCTGGGCAGCGCCTCTTAATCCCCCTAAGGGGTTTTTGATTTCATGGGCGAGATTACGCACTAAAAATTGCGCTGCCTGTTGCTGGGCATCGAGGTTGAGTTGCTGATGAATGCGCCGCTGCTGGTCCACTTGCCTTAACTCTAATAGGCCAAATTGAGGATCATTCTCTAACGGAATTAGGGTCAAATCCACAGTGTGCAATTGACCATCTAAGGTCATTAGGCTAGCCGTATTTACCGTCAGGCCCTGATTTGACGCTATGGCGTCTTGCAGCAGGCTTGGGGCGATGGCGAGTTCTTGGTATAGCTCAGGCAAGGTGCTCTCTAACAACCTATGGTTGCCAAGGCCAAGCAACTGCTCGGCCGCGGCGTTGGCAAAACAGGGTTTGAGCTGTTTATCTATCACCAGCACGGCAGTGACTAAATTATTTAATAGATTATTGCTGTCCATTAGCCATCCTAGATTAGCAAACTCAATTGAGAATGCGCACCATTGTGGTGCAAAGCCTATGATGCACCACTATGGTGCAAGCTGCAAGCTTGAGATCTGTGAGTGAATTTGGCGAAGCGGAAAACCTAGCTGGCTTAGCTATCTATATGATAATTATATTAAATAATCACTTGACAGCTTAAGGGGTTACTTGAGGTTTAATGTTCGCTTGATGAAGAAAAATTCTTCTCGAGGAACTAGATGCAAGGACTTTGCCGCTTTGGCTGACAAGTTGGGCAATAAGGGAGTGTTCACCACGCTCGACGGCTTTGAGATCAAAATTGGGGCTAGTCTGAGCTTGGCCATAGGGCTTTCCGTCTAAGACTAATTGGATTAATGTGCCTCTTGGCGCCTCTGGAAATATCGATATCTGGGCACTGAAGTCACCATTGTTATCCCTGACCGTCGCCTCTTCAGTGGGTGAGACTATGTTGACTTGGTATTGGATATCAGCATCTGCGATGGGCTCTGCTTGGTCTTGGTTTTTTATGTTGCCGTGGCTGACTTTGACTTCATTGCGGGTGTTTTCTTTTGAGTCAAACACCTGTGCATTTTTTACCGGCGTATCTGAATAGTGCACCTTGCCATTTTCATCCACCCAACGATAGACGGTATCGGCAGCTGCAGGGCCTGCTAGCAGTAAGCTTGCGAGGAAAGCGCTTAATAGCAGGCTTGGGTATAAAAGTGTGCGCATCGGCAATCCCGTTCGAGAAAATCTCAGTAGTTCCAGCCTAGCTGTTTTTCGAGTTTAATTCAGCTTTTTTGAGCAATCTTATTTGAGCAATAAAAAGCCCCACTCAGTAAACTGGCGGGGCTTTATTGAGTCAAGCTCAAAGATTAAAACAAACGATTAGCTACGGTTATGACGCTTACGTTCGTTTTCAGTTAAGAATCTCTTACGAACACGGATGTTCTTAGGCGTGACTTCGACTAATTCGTCATCATCGATGAACTCAAGCGCTTGCTCAAGTGACATGTTGATTGGCGGAGTCAGTACTTGCGCTTCGTCAGTACCAGAAGCACGCATGTTGGTTAGCTGCTTACCTTTCAAACAGTTAACTGTTAGATCGTTAGAGCGAGCGTGAATACCAACAACTTGGCCTTCATATACTTCAGCAGCGTGGCCAATAAAGAGGCGACCACGGTCTTGTAGACCAAATAATGCGAAGGTTAATGCTTTACCGGTAGCGTTTGAAATCAATACGCCGTTAGCGCGTTGACCAATGTCACCACCTTTGTGCGGTGCATAGTGATCAAACGAGTGGTAAATCAAACCAGTACCAGAAGTAGCAGTTAAGAATTCAGTTTGGAAACCGATTAAACCACGGCTTGGGATGATGAAGTCGATACGTACACGACCTTTACCATCAAGCTGCATGTCTTTCATTTCAGCTTTACGGATACCCAATTTCTCGATAACAGATCCTTGATCTTCTTCTTCAACGTCAACAGTTAACGTTTCGAATGGCTCACAAAGTTCACCGTCGATAGTCTTAAGAATTACTTCTGGGCGCGATACGGCTAACTCGTAACCTTCACGACGCATGTTTTCAATCAAGATTGAAAGGTGTAATTCACCACGGCCTGATACACGGAAACGATCTGGAGATTCAGTTTCTTCAACACGTAGTGCTACGTTGTGAACTAATTCAGTTTGTAAACGCTCAAGAATGTTACGTGAAGTCACATACTTACCTTCTTTACCCGCGAACGGAGAAGTGTTTACTTGGAACGTCATTGTCAGTGTTGGTTCATCAACAGTTAACGGCGGCATAGCTTCAACGGCACCAACGGCACAGATGGTGTCAGAAATCTTAAGCTCGCCTAGGCCTGTAATCGCAACGATGTCACCAGCGTTTGCAATGTCTACTTCGTGACGGTCAAGACCCATGTAACCTAATACTTGGCCCATTTTACCGTTACGGGTTTTGCCATCAGCGCCAATAATAGTGACTTGCTGGTTGGTCTTAACGCTACCACGGTTGATGCGACCGATACCGATAACACCCACGTATGAGTTGTAGTCGATTTGAGAAATTTGCATCTGGAATGCACCTTCCGCGTCAGCGTCAGGGAAAGAGACTTTCTCAACGATGGTTTGGAAAAGTGGAGTCATGTCTTCGCTAACGACATCTGGATCTAACGTCGCGAAACCATTTAATGCTGATGCATATACAATTGGGAAATCTAACTGCTCGTCAGTTGCACCTAAGTTGTCGAATAGGTCGAATACTTGGTCAATAACCCAATCAGGACGCGCACCTGGGCGGTCAATCTTGTTGATAACAACGATTGGTTTAAGGCCTTGAGCAAAGGCTTTCTTAGTTACGAAGCGAGTTTGTGGCATTGGGCCATCAACTGCGTCAACCAGTAGCAATACTGAGTCAACCATAGATAGAACACGTTCTACCTCACCACCGAAGTCGGCGTGACCTGGGGTGTCAACGATGTTGATGCGGTAGTCATTCCACTTAATAGCAGTGTTTTTTGCCAGAATGGTGATACCACGTTCTTTTTCAAGATCGTTAGAATCCATAACCCGCTCAGTAGCTTCTCCACGAGATGCAAGGGTTCCTGACTGCGCCAACAATTTGTCTACCAAGGTTGTTTTACCATGGTCAACGTGGGCAATAATGGCGATGTTACGTAAATTCTCTAGCACGGATAAACCTCTAAACCATCAAAAAAAAAGGGGGCTTTATAGTGTTTGCATAATGATAGACACTATAAAAAGCGTGCCATTCTACTCCACAGGGAGCATTGCGGATAGGATTATTTTTGAGCAAGGCTAAAACAATCCCTTTCTGGACCGGCTTTTCTTAGGGCTCAGAGGGCCAGTTTTGAGCCATTTCGCTCAAGAGATGAGTTCACCTGCTTCTTTTGACGCTATATTGATGACAATAATAGAACGGGCTTAAGCTGAAATCTAAATTAAGGGGCGGTTAGTGCTGAGGCTTAGCTGCCCTTTGAAACTAGCCAAGGGCCAAGTATTGACGCTCTTCGGCAGCGAAGGCGCTGCAACTGCCTGTTCATACTAGTATGGCTTGCACCATAACGGTGCGTTGTGCTGCACCATTATGGTGATTATTGGTTTTTTAGACATAGCGTAGATTTTATATTCACAATAATATCAATGTATTATATTGTTGGCATGTAAATCGCTTTATGTGGAATATCTTCATCGATGCATGATTTTATTGCAGCATAAGAGTGCATAGGCAAGCGCACCTTAAATTGACCATCGATGAACCTAAATTATAAAAAGGCACCCCCTTTATCTTACTGGAGAGTCAAGCATGTCTGTTGAATCAGTGTTAAAGCAACTTGTAGAATTAGAAGTTAAGTTTGTTGATTTACGTTTTACCGACACTAAAGGTAAAGAGCAGCACGTTTCTATTCCTTCTCATCAAGTCAATGAAGACTTTTTTGAAGACGGTAAGATGTTTGACGGTTCGTCTATCACAGGCTGGAAAGGCATTAACGAATCTGACATGGTGCTGATGCCAGACCCAACGACGTTCGTGTTAGATCCTTTCACAGAAGAAACCACAGCACTTATTCGTTGTGATATTTTAGAGCCTGGTACCATGACAGGTTATGACCGTGACCCACGTTCTATCGCTAAGAAAGCTGAAGCTTACTTAGTCTCTACCGGTATCGCAGACACTGTTTTTATTGGTCCAGAGCCAGAATTCTTCTTATTTGATGACGTGCGTTTTGGCACGGATATGTCGGGTTGTTTCGTTAAAATCGACGCGAAAGAAGCGGCGTGGAACTCAGGCACTAGCTATGAAGATGGCAACACAGGTCACCGTCCTATGGTGAAAGGCGGTTACTTCCCAGTTGCTCCTGTTGATTCATCACAAGACTTACGCTCAGCCATGTGTCTAGTGCTGGAAGAAATGGGTCAAGTGGTTGAAGCCCATCATCATGAAGTGGCTACCGCAGGTCAGAACGAAATCGCTACACGTTTTAACACCCTAACTAAGAAAGCGGATGAAATCCAAATTCTTAAGTATGTGGTTCATAACATGGCTCACGCTTATGGTAAGACGGCAACCTTTATGCCTAAACCAATCGTGGGTGACAATGGTAGCGGTATGCACGTGCATATGTCGCTTGCTAAAGACGGCACTAACCTGTTCGCTGGTGACAAGTATGCAGGGTTAAGTGAAATGGCATTATTTTACATTGGCGGTATTATTAAACACGCCCGTGCATTGAATGCTTTTACTAACCCAAGCACTAACTCGTACAAGCGTTTAGTACCACATTTTGAAGCGCCAGTGATGCTAGCGTATTCTGCGCGTAACCGCAGTGCGTCAATCCGAATTCCTGTGGTACCAAGCCCTAAGGGTCGTCGTATCGAAGCGCGTTTCCCAGATCCACATGCAAACCCATATTTAGGTTTCGCGGCACTATTAATGGCAGGTCTTGACGGTATTCAAAACAAGATCCATCCAGGTGAAGCTATGGATAAAGACTTGTATGACTTACCGGCTGAAGAAGCGGCTGAAATCCCACAAGTGGCAACATCTCTTGAAAATGCCCTTGAAAACCTTAAGGCAGATCATGAGTTCTTAACTAAAGGCGGCGTATTTAGCGAAGATTTCATCCAGTCTTATATCGCCATCAAGACTGCTGAAGCTGAGCGCGTGGCCCGTACCACTCACCCATTAGAGTTTGAGATGTACTACAGCCTATAAGCTATAAGTATTGCTGCGAGGTGAATGATTGACCTTGCGACATCAAATATTAAAAGCCCAGAGCATGCCTCTGGGCTTTTTCTTTTTATGACTGAGTGTATATACGCAAATAACCTTAAGATACGAGTCTCAGAGTGCCCTAGGCGCTCCGTCCCGGCGAGTTTTAACCAACTTTATGCTGCGTTGACTATTTTTAACTTAGTCCACTAGGTCTGCAAATAGCCGCCTTGCCTAAAGTAGGTTAAATTCCCGCTGCATTCTGCATCTTGATGTTACTTGGGTATAGTACTTGCTTAGCATCGCATGAGTGGTTAGCTTGGTGGTTAATTTATCTATTTGGTGTTTAGTATTTATCTATAAGGCTGATTATGTGGCAAAAATTAACCCCCTATCATGATGCTATTATTCTCTTGGCTGCATTGCTATTGGGCAGTGTGCTGGGATTAGTTTGGCCGACACAAGCGTTAGCACTGCAGCCTATAGGGCAAATCTTCCTCAACCTTTTGTTTATGATCATAGTGCCCTTGGTGGCGATTAGCGTGACGGCCTCCATTGCCCGTATGACAGACTTGAAGCGTCTTGGACGTATTTTAGCTTTGATTATGGCGGTATCCATTATGATGGCGGCCATTCCAGCTGTGGGGATCACCTTGCTGGCTTTAGTGTTTGATCCCGCTCAAGGCGTGCAATTGACCCTAAATGAGGCTGTTGACACTGGCACAGGCAGTATGGATTTCGTGAACCTGCTAACCACCAATGATTTTGCCGGCTTGTTATCTAAATCCAATATTTTGGCCTTGATTATTATGTCTGTGCTCACAGGTATCGCTATCGGCCAGTCCGGCACAGATGGCGAGCGGGTCTCTGGTATGTTGGCCAGCCTCAATACCGTGGTGATGAAGCTAGTGTCTATCTTAATGAAGTTAGCACCCCTAGGCCTTGGCTGTTATTTCGCCGCCACTATGGCAAGTCAAGATGTGTCACTGTTAGGTACTTTTGCGCGGGCAATAGGATTGTTTTTCCTCGCCACCTTAGTGTATTTGATTGTTGGCTCAAGTTTCTATGCATGGCTTGGCGGTGGTCGCCAAGGTGTACGCATCTTTTGGCGTCATGCCATCACTCCTGCGGCTACGGCTCTAGGCACTAGCTCCTCCCTTGCCACCTTGCCAGTTAATTTGCGGGCGGCGCAAAAAATGGGCATAGATGATGCCACTGCCGAGATTTGTTTGCCGCTGTTAGTGAACCTGAATAAAGGCGGCGCCGCCATGATAACTGCCCTAAAAATCGTGTTTATTTATTCACTGCTTGGGCTGGCGTTCACCCCCGAAGTGTTTGCCTTAACCATCTTGATTGCCGTGTTGTCGGCGTTTGTGATTGGCGGGGTACCGGGCGGCGCTTTTTTAGGAGAGATTTTTATTGTTACTACCTTGGGCTTGCCGCTGGAAACCATCCCTATTTTAGTGGTGCTAGGGGCGGTCACAGATGCGGCTTCTACTGTGGTGAACGTAGTGCACGACCTTAATGCGACTCAAATTATTGAGCGCATCATGGGAGGCACCACTAAGACAGAGATTGAGTCACCTGGTCAATAAATTGCTCAATATCCTTGAGGTCATTATAAAGGTGGGGCGAGACTCTAACCCCTAGGCATCTGGCATCCACGGCGATATTGACGGCTTTCAAAGCATTAAGTATTTGGGTTTGTTTGTCTTTGAAATCGAGGATCACAGTGCCGCTGCGCTTAGCTGTATCTGTTGGGGAGTTCAATTGTTGAGGGAAAGCTTGGATCAGCTTATCGACTAAGTGTTGATTATGGGCTTGCAGCACAGTGGGCGCCTGTTGATTAAAATAGCCTATGCTGTGGGCTGCTAGAGCATAGGGGGCTATGCTTGGGGTGCCGCCCCAAAATCTCAATGCACTGGGGTGATAGCGAAAATCGTGGATATTAAATTCGAAGGGATTCTCATGGGAAAACCAGCCCACATCCACAGGTTCACAATCGGTTAAATGCTTAGGGTTCACCCATAAATAGGCCGCTCCGGGTCCTGCACATAGCCATTTCACCGCTGAGCCAATCATAAAATCAACATCAAGCTGCTGTAAATCTAGGTTTATGATGCCAGCGGACTGAGCCACATCCACCAAGCTTAAACAATCTAGCTGCTTACTGAGATCAACTATCTCTGCCACCGGGGCCTGCTGACCTGTGTTGGAGTACACTTGGCTGATAAATACGAGGCTGATACTTGGCTGCATATATTGCTGCCAAGTGGCTATGTCTGTGATATCAGCTTTTTGTGGGATAAAGCGAATGTCACAATCGGGAAGAGCACGACTCAGAGCAAAGCCCATGCTAGGGAAGTCTTGCTCGCTCATCAGAATTTGTGCCTTTGGCGCGCGAAGTCTAGGGTGTGACATCACTAATTTGCACAGGGCGCTAGATAGATTCACCTGAGGGCAGAAACACTCGGGCTTATGATTAAAAAGCGTGGCTAGCGCCTGTTGAAACTCAGTGATAATGGCAAGCCATTGACCCCAGGGCTCAGTATTACCCTCTTGCCAGGGGCTAAAAAAATCATTCACAAAAGCGGCGTGGCTAGTGATAAGCGGCCGCCCCACAGAATGGCTCAACAGATAAACCCCGTGTTTGGGTAAGCAGAAGTCTTGTTTGTATGAGCGTATTTGAGTTTCAGCTGTCATTATCATATTAGTAGGCTCGCTTTTAGCGCCTCAATATCATCGAAACGTGTGGCGATGTCCCGTCTTGGGCTGGCTGCGCGTTTGTCTTTAAGCTTCTCAAGGCTTGCAAGCAGTACTTCTAAAGGTGGGCCACTGGCGGTGACGGTATCCAGATGCTGCTGCCCGAGTTGTTTTGATGGCGCTGTGATGTATTTGCTGACTAGCTGCTCATGATGTTGAATTGCTGTGGCGCCATGAAGTTCACAGGCTGTTAAAAACTCGCGCAAATTTGCTTGATACCAAGCTTGCTGGCTATGTTCTCTGGCATTGAGAAAATCATTCATCAAGCTTTCTCTTCGCATACAGTCCCTCAGCAGGGTCTGATCTTCAGGCATCATGTAGAGAAACTTATCCACTAATAACTGGGAATAGCTGGGATCATTGGCGACGCACAAGCCTAATTGTAAGTCGATGACATTGATGCCAGCAAAATCACCGGCGTTAGCACCGCGAAATACCTGCGAGCCAACCCGGTAAGGTTTGTAATAGGGGCGGACACAATTGAAAAAACGTTCGCTGTCTAAGCGCTCAAAAAGAATAGCGTTAGAGTCAATCACTTGCTGCAGCGCCTGTTGACACACAATAAGTAAGTCATGGCTAATGGGGTGCGAAATACCCAATGGCTGAATTTTTAGTAGTGCATCTGCAGCGCGCTTGTAGGCCAAAATGCCGCGAGTATTGTAATCCACAAACAGCTTTTCATCAGCCAAGCTAGTAAAGCGTTTATAGGTGCCATTAATAGCACTGTTGTGACTGGTGAGGTGGGCTGTGGCAAAACGCGGCGTAACCCCTATTGAAGCCCCTATGTGCATCGCCAGCGCCGAGGCTTCTGTTAAAGGGGAGTGGGTTTCGCGGCTAGGTTCGGTGATTTCGTGGCGGCGACAAGCTGCCATATACAGGCCGACATTACCGAGTAAATCGAAAGCGGCATCGAAGCCTTGATCAGTATTACCTTCCAGTAATAAGGATTTAATAAGCGCTCGGCCTTCATTTTCTAATGCCAGCTTGATGTCTTGGCCAATGCCTGCGACGTTGGCTTTATCGGATTGCTGAAAATATAAGACTTCTAATTCATCGTTGAGTTCGACAAAACGGTGACGGATCCATTGGTCGAAGGCATAAGTATTAGTGGTTAATGCTTTCATTTCATTCCAACAAAATTAACTTCCCATAAAGTTAACCTAGCATGATAGTTGGCTGAATTTTAATCTGAACTGATTGAAATCTGTGGATTAAATAGACTAAAGATGTAAAGTTTAACTTCCGAATGATGGCTGGCGAGGTTGTAAATGGTTCGCTGGGATAAAATGGATGCCCTTTGAGCTCATGGCCAAAGGACATCACAGCATTTTAAGGGGGTTAGCCTTGACTCATTGACTCAATAAAGCGGTTGGAATCGCGGATAGACTTGTTCATGGCTTTGAGCAAACTTGCGATGTCTGTCTTTAAAGTGCCGAATTCACCTTTAATGGCACCTATGGCTTGAGCGTTCAGGTTATGCTTCAAATACAGCATATTATCTTTCATCGCGGTCAAAATAGGTGGCATCTTAGCCTCGGCGCGACGCATACTCTTGAGTAAGGTATTGTAGAGTCTCTGAGTTTCTTTAAGCTTGGTTTGGCTGCTATTACGCAGGCTGGCTTTGCTTATTTCATCGATTTCTGCCTGCCATTCTTCGAATAAAGCATCGGCGACATCTTCGACTCGCTCGATGCGATCACTGACCCTATCTGCCGCGGATTTTGCCGACTCGTATTCATCTTTGGCTTTTTCATAGCTGGCTTCTAAATTGCCGCCGTCTATCGCTAATAAGCTTTGTAGCTCCTCGAGTGCCGAACTAAATTCTTGCTGAGCATCCTGTTGCGACTCTTTGGCGTCTTGGACCCTGTCTAGCATGATGTCACGCTTATGATAGCCGACTTTCTCCATGGCGCCATAATAGGCGCTTTGACAAGCACTCAGGCATAAACAACCACTAAGTAGCAGTAAAGATAAGTATTTTTTCATCATTTCTACTCTATATTTATTGGGTGCTCGACTTAAACATGGCGGCATCTATGATGCTCCACAGATGGAAAATACCGCCAATTACGGCAGGAATGATCAACACCCAGAAAAAGTAACCTAGACCTGTGATAATAAAAAACAGTAAGGCGGCTAGGATGCGACCCTGTACCAACTGGCCGAGTCCGGGGATAAAAAAACTTGCAATGGCGGCAATGACATTGCCTGCTGAACCTTGTTGTGACATCAATTTGCTCCCAAGCGTTGTAAAATTCGTGTTATAAAGTGCTAAAACATAGTAACCAGTTAAAACCCTAATACCAATTTTTTAAAGGATAATTGTGGATATACAACAACAGACACGTGGATTTCGCTATTTCTATATATCCGTTTGGCGATTTATCTTACATCTAAAAGCCCGTTTGATTGATGATCAAATCAATATTCGTGCCGGACATTTGGCTTATGTGACCTTGCTTTCCTTAGTGCCTATGATAGCCGTGACCATGTCCATGCTATCGGCCTTCCCCGTTTTTAAAGGCATACGTGTCAATATAGAGTCCCTCGTTTATTCATATTTTTTACCCGCAGCAGGGGATTCGGCTCAGGTCTATATCAATGAGTTTGTTAATAATGCTTCTAAAGGAACCTTCGTCGGCATCATTGCCTTATTAGTTGTGGCTATTCTATTGATATCGGCGATAGACAAGGCATTGAACAATATCTGGCGAACAACGGAAAAACGCTCCTTAGTGGTGTCCTTTTCGATGTATTGGATGGTACTGACTTTAGGGCCAGTATTAATGGGGTCAAGTTTAGTGGCCACCTCTTATGTGGTCTCCCTCGAGCTCTTTAGTCAAAGTGAATTATCTGGTCTGTTACCTTGGCTGGTAGAACGATTACCTATGCTGTTCTCTGTGGCATCTATCTTATTACTGTATATGGTAGTGCCGACTCAAAAAGTGAGGTTTTTCCACGCCTTGCTCGGTGCAGTGGTGGCGGCGCTACTATTTGAGGCGGGTAAGCGTGCCTTTGCCTATTACGTGACTCAATTCCCAAGTTATGAAGCCATCTATGGTGCATTGGCCACAATTCCAATCTTGTTCGTTTGGGTGTATTTATCTTGGATGATAGTGCTGGTGGGTGCCGAAATAACTGCGGCTCTGCCTGAGTACTTAGACGACCCTTTCGAAAAGGACGGCACTAAGGCAACCACAGCCTTGACTGAAAATAAGGAAGTAGATGAAAGTGAGCCTAATCAGGGTAACGATACGATAGCGTGAGGCCGGTCATAGCTATTTTCCATCAGATAACAGGTGTTGAGGAATTAAGCGTAAATGATAGCGTTAATACAAAGAGTCAAATCTGCCAGCGTGCAGGTAGATGCAGAAATAGTAGGTAAAATTGATAGTGGGCTATTAGTGTTTCTGGGCGTTGAGCAGCAAGATAATATAGAGGCCATGGAAAAACTGGCGACGAAAGTTATCAGCTACCGGATATTCAATGATGAAAACGGCAAAATGAACTTAAGCCTTAAGCAAGCGGGAGGCGCATTATTGTGTGTATCACAATTTACTCTGGCGGCCGACACGGGCAGAGGCCTTCGACCTAGCTTTTCAAAGGCAGCGACGCCAGAACAAGCCAATCATCTTTACGAAGCCTTTATTGACTACTGTCGTCTGCAAGGAGTTGAAACCCAAATCGGCCGCTTTGGTGCAGATATGCAAGTGTCACTGATTAACGATGGTCCAGTGACCTTTAATCTACAAGTATAGTTTTCTCAACTACAGACATAGGTTTCGCCATGGATAGCATCAGCACAGTGGCAATGACAGAGACAGCAGCAGAAACACAAGATGCCAAGGGCTGCGATCTTATAAAGAGAGATCTGCTCAGCCAACTTGAACGCACTTGGCACCAGACAATCCCAGTTAGTGAGTTTATGCAAATAGCGCCGCTCAGTTTTGATGATGAAATGTTCACGGTGACAGCCCCATTAACCCCGAATATTAATCTACATCAAACTATGTTTGCCGGCAGCATCTATACCTTAATGACACTAACAGGTTGGGGCATGGTGTGGTTACAGCAAAAGCGTCAGGGTATAACAGCAGACATAGTGCTAGCCGACGCCAAAATAAAGTATCACGCGCCAGTGACTGAAGCTCCAATGAGCCAAGTGATTTGGCCAGCGTCTACTAAGGCGCAGCTTGACAGCCAAACTGAAAGCCAAGCAACTGCGCCCTTAATATTGAATAGTGACTTTGCTGACTTATACCGTCGCAACAAGATGAGCCACCACTTAGAAGTGCACCTTTATAGCGGTAAAATCTTATGTGCGACCTTTAACGGCCGTTATGTGTCACTTAAAAAGCCAATATGAGTCATTAAATCGATTGTATGGCTATTTTTACGTTAAGAACTCTTCTTATTGGCACCATAAAAACTCAAATTGTGGGTAACTTTGGGGGTAAATGGTGCATATCGTGTAGTTAAGTGGATAAGATGCAAAAAGATCGCTAAAAGGCGATTTTTTTACACAAAAGCGCTTGCGTAAAATTCTAAGCTCCCTATAATGCGCAACCACTGACACGGCAAGCGGCTCAGGCCATTATTGCGGTAACTAACGAGTCAGTTTGAAACCTTCAAATAGAATGTTTCAAAGCGAAAAGAAAGTTTGAAAAAACACTTGACGCTGACAACGGATTGCGTAGAATACGCAGCCCAAGCCAACGACCTAGCGTCTAACGGCCGCTGAATAAAAAACTAAGTTTTTTATGTTAGCAACGTTCTTTAACAATCTAATCAAGTAATCTGTGTGGACACTCACAGGTATTGAGTTATTCGAAATTGCTTCTTCTTAGGAAGAGCAATCAAAAAATTACAACTCAATGCAACGATGAATGTCCATAGCAATATGTACAAAAGACTTTGTTAACTTCGGTTGATAAAGCAATCAGAATTCATTGAGCCGTTCTCCACTCTTAATTGAGTGGGAACAAAAAACTTTAATTGAAGAGTTTGATCATGGCTCAGATTGAACGCTGGCGGCAGGCCTAACACATGCAAGTCGAGCGGCAGCGGGAAGTAACTTGTTACTTTGCCGGCGAGCGGCGGACGGGTGAGTAATGCCTAGGGATCTGCCCAGTCGTGGGGGATAACAGTTGGAAACGACTGCTAATACCGCATACGCCCTACGGGGGAAAGGAGGGGACCTTCGGGCCTTTCGCGATTGGATGAACCTAGGTGGGATTAGCTAGTTGGTGAGGTAATGGCTCACCAAGGCGACGATCCCTAGCTGGTCTGAGAGGATGATCAGCCACACTGGAACTGAGACACGGTCCAGACTCCTACGGGAGGCAGCAGTGGGGAATATTGCACAATGGGGGAAACCCTGATGCAGCCATGCCGCGTGTGTGAAGAAGGCCTTCGGGTTGTAAAGCACTTTCAGTCAGGAGGAAAGGTAGCGTGTTAATAGCACGTTGCTGTGACGTTACTGACAGAAGAAGGACCGGCTAACTCCGTGCCAGCAGCCGCGGTAATACGGAGGGTCCGAGCGTTAATCGGAATTACTGGGCGTAAAGCGTGCGCAGGCGGTTTGTTAAGCCAGATGTGAAAGCCCCGGGCTCAACCTGGGAATTGCATTTGGAACTGGCGAACTAGAGTCTTGTAGAGGGAGGTAGAATTTCAGGTGTAGCGGTGAAATGCGTAGATATCTGAAGGAATACCGGTGGCGAAGGCGGCCTCCTGGACAAAGACTGACGCTCATGCACGAAAGCGTGGGGAGCAAACAGGATTAGATACCCTGGTAGTCCACGCCGTAAACGATGTCTACTCGGAGTTTGGTGCCTTGAGCACTGGGCTCCCAAGCTAACGCATTAAGTAGACCGCCTGGGGAGTACGGCCGCAAGGTTAAAACTCAAATGAATTGACGGGGGCCCGCACAAGCGGTGGAGCATGTGGTTTAATTCGATGCAACGCGAAGAACCTTACCTACTCTTGACATCCACAGAAGCCAGCAGAGATGCAGGTGTGCCTTCGGGAACTGTGAGACAGGTGCTGCATGGCTGTCGTCAGCTCGTGTTGTGAAATGTTGGGTTAAGTCCCGCAACGAGCGCAACCCCTATCCTTATTTGCCAGCACGTAATGGTGGGAACTCTAGGGAGACTGCCGGTGATAAACCGGAGGAAGGTGGGGACGACGTCAAGTCATCATGGCCCTTACGAGTAGGGCTACACACGTGCTACAATGGCGAGTACAGAGGGTTGCAAAGCCGCGAGGTGGAGCTAATCTCACAAAGCTCGTCGTAGTCCGGATCGGAGTCTGCAACTCGACTCCGTGAAGTCGGAATCGCTAGTAATCGTGAATCAGAATGTCACGGTGAATACGTTCCCGGGCCTTGTACACACCGCCCGTCACACCATGGGAGTGGGCTGCAAAAGAAGTGGGTAGTCTAACCTTCGGGAGGACGCTCACCACTTTGTGGTTCATGACTGGGGTGAAGTCGTAACAAGGTAGCCCTAGGGGAACCTGGGGCTGGATCACCTCCTTACCTATACGACTAACTCATACCTGAAAGTGAGCAATCGCCTTGAGTGTTCACACAGATTACTTGATAGAAAGAAAGAGAAAGATATCGAAAGGTATTTTTGAGGATTTTGATTCTTAATCAAGGCACTTGATGAGTCTCGCAGGGAGTGTGCGTTTAGCACATGACTGAGAAACGAAGAAAGTAACGCCGAGTAAGGCTCAAAAGACCAAAAAGAATGGGTCTGTAGCTCAGCTGGTTAGAGCGCACCCCTGATAAGGGTGAGGTCGGTGGTTCAAGTCCACTCTGACCCACCAAATCTTCCTTTATACTGCGTTATAAAGTTCGTCGTTTAGCAGGCTAAACGTCCTCACTTTATGCCTTGTCTAAAGTCGATTTGGCTTCGCCAACCATTATGGTTGGTACCGTGATATGTTTCTCGACTGTATGTAAAGGGGTTATAGCTCAGCTGGGAGAGCGCCTGCCTTGCACGCAGGAGGTCTGCGGTTCGATCCCGCATAGCTCCACCATTCTCTTTAAGAGATACATACATTAGGACAGAGATGCCAAAGATAAACGCAATTTTATCTTTGGCTTTTTTAAGCCCGCTCTTTAACAATTTGGAAAGCTGATAGTACTAACTAAAAGGCGCAGAAATGATGATTCGTTGTCGTTTGTGTGATTAGGTTAGTGCGAAAAATAATATTGATGCGCAAGCATAAATATGAGTTCTCAAAACACTTTATTAAGTGTCTTGAATATTTTTAAAACTAAGGCGTGTCCACTTCCTACCCGGAGGTGAGACAAGTAAAAACCAAGCTGGTCCCACTCTTTATTGAGTGAACGTATGACTCAGTGTTTTTCTTACTTTATCTCGATAAGGTAAGCGCAGTGATTCGATACGGTGTCTAAGCCGTGGAGCGAATGAGAAAGGAGTGTAGCAGCGCTACATGACTGACGAATGAGGTTCACAATAACGACAGCGTGATGAATAACAAGCGAAAAGAAGAAACCTATCTGGGTTGTATGGTTAAGTGACCAAGCGTATACGGTGGATGCCTTGGCAGTCAGAGGCGATGAAGGACGTAGTAACTTGCGAAAAGCGTTGGCGAGCTAGTAACAAGCATTTGAGCTAACGATGTCCGAATGGGGAAACCCGGCCACACAAGTGGTCATCATAACGTGAATACATAGCGTTATGAGGCGAACCTGGGGAACTGAAACATCTAAGTACCCAGAGGAAAAGAAATCAACCGAGATTCCCCTAGTAGCGGCGAGCGAACGGGGATTAGCCCTTAAGTCTATGGGGTGTTAGTGGAATGGTCTGGAAAGTCCAGCGGCACAGGGTGATAGCCCCGTACACGAAAACTAACCGTAGATGAAAACGAGTAAGGCGGGACACGTGACATCCTGTTTGAATATGGGGGGACCATCCTCCAAGGCTAAATACTCCTGACTGACCGATAGTGAACCAGTACCGTGAGGGAAAGGCGAAAAGAACCCCTGTGAGGGGAGTGAAATAGAACCTGAAACCGTATACGTACAAGCAGTGGGAGCGGTTCTTGAGACCGTGACTGCGTACCTTTTGTATAATGGGTCAGCGACTTACATTTTGTAGCGAGGTTAAGCGAATAGCGGAGCCGTAGGGAAACCGAGTGTTAACTGCGCGTTTAGTTGCAAGGTGTAGACCCGAAACCGAGTGATCTAGCCATGGGCAGGTTGAAGGTTGAGTAACATCAACTGGAGGACCGAACCGACTAATGTTGAAAAATTAGCGGATGACTTGTGGCTGGGGGTGAAAGGCCAATCAAACTCGGAGATATCTGGTTCTCCTCGAAAGCTATTTAGGTAGCGCCTCGAGCGAATACCATTGGGGGTAGAGCACTGTTAAGGCTAGGGGGTCATCCCGACTTACCAACCCTTTGCAAACTCCGAATACCAATGAGTACTACTCGGGAGACAGACAGCGGGTGCTAACGTCCGTTGTCAAAAGGGAAACAACCCAGACCGTCAGCTAAGGTCCCAAAGTACTAGCTAAGTGGGAAACGATGTGGGAAGGCTTAGACAGCTAGGATGTTGGCTTAGAAGCAGCCATCATTTAAAGAAAGCGTAATAGCTCACTAGTCGAGTCGGCCTGCGCGGAAGATGTAACGGGGCTAAGCTAGTCACCGAAGCTACGGGTGCATTTCATTAGAAGTGCGCGGTAGAGGAGCGTTCTGTAAGCCGTTGAAGGTGAAGGGGTAACCCACGCTGGAGGTATCAGAAGTGCGAATGCTGACATGAGTAACGATAAAGGGGGTGAAAAACCCCCTCGCCGGAAGACCAAGGGTTCCTGTCCAACGTTAATCGGGGCAGGGTGAGTCGACCCCTAAGGTGAGGCCGAAAGGCGTAATCGATGGGAAACAGATTAATATTTCTGTACTTCTGCTAACTGCGATGGAGAGACGGAGAAGGCTAGGCTAGCGCGGCGTTGGTAGTCCGCGTTTAAGGTGGTAGGTTGAATTCTTAGGCAAATCCGGGAATTCGTACTTTAATGTACAGGCTGAGAGCTGATGACGAGTCACTAAGGTGATGAAGTAGTTGATGCCATGCTTCCAGGAAAATCTTCTAAGCTTCAGGTTAGTAGGAATCGTACCCCAAACCGACACAGGTGGTCGGGTAGAGAATACCAAGGCGCTTGAGAGAACTCGGCTGAAGGAACTAGGCAAAATGGTACCGTAACTTCGGGAGAAGGTACGCTGCTGTTGGTGATGGGACTTGCTCCCTAAGCTGACGGCAGTCGCAGATACCAGGTGGCTGCAACTGTTTATCAAAAACACAGCACTGTGCAAAATCGCAAGATGACGTATACGGTGTGACGCCTGCCCGGTGCCGGAAGGTTAATTGATTGGGTTATCTTCGGAGAAGCTCATGATCGAAGCCCCGGTAAACGGCGGCCGTAACTATAACGGTCCTAAGGTAGCGAAATTCCTTGTCGGGTAAGTTCCGACCTGCACGAATGGCGTAATGATGGCCACGCTGTCTCCAGCCGAGACTCAGTGAAGTTGAAATTGCGGTGAAGATGCCGTATACCCGCGGCTAGACGGAAAGACCCCGTGAACCTTTACTATAGCTTGGCACTGAACATTGAACCTACATGTGTAGGATAGGTGGGAGACTTTGAAGCATGAACGCTAGTTTGTGTGGAGTCGTCCTTGAAATACCACCCTTGTAGTTTTGATGTTCTAACCTGGACCCCTTATCGGGGTTAGGGACAGTGCCTGGTGGGTAGTTTGACTGGGGCGGTCTCCTCCCAAAGAGTAACGGAGGAGCACGAAGGTTGGCTAAGTACGGTCGGACATCGTACGGTTAGTGCAATGGCATAAGCCAGCTTAACTGCGAGACATACACGTCGAGCAGGTACGAAAGTAGGTCATAGTGATCCGGTGGTTCTGAATGGAAGGGCCATCGCTCAACGGATAAAAGGTACTCCGGGGATAACAGGCTGATACCGCCCAAGAGTTCATATCGACGGCGGTGTTTGGCACCTCGATGTCGGCTCATCACATCCTGGGGCTGAAGTCGGTCCCAAGGGTATGGCTGTTCGCCATTTAAAGTGGTACGCGAGCTGGGTTCAGAACGTCGTGAGACAGTTCGGTCCCTATCTGCCGTGGGCGTTGGATGATTGAAGGGAGCTGCTCCTAGTACGAGAGGACCGGAGTGGACGAACCGCTGGTGTTCGGGTTGTCATGCCAATGGCATTGCCCGGTAGCTACGTTCGGAATCGATAACCGCTGAAAGCATCTAAGCGGGAAGCGAGCCCTAAGATGAGTCATCCCTAGAGCTTTAAGCTCTCTAAAGGGCCGTAGGAGACTACTACGTTGATAGGCAAGGTGTGTAAGCGTTGTGAGGCGTTGAGCTAACTTGTACTAATGACCCGTGAGGCTTAACCATACAACCCAGATGGGTTTTACTGATAACCTTAGTAATAGAAATAGAGCGCTTAATAAAGTGCGAACTCAAGCTCCTAAAAGAGCAATCAGCTTTCCGAATTATTAAATAAGGTAACAGCAGGTCCTAGGTTCTAGGTCCTCGCAGCGCAACGCGCGCCCTAGTACCTTGTTTAAACAAAATTTGTCTGGAAACCATAGAGCTGTGGAACCACCTGATCCCATTCCGAACTCAGAAGTGAAACACAGTATCGCCGATGGTAGTGTGGGGTCTCCCCATGTGAGAGTAGGTCATTTCCAGGCGCCTAATTTCTCGTAAGAGAAAGTCTCCTGATAATGACATATCAGCGACTTAAAAAGAATTTAGCATACTGCGTAAGCAACTTGCTAAAGGAGCGGTAGTTCAGTTGGTTAGAATACCGGCCTGTCACGCCGGGGGTCGCGGGTTCGAGTCCCGTCCGCTCCGCCAACTTTAGATGAAGGCCTTTGCAGAAATGCAAAGGCCTTTTTCGTTTTAATTGAAAAAGGCAAAGCGGTAGTTCAGTTGGTTAGACTCTTTATAAACAGAAGGCGGCCTGTCTCACGTGCCGTAGGCACATTCGAGTCCCGTCCGCTCCGCCAACTTTAGATGAAGGCCTTTGCAGAAATGCAAAGGCCTTTTTCGTTTTAATTGAAAAAGGCAATGCGGTAGTTCAGTTGGACCAACAATGTTCCAGACATTGTTTGGCATTCACCCTTCCATGGGGATTTTAGACTCTCTATAAATAGAAGGCGGCCTGTCACGCGTGCCGAAGGCACACTTTCGAGTCCCGTCCGCTCCGCCACTTACATCGAGGCCTCGTCATAAGACGAGGCTTTTTTGTATCTGAAATTTATATGCAAACTCGAAGCGAGCGGTCTTTCTCGGCCATATATGGACCCATCCGGTTTGCAAGGCATTCGATATTAATTTTGAGAAGAGTTCATTGCACCCATATATTCGGCCTATTTATGAGATTACCTCTGGCCCTGATGGATATGTGCTTCTACTTTCCTTATCATCCTTACGGCTTCTTTAGAGCCTATGCCGAAAAAAGGTTTTAAGTAGATCAGTCTGACTGTCTCATCATCAAATCAAGTGTCTAAGCAACTTGGTGGTTGGTAAAAAATTATCGTTAAAACATCAACATCGGCTTTGGATCTTTATACTGCCATCCGATATTCATCCTCTCTTGCTGCAATGACCCATGCTATTCGCGCTAGCTTGTTAGCCACTGCAACGCAAGCTCTGTTAAATCCTCGCCTTTCTGCAAGTGCTATTGCCCAGCGACTAAATCTATCTCCTTTACCATCACTATGGTAAAGGACAGCTCTTGCTCCATGGATAAATAAAGTTCGAAGATAAGCATTGCCGCGTTTACTGATCCCCAGCAAATTATCTTTACCGCCACTGCTGTGCTGTTTTGGCACTAGGCCGCACCATGCAGAAAAATGCCTGCCATTAGTAAAGTCTTTGCCTTCTCCTACTGCGGCATAAAATGCAGTTGCTGTTACAGGACCGATACCTGGTACACTTTCTAAACGCTGACATACATGATTGTTCTTCGTCTCTTGCTGCACCTGATTGTCACAGCGTTTAAGCCGCTCCTCGATACCGTTAAACTCTTCGTACAGTTGATAGAAAATGCTTCTACCTTTGGCGGTTAACTCATTGTCGGCGTTTTCTAGAATATCTGGCAGTTTTGACCTAAAAGACGCTTTTCCTTTTGTGATGACAATCCCGTACTCAGCGAGCATTCCTCTGACCTGATTAACCAGTGCAGTAGACTGCTTGCTAAGCCTTTCTC
Organism: Shewanella denitrificans OS217; assembly: GCF_000013765.1. Lineage (NCBI taxonomy): Bacteria > Pseudomonadati > Pseudomonadota > Gammaproteobacteria > Alteromonadales > Shewanellaceae > Shewanella > Shewanella denitrificans. The sequence goes on along the minus strand of NC_007954.1, from coordinate 4,118,108 downwards.
TCATTCGGTGTAACATCTGAATATCTTGTTGCTCTGCGGGCTTAGGTTGTACAAAGCGCATGTTAGGTCTTTGGGCTGCTTCCGCTATAGCAAGTGCATCGTTATAGTCATTTTTATTTCCCTGCCTGTAGGGAACAACATACTGAGGTGCTATTAATTTGACTTGATGGCCTACTTTCTCAAATTCCCTTGCCCAGTAATTTGCTCCACCACAGGCTTCCATGACGACCAGGCAGGGCTCTATCTGAGCAAGAAAGTGGAGCAAGTCTTTACGCTTTATCATCTTCTTTTTGACTAGTTTTCCCGCTTTGTTTACACCAACAAAATGAAAAACAGACTTTGCGATATCTAAACCAACTGTAGTAATCTTCATGGTGGACCCGTCCTCTTTGTTGATGAGTTTTAGCAACTACATCGTGGCCCATTGCGAGGCCGATTAAAAGTGGATGGGTCCATTCCATTATCCATGGCCTTCAAGACATTTGGTCATGCATGCTCTTCGTAGTTCAGTTGGACCTATTCGTTGCAACAAGCAGGTCCCATGTATTTTTTAGCATTCAACCCACTAATCCCATTTAAGATGTTTCGATATAGATCACACTACTCTAGTTGAAAATGAACTAGATTAGACTGCGATCTTTGTACTCAATTTACTGCGTATTATGCTTAAGGATGAAAGCATGTTAGCGAATCAAAATGTGAGAGCTAGGGTGCAAAATCACCAGCTCTTTTCTTCACTGAATGAGGCTCAGCTAGCTAAAATTTTTGCTACTGCTAGTCTTCTGCATATCAAGCCTGAACAAATGCTGTTTCATCAAGGTGAGTTAGCAAGCCGTTTTTATTTTGTCTTGGCTGGAACCCTACAGCTGTTTCGAACTAATGTTCAAGGACAAATGAAGGTTATCGAGGTGGTGCGTAGCGGTTGCACATTTGCAGAAGCACTCATGTTTAATAAGCAAACTCGCTTTCCTGTATCGGCTCAATCTGTGTCTGAGTGTGCTCTCGTAAGTTTTGATAGCGAGACTTATTTGCAGTTACTGAAACACAATCCCGATGCTTGCATCGCCATTATGGCTGATTTAAGTGTACGTATCCGTAAGCACATTAATGAAGTCGAAATGGTGTCGTTGCAGAATGCTCAGCATAGGTTATTGCTATTTTTACTCCGAAAGATGACCGTAGTTGGAGATAACCAAGGCGAAATTACTTTGGATATTCCTAAACGTTTACTGGCATCCCGTCTTTCTATTCAGCCTGAGACTTTCTCACGTTTGATTAAAAAAATGTCTCAAACTGGGCTCATTGCTGAGTCGCATGGGGTTATTCGTATTCCTGATGTGGCACTGCTTTATGCCAGCACAGATATTTCAATAACCCAGCCGACTTTCAATCAACAAGGGCCGAGCAGTGCTATTCCCCTAGTCTGCAATTAATCATCTGTAATTCATCTGGATTTGAGGGCAAGTGTTTCGACTGCGACTACACTTATATAGTTACTCAATTCACTTGCTTAGGATTTATCTGCGGCAGGTGATTTAAGCTTTATGGCTTTAGAGTGGCTTTCAAATAAATCCAAGCAGGGGGAAGTGATGGAAAGGGTGTTTATCATAGCGGCAAAACCAGAGGCCAGTGTCGATGTACTCGAACTTGGATTAAGTATCGCCAAATCCTTAGGGATGGTGGCAGAGGTGTTCGACTACCTTTATGAGCAATTTAATGGTGATGAGAAATATAATCCTAGGCTCGCCGGCGTCGCTAAACACGATATGTTAGCGGAAGCTAAAAACCGTCACACTCAATCCTTAGAAAAACTCGGCGCAGTGTCAACGCCATTGACCATAGAATGGGGCAGTCATCTTGCAGAGCATGCTATCTCCAGAGCCTCACCTGCGGATTACCATTTAATGATTAAAGCCGTGCATCCGGTACAGAGATTTATGCCTACTGACTGGCATCTAATACGTAATGCACGTATACCTTTGCTGCTTGTTACGGAGAAGCCGCTCAAGAATAGTAATATTACCTTAGTGAGCCTTAATCTGGATGATCCTAATGGTGATGAGAAAAACTTCTCATTGGTTGCACAAGGGCATAAATTAGCCAAAGCAACTGACACCGAACTGCATCTGGTGTTTGTTAAAAAAGTCTCAACCGTGATGAGAGATCTCGATCTTAGTTCACCTCAAGCCGAACTTGATGCGGCTCATGCAAAATACGATCAACGTTTGCAAAGTTTTGGCGTCGCAACAGAAGCACTGCATCTAATGGTCGGGGATCCAAAATTGTGTTTGATTGACCTGTCGTGCAAGCTTAAGAGTGCGTATTTAGTGGTAGGTACTGAGCAGCGCAAAGGCTTGATGGGATTGATGATAGGCAATACCGCCGAGGCGATTTTAGAGCATATTCATTCTAACGTTTTAGTGGTCCCCAGTAAGGGTGAGCCTTTACCTATTTAACCATCCAGTCGTATAGCCTCAACGCTTATTGGACGTTGAGGCGCTACAAGAATGCTGCGAATTAAAAGTGGCTTTTAACCTGTAAACGCCATTCCCACGCATTCACTTCCTGACCGTCGGTAAAAGGCACGGTTAAATCAATATGGGCCACATTGCCATAACTGGATTTAGATGAATAAATCCGTGCGCCTATCCCCACACTGCCAATGACGCCTTTCGCCTCATTATTGATATCGTTGCCGCCACTGGCTTGGCCTACATCTACAAAGGCCGCCCAACCTAGTTCGGCTAATTGGTATAAATTGATATTAGGGTAATAGCGCAATTCACTGGTGGCCGACCACTGATTATCACCATGTTGATAATCATTGGCATAACCTCTTACACCGGTTTCGTCTCCTAGGGCAAAAGGCATATCGATATAATTATTTTTCGAGGTGGCAATACGGGCTTTTGCATAGCCGGTCCATTTTGGATCAAACTGGTAAAAATATTCTGCTTGTAGTCCTAGATTAAAAAAGTCTGCCTGATTGGTCGACCAAGTCCCTTTGCCATCGATAGACAAGAGCAATAAATGATCATCGGCTCGGTAGCCTCTGCTACTAGAAGCCAACAAGTGGTAGCCAAGTGCACTGCCATCCACATCATTGACTTCAAAACCTAGACGTACTCTATGATGCCATCCTAGATTGAAATCTTCATTTTTATTAATAAGGTATACATTGTTTAACACGGTGAAATCATCTTGCAGATATTCGTAGCCAATCCAAGGGTATAAAAAGTCTCTGTCTTGGGGTAATGGGGTCGCTGGGAATAGGCTATCTAAACTCGGTGAAAACTGATGTTTATCTTGAGTGATACCGAGTGTGAAGCGAGATAGCTCATCGCTTTGCTTGTCGATTAAAAGGCCAAAACTCAGGTTGGCATAATTGACTTCATGCTCAAACTCCCCAGTATCTACTCCGTTCTGCCTTAGGGTGTCGATGCGAAGATCATCTAAGTATTCAGCGCCATAGCGATACTGGCTGCTCAGTTTATAGAAGGGTTTGTCGAATAATAAATGTGTGGTTTGCCCGTCACTATTATCGGAAAACTCAGCGCCAATAGTCGCGTGCTTTATATAATTAAAGGGGGCTTCGAAGGCAAATTTATAACCGCTTCTGTCTTCATTTGATTGATAACTCATGCGAGTTTTAATGCCATAGCCCAATAAGTTGTCTTCTTTTATACCGAAAGAGTAACGGGTATCGCCACCATGTTGGCTAAGATTCATCGTAGGTAATAATGACCAATTATCCCAAGTTTCAACTACTAAGGTGTCATTGGCTTTAGTGTCAGATGAGGGATCCTTTTGGGCGACGGTAATAGTAGCGTCACGTATAAAAGACTCATAGCGTAGTAGCCGCTGGGCTTCTTCTATTTCTTTTTCTGTGAGGCTGTCTCCCTCGATGAAGGTAAGCTTATGCTTAATCGTGCTTTCACGGCTATTGATATGCAGTTGATTTGCCCAGCGATGAATAAAAAAACTGTCAGGATCGGACAGGTCAAAAATGGGATGAGCGATAACGACAATATTTGTGACCTTAGTCTTGGCCGTGGATCCAGCATTATTGTCGGCAAGTTGTGGCTGCAGCGCTTGTTCGCTTAGGGCGTGAGGGCTTGGCATGCAAATTGATACACTAAGCAAGGTTATTGCCAAAGGGCCTTTCGACATATAGATCATCCTGTGTCCGTATCGATGAATCGGCGAAACAAGTTAGCGAGGCGCTAAAATATTTACGATATAGCTAGCTTAATAACAGACCGGAACGGGGCCAGTGTCAAGGAGATAATGAAATGATTTTAAGTAATATTTTCACCTTCCAATATCAATGCCTATGCTGGAAGGTGAATAAATATATTGCCTTAATTACAGAAAGGGCTACAGGCTGCGTCTCGGGGGAACAACCACGTTAGCAAATATGAGCCCGGCGATAAGTGACATAAAAATCAAGAATATTTGCGAGCCTAAATGGCTCTGATTGAGCATGGTTTCACCTGAGATAAGGGTATTAAGGCCAATGTAGGTTTTACTTCCCGGCACCAAGATCACTATGCCTTGTAGTAGCGCTATGGAGGCGGGAGCTTTCATCCAACGCGCATAAAGATTGGAGTAAACACCAACCGCTAAGGCACCGACAAAAATGCCAATGGACTCCCCTAAGTAAATCCCCCCTAACATCGCGGAGAAGAAGGCGACAATCCCAGCGAATACCCCCCAAGGAGAATCCCTCAAACGAGCTTTAAAGATGATAACCAGTGACATTGATAGCATGGGCACGGCTGACCATATAGCCCAACGTGGCAGAGGCTCAGGATCGATATAAATGGCATCACCAAAAATAGCCTTGCCAATGGTCATGCCCAATACGCCGCCAAAATACAATTTAAACAATTGCATTATGGCGTCCATGATGCGCGCTGTCCCCGAAATTAAATCACGGGCGGCAAGTTCGGCAAGCCCTAAGGTGAGCGCTAGGCCAGGGACAAAAATAATCACTCCAGATAAGATGGCCACAGGCAGGTTAATGCTGGGGTCTATCTTAGCTATCCCGCAGGCCAAAATGGCACATAAGACCGCCGCCATTGGCTCGAGCATCTCAGCGACTCGCTTTGAGCGTTCGGCCCAAAAAACTAAGCTGTAAACCATTAAGGCTAACATGGCAGACCAAAATACATCATGCCAGCCGGTGCCCATTAACATGGCAAAAGCCCCTGCGCTGGTACCAAAAGCTAGCATGGTTAGCTTATGGCCATAGGGGTTGGGTTTATTGGCGATTTCTTCAAGCCTGTCTAAGGCTTCTTGCAGTGTTCTTTGACCTGAGCTTAACTGCTCAACTAACTCGAAGGTACGGGCCAGTGAACCAAGATCAAGATCCCCTGGTTTTACACGAGCCACATGATTGTATTCTTGCTCCGAATCATGCTGTAGCACGAAGGTCATGGAGGTGGGAGAAATTAAAAAGTAGCCTTCAATGCCCAAACTCGATGATACGGTCTGCAGGTGTGACTCGAGGCGATAAGCTGGAGTACCGAACTTATGTAGCGCTTTGCCTAGTTTGATGATAAATCTACGTTTCTCAATAAACTGTTGATTGTCCACAGGCTTGTCATCACTCTTGTAAATGGCTAGGCTAAGATTAGCGCGCATAGTAACCGATAAGGCTCGGGGATTAAACCTTGGATTAAGCTTAATAGGTATAGTTGAGCCAGTTGATAAAAATCTAGTCATTATAATAATAAAGGAAAGTACCATGTCATTCATGATCTCAGGTTTGTATGTCAGTTTGACGGCACTGTTTACCATAGTGCTGTCATATCGAGTCGTGCGTTTAAGGCGGATAAATAAAGTGGGTCTAGGCACAGGCAAGAATCCTGAATTGTCTTTGGCAACAAGGGTGCATGCTAACTTTATTGAAAACGCCCCCTTTGCCATGGCGTTACTCTTGGTGAGTGAAGCGAATGGCATGCCGATTATCTTATTGCATGCTTTTGGCACTGTGTGGCTAGTGGCGCGTATGCTCCATGCGATTGGTCTGACACAAGGACAAGGGGGCTATCATTTTGGGCGTTTCTGGGGGGTTCTACTGACTTGGTTTGTGCTGCTTGGGCTCGCGGTAGCTAATATCGGTTTTTTCCTTGGTTTATAATTGCTGATTGAAGCACGGCTAACCTCAAGGCTTTGGTATTAATCAGCCTTTGAGTCATATTTAGGGGGCCACTTGGCTCCCTTGGTTTATTATTAGAAAAATCGCAGCATATTTTTTCAGTTTGTGCGTTTTTCAGTCACACTTAGGCATGAGGTGCTGCTATACTCCGCCTCCGTTAACGCTAGCGTATCATTCGTCATTACTCTCGTTGGGCCAAAAAAATGCAAGTTGAATCCACATTATTTCGTTTCCCTAAATACTGGGCTAACCAAGCAGGCTCGGCACCTTTTTTGCCTATGTCACGCAAGGAAATGCATCAACTAGGTTGGGATAGCTGTGACATTATTATCGTCTCAGGCGATGCCTATGTGGATCACCCAAGTTTTGGTATGGCGGTTATCGGCCGTATGTTAGAGGCTCAAGGCTATCGAGTGGGGATCATCGCGCAGCCGGATTGGTCCAGCAAAGATGCCTTTATGGAATTGGGGCGACCTAATTTATTTTTCGGCGTGACCGCAGGTAACATGGATTCTATGATCAACCGTTACACGGCGGATCGCAGAATGCGTCACGACGATGCCTATACCCCAGACAATGTCGGTGGTAAGCGTCCTGACCGCGCCGTGACTGTGTACACCCAGCGCTGCAAAGAAGCCTTTAAAGATGTGCCTGTGGTTATTGGCGGCATAGAAGCCAGTCTACGCCGTATCGCTCATTACGATTATTGGTCAGACAAAGTGCGCCGCAGCGTAATTTTTGATGCTAAGGCCGATATTCTCATTTACGGTAATGCTGAGCGTCCTTTGGCCGAAGTCGCCCGTCGACTCGGTGCTGGCGAACCCATCAGCAGTATCGACGATGTTCGCGGCACTGCTGTGATCCGTAAGACGCCAATGCCAGAATGGCGCGGCATGGATTCACGTAAAATCGATCAGCTGCATAAAATTGAACCTATTCCTAACCCCTATGGTGCCGATGATGTCGGTTGTGCCAATTTATCTGGCCCTACGGATGCAAAAATTTTCGATAACGATGCACCTAAGCCCATCAGTGTGCAGCCACCTAAGCCAAAACCGTGGGAAAATACCTACGTTCTGTTGCCGGCGTTTGAGAAGGTCAGTGAAGATAAGTATCTCTACGCTCACGCTTCACGTATTTTGCACCAAGAGCAAAACCCTGGTTGTGCCCGAGCCTTATTTCAACCTCACGGTGACCGTGGTATTTGGGTTAACCCACCGGCGTGGCCGCTCAATACCGATGAAATGGACGGGGTATTCGATTTGGCTTATCAGCGTGTGCCACACCCTGTGTATGGCAAGGCGAAAATCCCTGCCTATGACATGATAAAAACCTCGATAAATATCATGCGTGGTTGTTTTGGTGGTTGTTCATTCTGCTCTATCACTGAGCATGAAGGCCGTATTATTCAGAGCCGTTCACAAGAATCAATCGTTAAAGAAATCAAAGATATCCAAGATAAAGTGCCAGGTTTTACTGGGGTAATTTCCGATCTTGGTGGCCCAACAGCCAACATGTATCGTTTGGGTTGCTCAAGTGAAAAAGCAGAGAAAACCTGTCGCCGCTTATCTTGTGTGTTTCCGGTAATTTGTGGTCATTTGAATACAGATCATAAGCACACAGTGGACTTGTATCGCGCTGCCCGTGATGTGCCAGGCATTAAGAAGGTGCTTATCGCCTCTGGGGTGCGTTACGATTTAGCCATACAAGACCCAAGTTACATCAAAGAATTGGCTAAGCATCATGTGGGCGGTTATTTAAAAATTGCCCCTGAGCACACCGAAGAAGGCCCATTGAGCAAGATGATGAAGCCGGGCATGGGCACTTACGATAAATTCAAAGAGTTATTTGATAAGTTCTCCAAGGAAGCGGGTAAGGAGCAGTTCTTAATTCCTTATTTTATTTCGGCGCATCCGGGTACCACCAACGAAGATATGGTGAATTTAGCACTGTGGCTAAAAGGACAGAAGTTTAAGCTAGATCAAGTGCAAAACTTCTATCCATCGCCTATGGCCAATGCCACCACGATTTATCACACTGAGCTTAACTCATTGAAGAATGTGAAACATGACAGTGAGCAAGTGACCGTACCTAAGAAGGGCCGTCAACGCCGCTTGCATAAAGCTTTATTGCGTTATCACGATCCAGCCGGTTGGCCACTCATTCGTGAAGCCTTGATTGCCATGGGTAAAGAGTCACTGATTGGTAATAGTCCTCATCAACTGGTACCAGCCGAAACTCGAGCCGAGCGCAGTGGTAAGCAATGGGGAAAAACCGCCAGCAGTAACTCAGGTGGCAACAAAGCCGTCGCTAAAGGTAAGGCTAGCCCCAAAGGCGCAGCAAAAGACAAAGGCGCTGAGAAAGGTCAAATGGCGATGACGCGTTTCTCATCCAATCAATTTGAAGACCGTAAACAGGCGGGTGAAGAGGGGGCTAAATCAGGCCGTTCTTCAAGTGGTACTAAAGCCTCGAATAAGAATAAATCGAGTCACACTGGAGCTAAAAAACCTTTGGGCGCTAAGCCCAAATTTGGCACCAAAGCGAGCCAAGGCAAACACTAATTCAAGTGCTTTGCAGAGGGGGTTCTCACTCTGGTGCACATTTAACCGTACTAACAAAAAAGGGTGACACATGAGTGTCACCCTTTTTATTGGTATTAGATCACTTGTGATACCAGGTGCCCCGTGTAGCCTAAATAACCTGCCAGCAATACCGCCCCTTCACGTCTGCCAATTCTAAAACCTGTGTAGGCAAACGGTAGTACTAGGATGGCAAAGATCAGCATGGCAGCAAAATCACTGTCGTTAAAGCCTAAGGCAGACACAGGCTGAATTAATGCTGTCGCACCTAAAATACCTAATATATTGAATAAGTTAGATCCGACTACGTTACCTATGGCTATATCACTCTGGCCTTTAAGTGCCGCCACCACTGAGGTGACAAGCTCCGGCATACTTGTGCCAATGGCCACTATGGTAAGGCCTATGATGATTTCGCTTATGCCAAATAACTTAGCTAAATCTACCGCGCCATCTACAAACAAGATCCCGCCGCCGACTAGCATGGCAATGCCGACCACAATCAGCAGCACTGACAACCAAGGTGCTTGTGGCTGAGTATCTATCTCAAGCTCTTGTGCATCATCTTTGCCGGCGCTCATATAGCTAAAGACCAAATACCCCACCAACAAACTAAACAGGATTGCACCATCGATAAAGCTCACTACACCATCGAGCAGTAAAAACCACACCAATACAGAAGCCGCGATCATCAAGGGGATATCACGCCTGACCATTTGTGACTGCACCTGGATGGGGCGAATAAGTGCGGTAATGGCTAGAATAAGACCGATATTAACTATGTTGGAGCCAACCACATTGCCTAAGGCTATACCTGAGTTACCTGCGAGAGCCGATTTAATGCTTACCGCTAACTCTGGGGCGCTGGTACCAAAAGCCACTATGGTTAAGCCTATGATAAGAGGCGCTATGCCTAAACGTAGTGCTAAGGCGCTGGCACCGCGAACTAGGGCCTCAGCACCAAAGGTGAGAATTAAAAAACCGCCGATAATAGCTAACGCAATTAACATAATGTCCCGCTGATATGAGAGTAATAGGAGTGGCCGTCTTAGCTCACCGATTTGCGGCTATAGTGACAGAATATGTCAAAAAAATACACGCCATGAGCGTGTATTTTTTGTTCTAAGCAGCAACCGAATGGTTATAGCCTAAGGAATTGTTATAATTCATCTTCCCAACGAACTTGGGCGCCTCTAACCCCGTCTACCTTCTCGCTAAAGGCTTTCTCTAGCACGTGACGCTTAATCTTAAGTGTGGGTGTCAGTACATCATTTTCTATGGTCCAAGGCTCTTTCACCACCACCACGGCATCGACGTGTTCATGGGATTCAAGGTGTGGATTCACAGCATCTAAGGTGGCCTTAATCGAGGTACGTACTTCTTCACGGGCCTGCAGTGATGCGCCTTCTGAGAGCTGCACTAAGGCCACAGGATGAGGTAAGCCCGAGCCAATCACACAAATAAGTTCTATGTGTGAGTCTTGCGCTAATTTACGTTCGATGGGCACTGGGGCGACATACTTGCCTTTAGAGGTTTTGAAGTTATCTTTGACGCGTCCCGTGATGCTGATGCAGCCATCGGCATCGATTTCACAAATATCACCGGTGCGGAAGTAGCTATCATCATCGAATGCGGCTTTGGTGGCTTCCTCTTGCAGGTAATAGCCTGTCATCAGTCCTGGGGTTTTTAATAGCAACTCACCATCATTGCCCCGGCGCACTAGACAGCCTTCAACAGGGCGGCCCACAGAGCCAATTTTATTGGCATCGAAAGGGTAGTTGATGATGGAGTAAGCGCAGTTTTCCGTCATGCCCCAAGCTTCACAGATATCCATGCCTAGATTGTGATACCACTGGATGAGAGATGCCGGAATTGGTGCAGAACCCGAGCCCAAAAGACGGCAGTGTTCTAAGCCTAATTCCTTTTGGATCTTGTGTTTCACTATGCTGCTGACGATAGGGATCCTCAGCAGTAATTTAAGTCTGCTAGCGCCAATCTTATTGATGATATTCAGATGGAACAAGGTCCACAATCGTGGAACAGAGAAGAATACCGTAGGCTTGGCTCGTTTCACATCTGCCACAAAGGTATCTAAACTTTCAACGAAAGACACGGTCGAACCTGAAAGAAATGATGAGCCTTCAACCGCCACACGTTCGGTGATATGCGCTAAGGGTAGGTATGAGAGTAAGCTGTCTTGAGTGTTAGTGCGTAAATCTCTGACCACGGCTTCACAGGTCCAGCCATAGCTGGCAAATGTTTGAATGACACCCTTGGGTTTGCCGGTGGAGCCCGAGGTATAGATAAGCGTCATGACATCATCTGGCTTAGTGGTAGGCGCTTCTACTAAGGGGGAGCCTAAATTCAGCAGTTGATCCCATTGATATTGAGATGGCATGGTTTCATAGGGCATGGCTAAGCGAAGCAAGTCGCCACCAATGGCTTCTTCTTGCTCGCTCCAGTGGTCTAGCTTGCCGACAAAAATAGCCTTAGCGCCACTGTGTTCAAGCACATAGCGTATGGTTTCAGTATTGGCCGTCGGGTAAATGGGCACACTAATATATCCCCCTTGCATTAAGGCCAGATCGGCAATAAACCACTCGGCGCAGTTTTTAGACAGGAGAGCCACCTTGTCACCAGGCGCCAGTCCAAGATGACGTAAGGCTCCAGCAATTTTATGCACTTGTTGCTGAACCTCACGCCAGGTTAAATTTTTAAACTTACCTTCTATAGGCTGGCGTAAATAGACTTGGTCGCCTTGGGTCTCGACCCAATGGGACAACATTTGTATCGGGGTCTTAATGAAGTTTTCCATCGACAGTTCCATGTTCGTTGTTGTTATTTTGATTGTTGCTTTGTTGTTACTTAAGCACTGCCAACTCAGATCATAGTCTCTATGATAGGGCTCTTGCGATAAGTTCAAACGCGCGTTTTAACTAGTATGGCGAGTTTTATTAGCCTGTGCAATTGCTTTGCTGGTTAATCTGGTAGCGGTCAAGCAAAAAACGAATATTTGTAACAATAGTACAACATCAAAGTGGGGTGATGAGTTTGTTGGGTTTGTTTTATGGGGTGTGTTGTGGGAGGTACAGGCCAAAATTTAACACAAAAAAGGCGCCGTAGCGCCTTAAGTTGATGCAAAGGAATCTAGGCTGAAGCCTATAATTCCATGATGCCATCCATTTCCACTAACGAGTCTTTTGGCAATTGTTTAACACCTATGGCGGCGCGAGCAGGATAAGGCTGGCTAAAATAACGGCTCATGATTTCATTCACTGTGGCGAAGTGGGATAAGTCAGTTAAAAAGATATTTAACTTAACTATGTCTGCCATAGTGCCGCCAGCCGCTTCACACACAGCGGTTAAATTTTCAAACACTTGCACCACTTGAGCTGAAAAGTCATCGCTAATCATGGTCATGGTTTTAGGGTCAAGAGGGATTTGGCCCGATAAATACACGGTCGAACCGACTTTTACCGCTTGTGAATAAGTGCCGATGGCCTGTGGAGCCTTGTCGGTTGCGATGATAATTTTTTCAGCCATAACGTCCTCTACTCTTGTTGTTTATAGTTAAATTAATTGTTTTTCTTATCGATTTCTCGATGTGCGTAATACTTCTGGCAGTACGCGGATGCGGCGCATCACGTTCGCTAGGTGCACCCTGTCAGTCACTGCGATGCGTAAGTTAATCATATAAACACGGCCGTCACGCTCTTCGGTGCTGAGATTGTGAATGTTTGAACCCGTGGCGGCAATGATAGAGGTGATCTTGGCCAGAGCGCCTTGATGGTTAACAATTTCAACCCGCAAGTTAGCTTGATATTCAACGCCGTCGACATTATCCCACTGTACAGGGATGTATTTATCTGGCTCGCCTTGATAACCGCGAATATTGGCACAGTTTTCCATATGAACCACTAGCCCTTTACCCGGGCTGACGTGGGCAATCACAGCGTCACCAGGAATGGGGCGGCAGCAGTTTGCGAACGTGACTAACATGCCTTCTGAGCCACGGATTGGCATTAAGTTGTTTTCTTTATTTTCATTATTATCAACAAGATCGCCTAACAGCCTTTGAGCTATGACTATGCTCATAGCGTTGCCAAGGCCGATATCGGCTAACAATGAATCGAGATCTTTGTGCTTAGTTTCGCGGATAACTTTTTCAAGCTGCTCTTGAGGTATGCTTTCAAGCTTATTGACCCCCAGAGCATGATTGAGCAGGCGTTTACCTAGGACTATGGCATTGGCGCCTTTCATGCTTTTCAGCACTTGGCGAATTTTGCCACGAGCCTTACCTGTGACCACAAAGTTAAGCCAGGCCGCATTGGGCCTCGCGCCTTTAGCGGTAATAATCTCGACTGTCTGGCCTGAAATCAGCGGCTGACTCAAAGGGTAGGCCTGACGATTCACCCGCGCGCCCACGCAGGTGTTGCCGACATCGGTATGCACTTCATAGGCAAAGTCGACGGCGGTAGCGTTGACGGGTAACTCTAAAATGCGCCCTTCTGGGGTAAACACGTAAATTTCTTCGGGGAAGAGTTCAGTTTTAACGTTTTCAACGAATTCAAACGAGCTGCTGGCACTCTGTTGCAATTCGAGCAAGCTTTGCATCCACTTACGCGCACGTACCTGGGTGGTACTTTGTGCCGATGATGAGGTGCCATTTTTGTACATCCAGTGGGCGGCGACCCCTTTGTCCGCCATCTGATCCATCTCTTCGGTGCGAATTTGCACTTCAACAGGGACAGCATGGGGGCCAAATAAGGAAGTGTGCAGCGATTGGTAGCCATTGGCCTTAGGGATGGCTATATAGTCTTTAAAGCGCCCAGGTCTGGGTTTATACAGGCCATGCATGGCCCCCAAGACGCGATAACAAGTGTCTATGTTGTTGACTACGACTCTAAAGGCATAGATATCCATGACTTCTTGAAATTGCAGCTCTTTACTGCGCATTTTTCGGTAAATGGCGTAGAGGTTTTTCTCACGACCTTTGACGAAGCACTTGATCCCAGCTTCCTCTAAACGTGCAGCTATACCGGCTTCTATGGTATTGATTAACTCTTTGCGATTGCCTCGTGCGGCCTTGACCACTTCTTTTATCACCCGATAGCGCATAGGGTAATAGGCTTGAAAACCTAAGTCTTCCAGCTCAATTTTGATATTGTGGATACCCAGTCGATTAGCAATCGGGGCGTAAATTTCTAAGGTTTCTCGGGCAATGCGGCGGCGCTTGTCCGGCCTTAAGGCGCCTAAGGTGCGCATATTGTGGGTGCGATCGGCGAGCTTAATTAAGATGACTCGAATATCTTGAGTCATGGCCATCATCATCTTGCGAAAGTTTTCGGCTTGGGCTTCTTTCTTGTCGCGGAATTTGATTTTATCTAGCTTAGAAACCCCTTCCACCAATTCAGCGACCGTCAAACCAAATAACTCAGTGAGTTCTTCTTTGGTAACTGGGGTGTCTTCTATGGTGTCGTGGAGCAGGGCAGCCATCAAGGACTCATGATCGAGGCGCATGTCGGCTAAGATGCGGGCAACCGCAACAGGATGGGTAATGTAAGGTTCGCCACTTGTGCGCATTTGCCCTTCATGGGCATCACGCGCAACTAAATAAGCCTGCTTGAGTAATTCTACCTGCTCCGGCTCTAAATAGCCGGAAGCAGATTCCTTTAGACCTTCAAACAGATACAAGTGGCGTCTCCAATTACATAATGGACCTTAAAGTGTGCGACCTTCAGCAATAGCTGAAACAGCAGCAACTTCAGCCGCTTCACGATCACGCACAGTTTGACGCTCGTCTGCGTCTAATGTGGTTGCATTGACTAGACCTAATTCGATTTCACGAAGTGCGATAACCGTAGGTTTATCGTTCATCTCATCAACCATAGGGTCTTTGCCTTGCACGGCTATCTGACGTGCACGACGGGCAGCAACCAAAATCATATCAAAACGGTTGCCGATTTGGTCTACGGCGTCTTCTACAGTTACGCGAGCCATGTGTGAAACTCCAGTGTTATCTAATAAGGAAAAAATGACGCAAAATTGTACACTATGACAGTCAGTCTGCCAACAGATCGACAAGCATATCATTGTGCGTATGGAATTGACTAGCACAGGTTAATCTTTGACTGAAAATGATGCTTTTAAGATCGGCTAGCGCTTGTTCAAAATCGTCGTTAATTATCACAAAGTCATATTCATTATAGTGTGACATTTCTGACACAGCTTGTGCCATGCGTGCCGCGATAACGTCGCTGCTGTCTTGGCCGCGACCAGTGAGGCGGCGCTCCAGTTCTGCCTTAGAGGGAGGCAGAATAAACACCCCTATGGCCTCAGGCATAATTTTTTTGACTTGCTGGGCGCCTTGCCAATCTATGTCTAAAAACACATCTATGCCTAAGCTTAAGGTGTTTTCGATCACTTGGCGTGAAGTGCCGTAGAAATTACCGAAGACTTCGGCTGATTCGAAAAAGGCATTTTCAGCAATTAATGCTTTAAATTGTTCAACAGAGACGAAATGATAATGCTGACCATCGACTTCACCCGGGCGCGGTGCGCGGGTGGTGTGGGAAACTGAGACTTGCATATCTTGTGGTTTATCTTTTAGCAGTGCCGTAATTAAAGAGGACTTTCCAGCACCACTCGGGGCTGACACGATAAAAAGATTTCCACGAGCGCTCATATTTCAGTATCCAACAGGTCAATTGCAAAGCGGCATTATACTCCAGTGGTTGGCCCTTATGCTAGCTTGGACTAGGGATGCTGCGTTGCTATGGCGGTCAAATGCAGGCTGAGGGTTATTTCCAGACAGATATTTTTGCGGTAAACCTAGGCTAGACGCTGACAATTGCAGATAAATTCGGTACGCTGCTGCATGTTTGTCGATTTGTGCATAAATAGGATTATCCTGTGCTGTTAAAAACCCTCCTCTGCCGCCAAGGGCGAGACAATGCGCTACGTATTATGGCGATCAATACCGCTGGTTATATTTTCTTGAGTCTTATTGGTATTTTATTCCCTAATAGTTTGATTATTCTATTTTTTAGCTTTCTCACTCTACCCTTGGTAGTACTTTCAGCCAAACGGAGAATGTATGATAGCGGTAAAAAACTAGGCTTTGCTTGGCTTATCTGCGTGCCATTGTTGGGCTTTGGTTTGAGCCTGTACTTTGCAGCGCCTGTTGGCGTGTTGGCGGGTTTATTCTTCTTTGGTTTGGCAAGCTCAGGGTATTTAGCCTTCCTGCCTCGCGTCGATAAATCTGTAAAACCTTATGTTCATGGCTACATAGGGCCACATGTCTCAGCAGAGATTAAGTTGGGGGACGTTAAATTTCGTCAAGAGCCTATCTTACGCACGGCGCCAGCTGCGGCAATGCATAAGGATGACAATCTCAGTAGCAATACTCCTTGGCAGCTAGATGAGACAGAAATAGCCACAGCCTATGACACCCAGCCTAGTCTTGATGATTCAAGTCTTAATGCGGGCCATGTGACGAATGTTAGCCATCAAGCCATGGCAGCTTCAAGGCAAGAAAGTATTGAAATTACTCAGCCCATGAGTACTCAGGCCCCAGACACTGAGCAGGCAGTAGAGAGCCATATAACACTCGGAAATACAGACAATAGAATAGAAACTGCTGCAGTGAAATTAGATGCCTTTATTGCGGATGCTGTTAGTCCAAACTTAGATGAACTTGGCACAGAAGAAATAGACTTTGGCTTGAATGCACGTAAGCAAACTAAGCCATTTTCTGAAGAAAGATTAACCGGTGAGCGCTGGATAATAGATAAAGCCGCGCTTAAATCTGGTTCAATCACAGAGTTATTGAAAACTTGGCTTATCTGGGCCGATGAACATAGAAAGCCGCTACTGCTCGGGGCTAAAATCACCGCAGCGCTGTCAGTAGCCGTGTTAACAGTTTACCTTATTGTTGCCTTGGTTAGTTTTATCAGTGGCCTAAGTGGGGCTGATGAGCCTGAATCCTTTAGCCCTCCAGCTCAAGTGGCGGCTCAAGTATCACGGGTGACATTCCCCGATGGTTTTGAGCTGGTACTTTATGATGATGTATTGGCATTCCGCTGGCTTGGGGATGACGGCGAGGCTAAAGATTTGTGGCGTTTAGATACCGCCAAAGGTGACACACGTTGCAGCGAACTCACCTTTAACAATGGCAGCAAGTATCGTCCGTTGCAGGTGAGCCTACTCAATGACAGTGCCACAGAGGCTAAATTCTCGCCTTTGGATACCCAAGGGATCATCAATGATATTGCCCTTAGGGGTAGCGTTAAGCTGTGTGGTTATAATTTCAGCCTCACAGGTAGTCAATCCGCCTTGGGTAAAAATAGCCGCTTCTCTGACTTCTTGAGTTATTAACCCTTAGACCTTAAAGCCTAAAGTAAAATTGAATCGCAGCCAATGGCGCTGCTTATAAACGTACAGGCAAAGGATTGGCCATAAGGATAAGTTAAATTTATGTCGGGAACGACCTTAGACAATTGCACGGCTCAAATCAGCACCACTAAGTTGACCGCAGGTGGGATAGCTGAAGATAGCTTAAACCTTATTTATCAGTTCGTGTTGCCTGAATATACCCAGCATTTTTGTTCAGACATGACTCAGAACAAAAGCAAGAAACAGGCTTTTTCGGCGATGACAGTCGCTCCTTTAGGTGATGGTCTGATAAACCGCACCTATTTAGTGAGCGCACCGATGGGCCAGTTTGTGCTACAGAAAATAAATTGCCATGTGTTTCCTGCACCTTGGACCCTGATTAACAACTCGGCGCGGATTTGCGATTATCTTAATCAACAAGTGACGGCGGGTCAGTATCAACTTTCTGCCATTAAACCATTAGCCACCGACAGCGGAGTATTGGCGCTGGATCTTGGGGGCAAAGGGTTTTGGCGGCTGTTATCTTATGTGCCCAATAGCCTGACACTTAGTGAGGTGAATGATGCACAGATGGCACTGCAAGTGGGCAGCACCTTTGGCCATTTTGCGGCAACCTTAGCTGAGCTTGAACCTAGCAATATAGCGGAAGTAATAGAAGATTTTTTAAATTTACCTAAGCGACTTCATCAACTGCAGCAAGCGGCTCAGCAAGATAAGCATGGTCGTCTCAGTGGCTGCCAGTCTTGGGTGGATATGGCCTTAAATCAGCATGACTTAATTAATGAGCTTGCCAGTTTAGAGACAAGCCTTCCCCGTAGAATTTGTCATAACGACACTAAAATTAATAATATGCTTTTTAGCGCCACCACAGGTGAGCCGCTGGCGGTTATCGATCTCGATACCTGTATGCCAGGTTATCTTATGTATGACTTTGGTGACATGGTGCGGGCCTTTTGTTCACCAGTGGCTGAAGACTCCCTAGATCTTGAACGCATCGAAGCCCGCCCCGAGCTGATACTAGCCGCCGCCAAGGGGTATACCTATGCCCTTAGGGACACGATAACTGAGGCTGAGCAGCTAAGTTTATGGCTTGGGGTCAAGGTGATGACTCTGATGCTGGCAAGTCGGTTTCTGAGTGATTATCTGCAAGGTGATGAGTATTTCGCTGTGACGCGCCCACAACATAACCTGCAGCGGGCGGTGAACCAATTTACCCTTTACCAGAGCCAACTGGCCCAAGATGACGCCATGCGAGCGGCATTTTCAAGGGCTAGGCCAGTAAGAGTGTGAAATCAATCAGCTCATTGTCTTAGTTGTCACTTGGGTAAGGTGTATTTTGTATCGCCCAAACCCGAATGAGACTTCTTTACTTTATCTTGGTCTACAGATAATTTAAAGTGCAAGTACTTGAGTCGGATGTATATTTGTCATCATCTGATTTTTTAATCTGTAATGACCGTCGCTATCAATACAAAAGAGACAGGTGCGCCTCGTTGAAACATTTGTTAACCAAATTTAACGGTATGGTACATAAAAAAAGTCGTTAGTATTGCTTGTAATATTTTGCCAACGGGATGGCTATAGACCCACTGCTAGGAATGCACTATGAATTTAACCAAGATCAGCACAGAAAATATCGCTGGTACCTTAGTCACCCTGTTACTCATCTGTATTTTTGGTCTTATGGCCATCGCTAGGCTACCTATTCAGTTGTTACCTGACATAGAGCGGCCGCAGATATCTGTCTTCAACAACTGGCGCAGCGCCGCGCCCCAGGAGATGGAATCTAACATCATAGAGCCCCAAGAAAACGTGCTACGTCAAGTGCCAGGTGTGGTGGAGATGACCTCATATATTTCTCAGGGTTTTGGTGCAATTACTCTCACTTTTGAGGTTGGTAACAATATGCAGGAGGCGATGATCAATGTGATCAACGCTCTTAACCAGACGCCACCCCGACCGCTGGACGCCGATGAGCCGTATATTAATGCTGGTGGCAGTAGTGGGGGGACTAACCTCGCCTCATTGCTTATTCGCATGGCACCTGAAAATCCAGATACAAATTTTGTCAAGTATCAGAAACTTATTGATGATGTTGTCGAACCTAGGCTCAGGCAAATTACAGGTGTCGGCAGCGTAAATTTGCAGAGTCGCCAGTCTAAAGAGCTTCATATTGAATTTGATCCCTACCGCGCTGCAGCCTTAGGGATCACCTTAGAACAGCTGCGTAATACCCTTTCAAGGGCTGCTGATATCTCTGGTGGCACAGCCAAGGTGGGCCGCCGTCAATATACTGTGCGCTTCATTGGCCAATACACCCCAGAAAACTTAGGTAATCTTATCGTTACCTATAACGAAGGTCGCCCTGTGTATCTCAGTGAATTGGCTGAAGTTAAAATAGGCACCGCAGAGGTAACTGGTTTCACTAAGCGAAATGGCTATTCTGCCTACTATATGACGCTTGATGGCACTTTCGATGCCAATACTGTCTCGGTATTGGATGGTGTGAATCTGGCTATCAGTGAGCTTAATGCCGGAGCCTTAAAAGAAGCAGGTCTTGTGATGGATTTGTCTTTCGATGCCTCTGTGCACATCAAGCGAGCGATTTTACTGGTCAAGGGGAATCTTGCTATTGGGGTTGTGCTCGCGCTCATAATACTGTTTGCCTTCTTGCGGAATTTCAAGGCGACCTTGATGATCGCCTCCACAATTCCTGTGGCACTGCTCATCGCCTTCTTTTCGCTAGAGGTTATGGGACGAACCTTAAATGTCATCTCACTGGCTGGCCTAGCATTTGCCGTAGGTTTAGTGCTGGATGCGGCCATCATAGTGCAGGAGAATATCGTTCGTCTGCTGCAACAGGGGAAGACTCTGCAGCACGCCGTCCTTGAGGGAACGACCCAAGTGCGAGGTGCCTTGTTGGCCTCGACCGCCACAACGGTCGCCATCTTTCTGCCTATTCTCTTTATGCCCGGGGTCGAGGGCCAGCTGTTCTCCGATTTGGCACTGACCCTGTCGGTGGCTGTGGTGTCTTCTTTTGTCAGCGCGATTATGCTGATCCCAGTATTTAGCCTGTTGTGGCTGAGAATGCCACCCATGGATGGCACGACGATCGCAAGGGACGAGCTCTGGCAGAAGGTCACACTCTTGGTCAAAAGGCTCACAGGCACACGTAAACTGGCGACGCTTTGGTGTTCGACGCTTATCCTAGGTGCAGGGATTCTGGCCTTTGCCATCATGCCCAGACCCGACTTCCTGCCACAGGCCAAATCGGATGGTATTGTGACTTTCTTTTCCTTGCCGCCAGGTACAAATATCGAAAATGTAGAGACAGAGATAGGCGACACCATTATTGCCCGTCTTAAACCCTATTATGATAAAGAAAAACAGCCCTTTATAAGTGGCTATAATTTCTCCATATATTCTGCTTTTAATGTGTTATTTATTTATCCACAAGATCCCGAGAAGTCAGACGACATGATAGCCCTGTTGCAGGACGAAATACTCATAGATCTGCCAGACACTCAGACCTTCAGTAATCGCTCCTCTTTGTTAGAGTTTGGCTTCAATGGGGGACGAACAATCAACATAGATTTACAGGGGCCCGACATGGAAGCCCTGATGGAATCTGCGAGTAAAGGTATGGGCATAATCAATGAAGCCTTACCTGGCGCGGTTGTCAGACCCATCCCCGGCCTGTCCATGGCTCAACCTGAATTGCAGTTAATTCCAGATGAGCGTCGCATAGCTCAAGCGGGTGTTGATAAAATTCAAATCGCCAACGCAGTGCGTGCCTTTACATCGGGCTTGTTTGTTGGCGAATACTTCGATGGCAATGAGCGCATGGACATTTTGCTCAAAGGTCCCAAGTGGCAGGTGCCTGAGCAGCTGGCTGCAACACCAGTGTTCACTCAGGGGGCGGGCATTCAGACCCTAGGAGAGTTGGCCCGCATCGAACGTACTGTGGGTCCGACCCAGCTGCAACGGGTTAACGGTAAGCGTAGCGTCAGCTTATTAATTTTCCCGCCGGAGAATATGACCCTAGATGAGGCGATGGAGCTTATCAATACCAAGGCGCTGGATGAGCTCAAGGCAGCATTGCCAGAAAACAGCTCAATAAAGTTCAGGGGGGGTGCCGACAAATTGGATGAAACCATTACCAAGATGGGCAACAACTTTTTGCTGGCCGTGCTGATCCTCTTCCTGCTGATGGCGGCCATGTTCAAGTCAGCCAAAGATAGCTTATTGGTATTACTGTCCATGCCACTAGCCTTGTGTGGCGGCGTGGTTAGCTTGAGCCTACTTAATCTGTTCAGTTTCCAGAGTCTGGATTTGCTGACCATGATAGGCTTCATCATCTTACTGGGTTTGGTGGTCAACAACGCCATACTCTTAGTGGATCAGACGCGCCAGGGCAGCCGCGATGGCCTGACCTTAGATGATGCCATTTATCAGGCCGTGTATACCCGTGCCCGTCCCGTCTATATGAGTACCCTGACCAGTATCTTCGGCATGTTGCCACTAATGCTGGTGCCTGGGGTTGGCAGTGAAATCTATCGAGGTCTGGCGGCGGTGATCGTCGGCGGCATGAGCTTCAGCGCCCTCTTTACCCTGATTTTGATGCCCAGCCTGCTCAGGCTCACCTCGTCCGCCAACCTAACAAGCGCTTCAGCCAATGCGAACACTATGGCGGCCAACGCGCCAGTCTCAAGGAGTTAATCGATGAAAACTACTATTCTCTCAATCCTGGTACTGACCGCATCCTTGAGCAGCTTAGCTAGTGCCGCCGAGGCACCGCCGGCACTGGTCAGCGTTAAACTCGTGGAAAACCGTCCCTTGTCGCCTAAGGTCATGGTGGTGGGATCTATACACTCTCGCAGTCAGGCCGAACTGACCTCGGGTATAGAAGGACGTTTGGCATGGGTGCAAGAACCCGGCATTCACGTGTCGCAGGGCGACATAGTCGCCAAGGTGGAGCAGACACAGTTGCTGTTACAGAAGGCCCAACAGGAGGCACAGATAGAATACGAGAATGTGGCGTTTATTCGCCTCGGGCGGGAATTTGAGCGTTTGGTGAAATTGAATGCCAGTAACAGCGCTTCGGAAACCGAGCTTGATAAGGCACGCTCGGACCGAGATTTGGCCGCTGCCAGCCTAAAGCTGGCTCAGATCAAGCTTAAGATGATCCTCGACGACTTGGACCGCAGTGAGGTCAGGGCGCCCTTCGCAGGTATCATCACAGCGCGACTGCACCAGGCGGGCGAGGATATAGGCCGCTCTGTGGTGATTGTACAGATGACAGATCCCGACGATCTAGAGATCCGCCTGTATGCGCCGCTGAAATACAGTCGCCGAGTCAATGTGGGCGATGAGTTGAACATCTATCACACCGAAGGTGAGTTCACTGCCAAGATCCGCAGCCTGATCCCGGTATCCGATATCCGCTCCCAGACCTTCGAGGCCCGTATTGATCTGCCAGCGGACATGCGCGAACACTTCAGTGTCGGCGAGCTTATCTCACTGGCGCTGCCCATCGCTCCCAAGCAGTTGACTACACTGGTACCTAGGGATGCGGTGATCCTGCGTTCTAGCGGTGCCTACGTGTTCAAGATTGATGCCGACAACAAGGCCATCAAGACCCAAGTCATTCTGGGCGATGGTGAAGGTGAGTGGATAGCCGTCGAAGGCGAACTGGCAGATGCCGATCCTGTGGTGGTTCGCGGCGCAGAGACGCTGGAGGATGGCCAGCAGGTGACACTGAAAACCACCCAAGGCTTGGCCAGCGCGGCGACCATAAGCGCGGGCACATAGGCTAACGGCCTAGACTCCTTGCTCTCTACTTTTTGTTTGAATACAAACCAAAATATACAATGATATTGTTTTATAATGACTATCTTGATGGGCTCTCAAGCTGATCCCAAGGAATTGCTTAGCCTTTATTTGAGATTGCTAAGGCTGGTAATACCAATCGTATTAATTATCTGGTCATTCAGCGGGAGTTCCAAGGGGATTAATCAAGGCGAAGGCTTGAAGGCATAGTGGTGCTATGTCAAAAGTCTTCAACGCAGAGAAATCCCCTTTGAAACCCGCCCTAGGGAGCATCTCAAGCGTTCCACTTCTTCGTTGCATTAATTTGAAAGGGAATAACCCTTACTGCATTAATGCGCCTTAAATTGAAAAGCTTGAGGTGCTCTGATTGATCATATAATTAATGTGATTGGTATAATCACTGTGAAATAACTCCACCCTCAAGACAGGGAAGCATGCATGCCTGATAAGGACCATATCCATCAGCACTGTCGACGCGCTCGCGCTAGCTGGCTTAGGGGGACCCTGCGGCGCTCACAGCAAGAAGCCGCAGCCTCTTCCACCATGACGGCCACCAGTGATAATTTTTTTAACGCTTATGCCATTTCATTGGGCGCAAGCCTTGGGCAAATGGGCTGGGTGGCAGGTTTACCTCAATTGTTTGGTTCTGTGGCTCAGTTGATATCGGTCTGGCTTGCGAGCCACTTCAGTAGAAAGCAGTTTATTGTGATCTGTGCTTTACTGCAGGCCTTAGTGGTGGTGATGATGGGCGCGCTCGCCGCCTGGGCGCCGGATAACGCAGTGTGGTTGTTCATTGCTTTAGCTGTGGGATATCACGGTTTTATTAATCTTATTCAACCTCATTGGCGGGCGTGGATGGGCAGCATAGTGCCGCAACGTCGCCGAGGGGCTTTTTTTGCTGCCCGTACCCGCCTGACCATGGTCGCCTCGTTAAGTGTGTTCGTTTTGGGGGGCGGGCTGCTGACATTGAGTCAGCACTGGGGCATGACCTGGCTAGGTTTTACCTTATTATTTTCCTTTGCTGCCATGGGGCGTTTTACGTCGGCGTGGCTGCTATGGCAGATGCACGATCCAGATGACAGCGGCAAAGACAAAGACATCGCTTTTATTGTCACACTTAAAAATTTTAAACTGGCATGGCAGGACAGTTGTTTTCGAAAATACAGCTTATTCATCGCCAGCATGCAGGGCATGGTAGCCATCTCGGCGCCCTATTTTGCGGTATACATGTTGGAAGTGCTGCATTTTAGCTATTTAGAATTTGTCATCGTCAGCGTGGCGTCCATAGTGACTCAATTTATCAGTTTGAGTTTTTGGGGCCGCTTCAGTGATAAATTTGGCAATCGCTATGTGATGGTATTCACCAGTTGTTTAATCCCCATCTTGCCGCTGTTATGGTTATTCTCTGCCGATTACGGCTATATCATACTGGTTCAAGCTTTGTCAGGCCTAGCATGGAGCGGCTTTACCTTGAGTACAGCCAATTATTTATATGACATTAGGCCTCATCAGTCAGACTTTGCTACTTATGCTGCCTTGCAGGCCGCACTCGGGGCGGGTTTTGTGTTTATTGGCGCCTTAGCGGGGGGCTTGATCACGGTTTCTTCGGCGGAGTTGTTAATATGGTTCAAGCAAGATATCGGGCTCACAGGGCCTATTTTTACTGTGTTTGTGCTATCTACCTTGCTGCGAAGCCTAGTGAGTTACTGGTTTTTACCTAAACTCGATGAACCCAAAGTGCGCCCAAGGCCCGAGTTACTTAAAGTAATCTTTCGCATCGGCCGTTTTAATGCCATCACTGGCATGAGTTTAGATTGGCTCACGGTAGTGAAAGACAGCAATAAAAAGCCCAGAAATGACCCGCATCCACCCCAAGATACCCAGTAGCGATTCAGTTGTCGTTATTCAGTAGCAGTAGTTTTCAGTAACAGAAGAGAGATGTATGAAGTTAGCTTACCAATGGATTTTGTTCGACGCCGACGACACTTTATTCAGTTTTGACGCCTTTGCTGGCCTTAAGCAGATGTTTGCCGATTTTGATTTAGATTTCAGCTTAGATGATTTTAGTTTTTATCAGACCATCAATAAGCCGCTGTGGGTGGATTATCAGGATGGCAAAATTAGCGCTAAAGAATTGCAAAATAACCGCTTTATTCCTTGGTCGCAAAAACTGGGTGTCTCAACGCAAACCCTTAATAGCGCCTTTTTAACTGCCATGGCCGATATATGTCAGCCGCTTCCCGGTGCCCGAGAGTTGGTGGACGCGTTAACCGGTAAGGTCAATTTAGGCATTATTACCAATGGTTTTACTGAGCTTCAACAAATACGCCTAGAACGCACTGGCTTTAGCGGCGCTTTTTCTCCTGTAGTGATTTCAGAGCAAATCGGTCAGGCAAAACCTCACGCAAGTATTTTTGAACATGCATTCTCTTTAATGGGTCACCCAGCTAAGGACGGTATTTTAATGGTAGGTGATAACCTGCATTCGGACATACTCGGCGGTATTAATGCCGGTATAGATACTTGCTGGCTCAATCACCATGGTGCGGCGACAAGCAATGGCATAACTCCCCGCCATCAGGTGGCGTCACTCACTGAGCTGAAGGCTTTGTTACTAGGATAACCATTTGGTTTGAAAACTGTCGCCGTGCTTAGTGAGTGCCGCGACAGTTGTCAAAACCTCAATGCCCTTGGGTTGAATTAAGGCTGGCGACAAGACTCCATCATCTCGTTCATGGTGTTAAAATCCAATCTGTCCTTAGTGGTAACGGCTTGAACAGCATTATTAGGGGGGGGCATTGTCGTTAAGGTCGTATAGGCATTAATAAAGCTTAAGGGGCCAGTGGTGAAACGGCAAATTCCCGCACTATGCAGCGTTTTGATCAAGGCGGCATCGGCATTGGTCATCATGAAGTTCAGCGGCATATGGACCCGTTTAGCAAGATACTTGGCCAGCAGCTCTGAACAATTACCTGGAATGAATCCGCAATTAGCCCCCGCAGCTTGGTAAGAGATTAACCGTGAAGCTGTCATCTCCATCGCCATTTCATTCTTGGCCAATCCCCTTAAGTAAACATCGGTTCTGGCATTTATAAAGAGTGTCTTCCCTAGTGTGGTCGCTCGGATCGCCGTAATTTTTTCAATGAGTTGTTCAGGGGCGTGTGCACCATCTTCTATGTTGATCCCAACGACACCTAACTTGGCTAACTCACAGGCAAGCTGGGCAACTTTTTCAGGACACTGACTGTAACCAGATTCAATATCAACACTCACGGGCAGTTTAGCGACGCGCATTATGTTTTTCATAGCGTGGAGCAGGGTGTCCATGGGCAGGACATCGCCATCAGGGTAGCCATTGGCCCAAGCTATGGCTGCGCTGCTGGTGGCTAGGGCTTTTTGATCGTTAGCTTGAGCTAACAGGGCGCTGGCGGCATCCCAGATATTGGTGAGCACCAGAGGCGCAGTACTCGAGTGTAACTCGGTAAAGGTGTTTAGATTTAGTTCCGACATGTTCAGCTCCTTGAGATAAGGGGGATAACTTAACCTTATGGATTTCCCTATGCTGGCGGAAAACGGAACTGAACCTTAACTCAGTGTGTAGTCAAAAAACTTGCGCTTATTAGGGCCGCTTAAGTTGGCACTGACTTTGTTTGGATGCTTATATTCATCCCAACTGGCGACATTGCGACCTATGTTAAGGTGGGGGAAATTAAGTGGCGCCGATTTGATACTAGATGCAAGGTCTTGAGGCGCTAATTCAATAAATTCAAGCAATCGGTTTAAACTGCCCACTTGGTTAATATTTATTTTTAGCAAATCATTCCGGCCAGTAAAGTATTCCTCAACCGTCTGTTGATGTTCAAGATAGCACTGCTTTAGGTGGACCTCATCGAAGGGGTTGGTGACGAGATTAAGTTTAAAGCTGTGGTTAAAGCTGCGTTTCATTATAGGATGGAAGCGGCCGGTGTGTTCATCCAGATGAATGAGCATTCTGCCGAGTAGCATTTGCATCGAGATTATCCATGGCGCGATATCACGGCTTAAATAGACAAACTTAGCCCCCGGGAATAATCCATCTAATTGTTTAAAATCAGAAAAAACCGGCGCATCGGCGATGGCGTCAGCTTGATAAAAGCTCTGCTGAGTAAAACCTTGATGGGCGACTTTTAACCCTTGTTCTAACAGAGCCACACAGACGCTGGTGGTGCCTGTGCGGGGCAGGCCAATAATGAATATTTTACCTGTGGATTGAGCCTGAATTTGAGTACTTGGACGACTGACTGAGCTTAGCGGCATAACTGGTTAGCTTTTTTTCAATAAGGCGAGTGCATCTTTCGCTGACAAAGGCTTACTGAGTAAGAAGCCTTGTACTTGATCGCAGCCTTCATTCAATAAAAAGTCCAGCTGTTCCGGAGTTTCAACCCCTTCAGCGATCACGTTGAGATCTAGGCTATGGGCCAAGGCTATGATGGCACTGGTGATAGCGGCATCGTCGGGATCTTCTGTGATATCACGAACAAACTCACGGTCAATTTTTAAGGTGTCTATGGGGAAGCGTTTCAAATAGCTTAAGCTCGAATAGCCAGTGCCGAAGTCATCTATGGCTATGGTTAAGCCTAAGCTCTTAAGCTGGGACAAAATAGCGACAGAATCTTGTGGGTTGCCCATGATCATAGATTCTGTGAGCTCGAGCTCTAAGGCACTGGCTGGCAGACCAGAGACTGCCAGCGCCACTTCTATGGTCGAAATGATGTCTGCTTTAAGTTGCCGAGCGGATAAATTCACCGCGATGGAAACGTCTCTAAAGCCTAGTTCATGCCATTGAGCCAGTTGGTTACAGGCTTGATTAATGGCCCAATGGCCAATCTGGTTAATAAAGCCAGTTTCTTCCGCTAGGGGGATAAATTCAGCGGGTGAAATAAAGCCTAAACTTGGGTTGTTCCATCTTAGTAGAGCTTCAAAGCCAACAATCTTCTTGGTGAAAATATCGTACTTAGGCTGATACACCAAAGATAATTCGTTTTCTTGAATGGCAAGTTTTAAACCGGCTTCCAGCTGCACATGACGAGTCGCATATTGATTTAATTGATCGGTATAGAACTGGAAATTGTTACGGCCAACGGATTTAGCGTGATACATGGCGGTATCGGCATACTTAATTAGCGAACTGACGTCATTGGCATCATCGGGATACAAGCTTATCCCTATGGAAGGCGAGATTGTCAGGTTTTTATCATCGAGTAAAAACGGCTTCTGGAAAGCATTAAGGATTTTCTCAGCCACTAAAGTGACGGCATTCAGCTTAGTTACCCCTTCTAGAATAATGGTAAATTCATCACCACCAAGGCGAGCCACGGTATCACCCTCGCGAACAGCTCTCTGCAACCTATGGGCGACGGCTTTAAGCAATAAGTCGCCGATATGGTGACCCATGGAATCGTTGATATGTTTAAATCTATCCAAGTCGAGGAAGAAGAGGGCGACAATATTTTGGTTTCTGTGAGCCTTAGTAATGGCTTGATCTAGCCTGTCTTGGAACAAGGTACGGTTAGGCAGATGAGTGAGTGGATCGAAATTTGCTAAGATACGTAGGTCTTCTTCGGCTTTCTTACGGGCGGTAATATCGGTAAATACCGCCACGAAATGGCTCGTCTCACCTTTATTGTCTATCACTTGGTTGATTTCAAGCCAGGCGAGAATGCCTTTCTTGTCACGAGTGCGAATTTTCAATTCACCCGCCCAATGCTTATGCTTTAATAGCTGGGTTTCCACTTGATTATAGAAATCTCGTCCTTGGGAGGAAATTGCTAAGAATAAAAAGTGCTTATTTGTGACTTCATCAGGCTCAAATCCTGTGATGCGAGTAAATGCAGGGTTGACTGAGCGGACACGATAATCCAGTTCACCCACCACCACAGCTTCATTCATGCTGTAAAGCACCTGAGAGGACAGTTTTAGCTCATTTTCAATGACTTTACGGCTGGTGATGTCTTTATGAGTGCCCGCCATGCGTATAGGGGCGCCATTGGTATCTTTCTCGACCACTTTACCCCTGTCCAGTAACCAGATCCAACTGCCCACTTCATCTCGAATACGGTATTCGGCCTCGTAGAACTCACTATTACCTGCAATGTGCTCATTAAGTAGCAGTTGCACTTTAGGTCTATCTTCGGGATGGATGCTGTTGATTAGCGTGCTTTTGCTGCGGCTAAGACTTTGAGGGTTACTCATATTGGTGCGAAACACTTGATTGTCTGGAATATTCCAATCCCACATGCCATCGCCTGAGGCCCATAAGGCTAATTTGAGTCGCTCTTCAGAAGCCTTAATGCTGGTCTCAAATTCGTTTTGTTTTTGTTGCTTTTTTTGACGAGAATGTATTGCTTGTAAGATGAAAATACACCCCAGTAAAATATAGATAATATAGGCTAGAGTGGTGCGATAAATCGGCGGAATCACCTCTACAGAAACACTTAGTCTACTTTGGCTGTAGTCATTATGCTCTAGGGCGTGGCGTACTAATAGTTCGTATTTACCCGGTGCTAAATTGGTGTAGGTTATCTCGTTCTTACTGCTACGCTCACGCCACTGGTTATCGACTCCAACAAGGAAGTAACTGAATCGATTTAGCTCAGGGTAATTGAAATTAAGCGCCGATACTTCGAAGCTAACTAGTTGTTTGTCAAATGGCAGTTGAATTGTTGGTGGCTGGTTTAGATCCAGTAGTCGATAGTGTTTATCGCCTAGCACATAGCCAGTTAATGCGAGTTTTATTGCCGGCCTTTGGGCTGGAATTTGACTTGGATTGAACAAGTTGATGCCGTTAATACCACCAAACCATAAGGTGCCATCTGTGTCTTTCCATTTGACTGCGCCATTGAATTCTGATGATTGCAGCCCCTCATATTCATTGAAGGCAGTTAATACCTGTTTACTTGGATTGTAGCGGGCAATACCTGAGTTCGTGCTTAACCATAAGTTAGCTTGTTCATCTTCTAACATGGCATAGGTGGTACGGTTGACTAGATCTGAGTTGGCTTTTATCGATTCAAAGGAAATATCGCCATTAAGATCCAAGATCACCTTATTGGCACCGCCATGGGTAGAGATCCAAAGGTCGCCGTCACGAGTGACTAGAAAATCACGCACCTTATTATCGCTAAGACTATTGGCTTTATTCGGTTGGGCTTGGTAATGAGTAATTTGATGATTTTTGAGATTAAGTCTAATTAGTCCTGTCAAACTGCCTAACCATAAAATGTCGTTATGGTAGAAGACTTTTCTAAAATTGCTCTCTTCAAAGTTTATGTTACCTTGAGGTGCTAACTCATGTATTTTGAGCTTACCGTCTTGTAGTGAGAACAGGTTTTCGGCGCTGACAGCCCACAAGGTACCTTTATTATCTAAGGTGATACTCTGTAATTTAATCTGTTGGTCGGCGAGCGTTTGATCTAAAGGAATGAAGCTGAGTTTTCCCAGGTGCAATTTAGCCAAGCCGTAGTTAGTAGCAAACCAAAGTTGGCCTTGCTTATCTTGTATTATTTCATAAACTGTTAGATTCAAGTGCTCAATCTTGAGGCCTAACGCATCGGCAAACAACTGATTGTGATAGCGTTGTTGACCTTGCTTGATGGATTTAACCCCAGCCCCTTCAGTCCCAATCCAGAAAGTACCCTCAGCGTCCCTGAATAGGGCACGGATCATATTCGCGACCCTCGGCTGGCTGGAATGATAATCATAGAGGTGGTTAAAATAATGCTGATTGATATTGAGTTTATCTATGCCTGAATAGCCAGTACCCAACCAAAGGGTGCCGTCATCATCAAGCAATAATGACTGTATCGTGTTTTCTGTTAGGCTATGCAGTTTACGGGGCTGGTGCTTATGCACTCGGCTCTGCCAGTGTGATTGCTGTATATTGAGTTCGATTAGGCCAGAGTTGGGACCAATAGCCCAAATTTGTTCTGCCGGGCTAACAACAAAGTCTGTGATATGCGCGGCTTTGCCTTGTTGGTCTTTTCTTTCCCAGATAAATTCTTTTTCTTGGGTGGCTAAGTTATAACGCCATATTTGATTGTCTATAGCCATCCACACCGAATAGATGGAGCTGGCATGCGCTCGGTATAAGGTTTGCTCTGATGGTAAATCTAATCTGATGATGCTGTTGTTATCAATGGCAAAGGTGCCACGTTTTTCAGTGCCAACAATAACGTATTTATCATCTATATTGGTCAAGCTAGTGATATGAGGCGCACTATTTTGCCCTAAGGTCACTCGAGTGATGTCGTGAGTGTTTAGTGAGAGTAAAAACAGCCCAGTGCGGGTGCCAATCCAGAGGGTTTCACCTATAATACTCAGGTTCGTTACCCTGAGATCATTAAGGCCGTGGCTCTTGTCAAAACGGGTGAATTTTCTACTGTTAAGGTCGAGCCGATTCAAGCCATTATTTAAGGTCGCGACCCATAATCCGCCGTTAGGTTCTTGAATAATGTCGGTAATAAAGTTACCTGAAATGCTATTGGATTTATTGTTTTGTTTGATAAATAGCTCAAACTCTATGCCGTTATAGCTGTGCAGGCCATCTTGAGTACCAACCCATAACATGCCAGCCTTATCCCTAAATAAGCGGGTAACAGAGTGCTGATTTAAATCATATTTGTCGGTAAAATGTTCAAACTTAACTTCATAATTGAGCTCAGTGTCAGATTGGGCCAACACTGGAAAAGACAGTAAGAAAATTACCAGCCCTTGTATCAATACAAGGGCCAAAATGAGCGGATGAGTGGCAGTAAAGGTAACTCGTAAATTCAATAGACACCTATAAAATGAATGAAGTCGTTTAGTTGAGTACACTTTATACTGCACGGTATTGTATTTGAATTTACTTGTGAGTACAAAACGCTAACCTCTATTTATGCTCGACTGAGCCAGCTTACTGATTTTATTTTTATCTTCTTGTATTAGCTCATGGATTAGTTGATCTTTTTCCTGCCACACTTGATTGAGCCAACGCTGAAACTGGGCCCTGTACTCTGGATTTGAGAAGTATAGTTCAGCATCTACTTGTGGCACATCTAAACACTCCACTCGCATGGTTATTTTACTGATCTTGCCTAGCATCATGGCTTTTAAGGTGTCTTCTGGCGCATCTGGATAAACTAAAGTGAGGTTTAACACTTGTGTAAACTGCTCCCCCATGGCTGAAAGGGTGAAGGCTATGCCGCCAGCTTTGGGTTTAAGCAAATAGCGATAGGGCGATGCCTGTCTCTGATGTTTCTCACGGGTAAAACGGCTACCTTCAACATAATTGATGATAGAGGTGGGCATATGTTTGAATTTTTCGCAGGATTGACGTGTGGTGCGTAAATCCTTGCCTTTAAGCTTAGGGTTTTTCTTTACTTTGGCAGGGCTAGTACGGTCCATAAATGGCATATCTAAGGCCCAACAACCTAAACCTAAGATGGGCACATAAAGCAGTTCTTTTTTTAAGAAGAACTTTAGCATGGGGATGTTGTTGCGCAACAAATAGCTTTGTGCGGCGATATCTAGCCCACTGATATGATTACTGATTAACAAGTACCAGTTTTTGTTATCCAGTTGCTCTAACCCTTTTACGTCCCAGTCAATCTTAGCGATTAAATTAATAATCACCCCATTAAAGAGGGCCCAGCACCACATAAAGTGGTTCATCACATGAGTGATCGCAATCCGGCCTTTAACTGTCGGGATAAACAGCTTTATTATGCCGCCTATGCTAATCAATCCGCCCCATAGAAACGTGCTCAATACAAATAAGCTACCGCTCAATAAGAATAATATTGGCCCAGGTAAAAACGACAACATAGAGCTTATGCCTCTGGATGTTGGCTTGTGCTAGCCAAGTGGGTAATGACGCGATCTTTGTCTTGCCAGATTTGGTTGAGTTTTTCTTGGAAGGCAATCTTAAACTCTCTGTCAGTCATATAATCGCCCTTAAGCTGCTCAGGAATAGGGCTGATTTCCACATGTACTTTCACTTCGTCTAGCTCGCCACAGATATACTGCCAATAGCTGGGGACCTTGTTAGGGTAGTAAATAGTGACGTTGACTAAAGTATGTATGTGATCGCCCATGGCGGATAACGCAAATGCCATGCCACCTGCTTTGGGTTTAAGCAGATGCTGAAACGGTGAATCTTGTTTGGCATGTTTGGTGCTGTTAAAACGTGTGCCTTCGACAAAGTTCATCACACTCACAGGCTTAGTCTTAAATTTCTCGCACGCCTTGCGGGTGATCTCTATGTCTTTGCCCCTAAGTTTTGGGTTTTTCTTCAATTGAGCCGTGGTGTAACGGCGCATAAAGGGGAAATCCAGCGCCCACCAGGCTAAACCTAACAGCGGCACATAGATCAATTCCTGCTTTAAGAAGAATTTTAGAAAAGGAATTTTACGATTAAAGACCCGCTGTAAAATTAAGATATCGACCCAAGATTGATGATTGGCAATCACCATGTACCACTGCTTCTCGCTAAAGTGAGTGTCACCCGTTAATTGAATGTTTACCGGGTGAAAACAGGCTTCAATCACAGTATTGACGCTGATCCAATTAGTGGCGCAATGATCGAGTATATAGCTGCAAAAGCGGTTGGTTAGCGCTATTGGCAAGAGCTTCACTAGGCTAAAGGCAAGTATTGGGGTCACCCAAAAAATGGTATTAATTAGGTAGCAAATGAAGGCTATGTAGCCTTTAATTTTCTGAAACAGCGACATTGAGCCTCCTTAAATGGAGGCTTATGTTACCCGCACTCTGGCTTAGGCTCAATCAACAGTGTGATAAATTACCTTTTTATTGCTGTCTAAGACGAGCGATTAACCTGTCCATGGCCCGATATCCTAGGGCTTGGGCCAGATGCGCCCTGTCGACCTTAGCTTCTTCTTGCAGATCGGCAATGGTGCAAGCCACCCGCTGAATTTTATGAAAACTGCGTACTGAAAGCCCTAAAAGTTGCACGCTTTGCTCAAGAAAAATGAGGTTAGCTTGGTCAAGATTAGCCACTTTTTTCAGTGCTTTTGGACTAAGTTCATTATTGAGTACCCCAGAGCGTTCAAGTTGTTTTTCTCTCGCCTTTCTCACTCTGGCGGCGACGCTGATACTGGTTTCGGCTTGTATGTTCGCTTGACTCAAGGCGCCGCTTGGGAGTTTAGGCACATCTACGGTGAGATCGAACCTATCCAAAAATGGCCCAGATAGCCGCGAAAGGTAACGCTGAATTTGATCTGGCGTCGAGCGGGCTTTATCAACATTACCACAAGGGCTTGGGTTCATGGCGGCAATCAATTGAAAGCGGCTGGCAAAGGTGAGCTTGGCTGCCGCCCTTGATATCACCACTTCACCAGTTTCCATGGGTTCACGCAGACAATCTAATACCCTGCGGGGGAACTCAGGCAATTCATCGAGAAATAAAATACCCCTGTGGGCCAATGAAATCTCCCCAGGCTTAGGCACACTGCCGCCACCCACCAAAGAGATGGCCGAACAGGTATGATGAGGCGAGCGAAAGGGGCGCTGCAGAAAATTGTGGCTTGGAGTGTTCAGCCCAGCGACAGAATGTATTGCCGCCACTTCTATCGCTTCTTGATAGCTCAAGTTGGGCAGTAGAGGGATAATGCGACTCGCTAACATACTCTTTCCCGTCCCAGGCGGTCCCATAAGTAATAGGTTATGCCCGCCAGCGGCGGCAATTTCTAAGCCTTGTTTGGCCTGATATTGGCCGATGACATCACTTAGGCAAAGTTTGGGGTCGACAGCTGACTCAGTTATCCATTGGGTCTGATTATCGACCTTAGGCAGTTGGCCTTGGCCATGTATAAAGGCCGCTAGATGCTGTAAATCGGCAACGAAATGGCATTGCTGGTAACCCACTAATTCGGCTTCATGGCGATTATCCAGCGGCATAAACATAGGATGGCCATCATCCCTCGCGGCTATGATGGCAGGCAGCAGGCCCACACAGGGGCGAACTTGACCGGTTAGTGCTAATTCACCGACAAACTCAGCATCCGCAATGGCTTTCTTGGGAATTTGCTCGGAGGCGGCAAGGATCCCAATGGCGATGGGTAAATCGTAGCGCCCCCCTTGCTTAGGTAAATCTGCTGGGGCTAAATTTACTGTGATGCGCTGCATCGGGAATTCAAACCCTGCATTAATTAGCGCACTGCGCACCCTTTCTTTGGCCTCTTTTACCGAAGCCTCAGGCAAACCCACTAAGCTAAAGCCCGGCAGGCCATTGCTTAAATGCACTTCCACTATGACTTTAGGGGCTTGTACGCCACAGCTTGCACGAGTCATGACACATGCAATTGCCATAACAAATCCTTTTGTTGTTGCTTGAATTACCATTAATAATAGTTGAATAGCAATTGAACTGTTGTTTGAGGCGATTTTTTGAGTTCTAGCTGTAATTGTGAACGAAGTGTAAATTTTAACCCAAACGAACATCTGTCGCTTGTGCAGAGAATTACCGAAATTGGCTCATCAATGTTGAATTCGAGCTTAGATAATGGTGAATCATGGCGTGCAAAGTAAGGTGCTGCAGTGTAGCCCTTAAGCCTGGTAAAGTGCAGTGGGTTAACTTTTCAGGGGAAGGGTAGGAGTTTTAATTTCATTAAGATGTCGCGAAAGGGGGATTCGAAGTTTGCGCTATCGGGTATCGAGACGCATCACAATTTGTAAATTTATTGTGAGCAATGAATGACAATCTGTTTGTAAAGCCAAAATAACTTCAGTATCATAAATTATTAACGGATTGTTTTACTCTTTGCTGGTTACACTCAGCGTATCGCAGAGTGTCGATAGTTCTAGCGTGTAAATAAATTTGATGGAGATATCAGTGAAATACTGTTCACTTAGCCTTGCTTTACTGTGCTTTTACGCAAGCAACTCATTTGCGGCACTCGAAGTCATTACTGCGTTAGAAAAGCAGACTTTCAACACAATCGAACAAGAATACAATATTGATACTTTGCTCATCACAGTCAACGACAGATTCTCCCAACTGAATAAAAAAGCCTATGACATAGAAGGTCTAAAGAAAGGGATTGCTTTAGAGCAACAGCGTTATGATGAGCTTATTGCCGAGTTACCTAGAATTATTCGAGCTAAAACGGCACTTAGCCAAACCTATAAACAAATTGAATCTGCTATAGATGCTGTCGATCAATTAACCAAAAAAATCAAAGATGACAGTGAGCTTCTTAAAGCGGAAAAAATAGACATACTCGCTGAATATGAAGCGGTAAATAAAAAGCGCGCCGATAAAAGCCAGCTTTTATTTAAGCTCAAAACTGATAT
The DNA here is from genome assembly GCF_000013765.1 of Shewanella denitrificans OS217. NCBI lineage: Bacteria > Pseudomonadati > Pseudomonadota > Gammaproteobacteria > Alteromonadales > Shewanellaceae > Shewanella > Shewanella denitrificans. The sequence continues at coordinate 4,081,814 of NC_007954.1, read as the reverse complement.
CACCAACCGCTTACTTGCCGATTTATCCAAGCCTGACAGCACGCTTCCTGTGACCATTAATGGTTCTACTGAATGTTCAAAGTATCAATCAATTGCAGATTGTTTAAAAGAATCTAAAAGTGGCATCTTATCGAGTACTCGTAACGAATCACCATTTTTAAACGAAAAAAGTGTGCTGTTGTCCTATGAAGTAGTAGAAGCCAACATGAATATGAAGGGCGAGCTGACATATAAAGCAACCATGCAGTTTAAGCCTTCTTATAACAATAAAACGGACATTAGATTAAATGAAGAGCTAGGCCTAAAGTCGGCGATGATAACCTTAATCAGTAATGTGCCAGCAGATTGGTATATTAATGGGGTAAAAATCGGCACAGGTAACAAGCTCTCACACGAAATTCCACTGGGTAAGCACGGCATTTTAGCGTCATATAAAAATCAAGATAAGTCCAGTGTGGAAAAAATTGAAGCCAGCGGGACGTTCAATTATAAATTCAATCAGTCAACTTTTACGTCGCCACCCAATAGCATTGCTAATGAGGTTACTGCAACAGCCTCAAAAGGCGTGTTAAAGCCTACAGCACAACAGCAGCCTGCTAAAAAACCTGACGCCACATATACTTTTTTCTCAGATAAAAGCAGCGATAAGTTGGATGATAAAGATCCATCAGCAGAAAAAATTAATGAATTCTTTATGGGTGCCAGTCCAATTGTTAAAAAACAAACGATTGAGATCACTAACGAGCCTATCAATAAGTAACATCTCAGTGGCTGTTGTAGCCTAATCACTTATTTAGCAGCACTGAATAAAGAAAAGCCATATCCGAAGATATGGCTTTTTTGTTAAATTGCTGAGGAGATAATTATGGAAAAGGAAATCCCCGAAATGTTTGCTAGCAATTACCAAGATTGGCAACCCATATACAACTGGGATACTTGTAAAGCAGGGCGAAAAGAATACGGAAAATTTCTTTGCTCATTCCTGACTAGCAGTAAAGATGATTTAGTAGTCAATCTTAATGGTTCGTGGGGCACGGGCAAGACAGAATTACTGCGGCGTTTGTATGTCGAATTAGCAGAACGTCAGCATCCGGTCGTCTACATCAATGCGTGGGAAAGTGATTTTTGTGATGATGCCTTGTCGGTCATTAGTAGCGAGTTTTTAAATCAACTGGAAGTGGCTTTTGGTCATAACGGAGATCCAAAATGGTTATCCAAATTTAACAATTTAAAGCAAAAATTGGGCAAAGCTTTGAAGTTTGGCTCTCTTGGTGCAACGATGAATGGAGAGCCTAATGCTGCAACCCTTTTGGGGGCTACGAGCGCAGCGGTCAACGAACTTCCTGATTTAGCCAGCGCAGCTGTGAGTGACAATAATATTCGGCTCATAGAGAAGATTTCTTCTAATCATGCTAATCGCGTTCAAGCGATGAAAGAGGTTAGAGAGCAAATTTCTGCACTAGCAGATACGATGCAAATGGTCTGTGAGGCTGAGCTTCCGATAGTTGTTCTAGTCGATGAACTCGATCGCTGTAGACCAACCTATGCGATTGAAATGTTAGAAGTGATTAAACATTTTTTCGAAGCCAGAGGCTGCGTATTTCTAGTGGCGACAGACACCGTAGCATTAGAGCATTCTATTAAGGCCGTTTATGGTGCTAGCTTCGAGTCAGAGAAATACTTAAGGCGCTTTTTTGATAGAAGAATTGCCTTGCCTCCGCTATCAATAACTCAGTATCTCAAAGCGAAAGCGCTAGATTTTACTCGATATCAAACTGACCAGTTACGCCTATTCCCATTTACGGCTATTAATGCACAGCTGATTAAGATATTTGCGTTATTGTTTGAAAATGCACAGATGAGCCTCAGAGATGTCGAGCAATCTCTGCAGAAGTGTGTTGCTAGTTTAGAGTACTTACAATCCTTAGGGACTAGGCCACAAATTGTGAATGTCATAGTCTTGATGATGGGATCATTGAGCAGCAATTATCGCCCAAATCGTTTCAGGATAGATCTTCAGATAAAATATTTTCCTATGGAACTGGTTTGAGTCATAGTTCATCAGTGCATGATTTTGATAAACACCAGTTGTCTTTGGTTGTGCAAGGGATAACAACGGTTAGGTTTAATGGTAACTCGTGCGGCTATCCTTGTGAGCCGAATGAAACGACTTTGTTGATTCAGCATAATGACTATTCTAATAATACTTCTTTTAGAGAATATGAACTATTAAATGATATTAATGGTTTAATTGAATTTTATTGGGATGAAAATGTTAAATATTTCCTCTGGGATGACTACAAGAGAATCATTGAATTATCAGGTTATATTGAGTAATGCGTAAGGACTAGTATGGCTCAAGGCTTGATGTCTGACAGGCAACACAGAGGCTAATGGACGTGTAATGGTGATTTACGAGCCGACCGTCCGCCCCATGGACGGGGCGGTCGAGCTATAGGGACATACTTGCGCGTGTCGGGGAGTGAATGCCATTTTGTGGCCGTACTGTAGTCTCCTAGTCTGCATCATCTAGCCCATTGCAGTGGCCTAACTTGTGAGCGAGGGCGCTAACTTTTGCTAGGCGGTCTTAAAGCGCTCGAGTATAATTGCGCCGTTTTTAATCAACTCAGTCAGTTTATACCGGCGGCGTTGATAAGCTAAAATTGAACTAGCCCCCCCAAAAAGTGCATTGTCCTAAGCCGTTAGGTCGACACTATTATATTTTCTATTCCCTCTGGGGAGTGGATGCAGGTGTATCATGAGTGTTACAGATAGTTTTTTGATTATTCTAGTGTTAATTGGAATAAGTTGTTTCTTTTCCATGTCAGAAATTGCCCTCGCGGCTTCCCGTAAAATTCGCCTGCAGCAGATGGCTGATGAAGGTGATATCCGCGCCGATAAAGTCCTTAAATTACAGTTGCATCCCGGCAGTTTTTTTACTGTGGTGCAAATCGGTCTTAATGCCGTGGCCATCATGGGCGGTATCGTGGGCGAAGCCGCCTTCAGACCGTATTTCTACGACTTGCTCGCGCCTTGGCTTAGCCAAGATTGGCTTGGGCAAACCAGCTTTGTGATGTCATTCGTGTTCGTTACCGCGCTGTTTATTCTGTTCGCCGATTTAATGCCTAAGCGAATTTCCATGGTGATCCCAGAACAAGTGGCGGTCACTTTAGTGACGCCCATCATCTTCTGTATCACTTTTTTAAAACCCTTAGTGTGGTTTTTCAATGGCATGGCAAATCTCATCTTCAAATTGTTACAAGTGCCGACGGCCCGTAACGACCAAGTCACCCATGATGATATTTATGCCGTGATGAGTGCAGGCACAGAAGCTGGGGTGCTCGATAAGGGCGGCCAGCAGATGATGGAGAATGTGTTTGAAATGCAGTCTGTATCTGTGACCTCAGCCATGACTGCCCGCGAAAGTTTGGTTTACTTCTTAATGCAAGATAATGAAGAAGAGATCAAGCGTAAAATTACCGCCGATCCCCACAATAAATTCCTCGTCTGTGATGGTCAGTTAGATATGATCAAAGGCTATGTGGATGCGAAAGAGCTGCTGCTGAAGGTGATTAATGGTGAGAAAATCACCCTGATGAATGATTCCTTAGTGCACAACTGTTTAATTATTCCTGATACATTAAGTCTTTCAGAATCAATGGACTACTTTAAAAGTAATCGAGCGGACTTTGCCGTGGTGATGAACGAATACGCCCTAGTGGTAGGCATAGTGACCACCAATGACTTGCAAAGTGCGGTTATGGGCGCTTGGTCGCTGCACGAAAGTGAAGAGCAAATCGTCGCTAGGGATAATAATTCTTGGCTGGTAGACGGCGTGACCCCCATTACCGATGTGATGCGCGCCTTTGGCATTGAAGAATTCCCTCAGAATCAGAACTATGAAACTATCGCCGGCTTTATGATGTACATGCTAAGAAAAATTCCTAAGCGTACTGATTTTGTTAACTTTGCCGGCTTTAAGTTTGAGGTGGTGGATATCGACTCCTACAAGGTGGATCAACTGCTGGTAACCCGTATTACCGACGCCGAGCCGGAAGAAGAATAGCCTTCAGATTTATTCTATTGCCCAGCTTGCTAAAAACGCCTTGAGGACAGCTTCTTCAAGGCGTTTTTTCTTGCAGCAAAAACCTAACTCAAAAGCTGGAATGGTGATAGGTGAAGCCAGCATTTGAATGCGATCGCGCACTGGGCTGTTATTAATCACCACCTCTGGGCTAATCGCGACCCCGCAGCCTAAAGCCACCATGGAGGCTATGGCTTCTTGGCCGGCCACTTGGGCATAAATATTGGGTTTAAATCCCATTGCTTTAAACCAGTTATCGGCCCTTTGGCGCCCTGGGCCATGCTCTGGCACGATATAAGGCAGGTCTTGCCAAGCAATGTTTGCTTGGCTAATAGCCTGCTGCACTGGGCAAGTTATGGTGGGCACGATTAAGCTCAAGGGCACCTTATCGATGGCGGTGAAAAACAGGCTGCTAGCGAGGTTATCCGGCAGGGCTATGATGGCAATATCGGCGCGATTGCGATTAAGCTCATTCACGGCATTGGCAGCATCGCCGGTGGCGAGTTTGATATCCACATTGGGGTGAATGCTTCGAAAGCGGTCCAGCAGTTTAGGCAAATGGCTGTAAGCGGCGGTGACCGAGCAATACAAGCTTAACTGGCCATGAAGTTGAGCTTGTTGTGGATCAACCTTGCCCTTAAGGCTGAGCCATTGGCTTAAGGTGTGCTCGGCAAATAATTTAAACTCTTTGCCTGCATGAGTTAATGCCACACTGCGATTATCGCGTTCAAAAAGTTTACCGCCCACTTCATCTTCTAGGCGTTGCAAGGTACGGCTCAAGGTCGAAGGGCTCATGTGCATCTGCTCTGCTGTCTTAGCAAAGTGCAGACTGTCACATAAATGCAGGTAGAGTTTTAGACTGCGAATATCCATCGATGATCATTCCAAACAAGGTGATAGATTTCATTTTGCCTATGATTGCAAAAAACGCAACATCAAATTCCTTTTATATCATTTTAAGCAATAACAAGCTTGGGCTATAGTCAGAACATAAGCTGAGTGATTGGTTTCAACCTGTGGAGTTATCACTAGGGTAATAAACACTCGGCGCCCAGTTTTTTAAGCTGGCCCTAGGGGCAAGTTTGAATGAGTCGCTTTGATTAGAGGAAGACGCAGATGGCTAACTATTTCAATTCACTAAATTTACGTCAACAATTGGCGCAATTGGCACAGTGCCGCTTTATGGACCAAGGCGAGTTCGCCCAAGGCTGTGAGCACCTTAAAGGTTGGAATATTGTCATCTTAGGCTGCGGCGCGCAGGGGCTAAATCAAGGCCTAAACATGCGTGACTCAGGCCTCAATATCGCCTTTGCCTTACGCAGTGCCGCCATAAGTGAAAGGCGCGCCTCATGGCAAAAAGCCACGGATAACGGCTTTAGAGTCGGCACCTTCGAAGCGCTTATTCCCGATGCGGACTTGGTGCTAAACCTTACCCCAGACAAGCAGCATTCGAACGTGGTTAACACCATAATGCCCCTGATGAAGCAGGGCGCGACCTTGTCCTATTCCCATGGCTTTAATATTGTCGAAGAAGGCATGCAAGTACGCAAAGATTTAACTGTGATCATGGTGGCACCTAAGTGCCCAGGCACCGAAGTCCGTGAAGAATACAAACGCGGCTTTGGTGTGCCAACCTTAATCGCTGTGCACCCAGAGAACGATCCTAATGGTGATGGTCTAGTGATAGCTAAGGCTTATGCCAGCGCCACCGGCGGTGACAGAGCTGGGGTGTTATTGTCATCCTTTGTGGCGGAAGTAAAATCTGATCTAATGGGCGAGCAAACTATTTTGTGCGGCATGCTGCAAACTGGCGCCATCTTAGGTTATGAAAAAATGGTCAGCGACGGCGTTGAACCTGGTTTCGCGGCTAAGCTTATTCAGCAAGGCTGGGAGACAGTCACAGAAGCGTTAAAACATGGCGGCATCACCCACATGATGGACAGGTTATCAAACCCGGCCAAAATCAAAGCCTTCGATACCGCAGAAGAATTAAAAGTGCTACTTAAGCCATTATTTGAAAAGCACATGGATGACATCATCAGTGGTGAGTTTTCTCGCAACATGATGGCCGATTGGGCCAATGATGATGCCAACTTACTGCGCTGGCGCGCCGAAACATCGGACACAGGTTTTGAGAATGCCCCTAAGAGCCAAGAACCCATAGATGAGCAAGATTACTTTGATAAAGGCATCTTCTTGGTGGCCATGATAAAAGCCGGCGTTGAGCTAGCCTTCGATACCATGGTGGCCGCAGGCATAGTGGAAGAGTCGGCCTATTATGAATCGCTGCACGAGACTCCGCTAATCGCCAATACCATAGCGCGCAAACGCTTGTATGAGATGAATGTGGTGATTTCAGATACCGCCGAATATGGCTGTTATCTATTTAATCATGCAGCAGTGCCGCTACTTAAGGATTACGTGAATGCCATGCCAGCTGAGCTGTTGGGTAAAGGCTTAGGTAATATAAGTAATAAGGTTGATAATCAAAAGCTTATACAAGTCAATCAGGCGGTGCGCCACACAGGTGTTGAGCAGGTCGGCGCTAAGCTTCGTGGCTATATGACCCAAATGAAAGACATAGCGGCGAGCTAATAATCACAGGGGAAATGGCATTAACTGGGTTAATTTGTGAATATGTGTTGCCTTTTAAAAACAGAATGTGGTATCCCTATAGGACAGTTTTTAGCAGCCCATTTTAGACGCAAGTTTTCTTTGGCTATGTTAACCGCCCCATAGGGTAAACAAACTAAACCCATTTTAGGACACCATTATTTAATGTTGAACCAAGTCAGCGCCATTATCCTCGTGATTATTACCGTAGTGATTATTAAGTCACAGCGGGGGTGGCGTTTGGCAATAAAAATGATCTAAAAAATCAAACATTGCAAAAACCCCCGCTCCGAAAGGACCGGGGGTTTTTTCGTTTTACGAGTTATAAAACCTAAGCTGATGACAACAAAGAGATAAACATTATGGAAACAGGGCATAAATTAAGAGGGGCAGACGCAGTGATCAAAGTATTGGCTGCCCATGGCGTAACCACGGTATTTGGCTACCCGGGTGGCGCAATTATGCCAATTTATGATGCCCTCTATGGCGGTGGTGTGGAGCACCTCTTGAGTCGTCACGAGCAAGGCGCCGCCTTTGCCGCTTTAGGCTATGCCAGAGCCAGCGGTAAAACTGGGGTGTGCTTTGCAACCTCAGGCCCAGGTGCCACAAATCTTGTGACTTCTTTGGCCGATGCCTTGCTTGATTCTGTGCCCATGGTGGCCATCACAGGGCAAGTGTCTACCGCTGTGATTGGCACAGATGCTTTTCAAGAAGTGGACGTTTTAGGCATGTCGCTTTCCTGCACTAAGCACAGTTTTATGGTCACAAAAATTGAAGATTTAATCCCTACCTTGTATCAGGCCTTTGAAATCGCCGCCTCGGGTCGCCCAGGCCCAGTGCTGGTGGATATCCCAAAGGACATACAAATCGCCGAGCTTGAATATAAAACCCCGTTACTTGCGGTGACCCCAGAGCCCAAAGCCGCTCAAGTCGATATCGATGCCGCCCGCGCATTATTGGCGGCAGCCCAAAAGCCCATCTTGTATGTGGGCGGCGGCGTAGGCATGGCTGGTGCGGTTGAGCCGTTACGAGATTTTATCAAGGCCACGGGCCTGCCTTCGGTAGCCACCTTAAAAGGTCTTGGGGCCATCAGCCACGACACCCCAGGCTACCTTGGTATGTTGGGCATGCATGGCACCAAAGCCGCCAATCTTGCGGTGCAAGAATGTGACTTGCTGGTGGTAGTGGGTGCTCGTTTCGATGATAGAGTCACAGGCCGTTTGGCAAGCTTTGCCTGTAATGCCAAGGTGATACATTTAGATATCGATGCCGCCGAGCTTGGCAAGTTACGTCAAGCCGAAGTTGCCATCGCTGGGGATTTACGTGAAGTGTTGCCAGCGTTATCGCAATCTTTGAGTATCAGCCCCTGGCAGCAGAGCGTGTATGAACTTGATCGCAGCCACCGATGGGACTATGAGCACCCAGGAGATCTTATCTACGCCCCTGCTATGCTGCGCCGCTTGGCGAATTTATTACCCGAAAACAGCGTGGTCAGCTGTGATGTAGGCCAGCATCAAATGTGGGTGGCTCAGCACATGTGGTTTCGCCGCCCTGAAGATCATCTCTCTAGTGCAGGCCTTGGCACCATGGGCTTTGGTTTACCCGCCGCCATCGGCGCGCAGGTGGCACGGCCCAATGCCACTGTGGTTGCCGTGTCTGGGGATGGCTCCTTTATGATGAATGTGCAGGAGCTCACCACCATTAAGCGTCGCAAACTGCCGGTAAAAATACTGCTGATAGATAATCAAAAGCTTGGCATGGTGAAGCAGTGGCAGCAGCTATTCTTTGAAGAAAGGTACAGCGAAACGGATTTATCGGATAACCCAGATTTTGTGCTCATGGCCTCAGCCTTCGATATCCCGGGGCGCAATATTCGCCATGCCGATGAAGTGGAGCAAGGGCTACAGGATTTACTCAATGCTAAAGGGCCTTATTTGCTGCATGTCTCAATCGATGACAGCTTTAATGTTTGGCCGCTAGTGCCACCGGGTGCGAGTAATAGCGATATGATGGAACAAATGGAGAAGCAAACATGAAGCATGCACTGGAACTAACCTTACAACCTAGCCCCGAAGTGCTTGAGCGGGTGCTACGAGTTATGCGCCACCGCGGTTTTAGCGTGACGAATATGCAGATGAAAACGAATGAAGATGCCAGCATAGTATTAGCGGTGGAAGTGGAAACCGAGCGCGCCATTGAGCTATTAAGCAATCAATTAGACAAGCTCTATGATGTAGCCGAGTGCCGCCTAATGCCAGCGCCTTTTGCGCTTAATTCGGCAGTAGCCACACAGGCCTTAGCGGCTAACGCTTAAGTGCTATTTTTGCTTTATAACGCTATTTAAATTAATAAACTAGCTATTTAAATTAGCTATTTTTATTCACTGATGAAATACATTTTAAAAGGATCTCACCATGCCAAAGTTACGCTCAGCAACCAGCACAGAAGGCCGCAACATGGCAGGCGCTCGTGCCCTATGGCGAGCCACAGGCATGAAAGATAACGACTTTGGCAAGCCCATTATCGCCATTGCCAATTCTTATACTCAGTTTGTCCCAGGGCATGTGCATTTAAAAGACATGGGCGACTTAGTGGCAAGCGCTATCGCAGAAGCGGGCGGTATCTCTAAAGAGTTCAACACTATAGCCGTCGATGATGGCATCGCCATGGGCCATGGCGGCATGCTTTATAGCTTGCCGTCACGTGAGTTAATAGCCGACAGCGTCGAGTACATGGTCAATGCTCACTGCGCCGATGCTTTAGTGTGTATCTCTAACTGCGACAAAATCACCCCTGGGATGTTAATGGCCGCATTAAGGCTAAATATTCCTGTGGTGTTTGTCTCTGGCGGGCCGATGGAAGCGGGTAAAACTAAGCTTTCCGATAAAATCATTAAGCTCGATTTAGTCGATGCCATGGTCGCCGCCGCCGATAGCAGCGTAAGTGAAGAAGACAGCGCCAAGATTGAGCGTAGCGCCTGCCCAACTTGTGGTTCTTGCTCTGGCATGTTTACTGCTAACTCGATGAACTGTCTAACCGAAGCGCTAGGGTTATCTTTGCCCGGTAACGGCTCCATGTTAGCTACCCACAGCGATCGCCGCGAACTGTTTTTAGAGGCGGGTCGCAGGGTGATGGCGTTAACCAAACGTTATTATCATGATGACGATGAAACGGCACTGCCGCGCAATATCGCAAGCTTCAAGGCGTTCGAGAATGCCACGGCGCTGGATATCGCCATGGGTGGCTCGTCCAATACCGTGTTGCATTTATTGGCAGCCGCTCAAGAGGCTGAAGTGGATTTCACCATGGCGGACATTGACAGAATATCTCGCAAAGTGCCGCATCTGTGTAAAGTCGCCCCTTCGACGCCTAAATATCACATGGAAGATGTCCACCGCGCTGGCGGGGTGATGAGCATTCTAGGGGAGTTAGATAGAGCTGATCTGTTGCATACAGATGTGCCCCATGTGGCAGCTGACAGTGGCGAGAATTTATCCCATGTATTGGCGCGTTACGATCTAGTGCAAACCCAAGATGAAAACGTGAGGCGTTTCTTTAGTGCAGGCCCTGCTGGTATTCCTACCACCAAAGCCTTTAGTCAGAGCTGTCGCTGGCCGAGTGTCGATGATGACAGGCAAAATGGTTGTATTCGCAGCCGTGAATTTGCCTTCAGTCAAGAGGGCGGCCTTGCTGTGCTATCGGGCAATATCGCCCCTAAGGGCTGTATCGTCAAAACCGCTGGCGTGGATGAAGATAATCTCACTTTTGTGGGCCGCGCCCGCGTTTATGAGAGCCAAGATGATGCGGTGGCAGGGATTTTAGGCGGTGAAGTGGTGGCTGGGGATGTGGTGGTTATTCGCTATGAAGGCCCTAAAGGTGGCCCCGGCATGCAAGAGATGCTCTATCCCACCTCTTATTTAAAGTCTCGCGGCCTTGGCGCTCAATGTGCCTTGATCACAGATGGGCGTTTTTCGGGGGGCACCTCGGGCTTATCTATTGGCCACGTGTCACCAGAAGCCGCGTCGGGGGGCGCTATCGCGCTTATCGAACAAGGCGATGAAATCGTCATTGATATCCCAGCGCGCACCATAGTGCTGAATGTCAGTGATAGTGAACTTGAAGCGCGCCGCCAAGCCATGGACGCCAAAGGCGTACTCGGGTGGAAGCCGCTTAATCGCCAGCGTTATGTGTCGTTAGCCTTGAAAGCTTACGCCCTATTGGCAACCAGCGCCGACATGGGTGCAGTGCGAGACCGCACTCTGTTGGAGGGTTAGCATGTTGGCATTAGCATCAGAAACCCAGCGGGATTTAGCCCAGTATTATTTACAGAAAATCTTGCTGTCATCCGTGTACGACATCGCTAAAGTAACACCGCTCACTAGCCTTAATAAGCTGTCGGCGCGCTTGGGCTGTCAGGTGTTTTTAAAGCGCGAAGACATGCAGCCGGTGCATTCTTTTAAGCTGCGCGGTGCTTACAATCGCATTGCTGAGCTGACTTCGGATGAATGTCAGCGGGGTGTGGTGTGCGCTTCTGCGGGTAATCATGCCCAAGGGGTGGCGATGTCGGCGGCAAGTCGCGGCATAGATGCGATTATCGTTATGCCAAGTACCACCCCAGATATCAAAATCGATGCCGTGAAACGCCTCGGCGGTAATGTGCACCTTTATGGCCAAGGTTTTGATCAGGCGAATGAATATGCCATGGGGTTGGCTAAGACTCAGGGGCGAGTTTATATCGCGCCCTTCGATGATGAAGCTGTGATCGCAGGCCAAGGTACTATCGCCCAAGAGATGCTACAGCAGCAGCGAGACATTGAAAGGGTCTACGTTCCTGTAGGCGGTGGCGGTTTAATCGCTGGCATCGCCGCTTATTACAAGGCCGTGATGCCGCAGGTGAAAATTATCGGCGTAGAGCCAGAAGATGCCGCCTGCTTAAAGGCGGCACTGTTAGCGGGTGAGCCTGTGACTCTATCCCAGGTGGGGTTATTTGCCGATGGCGTGGCGGTCAAGCGCATTGGCGCTGAGCCTTTTCGACTCGCCAAAGAATACGTCGATGAAGTGGTAACCGTAAGCTCAGATGAAATCTGCGCCGCCATCAAGGATATTTTTGAAGACACCCGCGCTATTGCTGAGCCCGCCGGGGCGCTAGCATTGGCAGGGCTTAAGAAACACCTTGGAAAAACAGGCAAGGGCGAGAAAGTGGCGGCTATTTTAAGTGGCGCTAATGTGAATTTTCATAGCCTGCGTTATGTGTCTGAGCGCTGCGAACTAGGCGAGCAAAAAGAGGCGATTCTTGCGGTCAAGGTCCCAGAAAAATCCGGCAGTTTTCTGCGATTTTGCGAGCTGTTAAATAAGCGGGTGATGACAGAGTTTAACTACCGCTTTAGTGGTCGCGACCAAGCCGTGGTGTTTGCGGGTATTCGCTTAAGCAATGGCGCCGAGGAGCTGGCAGAGATTATCGCGACCCTTGAGTCTCAAGGGTTTGAAGTGCAAGATTTATCACAAGATGAAACCGCAAAACTGCATGTGCGCTACATGGTGGGCGGCAGACCGCCAGAGCCTCTGCAAGAGCGGTTATTTAGCTTCGAGTTTCCAGAGCACCCCGGCGCCTTACTTAAGTTTTTAACCACATTGCAAAGCCAGTGGAACATCAGTTTGTTTCATTATCGCAACCACGGCGCCGCATTTGGACGAGTATTAGCAGGTTTTGAAGTACCAGCCAGCGATGCCTTACCCTTTGCGCGCTTTTTAACTGAACTTGGCTTTGTCTATCAAGAAGAAACCCACAGCCCAGCGTACCAGCTGTTTTTGAATACGCCTGCAGTGTAGGTGTTTAAACTCTTGCCCTGCGACAAATTTCATCGCGCCAATAAAACAGGCCGAATAACCCGCAGCAAACAGTTGCTCAGGATTCGTGCCCGGGCCACCTGCGCCGCCTAATTCTTTCGGCGTGCTTAGCTGTATATCGAGTTTGTTATCTGAAGAGACTGAGCGACCTTCACGGCCACCGGTTGTTTTAGCTTGTGCTGTATAGATAAGTTCCATCAGCTGCTCCTAGTGTTCAAGGTTAATCATGTATTGGCCCGATAAAACATAGCAAAAGTATGTTTCATTCTTGAGAATGAAATTATGTTATCGCGATAATCAATTTTTTGATGCCATGATGTCGGCTTCAATGTTTGTTTTTTAGACATTTAAGGTCTATCTTTAGTGTTAATTATTCTAAGTGAGCCCTAGGCAAATAAAGACGACTTAGTGTTAATATGAATTGTTGAACATTAATAAAAGGAAGGGGATCTCGCACTTTTGCTATTGAATTTTTTATTGTTTTTATAACTTTCGTTTTTATGAATTACGCAGTTTTCACTAGGCTTGATGCCAAGGTTTATTGCTAGAGTTTTACTATGGGCAGATACATTTAATCTAGAAGATTGGAGTCGAACATGAGTAAAGGACAAAACGCTAAGAAAGATACTAAAAAGCAGCCGCTATTATCCGCCAAGGAAAAGCGTGCCGCTAAGCAAGCAAAGAAGAACCCGCAGGTCTTTTTAGAAAAAGCAAAGAAGTAACAATAATTAGATAACAGATGTTGTACAGGTAAAAGTAGTGATATACAGCAAAACCTTAAGTGTTTTTTCTGCAATCTAGGTACAGCGTTAACCTAGTCTTAGGTGTCTAGGCTGTCCCTTTAGCTGTTTCAGCTAGATGTTATTGTTGTGCTAATGTTTAAACCGATGTTAATTAACATCATTCATAAAAATACCGAGCCTTGGCTCGGTATTTTTTTGTTTATTATTGCTATGAATACCAAGAGTTACGAGCAGCAATCTCGTCTTAGGGCTTTCTTTGGGATTTTATCGACAATCACTTTAGCCATTAAGATTGCCAATATAATGCCAGAAGTCACCACTAGGCTGTGTGGCAACAAGGCGTGCTCCTCACCAATTTGTGGCATTACCACGAAGCCAAACGTATCCACTAGATAGTTCACCAATATCCCAAAGGCCAGCGCCACACCTAATACACCGCCGAGATAACCAAACAAGGCGCGTTTGCCTAGCTCTTTTACCACCACGCCTAAAGTCGCGATATTGGTTGCAGGCCCTGCCATCATAAATACCAGTACCGCGCCGGGTGAAACCCCTGCTAATAATAAACCTGCGGCAATTGGCGTCGATGCTGTGGCGCAGATATACATAGGTACAGACACTATTACCATCACTAGCATAGCTAAGATGCCATCGCCCCATTGAGCTAAGAAGTCTGCAGGAACATAGGTTTGCACTAATGCGGCAAAAAATAACCCCACCAATAACCACATGGTGGTATCGCGGACTAAATCAGTGGCGGCGTAATGTAATCCAGTGCCAATGCGGCTGATAATAGACTCATCTTTAAGCTCAGTCGCCGTGTCTTGGGTGGCGGCGCAACAAGCCTCGCTATCTGTGCTTTCAGTGTGAGAGTGGGTGTCCTTACTCACAATTTTACTCTCAGGAACGCTCGCGCAACAGCTGCTGGTTTTAGTGGCTGCAGTGCCCGCGATAGCGTTTGGCGCTGCAGTTTCAGCTACAGTACTTTCACTTGTATTAGTACTTGTATTAGTACTTGTATCCGTATTAGTACTTGCGCAGCATGAGCTGGTCTTTACTGGTGTCGGTGCTGCGATTTCATTAAATAACTCCGGCGCTGCAGTGTCAGCCTCGGCATTGGCTATGTTTATTTCAGGTGGATCAATTTTGCTGCTTGGGCAGCATGAGCTGGCATTGCTAACTGGTGCAGCAGTGTCGGTTTTAGTGCTGGCACAGCATGAACTGCTGCTAGATTTTACCACAGCTTCTACGGTGACCGCTGGGCTAGCTTTGCTGGCACAGCAACAACTTTTTGAGGGCGTTTCCGCCATATTGCTGGGGCTTGTCGGTGCAGACGTTGCTACGGGTTTACTCGGTTCAGCTTCATCTTTGCCAACCAAAAGTCCAGCGACTATGGCGCTGGTAATGGCGGCTATGGGTCTGATGATGGCCATAAAAGGTCCGAGTAACACATAAGACACAGTAATGGAGTCGACGCCAGTTTCTGGAGTGGAGACTAAAAATGAAGTGGTGGCCGCTTTTGAAGCACCAGAGCGGCGAAGCCCAACGGCAGCGGGGATAACGCCGCAAGAACATAAGGGCAGCGGCGCACCAATTAAGGCAGCCTTGACCACAGATTTAACCCCGTGACCACCAAGCTGTTTTTGCATCCACGCCATGGGCACAAAGACTTTGAGTAGTCCGGCCAATATCAGGCCTAACAGTAACCAAGGCGCCGATTCTAAAAAGAGTTCAGCAAAATTAGCGAATAACATGTCTAGCGCTCCTGTTGATGTGAATGGTTTTTTTGATCACAAGCTTGATGCTCATCTTCATACCGGTGCCCATGCTGGTGTTGATGTTTACGCTCAGGTTTAGGTTCAAGCTCTTTACTGCTGGATTCCAACGCCTCTAAAATGGAGCAATGCTCGGCGCTTTCAGGGCCACCGCAGCAAGCATTCGATAAACTTTGCAATGAGTTAGCAAAATGGCTCAATTCTTGGATTTTGGCTTGCACTTGAACAAGCTTACTGTCCACCATGCCTTTAACATCGGCGCAGGCCCAATTGGATTTATCCAGCTCAATGGACAGCAGCTCGGCAATTTCATTTAAAGTAAAACCCACGGCTTTAGCACGAATAATAAAGCTTAAGCGGGCCTTATCATGATCGTTATAGAGTCGATAGCCTGCGTCTGAACGACTCGATGGCGCTAATAGTCCGTGTTTTTCATAGAATCTTAAGGTGTCAGCCTTGATGTCACATTGGGCTGCCAGTTCACCGATACGATACATATGACCTCCAAAAATTGAGCGGATGACGACTAATAATAGCTTGAGTATAAACCTTGGAGTTTAATCTAAGGTCAAGACTTTTTACTCACAGTTTGAGGTAATGTAAAGTCCACTTGGTTGTTCTGATTTCAATATTGTGTAATCACACAGAAAGTACACTCACAGAAAGGCTTTTACGGTAAAATACGCCCGCTTCACTGAGGGCAAAAGGGGTTTTTGGAAAGTAGAACGGCAAGTTTTAGTTCTATTTTCCGAAAGATCCTTGCAACCAAAAGAAGTGGACCCTGTACCTACATGAATACTGTCAGACCTATTCGTCGCGCGCTGTTAAGCGTATCAGATAAAACTGGGATCCTTGAGTTTGCCCAAGCTTTGCATGCTCATGGTGTTGAATTATTGTCTACTGGAGGCACGGCGCGTTTATTAGCCGAGCACGGCCTCCCTGTCATCGAAGCGTCAGATCACACTGGGCATCCGGAAATTATGGATGGTCGGGTCAAAACTTTACATCCCAAAATTCATGGTGGCATTTTAGCGCGCCGTGGTCAGGATGAGGCTGTGATGGCTGAAAACAACATACTGCCAATCGATCTTGTGGTGGTGAACTTATATCCCTTCGCTAGCACAGTGGCCAATCCAGATTGCACCTTGGCAGACGCGGTTGAGAATATCGACATTGGCGGCCCAACCATGGTGCGCGCTGCGGCTAAAAATCATCAAGACGTCACTATAGTCGTTAACGCGAGTGATTATGCTCGCGTATTAGCGGAAATGAAGACTAACCAAGGTTCAACGACCCTAAAAATCCGTTTTGAACTCGCCGTTGCCGCCTTCGAGCACACCGCCGCCTACGATGGCATGATAGCCAACTACTTCGGTAACTTAGTGGCCATGGACGCTGATACTAGCGACGAGCAACAAGCTCTGCACCAAGAGTCTAGCTTCCCGCGCACCTTTAATAGCCAATTTATTAAGAAGCAAGATTTACGTTACGGTGAGAACAGCCATCAAAAGGCCGCTTTCTATGTGGATCCGCAGATAGATGAAGCCTCGGTCGCCAGCGCCATTCAGCTACAAGGTAAGGCATTGTCTTACAACAATATCGCCGATACCGATGCCGCCCTTGAGTGTGTGAAAGAATTCGACGGCCCAGCCTGCGTTATCGTTAAGCACGCTAATCCTTGTGGTGTGGCGCTAGGTAAAGATTTGCTCGATGCCTATAACCGCGCCTACCAGACAGATCCTACCTCGGCCTTTGGCGGTATTATCGCCTTTAATGGTGAGTTAGATGCGGCAACCGCCAGCGCCATCGTTGAGCGCCAATTTGTTGAAGTCATCATAGCGCCAAGCGTGAGCCAAGCTGCTCGCGATATCGTGGCGGCCAAAGCCAATGTGCGTTTGCTTGAGTGCGGCAAGTGGGAAACTAAAACCACAAGCCTAGATTACAAGCGGGTTAATGGTGGCCTTCTAGTGCAAGACAGAGATCAAGGCATGGTGGGTTTAGCTGACATCAAAGTCGTGTCTAAGCGTCAACCCACAGAGGCCGAGCTTAAGGATTTACTCTTCTGCTGGAAGGTGGCTAAATTTGTTAAATCTAACGCCATAGTGTACGCCAAAGAAGGCATGACAATCGGTGTGGGCGCAGGCCAAATGAGCCGAGTCTACAGCGCTAAAATTGCCGGCATTAAGGCCAGCGATGAAGGCCTAGTGGTGGAGAACAGCGTTATGGCATCGGATGCCTTCTTCCCGTTCCGTGATGGTATAGATGCCGCAGCTGCGGCTGGCATTAGCTGCATCATTCAACCGGGCGGTTCTATTCGCGATGAAGAAATAATCAAAGCCGCCGATGAACACGGCATGGCCATGGTCTTTACCGGTATGCGCCATTTCCGTCATTAATTTATGCCGTTGTTAACTAAGGCTATCGCTTCTCTAGCGTGTTGTTAGACATATTAGGGAAGCGATTATTTAAATTTTGTTTTAACGAATTAGAGCACAGCCATTTTTTCAAGTTCAATGAAAGCACGCGTAGCTTATCGATATAAGTGAGCATGCTTGAAGCAGAAATAGGGAAAATGGCGCGGCTATAAAAGGATAAAAATGAAAGTATTGGTTATCGGTGGTGGCGGTCGTGAACATGCCTTAGCCTGGAAAGCAGCACAGTCCCCGCAAGTTGATAAGGTATTTGTCGCGCCAGGCAATGCCGGCACCGCGCTTGAGCCTAAGCTAGAAAATGTGGCCATAGAGGTGACAGACATCCAAGCTTTAGTGGCCTTTGCCAAAGACAATCACATCGAGCTCACCATAGTGGGCCCAGAAGTGCCGTTAGTGTTAGGGGTTGTCGATGCGTTCAATCTAGCTAACTTACCTATTTTTGGCCCAACCCAAGGCGCGGCCCAGCTTGAAGGCTCAAAAGCCTTCACCAAAGATTTCTTAGCCCGCCACAATATTCCCACCGCCGCTTATGGCAACTTTATTGATATTGCTGCTGCTAAAGCTTATGTTTCTCAAGTGACTGAAAAAACAGGCTTCCCAATCGTTATTAAGGCCGATGGTTTGGCGGCGGGCAAGGGCGTAATCATAGCCCAAGATAAGAGTGAGGCTGATGCAGCCATTGATGACATGCTCGCCGGTAACAAGTTTGGTGAAGCAGGCTCTCGAGTGGTAGTTGAAGAGTTTTTAACTGGCGAAGAGGCAAGCTTTATCGTGATGGTGGACGGTAAAAATATCCTTGCCATGGCGACCAGCCAAGACCATAAAGCCCGTGACAATGGCGATAATGGCCCCAATACTGGCGGCATGGGCGCGTATTCACCGGCGCCTGTAGTGACTCAGACAGTGCATGATTGGACCATGAATAACGTTATTCGCCCAACAGTGGATGGCATGGCCGCAGAAGGCAATGTCTATAAAGGCTTCTTGTATGCTGGCCTTATGATAGCCCCAGATGGCAGCGCTAAAGTATTAGAATATAACTGCCGCTTTGGCGACCCTGAAACCCAGCCGATTATGATGCGCCTTAAGTCTGACTTGGTTGAGTTATGTCTTGCCGCTACCCGTGGTGAGCTAGATAAGGTCACTGCCGAGTTTGATGAGCGCCCAGCCGTTGGCGTGGTGATGGCTGCTGGTGGTTATCCCGATGCCTACCGCAAAGGTGATGTGATAGCAGGGTTAAGCCTTGGTGACAATCAGGGCAAGGTGTTCCATGCAGGCACAGCAACCCAAGATGGCCATGTTGTTACCCATGGCGGTCGAGTGTTATGCGCCACCGCCCTTGGCAATAGTGTAACCGCAGCGCAAAAAGCCGCCTATGCCTTAGTGGAAACCGTGCATTGGGATGAGGTGTATTTTCGCACCGACATCGCCTATCGGGCCATTGCTCGAGAGCAACAAGCTTAAGGTCCCTCTGGCTAACAGTGAGTTAAAGGCAGGCTATTGGCTGAAGATAAGCACTAAATCTTAGTTTAATATTAAACCCCGAAATGCCCCGCGCATCTCGGGGTTTGTTATTTTCGAGATTAGGGTGCTAGGGGAAATCATCAATTTGTATGCTTGCAATAAATTTTTCCAGTTCAAATTGAATGCTTAGTCGTAACTGTCAATGGATTGTGCATATTTAGTGGTTGTTGGCGGGTATTTACTCGAAGGGAGGGCTTAAGCGCTGACTGGCTCTGATGTTGGGGGTAAATCAAATATCGACTTAGATCACAAAACTGTGTCAGGATAGCGGCTGTCACAAGTTTGTAACTAAGGCTTCAAACTTAGCAACAACCTTTCAAGTGGCATTTGATTAACGCCCAGATTTGCCAATAACCATACTTATAA
Source organism: Shewanella denitrificans OS217 (assembly GCF_000013765.1). Classification (NCBI taxonomy): domain Bacteria; kingdom Pseudomonadati; phylum Pseudomonadota; class Gammaproteobacteria; order Alteromonadales; family Shewanellaceae; genus Shewanella; species Shewanella denitrificans. The sequence continues at coordinate 4,062,430 of NC_007954.1, read as the reverse complement.
TAATGACAATAGGAAGTAGTTTATGCCTGCGCATACTCATAAGCGTCCCACCTTGCTCGATGCATTAATCCCTATCATAGCGCTGGTTGCCATGCTGGTTGCTGCCGTGTATTTGTTTTCATCGGACAGTTCATCGGGTGCTAACCAAATCGCGCTTATTCTGGCGGCCTGTATTGCAATCGTCATAGGTTATAAGAATGGCTACAGCTGGAACGAGATGGAAAAGGGCGTAGTACGCAGTGTGGGCGTCGCCACCGGCGCCTTGTTGATTTTATTCAGTGTCGGCTCCTTGATTGGCACCTGGATTTTATCCGGCACTGTGCCCACCATGATTTTTTATGGCATGAAAATTTTAAACCCTGATTATTTCTATGCCGCCTCCTGCCTACTTTGCGCCGTAGTGGCCTTAAGTATCGGCAGTTCTTGGACCGTCGCGGGCACTTTAGGTATTGCGCTGGTGGGTATTGCCTCTGCCATGGGGCTAAGTGTTGAAATGACAGCCGGCGCCATCATCAGTGGCGCTTATTTTGGCGATAAGATGTCGCCCATGTCCGACACCACTAACCTAGCGCCAGCGGTGGCGGGCACAGATATTTTCAGTCATATCCGCCATATGACTTGGACCACAGTGCCCAGCATCATCATTGCCTTGATTGGATTTTTATTCTTAGGGCTAAATGCCGAGGCCACCCCAATTGAAACCAGCTTAGCTGAAACCTTGGACTTAATCGATCGTACCTATCAGCCTGGGGTGCATTTACTCTTTCCATTATTGGTGGTGCTGTTTCTCGCCTTTAAGAAGATGCCCGCCTTTCCCACCGTGATTTTAGGCACCTTAGCAGGGGCGGCCTCGGCAGCAATTTTTCAATTCGATAACGTGGTGAGCTTTGTTCACGATGACAGCTTGCCGCCCATGGTCGCCTTAGTAAAAGGCATCTGGATTGCCATGTTCGATGGCTATGTGGCCAACACAGGCGATGCGGTATTAGATAGCCTGTTAAGCCGAGGCGGCATGAGCAGCATGGTGACCACGGTATGGTTAATTCTGTGTGCCATGGCCTTTGGCGGCGTGATGGAAGTCACGGGTTTACTGGCGCGTATTTTGGAAAACATTCTTAAATTAGTGACGGGGACCAGCAGCCTTATTATCACCACATTAGCCTGCTGTATCGGCGCCAACATCATCACAGCGGATCAGTTTATCGCCATCGTCTTGCCAGGGCGTATGCTAAAGCTGGAGTACACTAAGCGTAAATTAGCACCGGTCAACTTAAGCCGCGCCCTCGAGGATTCGGCCACTATCACGAGCCCCTTAGTCCCATGGAATACCTGTGGTGCCTTTATGGCCAGCACCTTAGGTGTGGCCACCATTGCTTATTTACCTTATGCCTTCTTTAATCTGGTTTGCCCTTTTGTTAGTGCAGGTTATGCTTACTTTAACTTCAAAATAGAGCCATTAGTTGAAAGCGAATCGCCAACGGCAGAAGCGGCGGTTTAACACAACGAGATAAACCCCATTGAGCAAAAAGCCTCGCAGGTATTCACATGCGAGGCTTTTTATTTAGCTTAATTGGCAACCTCGGGCATTGGACTAACGTCCTGAGAGACGCCCATTCTTACTGAAAAAGTTCAACGGTAAAAAAAGGTCCCTGTGGGCTCGGGCGCAGCATCCCTGCTGCCTCATTCAAGAGATAGACTCGAGCCATTTAGTCCAACACCCTCTCATTAGCTTCAGTGTTACCATTCAGCTTTTATCAACAGGCATTAATTGAACTACTCATTGATAAACTTTGGCCGGGTTTTAACTCGTTTTTGTCCAAACTTTGTTTGGATCAAAGTCGCAGGGTTCCACTCTGCACTGGCCAAGAGGGGAAAACAACAGCATTCTCCCCTCTTGGAACTCCCCTGTGCCGCCCGCGAAGTTGTTGTTCCTCATATGACGAAGAAAATACCTAACGGCTCGACGGCACGTCCATGTGCCCAACGAGCCTTAACCATCATCCCTGATGGTTGCACGGTATTTTAATCGTCGTATTTCGGCAACTTCGAGGGTAATTGGTGCAACACTGGGAGTGTACTGTTAGGCTTAACATAGGCAGGGGACTAGATTTTACGAGCTAACAGATTGCACGAATGCTAAAAAGGTGAACCATGACGCTTCACCACGTGAAAGGCAAGCCGATCGTCCGACCCATGACATTTCTTTGGCATCCAGCCATGAAGGCATTTGTGAATCCTTTCATATCAGACGGGGTGACCGACTTGAGTTTAAATCAAGAGCCAAGGACGGACTTGCTGCGTGTCGTTGAAACTTTTTTATGACAGAAATGGGCCATGGCGAGCCTGTATACAGAAATTTCAGTGACAGGTTTCAAGCCTTCAGCTACTGACTTTTTCGAGGAAGGATTAAATCGTAATTGGTATCAGATCCCCGATGATTGGCCTGATTTACTGTTGGTGTGGGCCGGTCAACCTGGAGTTGACCTGGCCCGCTCAAGCGAGTTGGCGAAAAAGAAGTTACAGGGCAACGACTTTTGTCACGGGCCCCTCCCCATTGGGACGTTCGAGGGGAATAATTTGCATCGTGAGATCAATGAAGTCATTATGAGTATCTCTTGCTGGGCTTCAGTTTTAATCGGCACGAAGCGAATGCTGGGCCTGAAGCTGGCTTCATAAATCGCCATGGCATCATTTTTATCGTTCTTGCTGCCGCGCACAAAGGGCGTGACATGTTGGGCGGGGATAAGCTTAACTCTGTGCCCCATGGCAAGAAACTTACGCCCCCAATAATGGGAGGAATAACAGGCCTCAAAGACCACATCGCAGACTGGCTGCTGCGACATGAACTCGCTCAGCTGTGCGCGATTTAAGCGCTTGCTGAACACTTGTTTGGCGTGTTCATCCATCCCCAATAATTGAAATACATTTTTTGCCAAATCAATCGAAATAGTGCTAACTTTCATGGTGGACGCTCCTTAAGTAACTGTATGGTTCAACATCAGTTTGGCGCATTGACGCCGTATTAGGGGGCGTCCATCTCATCACCCAAGATTTCTGGCGAAATAGTGACCGCTTTACTACGCTTTAGTTATCACTTTTTTTATCGGTATTAGATGATGGCCAGACCAAGGAAAACCATAGTCAGTTTGGATGACACGCCGTATTATCATTGTTGCTCGAGGGTCGTTAGAAAAGCGTTCTTGTGCGGGATAGATAACAGCACTGGTGAGAACTTTGAGCATAGGCGCGGCTGGGTAGAAGGGCGGATGTTTCAGTTGGCGACTATTTTTTCAATGGACATTTGTGCCTATGCCGTGATGTCAAATCATCTGTATATTGTGCTTAGGGTCGATGCCGAGCAAGCACAGTTATGGTCAGATAAAGAAGTACTCACTCAATGGCATAAAGGTTTTAAGGGCACCTTGTTAACCCAGCGCTTTGTCAAAGATGAACCCTTAGATGAGTTTGAACTTAACACGGTACAGGACTTAATAGCGGTATACCGTGAACGCCTTACTGATATTAGTTGGTTTATGCGCGCCTTGTGTGAGCCAATAGCCAGAATGGCCAATAAGGAAGATTCATGTACCGGTAGATTCTGGGAAGGACGCTTTAAATCGCAGGCCCTGCTCGATGAAGCCGCGGTATTAGCCTGCATGGCCTATGTTGACCTCAACCCGTGCGCGCAAAAATGGCTGCCACGCCAGAAACTTCTGATTACACAGGTATTCAAAGGCGTATCAAATCAGCCTTGAAAGGCGAGCAACCGAAAGAATTATTGCCATTCTTAGGCAATGAACGTGACAATATGCCTAAAGGGCTGATGTTTAGCGCAAAAGATTACCTCATGTTAGTAGAAGACACCGGCAGAATTATTAGGGGAGACAAACGCGGTGCTATCAGCCACAGCAGCCAGCATATCCTCGATAGACTCAACATCCCCACTGAAAACTGGCTTAAAATCACAGAAGACTTTGGCCATTTATTTAAAGGTGCAGTAGGTTCGCTGCAAGCTCTGAGTCAATACTGTGAACACCTAGCGCGAAAGTGACGACAAAGCGCCGCCAATTGCCAGCGTTGGCTCTGCGGTTAAGCCGTTATCCTTCACTTTAAGATTAACATCCATTTATGCTCAGCTTCATTTCAGCTTGAGCTAGATAACAGCGTCCGCAACACGCAACACACTCATATCGAAATTTATTCCTTGCTTCGATGAAGTTGATGGCTGATTTCCACTATTTTTGAGCTTTACATTTCGTTGTGAACCAGCGGTAGATAGTCAAAAGTATATCGTCACAGCGTAACTGAGAGAGAATCATCTGAGGTAAGAAGAATGGGTGGCTATGTTGTCTTTATGTTGTCCTTAAACAGGTAAAACTAAGTTGAGAGGTGCAATCGCCTTCCTTAAAGGCGAACGCTTGATATCAAGTACAATTGAAAGGTCATAAACTTGACTCTTTTTAGGATGGCCGTTTACTGCTTAATTTTCAGAGAGTTGAATTCAAGGATTGTCAAGTACTGGATATTTACAACACAAACAACACCGATGTAGTAAAATTCTTGACTTTACTGCAACGAATGGTTAGCTTTTGCAATTTGCACTTAAAAAGGATTTTGGCACAAAAATGAGAAACATAAGACTAATTACAGGAATTTTAACTCTATTAATATCTTTTGATTTATTGGCGGATAATTGCCCTATTTTATTACCTAACTCAAGTGCAGAGGTTTCAACCAATACATTATCAACATGCGTAAAACTAAAAAACTTAAATTATGAAAAAACTTACTTCGTTGCTGACCCCAGCTTCCAAAAAAATGCAGACTATAATATAAAAATTGAAACTGTAGCAGGTATTACTATATTAGATAAAAATCAATTATCTAATATCTTTAGCACAAGCGCTAAGTTAAACACAAACTTAAACACTGAAATAAAAATTATTTTAACTCCAATAACTCAAGATGTTAAGTATAGATACTCCATTATTCATGATGAAAATACATCTACAGGTGAAACCTCAATTTATATAGGATTACACTCAAAAAAAGTAAAGACATTTGTAGATCCACCACCTTGCCGTGGATGTGAAGTTAACAATACACCTATTGATACTCTGATAAATTTATATTCTCATACAATGAATTCAGCTGTTACAAGCTCCGCAGCTGAAGTATCATAATGTTCTAACTCTAACCGCCCTCCAGAAAGTCCACCAAAAAATAGAAAAACAGGTGAAAAGCTTAATATCAACGGTGTTTTAAGGGAATCACGATCATGGACTATAAATATTGAGAAAACTCATTCATCTGGAGCGCAATTTTCTGCAGGAATGGCGCGCTTGGTTGTCATGCATCGAACAGGAGGCGCTTTGGACGTAGCCCATTCTCAGGAATCAGATTACATAGGTTCAGCTTCAATGGGGAATTTCCTTTATGGTGCGAATGCTAAGGCTATGGGTTTTACAGAATCGACGATTTTAAGAGGCGCTGCTTTTTACCAAGCCATAGGTAATGATTTTTGGTCCAATTTACCACACGGTATTTATAACTATGTGACGAATACTGGAGATAATCCTGGAGATCCAGAACAGACCCTTGCAGGTGTCCGTTATCATGATGAAGTATTTATGAAAAACCAATCCGATCCTTCTTCTGTTTCATGTGCAGATGCCGGTTCAGCTGGAAATGCTTTGCTGCCTGGTGGTGGTGAAGGAGGAAACCCCGGTGGTGGCGCTGGTGGTGGATCGGGTGATATTGGTGGCGGTAGTGGACGAGGCACTAAATGGTGCTTTTATCAAAAAGGCTTTCCAACTTATTGCTGGATTACGCCATAATGTTAACAAAAAACTCAATTAAAGATACGATACTCTTTTATAATCGAGATATTCAATTGAATAAATTATTTATTGCATTGCTTACTCTTTGCCTTATGGCTTGTGATAACAGGCCTGCACCATCATTTTATGATGTCGAAAAAAACTTTTATGATAACAAAATAATTTTTAATGAGTTAGCGGCAACTTTCTGTGATTTAGGGCTAAAAAAAAATTTCGGTAATAACAATCATTGGTTTGGCTATAATATTGATACTGTTGAAGATAAATTAAGAGACAAAAACTTGGATCGTTTGCTAAAAAAAATCGGAGCTAAGTTAATCACTTACCAAGAAACAGAATCAAATCAGTGTAGCTTAATTATTGACTACTCTACCCGTGGCTTTGCTGGAACTGGAATTAGTTATCTATATAGCTATCAAGTTGAACATCCCATGCCTTTTAATAGTAAGGAGCATACGTTTGAGAAAATTTCAAATCTGGGGCTTGATATGAGTTTTGACAAGGCATTAGAAAGTGGATGGTATTTCTCCTTCAAATATACTTAATAATTTACTCACTCGTTAACTAACCTGAGATCGGTTTAAGCCATAACAGAAATCGCATTGAAATCGACATCTGTGATATTAAGTTGTGGCTTACTCTCTTTGAGTTGATAGGCAATTAAACCGCCAATCATATTCAGCATAAAACCATGCACACTTCTATGCCTCGAATGCTCGATTTGTGAGATATTCTTAAGCTGATCATTGATCGTTTCTATAATAAATCTTCGTGAAAGCATTGCCCTATCCCACAGTGATAAAACCTTCTTTTTCATGTTCTTGCGAACATTGTTTACTAGTGTTACGCCTTGCTCAAGTAGCTCGCTTGCCAACGCTTTACTGATATAGCCTTTATCCGCATACAGCTTGTCCATAGCATTCACCACCATGCCTGAAACAGGCTTAGTGTCATGGGTATTGGCTGGAGTAATTTTGGCGGCAACAATCCCCCCCTTATGGTTAACGATGAGGTGAAGCTTGAACCCGTAGAACCACCCCATGGTCCCTTTTCCGCGGCGAGCAAGGCCAGATAACGTTTTATGTCGTGGAATTCGCAAATTGTGGCAAACCTTTACGCTGGTCGAATCGACAAATTCAATCCCCGTAGGTAGACTTCTGATGCTGGAGAAATAGCTGCATAGTGGCACGACAGCTGTCGGCATAAGCTCAATAAAACGGGTATAGCTGAGTAAGTTGGGAAACTCAGACTTGAAAAATCGAGCAAGATATCCAGTGTAGTAATTTTTGAAGTCACGATGATGAGATGTATGGAAGAGTATGATAATAGTCATTATTTCGCTCATGCTCATTCTGCTTGAACGTTGGCGCTTACGCGTGCCATCTGTTACGCATTGTTTTTTCCATTGCGGCATGAATACAGCACAAAAATCATCGACATCACAAAATACATCCACTAAATTATCCATAAGCCCTCTGCGTGATTTGTTCCTTCTTGGTCGAAAGATCTGATCACAAAGAGGGCGATTAGTTCAGTTTTTTATCCCGAGTTGAGGTTAACTAATATTAAAAAGGTGAACCATGAGTGTTTGCGAGACGACCGTCCGACCCATGGCCGCTCTCTGGCATCCATGCCATCACGGCATTCGTGAGTCCTTTCACATCAGACGGGATATTCGAGCCCTCATGGACGGCTCTTGATCTCACTAGAAATTGGCGTGTCGACGAGATTTTTTATTAAAAAAATGGGTCATGACAAGCCTGTACGCAGGAGTTTCAGTGATTTACTTTTGAGATTTAATTGTTCAGAACAAATTTTCTAGCTCATTTTTTGTCTAAATTCGCTTTGACGTTTTTTATTCTAAGTGTTCTAAAAAGCCTCGCTGGTATTTGCTGGCGAGGCTTTTTATTTGTATTCAGCTAAATGTTAAATACCCAAGATTAGCCGAGTTTGTCTTTAAGCCAGCCGTAATGGTAATAACCCCATTGGCCTAAGCGTCTGGCCTGAGCGAAGGGCATTACGGGCAGAGGTGCTTGATAAAGCGGTAGGGCTGGTGCAGTTTTTCCTGCCATCATTTGGGCGAGGCGAAAGCCTGCTTGGGCGCTAAAAGACACTCCAGCGCCGCAATAGCCTAAGCTGTACCCCACACCATCTTTACCATAAACATGGGGCATATCATCCATGGCCGCTGCGATCCAGCCGGTCCAGTTGTAGGCGACAGCCTTGTGTTTGAGTGTTGGGAAACACTTATCCAATGCCTGTTTTAGCCGCTGGCCATAAATAGGGTTGGCGCCATCTTTGCCCCATACGGCGCCGCGGCCACCAAACAGGATGCGATTGTCCGGCAGCAAACGGTAATAATATTTAAGGATGCGGGTATCCATGGTGACTTGATGGGTCTTAAGTCCGGCGCTGATGAGTTCATCCGCTGACAGGGGTTCAGTGACTATCACATTGCTTAAGATGGGCAGGAACTTATTGTCTATACGCGGGTTAAAGTGCTTTGGGGTATAGGCATTGCCGGCGCAAATCACTTGGTCGGCAATCAATTCACCCTTGTCAGTTATCAGCCTGTGTTGACCGTTTTCTTCTATCCAATCGAGCACGCAGGATTGCTCGCTTATGGTGACACCTTGACTAAGCACGGCATCTTTATAGCCTAAGAGTAGCTTGAGTGGGTTTAAGCCAAAGCCATCTTTTAAGCGCAGGGCGCCGAAGGCTTGGCCGTGGTTCATGTAACGCTCGCAGAAATCTTGCCCCGAGATAAACTCGGCGCCATCGCCAAAATGTTTGAGAATAAATTCACTGGCGCCTTTGAGTTTTTCCATGGCCTTGGCATTGTGAGCCACTTTTAAATAACCCTGTTCTTGAGGCTCGCAGTCAATACTATGCTGCTTGATGAGGCCATCGACTCGAGATACAGCTTCGCTGAATTCTTGATAAATCCCCTTAGCGGTAGCTAAATCCCAGCGCTTCGCCATATCGGCATAGCCTAAGCGGCCTGATCCTTTGAGCACAAAACCTGCATTGCGGGCGCTGGCACCAAAGCCTACACGGTTGGCTTCGAGTACATGACAATCGATATTGAATTCACTGGCAAGGTAATAGGCTGTCATCAGCCCAGTGTAACCGCCGCCTATGATAGCCACTTGGGTGCGCTGAGTGCCAGTTAATGAGGGCAATAGGGCTGGGAGCTCAATAGTGCTGGCCCAATAGCTATTGGCTTGAGGCTGGCCGGCGGGATTGGCATTGATTAAGGGATCGTACATAGTTCACTCTTTTTATTATTGTTATTCAGTTTTTGATGATTAGTTACTAGAAGTTAATCAGCATTTCACAGGCAGTACAGTGGCAATCATTGCCACAGAGTACGCAGAGATAGTCACTGCCATCATTGGCTTGATTCCATCTGCCTGGGTGCTCTTTAATCAAGCGGCCACCGGCCTTAGTGAAGTAGCGCACCGCCGCATTGTGTGGGCTTTGTTTCCATAGGTGACTAACGCCAGCTTTGGCACCTTGGGCTTTAACGGCCGCGATGGACTGTGCTAACAAGTCACCGCCTATGCCTTGGCCTCTGGCTTTTTCGGCTAAAGTGTTGGACTTAAAGTAGCAGACCTTATCTATTTCAACCCCCCAAAGGGCGGGGCTACACCATTCATCTAAGGTCCACTGATTGGCCGTAAATGTCAGCCTGAAACCTATGATTTCACCTGCTTGCTCTGCGACAAAGTGCGCATTAATGCCGTCTTTTATCCCTAGCTGGTAATAATGTTTGAGCGTGTCCAAGTCTAGGTAGTTGGCACCATGCACTTGCTCCCCAAGGGAAATGACTTGAGCAAAATCGCTTGGTGTTAGGTTTCTTATCATCTTCTTTCCACACTCATTATCTGTATTTTTTAGGTCTAATTAACTCAGGGCGGCTTTCTCATTCGGCCAGGATGGAATATATCACGATGTTAATCTGTTGTGATATTTAGGTGGTATCTAGGTGAACCCTGTTGCCATGCTAAATGATATAGCCTTGAGTGTGCTTTTGTTGGGTAAAGGTTTGCTGAGCTATTTGGGTTTGGTTTTCCGCAAGCCACAGTTTCAATTTGGCCAGTGGCATGGGGCGGGCAAAATAGTAACCTTGAATATCCCAGCAACCTAGCTGTAATAGCTTATGCACTTCTGTTTCTGTTTCGACCCCTTCGGCAATCAAGCTCATGCCTAACTCATTGCCGATATTAATAATATTTCTCACCATCACATCATCCCCCTTTCCCAGTGGGGTGATAAAGCTACGGTCCACTTTTAAGGTGTCGAAGGGTAAATTACGTAGGCGCTCAAGGGAGGAGTAGCCCGTGCCGAAGTCATCGAGGTGGAATTTATAGCCTTTGTCCACTAAAGCGCACATGGTGGGTAGAATTTCTGTTTCTGATGTGGCGATCATGCTTTCGGTTAGCTCTAAATGTATCGCTGAGCTGGGTAACTGATATTTAGTGGCGCAGTCGACTATATCTTCCTCCAAATTAGAGTCACGAAATTGGCGCACGGATAAATTAATATTACAGATAAGGTCGGGGTAGTTAAGCCTAAGGTCCGCCAGTGAAGCGCCGACATTATCGAACACTTGCTTACCCAATTTAGTGATCATGCCCGAGGCTTCGGCAATTTTGATAAACTCATCGGGAGGAACGAAAATTCCATCTAAAAACCAGCGGGATAAGGCTTCCATGGCGACAACCTTTCCATTGCGAGCATCGACAATAGGTTGAAACCAGACTTCCAATTCTTGGTGGTTAAGGGCTTCTTGTAACGCTTGCTCTAATTGCAATCGACGTGAGACGGCATCCAGTAAATCCACTCTAAATACGACGGTTTGATTTCTGCCCTTACGCTTGGCTTCGTACATGGCAAGATCGGCATTGCGGATCACATCTTCTTTAGATAAAGCGGATTTTACTGCCGCTAAACCAATCGAGGCTTTTAACTTAAGTTTATGGCCATTGTATTCAAATGATTCATAAATTTGTTGATGTAAACGCTCGGCAAAGGGCAGCACCATTTCAGGTTCGACATTTTCTAATAAAATGGCAAATTCATCTCCCCCTAGGCGTACCACAGTATCGTAGTTTCGAACCATGGCCAGCATGCGTTTGGCAACGAGTCTGAGTATGTCATCTCCAGCACTGTGGCCTAAACCATCGTTTAATAATTTGAAACTATCGAGATCTAATAGCAGCAAGGTACTGATGAATTTTGGGTTTCTTTGGTGGTGATTCATATTGGCATCTAAACGGGACATGAGTAAGCGGCGGTTGCCTAAGCCCGTTAAGGCATCATGCTCAGCCAAATAACTTAAATCATCATGACGTTTGCCCACTTCACTAATAAACTCATTTAGGGATATGGCTAAATTATCTAGCTCATCCTTGCCCACTATTGGCCAATGAATGCTTTGCTCAGGCGCTTGTCTGTGTTGATCCGCAAGCGCTGAGAATAAGCGTATTCTTTTCAATACTTTAAAGTTCATTATCCAAAAGACTCCCAAAAGGGAAATGAGACTAAGGCCGGCCACACTTAAGGCCAATAATAACAAGGTTAAGCTACGCTCTTCTTCAAGGAAGGTGCCTCCTTGTACTTTTATCTTGGCGGGTAGCCCAGCAAGGTTTTTATCCACTATCCAATGGGGCTCATCATTCACTAGTAGGGTATGGATTTCCACTTGCGCATTTTGGCTAATAGGCGCAGGTAATAACTCAAAATCGACTAGAGTCATGTTTTTGAAACCTTGCATAATCTTGCTATCGAGCTTGCGGATAAAAAATAAATAGCCACTAGGGTCATGGCTTTTGATTGTGTCTGTGATGGTGGAGCCAGTGATCATTATGGCGTCAGTGCCCACCCATGCTAGTGCCGTATTGGCACTGAGCTTATCAGGCGTCATCAAGCTTGGGAGTAATGCTGAAAATGTTTGCCAGATGGACTCAGGCATAGGCACTAACTCGTTGTCCATCACCAGATGCGGCGCAGTGACTAAACTGCCATCGAGGTGAGTAATGATAAAACCATTAACTTGAATGTTTATCAGTGATTCTGGAACCAAGTTTTCTTGGATAAATTCGGGGTTGGTGCCTAAGGTGAATTGCTCGGTATCATCCCAATGGGCATAATCGGTGAGGAGCAGTTCAAAAGATTGACGGCTTTGTTTAAAGACCCCATTCACTCGCATGAGCTCTTGCTCATAGTGCTTAGCATCGAAACTATCGAAGCGAGCCTCCATCAATTGGTGGGCAAAAAATAGAAAGCAGGCACCAGTGGTTAGCAAGAGTGCCGACATACCGACAAGCATCCAGCGGCCTAAACTTTGGTGGGGTTTGTATTGGGGAGTCTGGGCTAGATCCATTAGCATATGCAATCCTCGATTGAGCACAGATCTGAGTGTAGTCAGATAAATCGAAAATGAGCAATATTCAACCAATAGATAAGTGTAAATTTAATCTTTATACCCATCACATTGGTTTTGTTCACGTTAACAGTGTCCGCATGGTTAATGTGATATTGTTATATGGCTATCATTGGCTTAAAAGGTTCTCAAACAGTCTAAGTAGTTTGGGATGTATTTGGTTACCTCTCTTGTGGCCAGCGCCATCGCCACCTTTTTATGGCTTTGTGTGTGAGTTTACGGTTCCCATTCTTTGAGTGGCCTTGTATTCAGTTTGCTGCTGGTACTAGCCGAGTTCCTGGTATATTTTTTCTAAAATAGGCAGGTTGGCTTCGGGGAACTCATAATCTTTTAATTGTGCTTGGTTGACCCAGACTATCTGCTGACCTTCAACGCCAATCGCTTCACCGCTAAAATCTTGGACTAAATGTATGTCTAGCAAAACTTGTTTATCTGGGTAATCGTGGCTGATGGACATAAAAACCGAGCTCGAAACGACAGAGAGATTCACTTCTTCTTTCAATTCGCGGATCAAGGCTTGGGTGACAGTTTCATCGGCTTCGACTTTACCGCCGGGAAACTCCCATTTGCCACCTTGATGTAAATGACCATGACGTTTAGCCAGCAGAATTTGCTGCTGTGAATTGACTATGATGCCTACGGCAACATGAACACGTTTCATCGGCTTAGTTATTCCTTAAAAAAATCGTCTTGTTCGAATCCGGCATCATCCAGAAGATCAGGATCCAGTAGACCCGCTTCGAATGGGGATTTTACCGGTATAACGTGTTTTTCTGAAGCCCAATCGCCTAGGTCGATAAGTTTGCAGCGCTCACTGCAAAAGGGTTTGAATTTAGCATCGTCAGTCCATGGGACAGACGATTGGCAGATGGGGCACTGGACAACTAATGACATAATATAAGGTTTCTTCCATAAGCAAGTTAAAGGTATTTTAATGGTTGGCGCTACAGGTAGCCAGAAAGAATTGAATGCTTTTGTCAGAATGCTTCTGCTGCTGGAAATCAACGAAATGGATCGCGAAGCGATTTCTGTGACCACTAATGATCGGGTAGCACTCACTGTCTGCAGTGAGCTTAACTCGCACTAAAGAAAGTACTTGGGTGCAATCCTGTTGATAAAAGCCCGCGTGAGCTGTGGCGGGGACAAACTCAGCCGTACTGCGGCTCAATTCCAGCAATAAACAAATGGGCTCTAACAGTGGGTGGTAGTGAGTTAGCCAAGTGGTAAGATCTTGCTGTCTATCACTCCAAGATTTGGCGAGCCAGCAGTGCAGTTGGGGCAAATCAAAGTTACAACAGGCGCCCAGCATGGAAAACTTCTGTCTAAGTGCACTAATGAATTTATCTTGCTTGAGTGCGACACCAATGCGTTCTGGTTGCTGTAGTGGCCCCTTGGCTTGATTGAGTCTATTTATCAATAGATTAATCTGCTGGGTATCGGCGTGAGGCAAGTCTTGCCATTTATTAAGCACTAGAATTTGTCTATCCAAATCTTTGAGCACTTCAGAGCGAAAATCACACCTATCTGTCATTTCGCATAATGAAAACAAGGGATAAAAGCCATTGTGCTGCTGATCAGAGGCAATCGCCTGGGCTAATTGCTGAGCTAAGTATTCCAGACGCAGATAGCTGCGTACTTTTTCATTTAAAGGTTGCTCATAAATCAGCGGTTTCATTGTGATAGCTTATCGCTCCCCTTGGGTAACTTGTGCTTGGCGTAAATATTCTTGATGCAACTTAGCGACAGCCTGACGTAAATAGTCAAAATCGCCAGTATTTTCGATGATCTTATTGGCTTTTTCGAGCCTAAGTTCACGACTTATCTGGCTGGCGATAATTTTTTGTACTTGTTCTGGCTCGACATTATCCCGGCTTGACGTTCTGCTTACTTGTAATTGTGGTGAAATATCCACCGCTAAGGTGCTGTTGACTAACTTATCTAACTCATTTTCGAATAGCAAGGGTGCAACCAGAATGACATAGGCAGATTGGGCTTGTTCAATCTGGGAAAACATCAGCTGGCGGATCATGGGGTGTAATAAGTTATTCAGCCATTCTCTTTGCTCAGGCTGGTCGAATATTTCTATCCTGAGTTTTGCTCTATCTAATTGGCCATCTGCTTGCAATACTCGCTCACCAAAGTGACTGACTATGGCCTTAAGGCCTGTGCTTTCAGGGGCTACGACCTCACGAGCGACAAGGTCGGCGTCGACTATGGTTATTCCATGTTGGTTAAACATATCTGAAACAGTGGTCTTTCCACTGCCTATGCCACCCGTGAGGCCGACTATAAATTTATGTTCCATCACAAGAAGGTGCCTAGATACCAATTAACTATGTCATTGCCCCAAATAAGCGCTATCCAACCAGCCATGGCGATGTAAGGACCAAATGGGATCGGATTTCCTTGATTGAGTTTTTTACTTAAAATCAGCGCAATCCCGACAACTGCACCCACTAATGAAGACAGTAAAATTATCAATGGCAGCATTTGCCAACCAAGCCAGGCGCCAAACACCGCCAGAAGTTTAAAGTCACCGTAACCCATGCCTTCCTTACCCGTAACGAGTTTAAATAGCCAAAACACCGACCATAGGCTCATATAACCAGCAATTGCCCCTATGATGGCATCAGTCGGACTTGTGAATACGCCTTGTAAATTAATCAACAAGCCTAGCCAAAGCAGCGGCATAGTAAGCTGGTCTGGCAATAGCATTTCATCGAGATCTATGCCAGTCAATGCTATCAAGACAAAGGTCAGTAGGGAGGCAAACAAAAACTGACTTGTAGGGCCAAAGTGCCAAGCTAAGACAGCAACCATAAGCCCTGTGAGTAGTTCGATAACGGGATAGCGTACAGAAATAGCCTGTTGGCACTGAGCACACTTTCCTTTTAGCATGCACCAGCCAAGGATAGGTAAGTTATGCCAAGGCTTAATGGCGGCATTGCATTTAGGGCAGCAGGAATTAGGCACTACCAAGTTATAACGTTCGGGGAAACTATCTAACGGTTTTTCTAAGCGTTTCAGGCTGACGTCTTTGACTATATCCGGGTGATACTCTTGTAAGTATTGATTACATTCAGCTTGCCACTCACGCTTCATCATTACAGGTAGACGGTGGATAACCACGTTAAGAAAGCTGCCTATGGTGGCGGCAAAAATAAAGCAAACACTGATAAAAATAACAGGATATTGGCCCATAAGGGCGATAAATTCACTCATCTGTACTGGTTCTTTTAGTTGTTATAAATTAGGTTTTACAAATTCTTTTATATAAATTTGATTGTTATAAATTACTTAGAATAAATCAATTGTCATCAGCTAGTTATCATTGCTGCTAACTGCTAACTGCTAACTGCTAACTGCTAACTGCTTAAGCTTAGCTGACAATTTTACCCATTTGGAAGATAGGTAGGTACATGGCAACGATAAGGCCACCAACTAGAGTGCCTATCACCACCATCATCACAGGTTCGATTAAACTAGATAGTCCATCCACCGCATCATCCACCTGCATTTCATAGATGTTCGACACCTTGTTGAGCATATTATCCAGTGAACCAGATTCTTCGCCTATCATCACCATTTGAATGAGCATATCAGGGAAAAGGTTAGTAGTACGCATGGCGACATTCATCTGCATGCCTGAAGTCACTTCTTGCTTGACTTTAAGTAATGCCTTGCGATACACGGCATTACCGGAGGCGCCAGCGGCAGATTCTAAGCCATCGATTAATGGCACACCTGCCGCAAAGGTGGTGGCTAAGGTACGGGCAAAGCGCGCCATGGCGCCTTTATGTAAAATATCGCCAATGGCGGGGATTTTAAGCACTATTTCATCGACTCTGTCCCGCACCATTTGCGAGCTTCTGTGTGCTCTCACGAACAAGAAAATCGCTAACCCTATGGCAGCAAAAATAACATGCCATGAGGCTTGCAAGGCACGTGAAATACCCAGTACTAGTTGGGTAAATGCGGGCAGTTCTGCGCCAAATCCGGCGAAAATATCTTCAAATTGTGGCACCACGAATAGCAGGAGTAACACAGTGACCGCCACCGCAACCACAACTACGGCGGCGGGGTAGAACATGGCTTTCTTGATTTTTGACTTGAGCGCCTCGGCTTTTTCTTTATAGATGGCGATGCGATCGAACACCAGATCTAAGGCGCCAGAATGCTCGCCTGCTGCGACTAAATCCACATAGAGGTCGTCAAAATAGCGCCTGTGGGGTCTTAGTGCATTAGAAAGAGGAATACCCGATTGCACATCGGCGATGATAATGGCGAGGAGTTCACGCATTTTAGGTTTTTCATGGCCACGGCCTAATAGTTCTAAAGTGGTGACTAAGGGCACGCCAGCGGCCAACATAGTTGCAATTTGGCGAGTGAGCATGGTGGTATCCATGGCATTAATCTGTGGCTCGAACAGCTTAAATAACGGGGCCGATTTTTTATTGACCCCTTTGGGGGTTACCCCTTGTGATTTGAGTATGCCCTTGATTTCACTGATACTGGTGCCACGTAGCTCACCTGCGGTTTTCTGACCATCTCTATTTACACCTTTCCACTGAAAGGTAAACACCTTAGGCTGATGCTTAACATCATTTTTCTTTTTTGCAGGCCTTTTACTTGCGCTGGCAGTTGCCATAAAGCCGCTCCTTGGGTGACATTATTGGAAAAGTATAGTGTTAACATAGCATTTAAATCAGCGGTTTGGATGCTTTTGAACTGGAAATTTTAGCCACTTTCTAATACGAATAACTAAGCTAGAGATTAAAATATGGCTATTCGCTAAGCGCTTAGCACAAGAGCTAAGCTCAAGCGCTAAGAGCTGGTGATACGATTGATCTCGGCGATGCTACTTAGGCCTTGGATTACTTTTAACAGACCCGATTGGCGTAAATCCCGCATGCCTTGCTCTTTGGCGATGCGGGCAATTTGCAATGAGTTACCGCCTTCCATTATGGTGCGGGCAATATCATCAGACATCTTCATCACTTCATATACGCCTAAACGGCCCTTATAGCCACCGGAGCAAAACTCACAGCCAACGGGCTTAAACACAGTGAAACCTTTGTCGATATCAGCTTGTTGAAAGCCTAAGCGCTGCAGCTCGGCCACAGGAATATCTTCGGCATGTTTGCACTCGGGACACAGGCGCCTTGCCAAACGCTGAGCGATAATTAAATTCACCGAACTTGCAATGTTATAACCAGGCACACCCATGTTAATGAGGCGGGTTAGGGTTTCCGCCGCCGAGTTAGTATGCAGTGTCGATAGCACTAAGTGGCCGGTTTGCGCCGCCTTAATAGCGATTTCTGCAGTTTCCAAGTCACGTATTTCACCCACCATGACCACATCCGGATCTTGGCGCAAAAATGAGCGCAGGGCTGACGCAAACGTCAGGCCGGCTTTTAAATTGATATGGACCTGATTCACCCCTTCGAGGTTAATTTCAACTGGGTCTTCTGCGGTGGAAATATTACGCTCTTCGGTATTGAGAATATTAAGACCTGTGTACAAGGACACGGTTTTACCTGAGCCCGTGGGGCCTGTGACTAAAATCATCCCCTGAGGCTTGGCGAGCATTTCTTCATAGAGCAAGCGTTGATCGTCTTCATAGCCAAGTTTTTCAATACCTAACTGCGCCGATGAAGAGTCCAAAATACGCATTACGATTTTCTCACCCCAGATGGTGGGCAAGGTGCTAACACGAAAGTCGATAGATTTAGTGCGGGATAGCTTCATCTTGATGCGGCCATCTTGTGGCACGCGGCGCTCGGCAATATCAAGTTTTGACATCACCTTTAAGCGGGCCGAAATACGCCCGGAAAGTGCCACTGGCGGCTCTGAGACTTCATGGAGTATGCCATCGATGCGAAAACGAATGCGATAGCGCTTCTCATAGGGCTCAAAATGCAAATCTGAGGCGCCTTTACGTATGGCATCGGTGAGGATTTTATTAATGTAAATAACGATGGGTGCATCGTCACTGCTTTCACCGCCTGGCTCTTCATGACGCTTGTCTGTGTCGGTGATTTCAATGCCAGCGAGGGCGGCTTCATCCATGCCGTTTAGATCTAACCCAGTAATATCATCTTCGATGACCTTCTCTAGGGCCTTGCTGAGCTTATCGTCTTCCACCAAAATGGCTTCGGCGTGCAGGCCTAAGCTAAATTGAAAATCTTCCAATGCGGTAATATTGGTGGGGTCAGAGGTAGCAATATAGAGGCGATTACCGCGCTTAAATAGCGGTAAGCACTGATGTTTGGCGATAAGTTTTTTATTTAATAAGTCTTCCGCGATGGCGGCAACATCGAATTCTGCTAAGTCTAATAGCGGGGTGGCATATTCTTCATGGCACAGCTCGGCAATTTCACGAGCGGATAAGTGCTTGCCGTTAATCAGGGTTGCTACTAGCGAGTGTTTATTTTTACGTGAATCGGCGATGGCGGAGGCCATGATGTCTTCGCTAAGGAGACCCTTGCGAATAAACAAATTGGAGAGGCCTAGATGAAGCGCAGTTGAGGGCATGTATGCTCGCTGTTAAATATAAAGGAGGGCAATGATTGCCCTCCTTCTTCTAGATACCTTTTATACTTTAGATCCCAGCACCATCTTGACACTGGGCTGCTGTAGCACCTGACCCAGTCGTTGTTGCTGTGAAATCTACTGCCCCAGTCGGGTTAATGGCTGCAGTTACTGAACAACTACCTTCATTAAAAGTAATGCTACCACCAGTTCCTTCCGCAAAAGTACCAACTGCAGCACCTAATTCAGGAACATTTAGCATGTCTTGATTAATTGAGTCACAGGCAACACCAGATTGCACACAGGTTACGGCTTTAGATGTATACGCGCCCAATCCTTTCATTGCCGCGCCACCGTGAGCAGCACCAGTGTAATCACGGTATGCAGGCAGTGCGACTGCAGCTAAAATACCTATGATCGCCACTACGATCATTAATTCGATTAACGTGAAGCCTTTGGCGTTTTTCATTTGCTTAATTGATTTCATATTATTTCTCCATCGAGTCCGTATTCTAGCGTCATCCCTGGTTTAATATTACATCCTGTAAAGCTACGCTGCGGCCTCAAGTTTTAAGTTGCTTCTAAAGCGATCAAGCATTTACGCTTAATGTGCTTCTGCTGTTGTGCCACTTGCACTAGCGTAAGCACTAGATTTTGTGGCGGTTTGAAATTCAGTTGTTTTTCATCGTTACATTTTGCTTGATGAAAATTGGCTTCCTTTCGTATGTCGTTTCGGCAAAACAGAGATATTTAAAAGGTGACCTAAATTTGGCTAAGGTTTAGCTATTCCTACACTTTCCACACTTACCACACTTTCTACATTTATACTTTCGAACACTTAGTTCCTAAACTATCCTGCTCAAGAAAGCATTCCTGTTCAAGAAAGCCTGCGGTCGAAAGCTGGGTTGAAAATGATTGTCGAAATAACTTTAGTCTAGCCTTAAGTGGGTCGCCTTATATTTTTAACATCGCTGTCTGGCCGAAAGGCCATCTCGCCTGTGGTAAAAGTTAGTATAAAGTTACTGAAATTGAAATAGCCACAATGCATAAAAATCAAAAAAACAATTAAATATTGTTAGCTTGCGTGTTTTTAGAGCTTCAAGTTATAACATTTTTTTGACACTTGAGCTAACCTTAGTGATTAATTGGCTTTTGCGTTTTCCTGCCGGTTTATTGACGTGAGTCAAAAGTATTAAGGATGCAATTGTTGCTGGGCTCTGGCTGAAATTGTTGCTTAAAATATAACCATGACAAGCGGGTGAAGAGGCCATCATAGGAAGGCTAGATGGCGTTTGGCTATTTAGGTAGAGCTATTAGATAGAGCTAGTAGATAACACTAAGGGTTATTTTAGCCGCAGTGATAAATCCAGCGCCCTAACATGCTTAGTTAATGCCCCCACAGAAATATAATCCACCCCTGTTTTAGCAAAGTCGGCCAAGGTATCTAAGGTGACGTTGCCTGAGACTTCAAGCTTTGCGCCTCTGCCGCCTTCTTTATAGGCATTATTGATTGCCACAGCTTCAAGCATCATGGTGATATCGAAGTTATCTAGCATTATGATGTCGCAGCCACCATCGAGGGCTGCCTTCAGCTCATCGAGGGACTCAACTTCCACTTCGACCGGCTTATCATTATGTAATGCTCGCGCCGCTTGTATGGCCTCAGCGATACCGCCACAGGCCATGATGTGGTTTTCTTTAATAAGGAACGCATCAAACAAGCCAATGCGATGATTCTTACCGCCGCCACAGGTGACAGCATATTTTTGCGCAGTGCGAAGGCCAGGGATGGTTTTTCGAGTATCGAGCAGGCGAGTCTGAGTGCCAGCGAGCTTATCAACATAACGCTTAGTCAGGCTTGCCACCCCAGATAAGGTTTGAATGAAGTTCATTGCGGTGCGCTCACCGGTTAAAATCACTCGGGCTGAGCCAGAGAGCTCACACAATACCTGATTCGCAACCACCAGATCGCCATCATCCACATGCCAGTGCAGGGCAACTTGACCGCCCAATTGATTAAATACCTGTTCGGCCCATGCTTTGCCACAGAAAACGCCGTCTTCACGGGTAATCAGTGTGCCTCTAACCTGCTTTTCAGCAGGGATAAGCATAGCCGTGATATCGGCATTAAGCATGGCTTCGACACTTTGATGCTCGTTATGGCCTAAATCTTCATTGAGTGCGGTTTTGACTGAATGGCGGATGTCATTTTCTAACATAAAAATTCCTTGCTACAGGCTGACTCTGACAACTTCATTGTGCGATTTACAGCAGGCGAAGATGATGGCAGATTTTAGCGTCATGGGATCTTGTTTAATACTCAATAGATTAACATACTTGTATTTAGGACTTAGTAGTTTTTTGTCAGTAAGATAGCTGTTAACTTATGATGATATTAACGTTGATATTAACAATAGGGCTAGGCAGATTGCGGCTTCACTTTGCCCGATTGCTATTCACTAATTATCATTCCCTAAGTAACAAGTAACAAGTAACAAGTAACAAGTAACAAGTAACAAGTAACAAGTAACAAGTAACTCAAGCTATTTGAGCACAGAGAAAATGGAACCCAAGATGAATGACGGATTGAGCTTAACTCACGGCTGGTTAAATGAAGCGCGTCATTGTTTATCGCCGCACTTTAATGCGCGCCCCAATGCTGAGGTCAGTCTGCTGGTTATTCATAATATCAGCTTGCCAGCAGGGCAATTCGGCAAGCCTTATATTGACCAGTTGTTTCAAGGGTGTCTTGCCATCGATGCCGATGCCAGTTTTGCTGAGCTTGAAGGTTTGCGGGTATCGGCACATTTCTTAATTCGCCGCGATGGCGAGCTAGTGCAATACGTCAGTTGTGACGATAGAGCTTGGCATGCGGGGCTCTCTGAGTTTTTGGGTCGACAAAATTGCAATGATTTCGCCATTGGCATAGAGCTTGAGGGCACAGATTCTATCCCCTATAGCCAAGCGCAATATCAGTGCTTAACTGCCTTAACCTTGGTGTTAATGGCGCAATACCCTATGATTAGCCTAGATAATATTGTTGGTCATTGTGATATTGCTCCCGGGCGTAAGACGGATCCCGGTGAAAGTTTCGACTGGGCAGCTTATCGAGCCGAATTAGGCGCGAGCTTGGCTAGACGCTAGCCCCTGTTGTATTAACAATATCTGAAGTTAAGAAAAGTTATGATCTTTTAACCCCAGCCCAGCATTAGGAAAACATCAATATGGCACTTTTTTCGCTGCTTATCGCCATCTTAGTCGAGCGTTTGCGTCTGCTGCCCAGTCAGTGGCAATTTGATGCATTAATGCAAAGCTATCATAAGCGCTTTTGGGATCGGGATTCATTAGCTTCTACCAGTGGCGCCTTGTTAGCCATGGCATTGCCAGCGATTATCTTAGGGTTAATCTTGTATTTGCTCGATGGGTTATTTTTCGGATTATTTAATTTGCTCGCGTGGATTTTTGTGTCTGTTATCTGCTTTAGCCACCAAAACCTCAGAGATACCTTTAAAAAATATATCCAAGCGGCGTGTCGCAGTGATGTGCAAGCAAGCTTTCGCTATGCCAGCGAACTCGATTGCTGTGAGTGTCTCGATGCGGTAAATGAACGTGACTTAGGTGCCAAGGTCGGGCAAATATCGGCCTGGATCAACTATCGCTACTATGGCGCGGTCGCGTTATTTCTTATTTTCTTAGGCCCAGTGGGTGCCGTCTTGTACTGCACTGTGCGTTACTATAGTCAGCGAGAATTAAGTCTTAATAATCAATTACAACATTGCCAAACGGCTAAGCAAGCGCTGCTAGAACAAGGTGTTGTAGCTGACAATGCCGAGCTTGCAGATGAACCGAGCCATATTAAGATGCCGTTAGTGCAAGAAATTCAAAAGTTATTGGATTGGCTGCCCAGTCGTATTTTTAGTTTTGGTTTCGTATTGAGTGGCCAGTTTTCATCGGGAATGCTGATTTGGCGTAAGCTGGCACTGCAATGGCATAGTGGTGCTAAAACCTTGATTACCGAGACAGCCTTAGCCTCAGAGGCGAGTATAGTGTCCGAAATGCTTGCCGATGACACCCTAGATAGCGACTCTGCTAAAAATGCCCCTCTGAGCGTGCGTGAAACCTTGGCGCTACTTGAACTCAGTAAGCGTAACTTTATCCTGCTACTGACGGTATTGTCTGTGCTCACTATTTTTGGCGTGGTCAGTTAGCCTCATCAGCCCATGTGGAGCGAGCAGGCAGCTGTTGGCTCTCTCCATTGTCTTTTGCCTTACTTTATTAACTCAAACTTCGATTGGTTCCCTTGGTTAGCTTCATATTATGTCACTCTGGCTAATAGATAAGATGGATTTACCTCCAGTTTGTCAAATGGTCTGACCCCTTGTCGCGATTTTTCGTCTATGCTGTGGGTTTGCGCTTTGTAGCACTGTTATAAGCTAATACCATTGGTCGGGTGAGTTTGGTCTCCCTAGACATAAATTAGCAGATTTGATAAAGTGCGCGCTCTCATATAAATTGGTAAGACCAATTGACAGAATGATTGAGGGCCAGATGGCTTATAGCAAGATTACCCAGCCAAAGATTTCTGATGTGATCATGGAGCAACTCGAACGTATGATCCTCGAGGGCAGCTTACAGCCAGGTCAGAAACTCCCCCCAGAACGAGAACTCGCCGTGCAATTTGAAGTGTCACGGCCTTCTTTGCGTGAGGCTATTCAAAAATTAGAGGCCAAAGGCCTGCTAATGCGCCGTCAAGGTGGAGGCACTTATGTTAAGGAACAACTGTGGCAGAGTCTTGCCGATCCCATCGTTGAGCTGATGCACAACGATTCGGAAAGTCAGTATGACTTACTGGAGTTTCGCCATGCCACCGAAGGCATGATGGCCTACTTTGCAGCGCTACGTGGCAACGATGCCGATATGCAAAATATTCAAAATTGCATTCTCGAAGTTGAAAAGGCCACAGAAATAGAGGCCCAAGCGGATGCCATAGTACGATTTTATCGCGCCGTCGCCGAGGCCTCACACAATGTGGCCATGTTGCATTTAGTACTCAGTTTAACTCCTGTGCTGCATAAAAATGTGGCCCAGAACCTGGAACTTCTCAGCCGACGCGAAGAAGCCTCCAAAATGGCAAACGAACACAGACGAGCCTTGCTTGCTGCCATCGTTCGCCGTGATCCTGACGCCGCCCGCGAAGCCTCTAATGAACATTTAAGTTACATTGAAGAGATCATGCTGGCAGTGCGGGAAGAAGATAGTCGATTGCAGCGTAGTCTGCGACGTTTAAAGAGCGGTGGATAGGCCAAGCTCTTTAAGCGCCAAGCCTGACACTTTAGTTCATTTTAAAACATAAACTTAATCTGCAATTGTGGGTTAAGCAAACGTATAGGAAAGCATTGCCAATGTCTGAACATATGCTAAAAGATGTTGATCCACAAGAAACTAGCGAGTGGTTGTCTGCTTTAGAATCTGTTGTACGCGAAGAAGGTGTGGAACGTGCTCAGTACTTACTTGAACAAGTACTAGATAAAGCTCGCTTAGATGGCGTTGATATGCCGACTGGCGTGACTACCAACTATGTTAACACCATTGCCACCAAAGATGAGCCAGCGTATCCAGGGGATACCACATTAGAGCGCCGTATCCGTTCTATCATACGTTGGAACGCAATCATGATAGTGTTGCGCGCATCGAAAAAAGATTTAGATCTTGGCGGCCACATGGCGTCTTACCAATCTTCAGCCGCGTTTTACGAAACCTGTTTTAACCACTTTTTCCGCGCACCTAATGAAAAAGACGGTGGCGATTTAGTCTATTATCAAGGCCATATCTCCCCAGGTATTTATGCTCGTGCCTTTGTTGAAGGTCGTTTAACGGCGGATCAATTAGATAACTTCCGTCAGGAAGTGGATGGAAAAGGCATCCCTTCGTATCCACACCCTAAATTAATGCCTGAGTTTTGGCAGTTCCCAACGGTATCTATGGGCTTAGGTCCAATGTCGGCCATTTATCAAGCGCGTTTCTTAAAATACCTTGACGGTCGTGGCCTAAAAGATACTTCTGCGCAGCGGGTTTACGCCTTCTTAGGTGATGGCGAGATGGACGAGCCAGAATCTCGTGGCGCTATTTCGTTTGCTGCCCGTGAAAAACTCGATAACTTATGTTTTTTAATTAACTGTAACTTACAGCGCCTCGACGGCCCTGTAATGGGTAACGGTAAGATTATTCAAGAGCTTGAAGGTTTATTCCGTGGTGCAGGTTGGAACGTTATCAAGGTGATTTGGGGTAACAACTGGGATGCGCTAATTGCCAAAGACACCTCAGGTAAGTTATTGCAATTAATGAATGAAACCGTTGACGGTGACTATCAAACCTTTAAATCAAAAGATGGCGCTTATGTCCGTAAGCACTTCTTTGGTAAATATCCAGAAACTGCGGCATTAGTGTCTGATATGACAGATGCAGAAATCTTCGCCCTGAAGCGTGGTGGTCATGAGCCATCTAAGCTGTACACGGCTTATAAAAACGCGCAAGAAACTAAGGGGCGCCCAACGGTTATTTTAGCTAAAACCGTTAAAGGTTATGGCATGGGTGAGGCCGCAGAAGGTAAAAACATCGCTCACCAAGTGAAGAAAATGGACATGACCCATGTGCTTCAATTACGTGATCGTTTAGGCCTACAAGATCTGTTAACCGATGAAGTGGTCGAGTCTTTACCTTATTTAACTCTTGAAGAGGGTTCTAAAGAGCACGAGTACTTACATGCTCGTCGTAAAGCGCTACATGGCTACACGCCGCAGCGTTTACCTAATTTCACAGAGAGTTTAACCCTGCCCGCACTGGAAGAATTTACGCCACTGCTTGAAGAGCAAAAGCGCGAAATTTCATCAACAATGGCGTTTGTGCGTACCTTAAATATTCTGCTTAAAGATAAAGGCATCGGCCAGAATATCGTGCCAATTATTGCCGATGAAGCACGTACCTTTGGTATGGAAGGCTTATTCCGTCAAATAGGTATTTATAACCCATCAGGTCAAACTTATACTCCTGAAGATCGCGCCGTTGTGTCTTACTATAAAGAAGCCACCTCAGGTCAAGTATTGCAAGAGGGGATTAACGAGTTAGGTGCTATGTCATCTTGGGTTGCCGCGGCAACTTCGTACAGCACTAACAATTTACCCATGATCCCTTTCTATATTTACTACTCTATGTTTGGTTTCCAACGTGTAGGTGATATGGCATGGCTTGCAGGTGACCAACAAGCGCGTGGTTTCTTACTTGGCGCAACAGCGGGTCGTACTACCTTAAATGGTGAAGGTTTACAGCATGAAGATGGCCACAGCCATGTTCAAGCAAGCACGATTCCTAACTGTATTTCATACGATCCAACATTTGCTTATGAAGTCGCGGTTATCATCCAAGACGGTATTCGTCGTATGTATGGCAACCAAGAAAACGTGTTCTATTACTTAACCTTAATGAATGAAAACTACGCCATGCCAGCCATGCCAGCAGGTAGCGAAGCAGGCATTCGTAAGGGGATTTATAAGCTTGAGTCGCACAAAGGCAGCAAGAAAGTACAGCTAATGAGCTCAGGCACAATAATGAACGAAGTACGTAAAGCGGCGCAAATTCTAAGTGAAGAATATGATGTGGCATCAGACGTATTCTCAGTGACCTCATTTAACGAGCTTGCTCGTGATGGTCAAGACACTGAGCGTTACAACATGCTGCACCCTGAATCGGACGCCAAGCAAGCTTATATCACCACAGTCTTGGGCATTGAGCCTGCGATTGCTGCGACTGACTATATGAAGAACTATGCTGAGCAAGTACGTGCTTACATGCCGTCTGTGTCTTACAAAGTATTGGGTACCGATGGTTTTGGCCGCTCAGATAGCCGTGAAAACTTACGCCGTCACTTTGAAGTCAATGCCGGATATGTGGTGGTAGCGGCGCTGAGTGAACTGGCTAAACGTGGCGATATCGAAAAGTCAGTCGTAACACAAGCGATTGCTAAGTTCGCTATCGACACCGAAAAGACCAACCCATTATACGCATAAGAGGCAATATACAATGGCAATCGAAATTAATGTACCGGATATAGGTGCGGATGAGGTTGAAGTTACTGAGATCTTAGTTAGCGTAGGTGACAAGGTTGAAGAAGAACAATCGCTGATTTCTGTTGAAGGCGATAAAGCTGCAATGGAAGTACCAGCCTCTGCTGCGGGGATTGTGAAAGAAATTAAAGTGAAAGTGGGCGACAAGGTCGCGACCGACTCATTAATTATGATTTTTGAGTCAGATGCCGCGCCTGCAGCATCACAAGCACCCGTTGCCAGTGCTGTACCACAAGCGTCTGTCGCTAGTGCGTCAGCGGCAAGTGCTGCTCCTGTGCTAAAAGAAGTGCATGTGCCAGATATTGGCGGCGATGAAGTGTCAGTGACCGAAATTTTAGTTAAGCTTGGCGACACCATTACCGAGGAGCAAGCCTTATTTAGCGTTGAAGGCGACAAAGCGGCGATGGAAGTGCCTGCACCCTTTGCAGGTGTGCTTAAAGAAATCAAAGTGGCTGTTGGCGATAACGTCTCAACTGGCTCACTTGTGATGGTATTTGAAGTGGCAGGCAGCGCACCAACTGCGGCTCCTGCAACACAAGCTGCTCCACAAGCGGTAGCTGCAGTGGCAACCACTGCAGCGGTTCAGGATGTTAACGTACCCGATATCGGTGGCGACGAAGTCATAGTTACCGAAGTGATGGTAAAAGTGGGTGACACAGTTGCAGAAGAGCAATCTTTAATTAGCGTTGAAGGCGATAAAGCGGCTATGGAAGTGCCAACACCATTTGCTGGAACCGTGAAGTCAATTATTGTTAGCCAAGGCGATAAAGTATCAACTGGCTCATTAATTATGACCTTTGAGGTGGCGGGTAGCGCGCAAGCTGCGACTCCTGCAGTCAGTGCACCCGTTGCAGCGACTCAAGCGCCGGCGGCTCCTGCACAAACAGCTTCTGTAGTGGCAAAAGAAGATTTTGTTGAAAACAGTGCTTATGCCCATGCATCACCTGTTATTCGCCGCATGGCCCGTGAGCTAGGGGTTAACCTGGCTAACGTAAAAGGCACTGGTCGCAAAGGTCGTGTGGTTAAAGAAGACGTGCAAAACTACGTGAAAGCGGCGGTCAAGCAAGTTGAATCTGGCGCGGTTAAATCAGCAGGTAATGGCGGCGGTGAGCTAAATCTACTCCCATGGCCAAAAGTTGACTTTAACAAGTTTGGCGAAACTGAAGTTAAGCCTTTATCGCGTATTCAGAAGATTTCTGGTGCTAACCTTCACCGTAACTGGGTGAAAATCCCTCATGTTACTCAGTGGGATGATGCCGATATTACCGAGCTTGAAGACTTCCGTAAGGCACAAAATGCACTAGAAGCTAAGAAAGATTCTGGCATGAAGATCACCCCACTGGTGTTCATCATGAAAGCGGTCGCTAAAGCCTTAGAAGCTTATCCAACGTTTAACTCTTCATTATCAGAAGATGGCGAAAGCTTAATTTTGAAGAAGTATGTCAACATTGGTATTGCGGTTGATACGCCAAACGGTCTTGTGGTGCCTGTGTTTAAAGATGTCAATAAAAAAGGCATCCACGAGTTATCGAACGAGCTTAAACAGGTATCGAAAAAAGCTCGCGATGGCAAGTTAACGGCATCTGATATGCAAGGCGGCTGTTTCACTATTTCAAGCCTTGGCGGTATTGGCGGCACAGCATTTACACCAATAGTCAATGCGCCGGAAGTGGCTATCTTAGGTGTGTCTAAATCTGACTTTAAACCAGTGTGGAATGGTAAAGAGTTCGCTCCACGCTTAATGCTACCGTTGTCACTATCATACGATCACCGTGTGATTGACGGCGCTGATGGAGCAAGGTTTATTACCTATCTGAATCAGTGCTTATCAGATATTCGTACCTTAGTGTTGTAATACCTATACCCAGTCAACTTCAAGATGCAAAGTAATGAGTGGCTCCTAAAAGGCGAGGTTGATTGGGTATAAAGGCTGCTTGAGAATTCAGGCAGCCTATTTTGTTTACATAAAGAGACGAGTGAATCGAGCCTACTAGGATTGTGATTAGTGTTAAACAAAGTGTAAAATGCGCTCAACTAACATGATCTGGCTACAAGGCGGTTTGCCCGCCAATTGCAAAGGATAGAGGAAAACATGAGCAACGAAATTAAAACTCAGGTAGTTGTATTAGGTGCGGGTCCTGCGGGTTATTCTGCGGCGTTTCGTGCAGCAGACCTAGGCTTAGACACTGTCATTGTTGAGCGTTTCAGCACTTTAGGTGGTGTGTGTCTAAATGTTGGTTGTATCCCTTCAAAGGCTTTATTGCACGTTGCTAAAGTGATTGAAGAAGCTAAAGCCGTTGCTGCACACGGCGTCGTGTTTGGCGAGCCAAAGATTGATTTAGACAAGTTACGCGGTTTTAAAGAGAAAGTGATTGGCCAGTTAACCGGCGGATTAGGCGGCATGTCTAAGATGCGTAAAGTTAACGTGGTTAACGGTCTGGGTAAATTTACCAGCCCTAACACCCTTGAAGTGACGGCTGAAGACGGCACAGTCACTGTGGTGACTTTCGAGCAAGCCATTATTGCTGCAGGCTCACGCCCAATCAAACTGCCATTTATTCCCCATGAAGACCCACGTATTTGGGATTCGACTGACGCCTTAGAACTAAAAGAAGTACCAGGCAAGATGTTAGTCATGGGTGGCGGTATCATCGGCCTAGAAATGGGCACAGTGTTCGCATCCCTTGGCAGTAAAATTGACGTGGTTGAAATGTTTGACCAAGTTATCCCAGCTGCAGATAAAGACGTTATTCGCGTGTTTACTAAGAAGATTAAAGACAAATTTAATCTTATGCTAGAAACCAAAGTGACAGCGGTAGAAGCCAAAGAAGATGGTATCTACGTCACTATGGAAGGCAAGAAAGCCCCAAGCGAGCCAGTGCGTTATGACGTAGTGCTAGTGGCCATTGGCCGTACGCCAAATGGCAAGCTCCTCGAAGCCGAAAAAGCCGGTGTTGCGGTTGATGAACGTGGTTTCATCAATGTAGACAAGCAATTACGTACTAACGTACCGCACATCTACGCTATCGGTGATATCGTGGGTCAACCTATGCTGGCTCACAAAGGCGTGCATGAAGGCCATGTGGCGGCAGAAGTGATTTCTGGCATGAAGCATTACTTCGATCCAAAAGTTATCCCATCGATTGCCTATACAGATCCGGAAGTTGCTTGGGTTGGTCTGACTGAGAAAGAAGCTAAAGAGCAAGGTATTGCTTACGAAACGGCGACGTTCCCATGGGCAGCCAGCGGCCGCGCAATCGCTTCAGATGCCAGCGATGGCATGACCAAGTTAATTTTCGACAAAGAGACTCATCGCGTTATCGGTGGTGCTATTGTTGGCGTTAACGGCGGCGAGCTATTAGGTGAAATTGGTTTAGCCATCGAAATGGGTTGTGATGCTGAAGATTTAGCCTTAACCATCCATGCTCACCCAACTCTGCATGAGTCTGTAGGCCTTGCTGCAGAAATGTATGAAGGTTCGATTACCGACTTGCCTAATCCTAAGGCAAAAAAGAAGAAGTAATTGATTAGATTTTAGAAAAAGCATCCTTAGGGGTGCTTTTTTTTATTCTAAAATCAGTCATGAGTGTTATATTTGTCCGAACAAACTGGATATTTTAACTTATTGTCAGCAAGGATGAAGACTAAAGCCCATAATTCAAGCGACCTATTTTCGAGTATTTAGCCCATGCCTTCTATGCTAAAACCGTTTTTTGTTATTCTTCTTTTATTCATCAGTTGCATTGTGCCTTCCATGGCGCAAGAACTCGTGCAGAGAGTGTTTAGTGCCAGAGATGGCCTATCCACAGCAACGATTAATGACATAAGCTTTGGTGAGGATGGCTTTGTGTGGCTCGGAACTGAGCAGGGGCTGTACCGATTAAGTAACTCTAAGATCCGCCGAGTAGACAAGACGGCAGGCGAGAGTCAGCTATTCGACAGTTATATCAATTTAGTGACCAATATCGATTCGGATCATCTACTCGTCAGTAGCCAAACTCGGTTATACATCTATAACATCCCCACTAATCGTTTCACCGAAATGGGAAAAACCTCATCGAGCCGTTACTTTGCTGATGAAGGCGTTGTTTCCTATGTTAGGCAAGCAGATGGTCAGTTACTCTTGTTGACATTTTCGGGCAAGTTGTATCGCTTCAACTCACAAGATTTTAGTTTACAGCTCATACATAAAGGCAAACTTGACGATAAAGTCAATTGGCGTCACATGCTACAGCTCAGTGACAACAGCTTACTGTTTGCCAGTGCCCATACACTTGAGATGCGCAGCGCTGAAGGCGAGCTACTGACAAGCCTGCCTTGGAAAGAGTCCTATGGAGCGATACGGGGACTTTTTAGGGATAGCAAAGGGCGATTATGGATTTTGTCTAGCAAGGGCTTACATAAACTCGAACAGGCGACCTCGAGCCTAGAAATCATTTCAGAACTGCCTTATTTTATGAGCCGAATGCTAGAAGACAAGCAGGGGAACTTGTGGATTGCGAGCCGTAAAGGCTTGATCTTATGGCGACCCGAAACGGCTGATTATGTGCTCTATGGTGATGAGCTTAAACAGCGGGCACGGATAGATTATATTCATGACATGGCCGTGGATGACAGCGGAATTATTTGGGTGGGGGGCTCTGGAGATGGTCTGGCGCTGATTGCTCCCCAAGCTGACTTTTTAAGGGATGTTTACAGCAAAAGTTCAAAATATAAACTCGACACTGAGATGGTGTGGTCCATTTATTCCGAGGGAGATAAAACCTGGCTGGGTACAGATGGCAGCTTAGCCGTTATCCATGAGTCCAGCAGCACGTCTCAGGGTATCATCCCTCCAGGTTTTGAGGTGAATGACAGCATTTATCGGCTTAATAGTTTGAATGCTGATTATCTCGTGCTGGGTACCAGTAATGGTTTGTTTGTGGTGCACAAACAAACGGGCGAAAGTATGAGTTTTGCTACTTGGACTCAGGGAATTGAGTCATTGACGGGCCAAATCGTATTGAGCATAGAAGCTGACTGGAGTATGCCAGGTCGTCTCTGGTTTGGTACCAATAAAGGCTTATATTATTGGCAGTCTGGGATGAAAGATCCTGTGGAACATGTTTTAGCACTAGGACAAGATGCCCCCTCTCGTACCATTATTTTTGCGACGCTGCGTGATAGTTTAGGCAGACTCTGGCTATCGGGTAACCGCTTCTTCGGTTATTTGGATGAACAAGGTCAATATGTCTCTAAACTAGGGCTTTTTTCTCAAGAAATACCGTCGAAAATCGGCTCGTTTCTGGAGGTTTCTCCCGGAGTGATTTGGTTTGCTTCCCTGCAGCAAGGCCTGTTTGAATACCAAATCAGCACTGATAGTCTGCACTCTTTAACCCGAGATTGGCAGCTCGACTGCGATGCAATTTTATCTATGGTGAGCACAAAGACGGCCAATTTTATCCTGTGTAATGCCATTTTGGTGCGCCAAGATAAAACCACTGGCGAAATAACCACGCTAGATCAGAATGATGGTTTTATCTCTGATGAATTTAACGAAGGCAGTGTGTTTTATCGGCAGGATAAAGGGCTCTATCTAGGCAGCCCTGATGGGGCTATGTTAGTTGAACCTAATAAATTACAGCATCGTCAAAACACCAATCGCGTGTTTCTCGAATCTGTCTCTGTCTATTATGGCAAAGACACTCATACCTATTTGCGACCCCAGGCGCTGAGTGTCATAGAGCCTGGGGCAAACCTTATCAGTTTTCAGCTGAGCAGCACAGATTACCTCGATGATACACCACTCACCTTACAATACCGTATTTTGAAAAAGAACGACCCGTCGGAGCGGCCATTTTTGCTACTGGAAGATCAGTCTCAGCTGAATATTTCAGGTCTGAATGCGGGTGAATATACCTTAGAAATTAAGCATAAAAATAACGGTGTCTGGGTGAGTGATGCCTATCGTTTCGATTTTGAGTTGACACAAAATTGGTGGCAATCCCAATGGTTTAAATGGCTTGTGTCCTTGTGTATTTTCATCGCATTCATTTCCATGCTCTGGTATCGACATCGGCAAGTCGAACGATTTAAGAAAATCAATCAGGCATTAGTGGACAGTGATGACAGATTAAGGCAGGCGTTGCGAGGCAGTGACTCAGATCTGTGGGAGTGGCGCAGCGATACGCAAATGATTTATTTGGATAACAACGCGGGCTTATTAGGTGATGCAGATTTTGTACATTGCCCTCTGTCAGAATTGCCAGTACATGAGAATGACAGGGATAGGGTCCGTGGGGAATGGATAGCCTTGCTTGAAGATAAAGGTGAACTGTTTGAGTCAGAATATCGTTATTACCGACCCGATGGCAGTTGTGGTTGGTTAAGGGTAAGGGGCAGGGCTGTGGATTATCAGCCTGGCACTGGCGCCATTGCACGGGTGGCAGGGATTTACAGTGATATTTCAGTTCAGCGAGAGCTTGAAAGTGAGATTAATTTATTAGCCCAAGCCTTTGAGAATACTACCGAAGGTATGCTGATCCTGGATGCAAATGAAACTGTGATCATCAGTAACTTGGCGGCAAATTTAATTTTCACCACTAAACCTAATGAACTCATAGGCTTGTCATTATCTGAGTTGGTGCGTAAGAGTGAGATAAACTTGAGTGTCGATGGGTTGCTCGGCAATGGTACCTCATGGAATGGTGAGCGAGAATTACTTCGCCGAGATAAGCGCACTTTTCCGGCTTGGATCAATATTTCAATGATGAAAGCAGAAAACAGCCTAATTAAACATTATGTGTTGGTGTTTTCAGATATTAGCGAGCGCAAACAGAATGAACTTAACTTACGTTATTTAGCCAATAATGATGTGCTTACAGGGCTTGCCAACCGCGCCATGTTTACGCGGCGCTTGACGCAAATTATTTCGTTCGCGACATTAAATGATGAAAAACTGGCCTTGTTATTCCTAGACCTAGATAGGTTTAAACATGTTAACGATTCTTACGGCCACAGCATGGGGGATGCCCTGCTAGTGGAGGCTGCGCGGCGGTTGCAATCTTGCCTGACAGAGAATCACCTCGTGTG
Organism: Shewanella denitrificans OS217; assembly: GCF_000013765.1. Classification (NCBI taxonomy): domain Bacteria; kingdom Pseudomonadati; phylum Pseudomonadota; class Gammaproteobacteria; order Alteromonadales; family Shewanellaceae; genus Shewanella; species Shewanella denitrificans. Next base: position 4,028,420 of record NC_007954.1, on the reverse strand, counting down.
CCGTTTTGGTGGCGATGAGTTTGTTATCTTACTGCGAGATGCAGGGGATATCGATGGTATTAACCATGTGGCAGACAGTTTATTAAAGACTATAGAGCAGCCTTTTAAACTAGAAGGGCGTGAGTTCTTTATTTCCACCAGTATTGGCATTAGCGTGTGGCCCGATGACAGTATCGATCCCGAAACCTTAATAAAAAATGCCGATTTAGCCATGTATCACGCCAAAGAGGAAGGTCGGGGGAATTTCCAATACTATTCATCTGAACGTAATGCCGAGGCACTGTATCATTTACGCCTTGAGGCGGATTTACGTAAAGCCATAGAGCGTGACGAGTTTACCCTTAACTATCAACCTCAAGTGGATATTTTACATCAAGACAGGGTGGTTGGTGTGGAGGCATTGATCCGTTGGCACCATCCTGAAGATGGCTTAATTAGGCCAGATATTTTTATTAAAGTGGCCGAGTCTTGCGGCCTGATTGTGGATATCGATCGCTGGGTATTTAAACAAGCCTGCCAAGATGCGGCCCGTTGGCATACTGAATTTGAACAATCCTATAAATTGTCGGTTAATGTGTCCGCGGTGAGTTTTAGACAGGCAGATTTTATTGACGGTTTGAAAGACATATTAACAGAAACAGGCATGCCGGCGTCTTTGTTGACGGTTGAAATTACCGAAGGCGTGTTAATGAAAGAGCTGCATGTGGCCAAGGCCCACCTGCGTAAACTTAAAGCCTTAGGGGTTAAAGTCTCTATCGATGATTTCGGCACTGGCTACTCATCTTTGGCGTATTTACGTCACTTCGAGGTGAATAGCCTTAAGATAGACAGGTCCTTCTTGATTGACATAGGCGTTAATAAAGCCGATCAGGCCATTGTCAGCAGTATTGTTGAACTGGCACGTAATTTAAAGCTTGAGGTGGTTGCCGAAGGGGTGGAATCTCATGAACAGCTTGAGCAAGTGTTCAGCCGAGGTTGTTATCTTATTCAAGGCTATTATTTTGCCAAACCCATGGCAAGAAATGAGCTGGAGATATATCTGGGGCTCGACAGTTAAATGCACGTAGGCTTGAAGGCGATTAGGAATAAAATTATTGATTAAAATGCATGCTTAGCCGTCTGTTTTTTAATGTAAAATATTCTCATGTGCTAAAATTGTCAGCAGTCTTATATTAGCCGGATTTGTGTGTTCAAATGCGGCGTTTTCTTTATTTTAGTATGTTATTTTGGTTGGGTTATTCGATGAATTGGCGCGCTCCCCTGTATTTTATCTGTCTGATACTTGCATCTAATGTAAGTGCCAAAGAAAGGCCCACAATAGGCTTAGTGCTCAGTGGCGGCGGCGCTAAAGGCGCGGCCCATATTGGGGTGCTAAAAGTCTTAGAGGCCAATAATATTCCAGTGGATTATATTGCGGGTACCAGTATTGGTGCTTATGTTGCTGGCATGTATGCCCTAGGCTATCGCGCCAGTGAAATAGAAGCCATCATGCTCGGCTCAGATTGGTCAAAAGGATTTTCAGACACCATTCCCCGTGAACAACTGGCCTATCGTGACAAACAGCAGCGGGATCAATTCAATATTCCCATTAGCTTAGGCTACAGCCAAGGACAGCTCAAAGGCCCCACAGGTTTATTGCAAGGGCAAACCATGTCGCAGTTATTGCAATACTCCACCGACTTAGTGGAGCAGTTTGGTGATTTTGATCAACTGGCCATCCCCTATCGCGCCGTGGCGACAGATTTGGTGACCAGTGAAGCTGTGGTGTTAAGTAGTGGCAGCATAGTACAGGCCATGCAGGCTTCGGCGACGGTGCCTGGCGCGCTGCAACCGGCAAGCATTAATGGCCGTTTACTTATCGATGGCGGCATAGCCAACAACATGCCGGTGGATGTGGTGAAAGCCATGGGCGCGGATATTATTATTGCCGTGGATATCGGCTCGCCACTGGCAAGGCATGAGCAGCTCAACAGCACGATTGCCGTGCTTGAACAATTATCAACTATCCTGACCAATGCCAGCAGTGCCAGGCAAAAAGCCTTGCTGTCTGAGGAGGATATTATTATTCGCCCCGCCATAGACAATTTAAGCACCACAGATTTTAGCATCATGGGCTTGGCATTAACTTTGGGCGAACAAGCGGCCAGTTTTCAGTTGGCAAAATTGTCAAAATTGAGCATGGGCACCGAGGAGTACCTTGCCTATCAGCAGGCAAAACAGCGTAAAAGTCTTAGATGGTTAGATCAATTGAGCAAGCCTTTAGTGGCGGTGAAATTCGACAATCAATCTAAGGTCAGTGAAAGCTTGCTGCAAGAAAAGTTCGATTTAAAACCCGGTGATATCGTCACTAAAGCTTCGTTGGATGCGGCCTTGAAACGGGTGTATTCACTGAATAAATTCGAGCGTGTCGATGCCGAATTTGATGACAGCAAAGCCGGGCGTATACTCACCCTTAAAACCAAAGCTAAATCTTGGGGCCCCAATTACCTGCAGGCAGGTTTTAATTGGGAAGACGATTTTACCTTGGATTCTGTGGTGGCCATATCACTGGCTTATACCATGACAGATTTAACCGACAACGATGGTGAATGGCGCAACGAGTTGGAGCTGGGTTATAAGCAGCTGGTTGCTACCGAGTTTTACCAGCCCTTGGATAGAGATCAAAAATTTTATAGTCGAAATAGATACCAATACGAGAGCCGCAAAAATGACATCTATGATGATCAAGGCCGTAATTTAAAGTTGGAGAAAGACGTGAGTCGCTTCGATTTTGGCATAGGCTATAACTATTCAGATGCAGGTATTGTGGAATTAGGCCTAGTGGCCGAAACCGGTGTCATAAGCAATGACGCCATAAACATGCGAAACCTTGATTACTCATCATTTGGCGGTTATATCAAGGTGGCCTATGACACCTTGAACAGCATTAGTTTCCCCACCGAAGGCAATCGTTTCAGTGTTAATGCTTACTTAAGAGATGACGACTTCAGCGGGATAGTTTTTACTGATAACCAAGATTTGGCATGGCAAATTGAAGCGGATTGGAAGGGGGCATTAAACTTAGGCCATCATGCCATAGTGGGTAAAGTCGCCTTGGCGACAACCGAGAATGACGGTAACGATACCTTGCAGCTTGCTGAGCTTGGCGGCTTCTTGAATTTATCAGGTTTTCATAAACACGGCTTAGTGGGCGCCCATAAGGTCTTCGGTGCCTTTATTTACCAATATGATTTGGGACGGGATGTATTGATCACAGATTTACCCCTGTACCTAGGCACCAGCTTGGAAGGCGGCAATGTCTGGTATGAGCGGGATCTGGTTGATTTAAATGATTTAATCTACTCTGGCAGTTTGTACTTAGGCACAGACACCACCTGGGGCCCCGCCGCATTAGGCTTTGGCTTAAGTGACAATGGCGAGAAAGCCTTCTACCTGTTTATCGGCAAGAACTTCTAAGCCGCTCGCGTCTTAACATGCAAAGCAGCAACAAAATGGGCCAGTGAATTTAGCTTCACTGGCCCATTTTTTATAGTGTGTGGTTAATACCAATCACATTAATTATGTGATCTATCAGAGCACCTCAAGCTTTTCAATTCAAGGCGCATTAATGCAGTAAGGGTTATTCCCTTTCAAACCTCATTCTTACACAGGAATGCAACGATGAAGTGGAACGCTTGAGATGCTCCCGAGGGCGGGTTTCAAAGGGTATTTCTCTGCGTTGAAGACTTTTGACATAGCACCACTATGCCTTCAAGCCTGCGCCTTGATTAATCCCCTTTGAACTCCCGCTGAATGACCAGATAATTAATACGATTGGTATAATACATTTATCGTTGTAGCTTATTCAGCTATCGTTTTAGCTTAACTTATCCAATAAGCTTGTCTAATAAGCCTGCCAATTGAGTTAAATCCCTTAGTTGATGGTGAGCTGCTGCCCAACGGGCTTGGCTGGCTTGATGGGGCGCGGGAATTATAACAGTTTGCATAGTGGCGGCGCGGGCGGCAATAAGGCCGTTGAATGAGTCTTCTATGGCAAGGCAGTGCTCTGGGGCTAAACCTAGGGCGTGAGCACAATTAAGGTATACCTCAGGGTGAGGTTTTCCATAGGTGAGATTTTCAGCCGAGCAGCGCACTTCAAAATAATCCGTAATGTTAAGCTTGTTCATTACCGCAGTAATAATGGCACTGGATGATGAGGTGGCGAGGCCAATTTTAAGCCCACGCTGTTGGCAGGCATTAAGGGCCTCAATAACCCCTTGCATAGGCGTACCACTTAGGTTTATTTCCTGCACGACTTCAGTGACTATCTTATTTGCTACAGCAAGATTATCGTAGTCATTTGCAGCGACCCAAGGGTGGCGGGCATACCAGTAATGCACTACTTGATCGATCCTAAGCCCAGTGGTTTGTTCAGTATCCTCAAAGGTTAAGGGTACACCCAAGGCTGTCATGACTTGGTATTCAGCCTGTTGCCAGTTAGGTTCAGAATCAATTAAGACTCCATCCATATCGAAAATAACCCCATGAATTTGACTGGTTAACATTTAGGCTCCTTAAGCGTGAATGTGAGTGGCCAAGGTTTGGCTATAAAACGAGATTTTTTAGCTATGTTTGTTAATGAATGCACAGCTTTTATCCCTAAGTGATTATTTTTTTATAAAAAATTTTCTTAAAACCCTGAAGTTGTACTGCGGATATTTTAATCGCAGCTAGGTATGTAAGTCATTGCTTTAAATTTAAAAATACAAAGATTCAAACTAAGGTCTAGTTTTAATCTTTAGCGCTAAGGGCTAAATTGACATAAGCCACAGAAATAAGTCCAGATTTAATCAGGCTAACAGTGTGAGCCGATTCATACTTATTCAAAGCTGTAGTATACTGAATATCGGATTTCAGGCCCGAACCTGTGGAATTGTTAGCCTTATCACTATGGCGTGCAGTTTTGCTGTGAGGCGTTAAACAAAGAGGAATGTTGCCGTGCTAGAAGCATATCGTAAACACGTCGCAGAACGTGCTGCAGAGGGCGTAGTCCCTAAGCCATTAGATGCACAACAAGTGGCTGAACTGGTTAAGTTAGTTGAAACACCTCCAGCAGGTGAAGAGGCATTCATCCTCGACTTGCTCGAAAATCGTATTCCACCAGGCGTAGACGAAGCCGCTTATGTTAAAGCGGCTTTTCTTGATGCTGTCGCCAAAGGCACAGTGTCATCATCTATCCTAAGCGCAGCGCGCGCCGTTGAACTGCTTGGCACTATGCAAGGCGGTTACAACATTGAGCCGTTAATCGCTCAATTAGAGAACTCAGCACTGGCGCCATTAGCAGTCAAAGCGTTATCAAACACCTTGTTAATGTTTGATTCTTACCACGATGTGGTTGAGAAAATGCAAGCGGGTAATGATCACGCTAAGCAAGTGGTTGAAGCTTGGGCCAATGCAGACTGGTTCTTAAACCGTCCAAAATTAGCCGAAAAAGTCACCTTAACCGTATTTAAAGTGGCTGGCGAAACCAACACAGATGACTTGTCACCAGCGCCAGACGCATGGTCACGTCCAGACATCCCATTGCATGCCTTAGCTATGCTGAAAAACGCCCGTGACGGTATCGTACCTGATGAGCCAGGCGTTGTGGGTCCAATTAAAGAAATCGAAGCCCTTAAAACGAAAGGTCATCCACTGGTTTATGTGGGTGACGTAGTAGGTACTGGTTCTTCACGAAAATCTGCCACTAACTCAGTGTTATGGTTCATGGGCGATGATATCCCTAATGTGCCTAACAAGCGTGCTGGTGGTTTCTGCTTAGGTAACAAGATAGCACCCATTTTCTTCAATACGATGGAAGATGCCGGTGCATTACCGATAGAGCTGAACGTTGATAACATGGAAACCGGTGATGTTATCGATATCTACCCTTATGCAGGGCAGGTTAAGCGTCACGGTACTGACGAAGTCATCTCTGAGTTTGAGTTAAAAACCGAAGTCTTGTTAGACGAAGTACGCGCCGGTGGCCGTATTCCGTTAATCATTGGCCGTGGTCTAACCGATCGTGCTCGTGAAACATTAGGCCTTGACGTGTCTAAGGTATTCGTACGTTCACAAGACGTTGCCGATACAGGTAAAGGTTACACTCTCGTTCAGAAGATGGTGGGTAAAGCTTGTGGTGTTGCCGGTGTTCGCCCTGGCCAATACTGTGAGCCTAAGATGACCTCTGTGGGTTCACAAGACACTACCGGTCCTATGACCCGTGACGAGCTAAAAGATTTAGCTTGTTTAGGTTTCAGCGCCGACTTAACCATGCAGTCTTTCTGTCACACTGCGGCTTATCCAAAGCCAGTTGACGTTGACACTCACCACACACTGCCTGATTTCATCATGAACCGTGGCGGCGTTTCACTGCGTCCAGGTGATGGTGTAATTCACTCGTGGTTAAACCGTATGCTACTGCCTGATACCGTAGGTACGGGTGGTGATTCGCATACCCGTTTCCCAATTGGTGTGTCTTTCCCTGCAGGTTCTGGCTTAGTGGCGTTTGCTGCTGCAACGGGCGTTATGCCACTTGATATGCCTGAATCAGTATTGGTGCGCTTTAAAGGTGAAATGCAACCAGGTATCACTTTACGTGATCTTGTGCATGCTATCCCGCTTAAAGCCATTGAAATGGGGCTATTAACGGTTGAGAAGAAAGGCAAGATCAACGCTTTCTCTGGCCGAGTATTAGAAATCGAAGGTCTTGAAAAACTTAAAGTTGAGCAAGCGTTCGAGCTTTCTGATGCATCCGCCGAGCGTAGTGCTGCAGGTTGTACTATCAAGCTAGACAAAGAGCCAATCATCGAATACCTAAACTCTAACATAGTGATGTTAAAGTGGATGATAAGCGAAGGTTATGGCGATCGTCGTACCATTGAGCGTCGTATCACAGCGATGCAAGATTGGTTAGCCAACCCAGTGCTGATGGAAGCCGATAAAGACGCAGAATACGCCGAAATTATCGAAATCGACTTAAACGACATCAAAGAGCCAATCCTATGTGCGCCGAACGATCCTGATGATGCGGTACTGTTATCAAGCGTTGCACAAACTAAGATTGACGAAGTGTTCGTCGGTTCTTGTATGACTAACATAGGTCACTTCCGTGCGACCGGTAAGATGTTAGACAAGTTCGCGAAAACACTACCAACACGTTTGTGGATTGCGCCGCCAACTAAGATGGACCGCGATCAGCTAACTGAAGAAGGTTACTACTCTATCTTCGGCCGTGTGGGTGCTCGCATCGAGATCCCTGGTTGTTCATTGTGTATGGGTAACCAGGCACGTGTTGCTGAAGGTGCGACTGTCGTGTCGACGTCTACGCGTAACTTCCCGAACCGTTTAGGTACTGGCGCAAATGTATACTTAGCTTCGGCTGAGCTTGCAGCAGTCGCGGCCTTATTGGGCCGCCTGCCGTCACCAGAAGAGTATCAAACTTACGCTAAAGAATTAGATGCTACGGCAGCTGATACTTACCGTTACTTGAACTTCGATCAAATCGATTCTTACACTAAGAAAGCCGACAGCGTGATTTTCCAATCCGCAGTCTAATCACTTAGGCAAATATCGAGACTAAAAATGCCAGCAGTAATGCTGGCATTTTTGTTTCTAGCTTGTGCTCATATCTTGGTTTTGACCTTAACTACACTCTTGAATGCGATTCCCGCCACGCTTTTTGGCTTGATACATGGCGGCATCAGAGCTGGCTAATAGCTGTTTTTCATCTATCCCATGTTGTGGATAATGGGCTATGCCTATACTGGGGAGAATATGCAGTAATTGATCCGTGATATGAAAAGCTTGGTTAAGGGCGGTAAGTATTGATTGGGCGATTTTTAAGCTGTTGTTTTCACTGCCAACATCATCGAGTAAGATCACAAATTCATCCCCTCCAAAACGCGATACCGTATCCGTCTTTCGTACGCAATGCAGAATACGTTGAGCCGTTATCTGCAGCAAGGCATCGCCGATGTGATGACCGCAGTTATCATTAACCCACTTAAATTTATCTAAATCGAGAAACAGTAACGATAAGCGGGTATTTTCTCTGTGGGCGTGCGCTAATGCGACTTGTATGCGGTCATGAAACAGGGCTCGGTTGGGTAATTGGGTTAGCTGATCGTAGAGTGCAATGTGCTTAAGCTTAGTGATCATCTGCTGCCGTTCAATTGCAGAGGCAATTTGGGTGGAAACAAACCCCATCAGCTCTTCATCTTGCTGAGTGTAAGCCGTGGTATTGATGCCGCTGTGCATCATCAAAACACCGATGATGTCTTGCTGTAATTTTAAAGGAACACCGAGCCAGCAGGCTTGACTGCGTTTTACTATGTTGCGAATTTTTACTGAATGCTCTGAAAGGGAATCAAGATTGACCAGTAAGGGGGCAGCCTTATGGATAACCTGACGACAAAATGCTGAATTGTTTGAGTCACCTTGATCTGTAGTCAAATTAATTGAATTGAGTTGCTTAAGGCTGGTGCTTTTAAGGGAATTTTTAGTCGGCTCATCAAGGTAGGGGACACTTGTGTCCGCTGTCTTAGCTGTGTCTGTGTCATACAGAAAACTTAATTCACAGGTATTAGCGTCATAGGCTGCAATGGCAAAGTGAGCTGCTGGCAGCAGTTGTTCAATAATATGGTGAATGCCTTGATAAAAGGTGGGTAAATCATCTGCCAGATGAGCGGCTTCTGAAATAGCATAAAGCGCGGCCTGGCGGCGCTCGATATTTTTGCGTCTGGTGATGTCGCGGGCGATAGCGATTCTTTGCTGATGATCTTCTGACCAGCGCGCCGACCATAAAATATCCACTATTTGGCCATCTTTACGCACGTAACGATTTTCGAAATGAGTATTTTCATGGCCTTGCATTATATTTAATGCCGCCGCTAAGGTGCGCTCTCGGTCGGCAGGAAATACCAGGTCAAGCACCTTCATGCCGATCATTTCGTCGGGCCGATAGCCAAAAATCTGTTCGGCACTGGCACTGACAAACTCAAAACGGCCAGATTTATCGACGACGCAAATGGCATCGATTAACAGATCGATAAAGCGACCCAGGTTTTGGTGTTCATCCCGGTTCACATTGAACTCCAATCGTTAAGCTTATGCCGTTCTCTTTGCGAGAGGATACACGTGCTTTTGTTTAATCAGATTAGCTTAATTCATACTCCTGCACCATGTTAGTTCACGATTAAGCACCAATATAATTGAAGGTGATCCAGAGGGAGGCGTGCCACGTATCTTCATAATAGATGTAGTTTATTGAGGGACTGAAGTGAACAAGACAATGATCAAATCTGCTAGCTCAAGCTTATCTATGCATGAGGCAGCTTGTAGCAAGAGTCACTCCCAAGCGCATAGGGATTGTCCAACTCAGTTAGCTATTTTTCCATTACCAATATTTCTTTTGCCTTCAGGTATTACCCGATTACGAATATTTGAACCTAGATATCTCACTATGATTTCAACATCAAGTGACGGTAGAGGCTTTGTGATCGCAACTTGTGATAAAGGCACTGAAGCCCAGCTGCCAAAATGGGGGGCAAGAGTGCAAGTTGTGGATTTTCACACAGACAATGGTGTGCTCGTGATTGATGTACAAGCGGTACATCTAGTGTCCTTGGGTGATACCAAGCGCCAAAATGATGGCTTACTCATCGCAGATGTCCAATACCTTGACCATTGGGCAACATTAGAGAAACCTGCAGCTGGAGGATGTTCATTAGAGATTCAAGCACATCAGCATCCCAGTGAGCAGATGAACGCTTTGGTGCATGTACTTAAGAAAATAGTTTCCCAACATAGTTTACTCAGCAATGTTTATCAAAACTTGTACTTAGCGTCGCCCCAATGGGTTTGTGCTCGCTTTTTGGAGATATTGCCATTATCTTTGAATGAGAAAGAAAAATTCATTGAACCTAGGGCCTTAGAGCATATTCAATCCTTTCTCTTTACCTTAGTTTTGGGTTCGGAGATTTATAATTGATCCTTTTGCTGTTGGCCTGCGTATCAATTCATTCAGTGCAGTTGTGGCGGGTGAGTGATGCAATACAGTGTGAGTAGCAGCATGAAAAACAGCGCGCCAAATAAGGATGGCTCAATCGAGGCTAATCTGACTGATTTACAAGTTCAAACTGAACTTTATCAGTGGCTTAGCTTGGTAAGTCATCAAAGAGACAAGCAGGCCTTCACTGAACTGTTTCAGTTTTTTGCGCCTAAAATTAAGCGTTTTGGCATGCAGCGTCTAGGCAGTAATGACAAGGCCAATGAGCTGGTGCAAGAAACCATGTCCAATGTTTGGCGCAAAGCTCACCTTTATGATGGGGAGAAAGGGGCTGCAACCACTTGGGTTTATACCGTAATGCGTAATGCTTGTTTCGATATGTTAAGGCGAATTAAAACCAGAAATGAACAGCTATTAGGTGATGATATTTGGCCTGTGGAACAAGCACTAGCAGAAAACAACCCCGAGTCAGAGACCTTTAGCGACCATTTGATGGAACAGCACATGCGTGAGCATATTAATAAGCTGCCTTCTTCACAACAAACGGTAGTGAAAGGGGTGTATTTCCAATCCCTGTCTCAAGAACAGTTAGCCCAGCAGCTTGACGTGCCACTCGGTACCATTAAATCGCGACTCAGACTTGCATTGGCAAGGCTTAAGCTGCAAATGAGAGATGAATATCATGATTAATTACCACCCGCACAAGCCAGTATTAACAAGTTTTGTTGATGGAGACTTGCCTGCATCCATTAGTATCATGATTGCCAGCCACGTGGAGCTTTGCGCCCAATGTAAAACGCAAGTTCAGCTGTTGACAGATCAAGCCGCCATGGTCCAATTCGAATCCAATGCCGAAGACTTTGATACTTCAGACATGGATTTAGATGCTTTGGCTATGATAGATACTATTACCCAAATAACGGCAGATAATCACGACTCCCTGCCTCAAACTGTGACTGAAATCGCCATTGCAGGGCAGCGGATCCCCTTACCCAGAGCCCTTAAGTCTGTGGCACTAAAACCCTGGCAAGGTCTAGGGAATTTATCCCGTGCGCGGCTCGACCTTCAAGACGATGAGCGGCGTATGAGTCTGCTGTATATCGCACCCGGTGGCAGTGTTCCCCGTCATACCCATCAAGGTTTTGAAATTACCTTGTTATTACAAGGAAGTTTTGAAGATGAAATGGGCCAGTACCACACCGGCGATTTTATCTGGCTCGATGGCAACCACACCCATCAACCTGCCACCGCAGATGGCTGCGTGTGTTTGACCGTTTCCAGTGATGCCATTCGTTTCACTCAAGGCATGAGTCAGTTGCTTAATCCCATAGGTAAATTTATTTATTAGTGTCATTGGCTAAGCGGCCGTTGATTATTAATTTTTACAACTCTTAATAAAGCGTTCGTTAAAGTGATCTTACTTCGACTTGGTAACGTATTAACTTTCTATAGATTTACCCTTTATTGACTCGATATTAATAAGGTGTTCAGCGCAGCGCCTTATTAGCTGATGCCCCCACAGAGCACTATTTAAGATAAACATAATAGGAAGCAAGGCTATGACTCCGTCATCTTGGTTACAAGGATTTATCTCTGTCTACAGTTCACTCAAGGCTGATAATTTGGCTTCACTGGGCACGATTTACCATCCAGAGGTGGAATTTATTGACCCTATGCACAAGGTGAAGGGCTTGGTGGCCTTAGAGGGCTATTTCAAGCAACTGTATCAGAGCGTCATCAGCTGTGACTTCGTTATCGAACAACTACTGGAAAGCCAAAACCAAGCTGCCATCTACTGGACCATGACACTGCGCCATAGTGCGCTGGCTGGTGGCGCTAGCATTAAAGTTGAAGGTCACTCTCAGCTACAGATGGTAGATAATCTTGTTATTTATCATAGAGATTATTTCGACCTTGGCGCTATGTTGTATGAGCAGGTGCCGCTTTTAGGTGCTGTGATTAAATACATTAAACAGCGGGCGGGCCAATAGATGCGCATCATGATAACGGGGGCGACATCGGGTATAGGTAAGGCCTTGACCTTAGCGTATGCCCAAGCTGGACACCAAATTATTGCCTGTGGCCGAAACCATGAAAAACTCAATGAGCTGGCGGCAGTGTCACCCAATATCGAAACCTTGTGTTTTGACCTTTCTGAATATGGATCTTACCCAAGCTTGTCGCCAGAACAAGTGCCACTGGACCTGCTGATGTTAAATGCCGGTGATTGTGAATACATCGATGATGCGCTGGCATTCGACGCTAAGCGTTTCGAAAAAATTATCAACATCAATTTAATTTCAGTGGCTTATTGTCTACAAGCTTGGTTGCCACAGATAAAGCCCATGGGGCGCTTGGTGTTAATCAGTTCCAGCGCTCAATTCTTACCCTTGTCCAGGGCTGAGGCTTATGGTGCATCAAAAGCGGCGCTGACTTATCTTGGTCGCACCTTGGCCATAGATTTAGCTAAGCATCAAATCCAAGTTACCTTGGTTCACCCAGGGTTTGTCGATACCCCGCTCACTAAGCGTAACCGTTTTGCCATGCCAATGCTTATCACCAGCGAGCAAGCGGCGACAAATATTATTCTCGGGCTGGAAAAGGGGCAAAGTGAGATTGCCTTCCCGAAATTATTTATATTTCTTATCAGATGTTTAGCCATATTACCCCAGGGGCTTTGGCGTAGGCTGGCCTTAAGGATGTCATCATGAAAAAAATTGCCATCATAGGCTCGGGGATCTCGGGATTAACTTGCGCATACTTACTGGATAAAGACCATGAGGTCAGTGTATTTGAGAAAAATGATTATGTCGGGGGACACACGGCCACGGTGGATGTGCATCATTTGGGTCGGGACTACGCCATAGACACAGGCTTTATCGTCTTTAATGACAGAACCTATCCCTATTTTAACCGCTTGTTGGCACTCTTGGGTATTGAAGGCCAAGATACTCAAATGAGTTTTAGTGTCCACAATCGCCAGACGGGATTTGAATATAATGGTCATGGTATCAATGCTTTGTTTGCCCAACGAAGCAATGTGTTTAGCCTTAAATTCTGGCGCTTGATTGGCGAAATACTTAAGTTTAATCGCTTATGCAAGGCCGAGTTTTATACGGGAAACATTAATCCTGAAGCCAATTTAGGTCACTTTCTGCGTCAGCATCAGTTTTCTGATTTTTTCTGTCAGCATTATATTTTGCCTATGGGGGCGGCAATCTGGTCCACCAGTTTATCTGACATGAAAAAATTTGAGCTTAAATTCTTCATCCGCTTTTTCTATCACCATGGTCTGCTCAATATTAGCGATAGGCCCCAATGGAAAGTGGTGCCTAAGGGGTCTCGCTCATACGTAGAGGTGATCTTAGCCGCGCTGACTAAGCCTGTGCAAACGAGTATCGATATCGACTCTGTCAGTCGAGGGGAGGACGGCGTGTTAATCCATTTCGAGAATGGCCAAAGCCAGCGTTTTGATGAGGTGATTTTCGCCTGTCATTCCGATGAAGCCTTGCGTTTACTCGCCGACCCCAGCCTTGATGAATCACGGATTTTAGGCGGCATACCTTATAGCCCTAATGAGGTCATACTGCACACAGACATTAGCCTATTACCCGACAGAGAGCTGGCTTGGGCCAGTTGGAATTACCGTTTAGATGACACAGTCTCACGGCCTGCAAGCGTGACCTACAACATGAATATTTTACAAAATATTGAGAGTGATACCACTTTTTGCGTCACCTTGAATCAAGGTGAAAAAATTGATCCCAACAAAGTGTTAAGGCGTTTTGTTTACCATCATCCGGTACTCAACGAAGCCAGTGTCGCCGCCCAGCAAGAGCGTGAGCTTATCTGCGGGAAAAAAGGCTGTCATTTTGTCGGTGCCTATTGGTATAGCGGATTTCATGAAGACGGCGTTCGCAGTGCCTTAGATGTGACCCGCAGATTCGGTCAAAGCCTGTGATGACTCCATCTTCTAAGGTGAAGCAGGGCGCAGCCGAGGAGCACAGTGGCATTTACCTTGGCAAGGTGCGTCATCGCCGTTTTGGTGCCATTGGTCATAGGTTTAGTTACCAGATTTACATGATGGGGCTAGATCTTGATGAACTAAACCTCGAGCACCCGCGCTGTGTTGAGACTTCGTCCAGAGGGGAAGGCCTGCCCGCCATCCTAAAACGCAGCGTCATTTTTGGTCGCCGCTGGTTTAACCCGATCCGATTTTATGAAAAAGATTACCTCAGCAGTGAACCAGGCAGCTTAAAGCAACGTATTGGCAATAAAGTGAATGCCCTAGGGGGCAAATGGCAGGCCAACGGCAGAGTCTTTTTACTGGCCCAGTGCCGTTGTATGGGGCTGTATTTTAGTCCGATAAACTTATTTTTTTGTTACGACGATAAGGATAAGTGCCAATACATGCTGGCAGAAGTCAGCAATACCCCCTGGAAGCAAAGACATTACTATTTGTTGGCCTTAGCGGATGAGATGATTTCTAAGAAAGCGTTTCATGTGTCACCTTTTATGGATTTGGACATGGATTACCACTGGCGCGTCAGCCCTCCGGACCAGCACGCCATGGTACATGTGGAAAATCATAAAGAGACTAAGGTGTTTGATGCCACCCTAGCGTTAACTAAAAGGCCAATAACGTCGGCTAATTTATTCAGAACCTGGTTATTTAGCCCTGCCATGACCCTGTCTATGTTACTGGGCATTTATTGGCAAGCATTGAAGTTATGGTTAAAACGAGTGCCCTTTATTGCCCATCCGCAGGCCAATAAGAAATCTTAATTGGATAGCGATTTTTTGGGGATACATTAACAGTGAGGTTCAGATGGAAGAGTTTGCTAAATCCACAGATAAATTTGTTCAGCAGTCTAGTGTCACAGTCTCAGTGAAGAACAATAGCTATCGCAGCCTAGTGTTGAATTTATTAGATAAAATCCAAGGTGCTAGCATAGAGCTTATCGAGCCTAACCACATTAGCATTCATGGTCAAAGAGACGCCGAACTCAGGGGGCAACTGGTTGTTCATGATACTGGTTTCTATAAAGACTTAATCACAGGTGGCAGCATAGGTGCGGCCGAGGCATTTCTTGATGGAAAATGGACGAGCCCAAATCTCACCCGCTTAGTGCAAGTGATGGCTAGAAACCAAGCTCAGCTAGATGCCTTAGAGAGTAAAATGCAGTGGTTAGCTAAATTGAAAAACCTCTTGATAAAGCGAAAAAATATCAACACGGAACAGGGTTCTAAGCGAAATATTCTAGCTCATTATGATATTGGCAATGAACTTTATGAGCGCTTTTTAGATAACAGCATGTTGTATTCTTGCGCTATTTATAACGAGCAAGCTCAGTCTTTGAGCCAAGCTCAGCAGAATAAGATGCGCACCATCTGTGAGCGCCTTGAATTGGCTGAGGGTGAACATGTATTAGAAATCGGCACAGGTTGGGGCGGCTTGGCCATTTTTATGGCGCAAGAGTATGGCTGTAAGGTTACCACCACTACGATTTCAGAGGCGCAATTTGCCTTCGCTCAACAACAGATCATTGCCTTAGGCTTAACAGACAAGATCACTTTACTGAAACAGGATTATCGTAAGCTCTCAGGGGAATACGACAAGTTGGTGTCCATCGAAATGATCGAGGCCGTGGGTCATGAATACTTAGGCGCCTTTTTTGAAACTTGTTCAGGGCTGTTAAAGCCCAGTGGCAAGATGTTAATTCAAGCCATTACCATAGCCGATAGCCGCTATGACAAGTACAGAAAAGGGGTCGACTTCATACAAAAATATATCTTCCCAGGCGGCTGCTTACCCTCAATTGCCGTGATGACAGCCCAGCTTGCAGAGCGTACCGATCTCGTGGTGCACGAAATACAAGATATTGGCCTGCATTATGCCAGAACCTTGCATGATTGGCGGTTAGCCTTCGAAGATAGCTGGGACGAGCTTAAAAGCCTTGGCTATAGCGAAGAGTTTAAACGCCTATGGCTGTTTTATTTCAGCTATTGCGAAGGGGCTTTTCGAGAGCGAGTGATAAGTACTCATCATCTTGTGGCTCGTAAGCCGCGTTTTGTAAGCAAGAATGACGCTGACATTGTCAATTATTAGCTTTGGCTCTTATCACCAATAGGCACTTGAAAGGCAAGGGATCAATATGAAACCATTTTGGCCGCTTAATCTGCTTTTATTTCAATGCGCCTGGTTTAGTGCGGCATTTTATCCGACTCAAGCACCTTGGATTATGGTCTTGCTGTTGGCACTGCATTTTTACTTCTCTCCCACGCCCAAGGCAGATGCCAAGTTGACCCTCTTAGTGCCAATTGGGATATGTGTGGATAAGTTGATGATGCACTTTGAGGTCTTCAGTGGCGGGCAAGGGATATTTCCCTTGTTTCTATTGCTCTTGTGGTGTTTTTTCATACTCAGTTTAAATCACAGCTTACTCTGGGTAACCCGGGTGAGTGTACCGATACAGATGCTATTGGGCTCCATTGGCGGGGCCAGCAGTTACTGGGCGGGCATCCAGGCTGGCGCCCTTGAAACCAGCCTTGAAACCCCTTGGTTGTTAGCCATATTAATGTGCGTATGGGCCTTATTGCTACCTTGGCTGATTTATTGTCATCAATTATTGGTAACTCGAGCGTTTAGCAATCACGCAAGTCACTAGTGGTTAACGCAGGGCGATAGCTCAAGGTTAGTCAACAGATGGAGGTGTCCTATGTATAAATACCTGTTACTGCTTGTGCTGTTTAGCTCAATGACATCAGCTACTGTGGTGGACAAGATGCATAAACTGGGGGCTGGAGAAATGAGCTTTTTGTTTTGGCGCTTGTATCGGGCAGAATTTTATAGCCTAGATAGCGGCTTATCGGCCGCGGTTAAGCGTGATGCTAAGGCGTATTTAACCCCAAGCAAAGAAACCGCTCTGCGGATTGAGTATTTCAAGCAAATTGATAAGCAAGACTTGCTCGATGCCACCGAAGATCAATGGCTGCACTTGGGCTATGATCAGGCCAGCATCCAACCTTGGCTAACTTCATTAAATGTTATTTGGCCCGATGTTGCCCCCGGTGATGTATTAACCTTGGTCATTAGCCCAGCAGGTGAGAGCCAGTTCTACCTTGGCGAACAAGCCATAGGTGGGGTAGAGGATACTGACTTTGGCGTTGCATTTTTATCGATCTGGTTATCTCAACAGACTTCTCAACCAAAACTTAGAGCACAATTGCTAGGGTTAACCTCATGAAGAAAATAATCTTATTAAGTTTTTTGTTATTACTGAGTGCCTGTGGCTCAGCCGGTTTAGATGACTATAAAAACACCTCTCCTGAATTAAAACTAGAGCAATTTTTTGAAGGTAAGCTCAAAGCCTACGGCATGGTATTCGATCGCAGTGGTAAGCTATTGCGCCGTTTTGAGGTTGACTTAATAGCCCATTGGGAGGGCGATAAAGGCGAAATAAAAGAATGGTTTGTATTCGACGATGGCGAGAAAATGACCCGGATATGGCAGCTAGTGCGTGAAACGAATAATAGTTACACAGGCACTGCCAGCGATATTCTGGGTACCGCTAGGGGCCGCACTCAGGGTTCGGCACTATTTTGGCAATACGAGATGAATATTGAGGTTGACGGCAGCACTTACCAGATAAGCTTAGATGATTGGATGTATTTAATGGACGATAAACGTTTATTTAACAAGACGGATATGACTAAATTTGGTGTTAAAGTCGGCGAAATTATTCTCTATATCGAGAAACTTGATCCCAAGTAATTTTGCCTGTGGAAAGATAAATAACAAAATGGCCAGAATCCTTAAGAGACTGGCCATTTTGTTACAGCTTGGGCACAGCAGTTACTTTTGTAACTGGGCCTTAGCCGCTTCGACTTTAGAGAAATCCAACCCAAGTTCAAGTACGGCTTCCTTGATTAATCCTGGATTTTGCATCACTAAGGCCATCAATTGCTGTAGTTTTTCCGCGGGGATCCCTAACTGAGTAATAGCATTCATCGCCATTAGTGGATTTTCAGTCAGGGTTTGAAATAGCTGATTAATGCTAGCGTCGCTGACATTGTGTTCTTTTAAGATGGCAATAATCGGGTTCATTGCAATACCTTGTTTGGTTATGGTGATGGTTAAAATAACGCAGAAGCCAATTCTACCACATTAGCGGTATTGGACCGCCATGGGTATAATACCAATCGTATTAATTATTTGGTCATTCAGCGGGAATTCAAAGGAGATTAATCAAGGCACAGGCTTGAAGGCATAGTGGTGCTATGTCAAAAGTCTTCAACGCAGAGAAATCCCCTTTGAAACCCGCCCCTTGGGAGCGTCTCAAGCGTTCCACTTCATCGTTGCATTCCTGTGTAAGAATGAGGTTTGAAAGGGAATAACCCTTACTGCATTAATGCGCCTTGAATTGAAAAGCTTGAGGCGCTCTGATAGATCACATAATTAATGTGATTGGTATAAGCCCTTCTCGTGAACCGTGTTCGGCTTTGAGGCGGGCAAGATAGTCTTGCCACAGCTGTGTTTGTTGGCTGCCAAGACGATAGAGCACTTCCCAGCTGTAAATGCCTGTGTCGTGTCCATCATCGAATACGAGTTTTACCGCGTAATTCCCCACGGCTTCTATGGCCTTGATATTGACGTTTTTCTTATGAGTGACCAACACTGGGCTGCCATGTTGCTGCACTTCTGCCGACGGGGAGTAGACCCTAAGTAACTCACAACTTATGTCAAAGCTTTGATTGTCATCAAAATTGACCTGAAGCAACCTAGATTGGCGCTTAAATTTAAGGCCAACCACCTTAGGAATGTGTGTATTCACGCTGGGCTCACTGGTTAGTGTGGCATTATTAACTCATTATAGAAAAAGCAAAGCGATTTTATGCCACTTTGCTTTACCCAATGTACTCTGCTTGTTGTCATATTCTGCTAGAACCTAGAACCTAGAACCTAGAACCTAGAACCTAGAACCTAGAACCTAGAACCTAGAACCTAGAACCTAGAACCTAGCATTACAGAATAAAGCGGCTCAAGTCTTCATCTTGCACTAAGGTATCTAAATGCTCGGTGACATAGTCAGCATCGATAACAAAAGCACTGCCGGACTTATCTGAGGCATCGAAAGAGATGTCTTCCATCAGCTTTTCCATCACGGTATGCAAACGGCGGGCACCAATGTTTTCGGTGCGCTCATTCACTTGCCAGGCGGCTTCTGCAAGCTTGTCTATCCCCGACTCAAGGAAGGAGATGGTTACGCCTTCAGTGGCCATTAGTGCAATATATTGCTCGGTTAATGAGGCATTTGGTTCGGTTAAAATGCGTTTAAAGTCATTGGCGGTTAAAGGGTCTAACTCCACGCGAATGGGCAGACGGCCTTGTAACTCAGGAATCAAATCCGAGGGTTTTGACATCTGGAATGCACCAGAGGCGATAAACAGAATATGGTCGGTTTTCACCATGCCGTGTTTCGTGCTTACCGTACAGCCTTCAACCAATGGCAGTAGATCACGTTGCACCCCTTCACGGGATACGTCTGGTCCCGAAGTTTCGCCGCGCTTACAAATTTTGTCGATTTCATCTAAGAAGACGATGCCGTTTTGTTCAACCAGATCTATGGCCTGCTCTTTAAGATCTTCTTGATTCACAAGCTTTGCCGCTTCATCTTCAATCAGTTGTTTAAAGGCATCTTTAATTTTAAGTTTCTTACGCTTAGAAGTGCTCTGACCTAGGTTTTGGAATAACCCTTGCAACTGATTGGTCATTTCTTCCATGCCAGGAGGCGCCATGATTTCAACGCCAATCTGCGGCGCGGCGATATCGATGTCGATTTCTTTATCGTCTAGCTGACCTTCACGGAGTTTCTTGCGAAAAATCTGTCTAGTGCCTGAATCGTCTTTCTTTTCGCTGTCCCAGTCTTCTTTGGCTTTAGGCAAGAGGGCATCTAAGATGCGCTCTTCGGCCAATTCTTCGGCGCGAAAACGGCATTTTTTCATCTGCTGCTCGCGGGTCATCTTTACTGCAGAGTCGGTGAGATCGCGAATGATCTGTTCGACTTCTTTGCCCACGTAGCCCACTTCGGTAAATTTAGTGGCTTCAACCTTGATAAAAGGTGCGTTAGCAAGCTTGGCGAGACGACGGGCAATTTCCGTCTTACCCACACCAGTTGGGCCTATCATAAGGATATTTTTCGGGGTGACTTCTTGGCGTAAATCAGGGGCTAGCTGCATTCTGCGCCAGCGATTACGCAGCGCCACAGCAACCGCTCGTTTGGCCTTATTTTGGCCTATGATATGGGCATCGAGCTCGTGGACGATTTCCCTAGGTGTCATCTCAGACATAAGTATTCCTCTGGCTCGACTTAATAATCAAGCTGTTCGATGGTTTTGAATTGGTTAGTGAAAACGCAAATATCGCCTGCGATAGTCAACGACTTATCGGCAATCTCTTGCGCGCTTAATTCGGTGTTTTGCAATAACGCCAGTGCCGCGGCTTGGGCATAATTACCGCCTGAACCTATGGCAATAAGATCGTGTTCTGGCTGCACCACATCGCCATTACCTGTGATGATAAGCGAGGCTTCAGTGTCGGCAACCACTAGCATGGCTTCGAGCTTGCGCAGCATCTTGTCGGTGCGCCAATCTTTGGCCAGTTCCACCGCCGATTTCAGTAAATGGCCTTGATGCATTTCAAGCTTAGCTTCGAAGCGCTCGAACAGAGTGAATGCATCTGCGGTACCGCCAGCGAAACCTGCCAATACCTTATTGTGGTACAGACGGCGCACTTTACGGGCATTGCCTTTCATTACCGTGTTGCCAAGGGAGACTTGGCCATCACCTGCGATGACGACTTGGTTATTGCGGCGTACTGATACGATAGTGGTCACGTTAATTCCTCTTAGGTAAACATCAACGGCTCAAGCATTTGAACATCAGGCTTAAAAAAGTCAGCCGTTGCAGCTAGGTAAAGTTGGTAGATAACACAGATATGGGGATGACAGGCTAAAAAACAAGAGTGGCGGCGACTCTTTTCCAGTAACAATATGTCTCTATGGGTTTGGGGCAGTCTCCCTGCTGCCCTGACACCTTCCCATTAGCAGCAGCGTTGCCATTTAGGTATAAAAGTCAGCATGCTCCTGCATGTGGATGATGACTAAGTGCTGACAAGTTTTTGCTCCAAAGTGTGTTAGCAAGATGTCAAAACTTCGTTTGGATTAACGTCGTGGGGAGTTGGTGCAACCTGTTAATGTACTGTTAAGGTTAACATAGGCGTAGGTTTAGACTTTAAGAGCTAACAGGTTACGCTAATGCTACAAAGGTGAGCTATGAGTTTTTGCGAGACGACCGTCTGCCCCATGGACGGGGCAGTCGAGCATACAGGGACCACTCTTGTTAAAATCAAAAGTGCTGCGTGTCGAAGAGCGAAAGCCATAGTAAGCCTGTATGTTAGAGTTAACTTGTTTTTTGCCCCAAAGCTTGTTTGCAAGATGTCCAAACTTCGTTTGGATCAAAGTCGCAGGGTTCCACTCTGCACTGGCCAAGAGGGGAAAACAACAGCATTCTCCCCTCTTGGAACACCCCTGTGCCGCCCGCGAAGTTGTTGATCCTCATCCGACGAAGAAAATACCTAACGGCTCGACGGCACATCCCTGTGCCCAACGAGCCTTAACCATCATCCCTGATGGTTGCACGGTATTTTAATCGTCGTATTTCGGCAACTTCGAGGGGAGTTGGTGCAGTCTTTGACTGTACTGTTAAAAGTGAACATAGGAATGGTTCTGGATTTTAAAAATTAGAAGGTTACATTCAAATTTATGAGGTGAGCCATGAGTGTTTGCGAGGCGACCGTCTGAGACAGGACGTCGAAGCGAGCTACAGGGATGATGGGATGGACACCTCTTGTTAAATCGGCGTCATTTGCGCCATATTGAATTTGTGCGTTCAATAACTAACAAAAGGTGTCCAATATGAAAGTTACACTAATAGGAATTGATTTAGCAAAAAATGTCTTCCAAGTTTGTGGTATTAACCAAGCAGGGAAGTCGGTTTTCAACCGAGCTCTAAAGCGCTCACAATTGATGGCTTTTCTGTTTAAATACCCCGATAGCATCATTGCTATGGAAGCTTGTAGTGGCTCGAACTATTGGGGGCGAGAGCTGTTAACTAAAGGCTTCGAAGTTCGCCTCATACCACCACAGCATGTGAAACCTTTTGTTAAAGGCAATAAGAATGATCGAAATGATGCATTTGCCATATGTGAGGCAGCATTAAGACCTAATCTCACTTTTGTGCAGCCCAGAACGCTTGAGCAAACTGATATGATCCTAGCTCATCGGATCCGTGAGCGGAATGTAGAGAATCGTACATCTTTAATAAACCAAATAAGAGGATTATTAAATGAATACGGCGTAGTTATCGCCCAAGGTAAAGAGCGGCTAAAACTGGCGATACCAGAGCTCTTAGAAAATGCTGACAGCGGTTTAACTGAAATCGCCAGACAACATTTTCAAGCTCTTTTAGAAGAGTGGAAGCAAGTGGATAGAACCATTAAAAACTTAGAAAAAAATATCAAAAGCCAAGCTAAATTGAATCATCAGACCAATCGGTTAATGGGCATAAAAGGTGTTGCAGAAATTACAGCAACAGCTGCGGTCGCCTTTGCTGGCAACGGTGCGCAATATCATAATGGTCGTCACTTTGCTGCTAATTTGGGACTTGTTCCAAGAGAGTACTCAAGTGGCGGTAAGCAAAAACTAGGCAAAATAACTAAGCGTGGAAATAACTACCTAAGGCGGCTTCTTGTCCAGGGAGCTTGGTCAATCATACGTTATGTCGGAAATAGCACTGACCGTATGTCAGTGTGGGCGAAAAAGTTGATTGAGCGTCGAGGTAAGCACAAGGCCGCTGTTGCCGTAGCCAATAAACTAGCACGAATAATTTGGTCAATGTTGTACAACCAAACAGAATACAGAGCTAATTAGAAAGAGTTTAGTAATAACACATCCAACGATGCGATGAAGTGTAATGAAGTAACAGGTAAAACCGGCCTTTGCCAATGCTGAGAAAGTACACGGGAGCGTATAAACCCGTAGGGACGATAAGCTACAAAGGCGCGGTACTCATTAGGGCCAGAGAATAATACTTTCTCATAAACAGGCCGGATATACGTATGCAGTTTTACCCACTGTTGCTCAATAATATCGCTTGAATTAAGTGAGGTGTCCATATAGGTATTTACGTGTGTCGATGAGTAAATTACACTCCTGCGATATCTGCTTTCTAGCAACAAACTCTCACAATCGCACTTGAGCACATGTCGAAACTGGATTATGTTATTGTTCTACAATGGCTGACCAGATTTTTGTTTGATTTTTGTTTTACTGATATTTTTAATACTAGCAGTGTAGCTTAGGCACAAAGGTAATGAAGATGGCATCATTCGAAACAGAGAGTGCAAGACGATTCCTAACAGAATTTGAGCAAATCTTATCCAATCCCAAATTGCATTTTTTTTACTGTGAATGGAAGTTACTTCTTGCTATTCGCGAGAGACGTTTTATGTGGGCTGCAATATCTGAAAATGTTCATCAGTATCCGCATTTTTATAAGGCATATTTGGCAATCAAAGGTTCGATTGTTCTTCCTTATGATAAACTTTTTCCAGTATCCCTACAAAATTGGATTAATGATGCTTCTAGGCTTTGCCTTAATGTTTTACTTGATGGAAGCAAAGCGAATATTGATGCGCTGATAATGCACATAGACAGCGGCGGCCATTATGAAGAATGCGTACCAAACTACTATAAACTTTGCGTGAAGGGCTTTAGAAAGGTAAGCAACATTTGCTCAAAGTATCCATTAGGTTCTCAAGAGATAAAAGATGTTGTCGACAATGCTGCCTCAATATTTGCTACTGGAGGTCATTCGGATGCGAGCCGTCTTAATAAAATACTTAGTATTAACATTGATAAGTACGGTTCAAATGCCATAAAAATACTTCACCTTGTTCAAGAAAAAGAGGGCAAACAACTCGAGTTCAAGTCATCATTTAATTATGATGTTAACAATGATGAGCGCAGTAAAGTACTAAAATATCAATGCACTAAGACAATTTCAGCCTTTTTGAATTCAAAAGGTGGAACCTTACTTGTAGGTGTTGATGATAATGGGAAAATACTTGGATTAGAAAAGGACTTATCATATGTAGGCTATAATCAAGACAAATTCGTCCTTAAATTCAAAGATACTGTTAAAGCCGCTTTAGGTGCAAAGATTTCTAATTTGGTTGAATGGTCTCTTGAAGAAGTTGGTAGAAATTTGTTTGTTCTAATTGTAGAAGTAAAACCCTCTCCATTTCCCGTTTTACATAATGAGAAAGAATTCTTCATAAGGTTCAACCCTTCAAGTGATCGCATATTAGACAATAAAGACTATCAAAGATATGTACAAACTAGATTCAAGGATCTAAGCGCATAACAATGAAAATTGTTAATTTAAAGTTCATTTGTTCATAGTTAATATTATCAACCGAAGCAAGAAACATAGGTCAAACAATGGGATTTTTCCATACTTTTAGTAATCCCAAACTCACGAATTAGAGCTAAAAATCTAACAAGGTTTTGTCTACAAATGAGTTTGGCTTGAGTTCTGGAAATATAGCCCGATTGCAAAGATAGGCTGTAATCTTTTAAGGCTAATGGGCCCACAAAAACTGAAAAGGTGAACCATGGCGAGCTTTGTTCGGCGGGGTATCAGGGTGAATGAACGGCCTTGTTTGCTTAAGCGGCTATTTACCTAGCATAAAAATTACCCAGCATAAAAAACGCTAACCTGAGGTTAGCGCTTTTGGGTTTTAGCTTGGGCGTTTTTTGTTTTAGCTGTTAGCCTCGCGGCGGTTTTCCAGCGACTGTCTACTGCCACAGCCAGATTTGGCAGCCGTTGATTTTGGCGTTTTGCAGCGTGTGCTTGTTGCGTTCGGCGGCGCGCTTATTGTCGTAGGGGCCTAAGATCACTTTATACCAAATGCCGTTAGTGCCTGAAGACTTACGCACTTCGGCATTGATGCCTTGGAAGGCGATCATGGCTTTCATTTGATTGGCCTGAGACTCTTGCCTGAATGAGCCGCACTGCATCTGATAAGGCCCTGCTGACACCATGGCGTCGGCGGGGATATCCACCTCGACACTCTTGTTTTCAAGCTCTTTAAGATAAGTCCATTCCTCTGTCGGCTTAGGCGGCAGGGCATTGGGGTCTTTCTTAGGTTTGGCTTTTTCTGTGATTTTTTCTGTGGTTTTAGTTTGGGCCGCGCTCGCTTTTGGGGCTTTAGTGGCTGCAGGCGTATCACCCGCGCTGCCATTGATGCTCCAAAGAAAATAACCAAAGCCAGCTAGCAGCAGTATTACCAAGACTAACGGCACAAAGGGCACATTTGCCCCTTGAGTTGACTTTTTCTTAGACTGGCGCGCTTTGGCGCCACCGGGTTTGCGGTTTGCGTAGTCGCGGCTCATGGTTACATCCGCTCTAAGGTTTCAATACCAAGGAGTGAAAGTCCCTTGTTAAGGGTGTTGGCCGTGAGTTTTGCCAGCAATAAACGGCTGCCTTGTTGTGCTGGGGTATCGGCTGCCAGTACTGGGCAGGCTTCGTAGAAACTTGAGAAGGCGCCTGCTAACTCATACAAATAGTTACACAGCATATTCGGCTGCGCCTTGTCGGTCATCTTGTACAGTGTCTCACCAAATTGGGCGAGCTTGGTGGCCAGCTCCTTTTCCTTATCGTGCTCTAACACTATCTTGGCATCAGTTAAATCTATGTCTTCGGCGCGCTTGAAAATGCCCGCGACGCGAGTGTAAGCGTACAGCAAGTAAGGCGCGGTATTGCCTTCAAAGCTTAGCATTTGCTCGAAACTGAAGATGTAATCACTGGTGCGGTTCTTCGACAAATCAGCGTATTTCACTGAGCTTATGCCGACCACGCGGGCGATTTCAGTCAAGGTGGCTTCATCCATGTCTGGATTCTTGCTGCGCACTAGCTCTAAGGCGCGATTGTTGGCTTCATCGAGTAAGTCGACTAACTTAACCACACCACCAGAGCGAGTCTTAAACGGACGACCATCTTCACCGTTCATGGTGCCAAAACCATTGTGCTCTAACTGCATGTCTTTACGTACAAATTTTGCCAGTTTTGCCAGGCTAAATACTTGTTGGAAATGCAATGCTTGGCGTAAATCCACAAAGTACAAGGCGCGATCGGCTTTCAGTACTTTAGAGCGGTAACGCATAGCCGCTAAATCTGAAGTGGCATACAAGTAGCCGCCATCGGCCTTTTGAATAATGACAGGCAGTGGCTCGCCTTCCTTGGTGCGAAACGCTTCTTGGAACACCACTTTGGCGCCATTACTCTCGCTGAGTAAGCCTTTGGCATCTAAATCTTTAACCACTTGCTCAAGATCGGCATTGTAGGCACTTTCACCGTGAACATCGGCGCGGGTTAAGCTCACCCCTAAACGCTCGTAAACGTCATGGCAATGGCTGAGGGAAATGTCGTTAAATTCTTGCCACAGTTTATTGCAATATTCATCACCGGATTGCAGGGCAACCACGAGTTGACGTGCACGGGTGGCAAAGTCAGTGGACTCATCGAAACGCAATTTGGCGGCGCGATAAAAGGTTTCCAAATCGGATAATTCTAATTGGGCTTGTTCGCCATTGGCGGCGCGCAGCTCTTCCATGTAGGCCAGCAGCATACCAAACTGGGTGCCCCAGTCACCCACGTGGTTTTGACGTATGACCTTGTGACCTAAAAATTCTAAGGCGCGCACCACACTGTCACCGATAATGGTGGAGCGTAAATGGCCGACGTGCATTTCCTTGGCAAGGTTTGGCGAGGAATAATCTACCACTATGGTTTGTGGCTCGGGCAAGGTGATGCCAAAATGTTCGTCGTTGAGGGCTTGCTCTAACTGCGTGGCTAAGGCGTTGTCATCGATGAAAAAGTTAATAAAACCTGGGCCGGCAATTTCAACCTTGGCCACGTGTGACGAAGGCGGCAAATTGTCTATGATAAGCTGCGCCAGTTCCCGGGGATTTTTACCGGCAACCTTGGTGAGCATCATGGCTAAATTAGTGGCTAGATCCCCATGGGTTTTATCTTTAGTGCGATCGACCTGGATGCGAGCTTGAAAATCGGCTGGCACAATACCTTGATTTTTAAAGGATTCGATAGTTTGTTCTAATAAAGATTCAATATGTGATTTCATGGGCGTTTGTTAGCACTAACTTATTAAAGGAATGATGTCGACGAACCGCGTATTTTAGCCGTTTTATAGACCTAATAGCTATGGCGAACTGGGTTTTTATCGGTTTTTTTACATTAAATCTTGTGGATCCCGGTCAATACTCCAGCGGCAGCGGCGTCCTTCTGGCAGGGCTTCTATCTGAGGCAGCGCCAGCTCAAATTCTTGTTGCAGTCTTTGTCTGTGTTTGGCTTGGAAAATAAGCTGGCGGCGATAGCGTCCCGCTTTTCTATCCAGTGGCGCTGGCATGGGGCCAATCACTTCAAATTCATTATCTTGGGGCAATAATTTAGCCACTTGCCTGAGGAAGTTATCCGCATCTTCGGCGAGGTGAGCATCGGCCCGTAATAGCACCATGTTCCAGGCCGGTGGCAATAGCGCCAGCTGGCGCTCTTTGAGTTGGCCACGGGCAAAGTCACCGTACCCTTGGCGCAATAAATCCCTCAAGATGACGTTCTCACTCTGACGGGTTTGCAGCAATACCTTACCAGGCTTGTCGGCGCGGCCCGCGCGGCCAGAGACTTGGGTATAGAGCTGGCCAAAGCGCTCTGGGGCCCTAAAATCTGCGCTGAATAGCGCGCCATCCACATCTAAAAGCCCCACTAAGGTGACATCGGGGAAGTGATGGCCCTTGGCCAGCATCTGGGTGCCGACTAAGATCTTGTACTCCCCCTTATGAATGCCTGCCAGTTGTTTTTCAAGCGAGCCTTTGCGGCGAGTGGTGTCTCTGTCGATGCGCACCACTTTGTGCTGGGGAAATTCTTTCTCTAGGGCTTTTTCTAATTGCTCTGTGCCTATGCCGTGACCCATAAGCATGCTACTGCCGCAGCTGTGGCACTGTTTAGGGATGGCGTATTGATTACCACAATGGTGACAGCAAATCTCATTAAGGCCTTGGTGCAAGGTAAAATAGGCATCGCAGCGGTCGCATTCATGTAAATGGCCGCATTCATGGCACAAGAGCGCGGGAGCAAAGCCGCGCCTATTCAGGAACAACAATACTTGATTGCCGGCATCCAAGTGCATGCGCATCTCGTTGATTAAGGACGTCGACATGCCTGATTTTAGCGGTTGGCTGCGAATGTCTATGATGCCTTGTTTTACTTTTTGCGCCGCACCGGCGCGCTCGCCCAGTTCCAAATGGCTGTAACGGCCACTTAAGGCATTTTGCAAGCTCTCCAGTGAGGGGGTCGCCGTGCCTAAAATGACCGGGATATTCTCCAACTGGCCCCGCATCACGGCTAAGTCACGGGCGTGATAACGCACCCCTTCTTGCTGCTTAAAGCTGGCATCATGTTCTTCATCTAAGATGATAACCCCAGGATAAGCCATGGGGGTAAACAGCGCCGAGCGGGTGCCTATGATGATGGCGGCTTGACCGCAGCGGGCCATGCGCCAGGCATCTAATCTTTGATTGTCAGTCAGGCCTGAATGGATAACCGCCACATCCACCTTAAAACGGCGCTTAAAGCGACTAATGGTTTGCGGCGTCAAACCGATTTCAGGCACTAGCACTAAGGCTTGTTTACCCTGCTTAAGCTGAGTTTCTATCATAGCCAAGTACACTTCTGTCTTACCAGAGCCTGTGATGCCCTCCAGTAAGGTGCAGGCAAAGCCCGTTTGCTGGGTGAGTACAGCCACGGCTACAGCTTGCTGTTTATTAAGCTTATGGGGCGCTTCACCTAGATTTAGCGCCTCACGCCAGCTTAAATCGACGTTCAATTGCACTTGGACTCGCTGCAACCAGCCCTTGGTCTCAAGGGCTGTTAAGGCTGGCTTACTGAGCCCTAAGGCAGTAAATTCATCTTGGTTCAGGCCTAGGCTTGGCGCTTGTTGCAGTATTTCCAGCAACTTTTTTTGGGCAGGGGCACGTTTTAAACTGATGGGTTCGAGTTGTTTACCTGAGTCTGTGAGTTCAAAGCGGGTGATGTCTTGCCCTTGCGTGTCTGCGCCTTTTCGCAAAGCAACCGGCAGTGCCTGACTGAGCATTTGCCCTTGGCTGGTGAAATAATATCTTGCTGCCCAAAGGGTTAATTTATAAAGTGCTGTAGGTAATATAGGCTCATGGTCTAAAATGGCGCTAATGGATTTAATTTGCGTGGCAGGCAATGAGCACTCATCACTTATCGCCGTGATAAGTCCAATTAATTGCTGACGCCCAAAAGACACCTTGACTCTAAGGCCGATGTGCAGTGTTTGTTTTATTGTCTCTGGCACGCGATAGGTAAAATTTTGTCGCATGGGGACGGGTAAGGCGAGTTCAACAAACACAGGCATAAAATGATTTCGTGGTGAATTTTGTGTCAGTGTAACCTTAATGCCCTAGGTTATAAATAGAGGCCGCTGTGTGCTAAATAGCACGGCTTGAATTGCAACTTATAAGAATAACTAATCAATAGGACGAGATAGATGCATAAAGGATTTATATTTAACACCTTATTTCTAGTTTATACCTGTCTATACCTTCTACCCGTTGAGGCCAATGTCGACCATGTCAGTATCAATAGTCGTCAATCTGAGTTAGGACAACATCCGCAATTAAAAGTGAATCTGGTGGCGGACAAGAATGAAGTCTCTAAATTGGCCTTTTATGTGCAGCAAATGCACGGCAGCGATAAACAACAAGAACAGCTGATGGTTAGGCCCATTAATAACTATCTCTTGATGGTGACAGGCACCGAAGAGGTGACGGATAAGCAAGCGAAATTAATAGTGCAAAGATATCGCAGAGGCAACTGGAATACTTATCTTGAGCTGCCCTTGTTCGATTCGCCTCATTCAGAAAAGAGTGCCACCTTAGTGCAATCAAAAGCCATTAGCCAAAGTATTGCCGGTGTGAAGGCTCAGGCGGCACAAAATCCCGCCTCATCTGTCAGCCGTTTCGCCAGCAATAGTGTCAAAGACGTCAAGGCCAAGGCGGTGAAGACCCAAACCCCTGAACCCACTATTGAAATGAACACAGCATCCTCAGATAAGCCTGCGGTAGAGGCAAGCAAAGTTAACCCAGCTCCTGAGGCTCAAGCCCCTGGGAGTCAAGGCATTTGCCGCTTACCCTATGAGGCGGGGCAGACGCTTTGGCGCATTGCTAACCATTACGCTCCCAGTTGGCGAGTGAATATATATGGTGCCATGCTAGCCATCTATAATAGCAATCCCCAGGCATTTGCCGGCGGCGATATTCAACGTTTGATGGTGGATGCCGAGCTGATTTGCCCGACACGTACTGAGTTAAGTCAATATTTGGATAAAGACATAGATATCCTTAAGTTTGAAATCCAATTAGCTAAAGCCCAGTTAGTCAAAGAGAATAAGCGTAAAGCGCAAGGGAACTGATGGGATTGCTAAGGGTTAGCGCTAGGCGCAACCGCTTGGCCAGACTTGGCGCTATCGCTGATAAATTCTACTTGTTTGCCATGGGGGCTTACTGTATTATTGCGCGCCTAAAACACTCAGTTATTAACTTCATGTGGTGTCCGACTTCGGGTTGGAAGAGCGACATGGCCTTCAATTAAGGTATCCCAAAATGAAACCAGGTATTCACCCAACGTACGCAGAAATCACCGCAACTTGTACTTGTGGCAACATCATCAAAGTAAATTCAACTGCTGGTAAGAGCTTGCATTTGGACGTATGTGGTGCATGTCACCCATTCTACACTGGTACTCAGAAAGTTGTTGACACTGGTGGTCGTATCGACAAGTTCAACAAGCGTTTCGGTATACTTGGCAAGAAGTAATCATTACTTCTGCATAGAAAAGGCGCCTAGGGCGCCTTTTTTGTTGGATTTTTTTTGATAAGGCTGTGAGCCCATTCGGCAGAGTTATATTTTGGCCATCAAAGTCAATATCTTGTTATTTAAACAACATTTCCAGCCAGTATTCAAACAAAACTGTCATTTTCACGGTCGGATCTTGTTATAAAACTACATCCTTTAAGTGTTTGATTTCTAATGTGATGCATAGCAGCCTTTGCTAAGCTAAGGCCAGCACTATTAAACAAATGTGACCAGTGGGTTTTATTGATTTTTTGATTTATAAAGCCCGATGTTTAGCGTATCTTAAAGGCCCTCAGTAGCAAGCTTGGCTTGCACTGGCTATATATTAAGACTTCCCTCATATTAATTGCTGCATTTCAGGATGTTAAAATGTCAGATATTCGTCAACAAGCCCTCGACTATCATGAATTCCCCGTACCAGGTAAAACAGCGGTTTGCCTGACTAAGCCTGCGCAAACTAGCCATGATCTCGCCTTAGCTTATAGCCCAGGGGTTGCAGAGCCCGTGAGAGAAATCGCTGCCAATCCAGATGACGCCTACCGTTACACCAATAAAGGCAACACGGTTGCGGTTATCACTAATGGCACCGCCATTTTAGGTTTAGGCAATCTTGGCCCCTTGGCCTCTAAACCTGTGATGGAAGGTAAGTCATTATTGTTCAAGCATTTCGCCAATATTGATTCCACGGATATCCAAGTTAAGCACTTGACCACAGAAAGCTTTATCAACACGGTCGAAGCCATTGCCGATACCTTTGGCGGCATTAACCTTGAAGACATTAAGGCGCCTGAGTGTTTTGAGATAGAACGTGAGCTTATTGCTCGCTGTAATGTACCTGTGTTTCATGACGATCAGCATGGTACGGCCATAGTGACCGCAGCGGGCATGATTAACGCATTAGAAATTCAAAATAAAAAAATTGAAACGGCGATTTTTGTCTGTTTAGGTGCAGGGGCTGCGGCAATTGCTTGTATGAGCATGTTAGTTAAGTGTGGCGCGCTGCGTGAAAATATCTATATGCTCGACAGGCAAGGGGTTATACACACTCGCCGCGATGACTTAAACGAGTATAAGGCGCTATTTGCCAACAATACCGATAAGCGCACCTTGCAAGATGTGATTAAGGATGCCGATGTATTCTTAGGTGTATCCGGTGCTGACTTGCTTACCGGTGAGGATATTGCGTTAATGGCGCCCAATCCTGTGGTATTTGCCTGTTCGAATCCCGACCCTGAGATTAAACCTGAACTTGCCCACGCTATCCGTAAAGATCTCATCATGGGCACGGGTCGCAGTGATTACCCCAATCAAGTGAATAACGTATTGTGTTTCCCGTTTATTTTCCGCGGCGCCTTAGACGTGAGAGCGTCGTGCATTAATGATGAAATGAAGCTTGCCGCCGTTTATGCCATAGCCAAGCTCGCTAAAGAGTCTGTGCCTGACAGCGTGCTTGCAGCATACCCTAACGTCAGTTCATTAAGTTTTGGCGCCGAATATGTGCTGCCAAAGCCTATGGATCCTAGACTGCTGCCCAATGTGGCTCGTGCAGTGGCGCAAGCGGCAATAGATTCAGGGGTTGCGCGGCTGACAAACATGCCAAATTATTAAGCCGGCTGTAAAGTCTGTGAGATAAATTGAAAGGAGCCTAGGCTCCTTTTTTGCTGTTAGATGGTATTCATTGGATTGTTCAATATGTTAGTCTCACTTTAGGCACCCATAACAAGAATAAGATTCCCCAGGATAGCCGCGAGATGAAGCTCACTAAAATTCTTACAAAAAAACTGACTAGCTTTTGGCTACTGTCGCTGATGGCGGTTGCCTGTGTATTTTTACTTTGCGCCGGCATCAGTTTTATTCAACTCACCTACAAGTTTCAGCAGCAACAGGTGAAAGATTTTAATACCTTAATGACCCAACAAGTGCAGCACTTTAGCCACTTAGAAAACGCGGCCATTAACCAAGTACAGCGAGATGACGAACAAGGGCGTTCTCAAGCACAGTTGGCCCATTGGTTACCGCAGCTCTTGGCTAATTATCACACTGTGGAGTTTCGCTTATTTGAGGGCGATAAGCTTAGGTACAGTTACAATAATGGTGCCAATCTGCAACAGGGGGTACGCTACAAACAGGCCTTAGACGGGCATTGGCGTATGGAGCTTGTGCTGGTGGCGCCATTTTATTTACACGCGTTAAGTTGGCAAGAGTACTGGGTGTTATTGATAGGTTTTGCCGCTATTTTTGCCCTCGTCTTCTACGGTCAGCGCTGGTTTGCCCAAGAGCTTGATGGGGTCGAGGAGCTTGCGATGCGCAGTCATCTCATCTTAGATGGTAAGCTTGAGCAAGCCTTAGCCAGTGCCGGCAGCGGCAAACCTAGGCTTATCAATCGTGCCCTGACTCGTTTGTTGGAGCAGTTACAAGATGCTCAGCGAGAGCGTGGCCGATTTGATAAATTTATTCGCTCCAATGTGTTTCTCGACCCTCAAACCCGCATAGGTAATCAGCTATTTTTCGTGAATCGTCTCGATGGACTCAGCCAAGATCAGCAGATGATTTCCCATGGGGCTATGTACCTTATTGACTTTGCCGATCTGGACATAGCTCAACAAGAAAAAGGCGATCAGTTTATTGCGGATTTCTTAACCCAGTTGGTTAACAGTGTGAACCAGGCCTTAACTGAGCATGTGGACAGTATTTTTAGCCGCAGAAGTTTTCAGCAGTTCGCCATAGTGGTGCCTCAGCTGTCGTTAACTGAGGCGGACTCACTGGCCAATAAATTGCTAAAAATTTGCATCAGTCAGGCGGGTAAAGATTTTCCTAATCAAGATAATTTCGTCCACTTAGGGGCCGCCTTTTATCGGGCTGGGGATAATCAACAGCAATTGCTCGAAGAAGCCGATATGGCGCTTAAAGCCGCGCAGTTACAAAGAAGCAATAATTGGTTTATGTATGATAAGGGCGCGGTGGATGAAGAGATTGCCAAAGGCTCGGTGCGCTGGCGAAGTTTCTTGGAATCAAGCTTACTCAATAAGCGGGTGATAAGTTTTTCTCAAGGGGTGTTTGATAGCGATAATACGCTACATCACCATGAGGTCTTCAGCCGTATTCGTGATAATCAAGGCAAGGATGTGCGCGCGACCTTATTTATCCCCATGGCCAATAAGTGCGGCCTGATGCCGCAAATTGAGCGGCAGCTGCTGGAGCGAGTATTTTTTACCTTAATGCCCCAAAGCCAAGCTAATTACAGTGTGAACTTAAGCTTAGACTCTCTTACTAGCCGCGCCTTTATGCGCTGGCTCAAGACTCTATTATTAGAGCACAGGCCTTTAGCCACCCGGCTTATTTTTGAAATATCAGAAGATATTATTGTTAAACACCAGAGCAAGTTGACCACACATTTAGACATGTTGAAAAAAATGGGCGCTAAACTGTGTGTCGACCACGTAGGACAACAAGTGGTGGGTACACATTATATCCAAGAATGTGATTTTGATTTTGTGAAGTTGCATAAATCTATCATTCGAAAAATCCATTTACGCTCAGAAAATCAATTATTTATAAGAAGCTTTATTGGCGGTTTATACCGCGCCGAAGTGCAAGTGTTTGCCGAGGGAGTAACAAGCTTCGAAGAATGGCAAACCTTAAAGATTTTAGGTGTGAGCGCCGCACAAGGTGAATTTCTCGGTGAAGTACAAGAAGCTAATTACACTGTGAATGTTTCTAAATAGAGCAAAGATGTTATAGTAAATTCACTGGTAAAAACGGTGATATTTTTCTATAAAATTAAAAGATTAGTGGTTATTATGGGACTAAACTCTGCTGGCTCTGTCGGCTGTTTTAGAGGCATTTTGCCTGAGCTGCGATCGATTTGCAGAGTATATGGAACAGGAACTTGGAATGGTGGAAGGATTTTTGAGAAAACTTTCTTTCTGGAAAACCAGCAAAACGGATCTGACCTTAGGGGTGTTTATCACCCAATCCAGTCTATGTGTTTATCAAGCTGAGCAGGGCAATGAAGTTGAAAAAAGTCAGACGTTCCCGTGTTCGGACGGGGATTGGCATAAGGCTTTTTCCGCGATATATCACCAGTTCGGTGCCGCGAAATTAGAAATTGTGCTGGCGAATCAGTACTATCAATTGGTGACTGCGGATAAACCCAATGTGGCAGATGATGAATTAACCCAAGCATTGCTATGGTCAGTCAAAGACATGGTCTCTGAGCCTGTGACCAACATTCATTTGGATTATTTTGAATCCAAAGCCGTAGTCGGTAAAGTCAATGTGGTGGTCGCTTCCAAAACCTTCCTCAGCCAAATAGCTAAAGCCTGTGAGGACAATGCCCTGACCATCAAGGGGATAAGTATAGAGGAGCTGGCTTTTAGTAATTTGTCCTTAAACGACTCTCTT
This sequence comes from Shewanella denitrificans OS217, assembly GCF_000013765.1. Classification (NCBI taxonomy): domain Bacteria; kingdom Pseudomonadati; phylum Pseudomonadota; class Gammaproteobacteria; order Alteromonadales; family Shewanellaceae; genus Shewanella; species Shewanella denitrificans. Next base: position 3,992,915 of record NC_007954.1, on the reverse strand, counting down.
GCACATCTGGTGGTCAATCACTTACCCGATAAAGAATTATTATTAACTGTCTTGAAAGACGGTGAGCTGTTGATGCAGCGCCGTGTGCGCGGCTTTACCAAGTTACATTTGGCCCAGAGTGACGAAATTAAAATGGGCCTAGCGGATAACTTAAGCCTTGAAATTCAGCGCTCTATGGATTATTTCGAAAGCCAACTTAGGCAGGCTCCTGTGGCGGCTATTGAGCTACTCATGGACGGTGAAAGCCAAATGTTGGCTCAGTTATTGTCGGCAAACTTCAACCAAAAAGTCACCGCCGTGGCCCATGCCAGCATGGATATCCAGTTAGCCAAATTTGCTTTGGCAGAGCAGGCAAGGAGACTGAATTGATGAAGTCACGGGTTAATCTGTATTCTGCAAGTTTACTGCCCGCAAAATTAAGGCTGACTTTTACTCGGCTAAGCTTGGCACTGGCGGCAACTGTGCTGCTAAGTTTGTTGGCCGTGGCTTTGCTCTCTTGGGAGTCACAGAAGCTAATGGACCAGATTTACCTTGCCCAGAGTCAAGCCGATGAACTTAATGACGAAAAAGCTCGCTTAGAGCTTGAAATTGCCGCCCGTAAACCCAGCCAAGCGCTGGTGGATAAATTGCAATTAGCCGAGCAAAGATTGAGCTTAAAGCAAGGGCTAAAAGGTGAATTATTACAACGCAATGCCGTGGTTAATCCAGGCTATTCCCAGCTGCTAACTGAATTAGCCTCGGTCAGTGACTCTAGCATCTGGTTAAGCCGTATTTCAGTGCGTGAAGGTGTCTATGAATTTGAAGGTTTCGGCCAAGCACCTCAGAACATACCCCAGTGGATTGAGCGTTTAAAATCCAGTCAGATCTTAACAGGTTATGCATTTTCATCCATGACCTTAGACAGGGGGGAAGGGTTACCCTTAGCCTTTAAACTTAGCAGTAAATTGGTCGGTTCTGATAACAGGGAGGCCAAATGAAGCAGCAGTGGCAAGCGTTAGCCAGCAAATTTAATGAATTAAGCCAGCGTGAACGTGTTTTGGTCGGGTTTGCGAGCTTAGTGTTAGTCGTATTTAGCTGTTTTATGCTACTTGAACCTATGTTGTTGGATAACCAGCAAAGGGCGCAGCACTTAAAGGAGCTGCATCATTCCAATCAAATGGCGTCTCAGTCTATTGCTGTGTATCAACAAGGCTTGAGTTTAGATCCCGATGCCGATTATAAGCAGCGCCTTGCCATGCTAGAGCAACAGCTGATATTTGTGGATGCCGAACTTAGCGAACAAATGGTGGATATGATCCCAGCGGATTATATGCCAGCGGTCTTGGCACAACTCTTAAGTCAGGTAAAAGGGTTAACCCTGCTAGGCTTTAGCTCGCTGCCACCTCAGGCTCTGTTAGGCTCAGAAGAAGTTAACAAGTTGAATTTATACAGCCATGGCATCAAGTTGACCCTAGAAGGGGATTATTTTTCCTTCTTAAACTTCGTCAAGGCGGTTGAAGCCATGCCAGATAAGCTCTATTGGAAACGCCTCGATTATCAAGTGGCTAGCCACCCTAAGGCGAGTATTGAACTTGAGCTTTATACCTTAAGCATTAATAAGGACTTTATCAGTGTTGCTAAACATGACTAAGGCAAGCGTCAACTTGAGCATAGGAGCAGCTTTGCTGCTGATGACTCCAAGCGTCAATGGTCAGGTCTTACGTGATCCAACCTTACCAGCGGGCCAAGTCGTGGCTGCGGGCAGTCAGGCGGCGCAATCTGGGTTAGTGCTTAGCAGCATTATTAAAGGCAGTGAAAACTACGCCGTGATTAATAATCAAATTCTTAAGGTGGGAGAGCGTATCGAAGGGCTTAAGTTGGTGCATATTGGCCACAAGGATGTCACCTTTTCAGATGGTAAAAAATTGACTTTATTTCAAGTGATAACAGAGTGATAGGATAATAATAACATGACAGCAATTCGCTACTTAACTCCGCTGCTATCCCTGTGCTTACTGGCTTGCCAAACCACAGATAGACCCGATCCTAAAGCCAGCAAGGCCTCACTCAATGAGTCATTGCAAACCAGTGCTAAGGTTACCCCTCCCCCTGCGGCTATGCCTGGTAATGTGCAAAACGAGTTCAGCGGCGCCGGCATTTTACCGCCGGCATTATTACCCCAAGAAAAACGCTTCGATGTGGCAGCAAATAACGTCGATGCGAAAGTCTTTTTCCCAAGCTTAGTGACGGGCACGCCTTTTAGTGTGGCCGTTCACCCTGAGGTGCAAGGCAGTTTATCTTTGTCCCTTAAAGGCGTGACGCTTTCAGAAGTGATTGCGGTTGTTGAAGACCTTTATGGCTATGAAGTCAGCCGTGAAGGGCGAATTTTGCGTATTTTCCCTGCGGGCATGCGCACCGAGACCTTCCCATTAAATTACTTATATATGGAGCGAGAAGGCCTATCTTTGACTTCTGTAAGCTCTGGCCGAGTTTCAGATGGCAACAATAATTCCAACTCAAACTCCAATTCAAGTTCTGGTTCTGGCTCCAGTAACAGTGGCAGTGGCGGCTCAAGCAGCAGCGGCTCTGAGCAGTCTAATGGCACCTTTATTCGCTCTGTGACTAAATCTGATTTTTGGGGCGAATTGCAACAAACCTTAGTCTCCATTGTGGGCAGTACCAATGGCGGCAGGCAAGTGGTGGTCACGCCTCAGGCGGGGTTAGTGACAGTCAGAGCCTACCCCAATGAAATTAGGCAAGTGCGCACTTTCTTAGAAACAGCAGAGACTCATCTACAAAGACAAGTCATTTTAGAGGCTAAAATTGTCGAAGTGACCTTGTCAGATGGCTATCAGCAAGGCATTCAATGGGACAATGTCTTAGGTCATATCGATAGCACAAATATCGAATTTGGCACAGCCAAGGGCCCTAATCTTTCAAACAGTATTACCAGTGTCCTCGGTGGAGTCACTTCGCTGAGTGTCAAGAATACCGATTTTAGTACCATGATAAGCTTACTGGATACCCAAGGGGACGTAGACGTACTCTCAAGCCCCAGAGTCACGGCCTCCAATAATCAAAAAGCGGTGATCAAGGTGGGCAATGATGAGTACTTTGTCACTAAGGTGTCTTCAACCACAGTGACGGGCACCAACCCCATTACGACTCCTGAAGTGGAATTGACTCCCTTCTTCTCAGGCATAGCCTTAGATGTGACCCCACAAATCGATAGTGAGGGTAATGTGTTGCTGCATGTTCATCCTTCGGTGATTAAGGTCACTGAACAGATAAAAGACATTCAAATTAATGGCTCATCGTCAGAGTTACCCTTAGCGCAAAGTGAAATCCGAGAATCTGATACTGTTATTCGCGCCGCCTCGGGTGATGTGGTGATTATCGGTGGTCTGATGAAGAGTGATAATGTGGAAATGGTCTCAAAAGTGCCCTTGTTGGGGGATATCCCTCTGTTAGGTGAAATCTTTACTAACCGTTCGAAACAAATGAAAAAGACTGAGCTTATCATAATGTTAAAGCCCACTGTGGTAGGCGTTGATACCTGGAGAGAAGAGCTTAAGCGTTCTAAAGATTTGCTGGATCTTTGGTATCCCAAAAGCGAGTAGGCTGAATCCCCATGTATTTGGCGCACTTTGGTTTATCACAACTGCCTTTTGGCTTAACCCCTAATACTGGATTCTTTTTCGGCCTAATCCCCCATGTTGAGGCGCTGCAAGTGTTGCAAGTTGCTCTGGAAGGGGGCGAAGGCTTTATCAAGGTCACAGGTGAGGTGGGCACAGGCAAGACCTTAGTGTGTCGCAAGTTACTAAATAGCCTACCTAAACAGTATCAAAGCGCTTATCTACCCAATCCTTATTTGACCCCAGATGAGCTGCGTTGGGCGCTTGCTTGCGAGTTGGGGCTTAAATGTCAGACAGGGTTAGATCAGCGGCAATTAACTCACTGGATAACCAAGCGTTTATTGGCATTAAGCCTAGGTGGGAAACAAGTGGTCTTGGTGGTGGATGAAGCCCAAGCACTACCGGATGAGAGTCTAGAAGCCCTACGATTGCTCACCAATCTGGAGTCTGAGCAACGTAAACTCATTCAGCTGGTTCTTTTTGGTCAGCCAGAGCTTGATGAGCGGCTGCAAACCCATCAATTTCGTCAGTTAAGGCAAAGGATTAGCTTTAGTTATTGCCTGCGGCCATTAATGTGGGATGAAGTTCAAGCTTACATCCAGCACAGATTGGCCGTCGCAGGCTATCAAGGCGATGCGTTATTTAGTGATAAAGACATTAAAATGCTCACCCAAGCTTCAAGGGGAATACCAAGATTGATTAATATCCTCGCCCACAAGTGCTTGCTGTTATGTTACAGCCAAGGAGAAGCTAAGGTGTTGAGCCGCCATTGTATCGCAGCGATTGCCGATACTCAGGATGCACAGCTTCTGCCTGAAAGCCCTGTCACTGGTTGGGGCGTTGGCGTGATACTTGCTCTTTTAATGGTGACGGCTGTCGCTACGGCACAAACTTGGGGTTATCTGTTATGAGTCTTATCAATCAAGTGCTGCAAGATTTAGATAAGCGTCAGCCAGCGTCAATCGCCATCGATAAGCCAGAGGGGGCTGATTTTGTTCGACCCGAACTGCAATTTAAGTCCCAACAATCGTTCAAAAACAAGCCCAGCAAGGTAGCGCTTACTTTAGTGAGCTTAGTGGTCAGCTTGGCTATGGTGGCGGGTGTGTGGCAGCTGTATCAAAACCAAGGTTTTCAAGACCAAGGAACTCAAGGCCAAGACCCCCAACAATTGTCTCAACCAGTAATCAGCGCCGCCAATATGGTTGTGGCTGAACCCGCCAAGGATGTGGTCAATCAAGAGGTGGCCGTAGCAATGATTGCTGCTGAAGGCAGTGTTGAGCAGCAGATTGACATGCGCACCGACTCAAAGCCCGCGCTTGCTAAAATTGTGCTCAAGCAGTCGCAAACTATCACGCCAGAGCCAATCACACCTGAACCAATAGCATCAGTGTCAAAAGCGTCCAAACCCATCACACCAGAGCCAATAGCAGTAGAACCTATGACGCACAAGCTCATACCTCAGCAGTCCGCATCACTTGCAGTGGCCGGTGACAGTGCTGCGGTTCCAGTTGTTTCTGATGCTGATGCCGAGCTTGATGCAGTACCGCCAGCTCAAGGTAACATGGCAGTAACCGAAGTGGTGCTCACGCTCCAGCAAAGGGCAAATAAGCTGATGATAAAGGCCGAGACTGCTGAAAACAAGGGGCGTTTTGCCGAGGCGAAACGGGATTATTTACAAGTATTAGCCTTGGTTCCCGAACAAACTGAGGCCCGTAAGAAGCTGCTTGGTTTGTATTATGCCCAAGGAGAGCTCAGTCAGGCGATGGCGTTAGTGGAGCAAGCTATCAGCAGCAATCCCGAGCCTTGGCAATGGCTGTTACTTAAAGCCAAATTGCAACAGGGCGGTGGCGCTCTATCAATGGCCTTAGCGACCTTAGATACCATTCCAGATCAAGGAATATGGGCCAAAGACAAGTGGGCAGCGCAAGGTGATATTGCCCAGAAGCTAGGTGAGTTTGCTATTGCAGCGAAAGCTTTTACTGCACTCACCTTAGTGGACGCAGATAAAGGGTTATGGTGGATGGGGCTTGCCTATGCACAGGATTCGCAGCAGCAATACTCTCTCGCACGCCAATCCTACCTCACGGCTATGCAGCGGGCAGGATTATCATCATCGGCTAGAACATTTATCGAAAACAGATTGAAAGAATTAGGAGAGCGTCGATGAAACCTAAGTTAAAGATGCGTCTTGGGGATTTACTGGTTCAAGAGCAGATCATATCCGATGCACAATTACAGCAGGCCCTTGGGGAGCAGCGTTCATCTGGGCGTAAATTGGGGCGAACCTTAATCGATCTCAAGTGCATCACAGAAGAGCAATTGCTGCAGTTTTTATCTCAACAGCTTAATCTGCCATATTTGGATATTCGCAGTAAGACCATCAGTGCCGATACCGTTGCCCTGCTGCCTGAAGTACAAGCCAGACGTTTTCGCGCCTTAGTTATCGAGAGCGATGACGACAGTGTGCTCGTCGCCATGAGTGATCCGGCCGACTTACAGGCCATAGATAACATTGAAGTATTGGTAGCACCTAGGCAGTTACGGCTTGCTGTAGCGCCTGAGCAGCAGCTTCTGGATGCCTTCGATAACCTCTATCGCCGCACAGATCAAATTGCAGAAATCGCCGGAAAGCTGGAAGAAGAATATGCCGCCGATGATATGTTTGATCTTGCCAGCCTCACAGAGGGCGACAGTGATAATGAAACCACAGTGGTTAAACTATTACAGTCCATATTTGAAGATGCGGTGCAGATGCGTGCCTCGGATATTCATATTGAACCTGGTGAGAAAGTACTGCGTATTCGTCAGCGTATCGATGGTCAGCTGCATGAAACCTTGCTCAATGAGGTTAATATTGCCTCTGCCCTGGTGCTGCGCCTTAAGCTGATGGCAGGCCTTGATATCTCGGAGAAACGCTTACCTCAAGATGGCCGTTTTCGCATTGAAGTTAAAGGCCACAAAATCGATATTCGTATGTCGACTATGCCCATCTACCATGGCGAATCTGTGGTGATGCGTCTACTGGATCAATCCGCTGGCCTATTAACCTTAAATGAAACCGGTATGCCGGCCAATATTTTGGCAAGGGTTAAGCATCAGATAAAACGCCCCCATGGCATGTTGTTGGTGACAGGTCCCACGGGTAGCGGTAAAACCACCACCCTATACGGTATCTTGAGCGAGCTGAACACGGCAGACCGCAAAATTATCACAGTTGAAGATCCGGTGGAATATCAATTGCCTAGGATAAACCAGGTTCAAGTCAATCATAAGATAGGCCTAGATTTCTCCAACGTACTGCGCACCACCTTACGCCAAGATCCCGACATCATCATGGTGGGCGAGATGCGCGACAGGGAAACGGTAGAGATAGGCCTAAGGGGCGCATTAACCGGTCACTTTGTGTTATCGACCTTGCATACCAATGATGCCGTCACCAGTGCGCTACGCTTGCTGGACATGGGAGCAGCAAGTTACTTAGTCGCCAGTGCACTGCGAGTAATTATCGCCCAGCGTTTGGTGCGTAAAGTGTGCGCTAATTGTGTTAAAGATTATCATCCAAGTGCTCAAGATTTGGTATGGCTTGAGAAAACCAGCAAGATTAAAATTAACCCCGCCAATCTTAAGATAGGCTCAGGTTGTCAAAGCTGTAATGGTTCAGGTTATCGTGGCCGAGTGGGGGTGTTTGAGATTTTAGAGCTTGACGATGTCATGGTGGATGCCATGCGCTCAGGAGATCCGCAGCAGTTTGCTCGCGCCGCCCTGAAAAGCCCTAATTTTATTCCGTTAGCCGATTCTGCCATGGCCTATTTAGATCAAGGCGTGACTAGCATAGAAGAAGTGGCCAAGCTCATTGAAGACATGAGCGAGTCAAAAGTCCCATTATCTGAGGACATTATTAGCCAGCAAGGCATTGAGGGATAAGCATGCCCATCTATCAATATCGAGGTCGCAATGCCCAGGGGCAAGCTGTCAGCGCCGAGCTTGAATCGACTAGCGAAAGTAGCGCCGCCGATACCTTGATGTCTCGGGGGATCATTCCCCTTGAACTAAAAGAAGTGAAGCAGCGGCACTCCTTTAGCCTTGGGGGCTTATTTACTCCAGGGGTGTCTTTAGATGAGCTGCAAATTTTTACAAGGCAAATGTATTCACTGACCCGCTCTGGCATTCCTATTCTGCGTGCTATTGCTGGTCTGTCTGAGTCGACTCACTCTAAGGTGATGAAAGAGGCCTTGGAAGATATATTAGAACAATTAACGGCAGGTCGGCCCTTATCTTCGGCGATGAATCAATATCCTAAGGTGTTCGATGCCCTCTTTGTGTCCATGATCCATGTGGGAGAAAACACAGGTAAGCTTGAAGATGTGTTTATTCAGCTATCAAGTTATATCGAGCGCGAGCAGGAGACCCGCAGGCGAATAAAATCGGCGATGCGCTACCCCATGTTTGTATTGGGGGCGATAGTTATTGCCATGGTTATTCTTAATATCATGGTTATTCCTAAATTTGCCGATATGTTTTCTCGCTTTGGCGCCGAACTCCCTTGGGCCACTAAGCTGCTCATAGGTACCTCCAGCGCCTTCGTCAATTATTGGCCTGCCATGCTGCTTGGCACTTTTGGGGTATTCTTCGGCATTCGTTATTGGCACAGCACGGCGGAAGGTGAGAAAAAGTGGGATAGATGGAAGTTGAGCATTCCCGCTGTCGGTTCGATTATTGAACGTTCTACCTTAGCGCGCTATTGCCGCAGTTTTTCTATGATGCTCAGCGCCGGCGTTCCCATGACTCAGGCCTTGAGTCTGGTGGCCGATGCGGTAGATAACGCCTATATGCATGATGCCATCGTCGGCATGCGGCGCGGCATAGAGTCCGGTGAGTCTATGTTAAGGGTGTCAAATCAGAGTCAACTGTTTACCCCCTTAGTGCTGCAAATGGTGGCCGTGGGGGAAGAGACGGGACAAATCGATCAGTTATTAAATGATGCTGCCGACTTTTATGAAGGTGAAGTGGATTACGATCTGAAAAATTTGACCGCCAAACTCGAGCCCATATTGATAGGCTTTGTTGCTTGTATTGTGTTAATTCTGGCCTTGGGGATTTATTTGCCCATGTGGGACATGCTCAATGCCGCTAAAGGGGGCTAGTATGATAAGTCTAAGACCATTAAGGCATGTCTATGCATAGCCAGCAACAGGCAGAGGGTGAAATGCTAGGACTCTATGGTCGTATGGTGACCTTAGTCTTGGTGTTAATTATCTTAGGATTTTTAGGCTGGCGCTATTTCAATGGGGTCGAGGAGGTTCGTAGCCAAAGTTTAGCCTTGGAGCACAGGCGACTTATCACCACCTTGCCTATGATCCGCAGTCAATGGTTGTCTTCTGGGCGTCCTCACAGCATCAAGTTAGAATGGCAAGAGTGGCATGCTAGCGAGGTCAATGCTGTGCCAGCGTCTCTGCAAGCCCAAGATGGCGCGTCTGTGTTGATGAGCACCGCGGGTTGGCCGCAACTGCGGAATTTAGATTATCTAGGTTGTGAACGCCTGTGGTTACAGCTTTTAGGCAGTAATTTAACTGAGCTTAACATTATCGCGGCTTATCAAGGAAACAGCCAAAGTTGTCGTTATACTGCCCTGGATGGTTCGGCATTAACTTATCAACAAACCACAGGTGAAGTCGTGTTTTGGCGTGCAGGCGAGAATTAATCCTAGCTATCGCTTTTTAAAAGGGATTAAACTGCTAATATAAAAAATAAATATCAAATTTTTAAATGTAAAAGTTCATAACAAGGTTTAGGTGTTCTTCAGGCTGATAGCCTAGAGAGTATTACTGCTAATATCACAGCAAGGTGAGTGAGTATGAAATTGAAACAACAAGGTTTTTCTTTGATTGAGTTGGTCATAGTTATCGTTATCCTTGGCCTACTCGCGGCGACCGCCATTCCGCGTTTCTTAAACGTCACCGATGATGCTGAAAATGCCAGCGTCGATGGGGTTGCTGGTGGTTTAGCAACGGCAGTGGGTTTTGTTCGCGCCCAATGGGAAGTGGACGGCAGGCGTAATAATTCGGTGATCCTCGATGGGACGCGTATCTCTCTAGATACTCGTTTTGGTTTCCCGACAGGCAGTACTAATACCGACGTGACCAGCATGTCCGATGCCAGTTGCCAGCAAGTGTTTAATAGCGTGCTGCAAAGTGCCCCCCGTAACGTGCTGTATACCTTAGATGCTCGCAACCAGCGTTATACAGTACGTATGCTCAATGGTGTCGGTGGTTCTTCAACCGCTATCGATGGCACTACAGTCACAGGGCTGGATTTATGTGTCTATCACCAGGTGGCATCGCTGATCCTGGATGAATCGTCTGGAGTTGCCTTACCACCACCGGACTTAACCACCTCTAATGCCAAAGGCTTGACTTATAACCCTGGTACAGGTCAAGTATTAAGCTTTACTCAGACGCCTTTCACACCTTAAGCTTAGGTGCATTAAGCTTGTGATTGAAAAGAGAATTAAAGTATGTTCTTATCTGTTACAAGTTTAAAGGCAGTCTAAAGTGTGACTTGGCTTACCTAGACTCAAGGCTTTAAAAAATACCCCATTTTGCTTATCAATAAGGTTAGATAGATGAAAAGACAACAAGGTTTTACCCTGATCGAATTAGTCGTAGTGATCATTATTTTAGGTATTCTTGCTGTCACAGCAGCGCCTAAGTTTATGAATCTACAAGGTGATGCGCGTATTGCGGCATTAGATGGATTAGAAGGCGCATTAAAAGGTGCTAATAGCATAATTCACTCTAAGTCAATCATTGCAGGCACTAATACCCTTGCAACGTCCACAGTTAATGTTGGCGGTACAACAACAGTTTCTATCGCTTATGGTTATATTACTTCTGGGGCTTCTGTTGCGGATATTGAAACAAACATAGAAGCAGCTCTCGATATTGATTTTCAACAACTAACCGACAATACGACCACAGTAACAAGTGATTGGGGCGTAAGACGAATTAACGATGCTACTTTCAGACTTATACCTCAAAGTAGAACGGCAAACCCGGCAGCAGCCAGTGCATGTTATTTACAATACACTAGGGCTACCAATACCCTAGATCCAGTTTATCTATCTGTGACAACTGGCTGTTAAGCGTATCTAAATTTAAAGCCTGCATCGCAGGCTTTTTTTTTGCCTATTGATGGCAAAGTACATGATTGTAGAACAGAATAATTTGCCATACTCAAACAGTTATAAGACACTAAAAGTCAGTATTTCCCGATTAAGGACATGGTTAACTTGACGAATAACGCAGCTAAAGTGGGATTTTCAATGACACAGCATTCAGGTTTTACCTTGGTGGAGCTGGTCACAACCATAATTTTAATTGGAATTTTAGCTGTCACTGCCTTGCCGCGCTTTATTGGCCCCACATCTTACAGTGCCTACAGTTTACGCAGTGAGTTTTTAGCCGAGCTTAGGCTGGTACAACAACTGGCCCTAAACAACACTGACAGATGCTATCGCCTGCAAATAACGCCAAACCAATACCAATTAACTCATTTTGCTAATCGAACTGGGCCCACTTGCGGCGGGGCCATAGCCCGTGTCGATGATCCGCAGCTCTTGGCTGGTGGCGCGCGGCTGGTGCTACTAGACACAAATAGTGATAGCTTTAACATAGATTTTGATATTAATGGCCGGCCGCAACTCAATTGCAACGCCAATAACAACTGCATTCAAACTGTTGCTGATGAGAGCTTAGTGATTGCCATTTCCGCCGAAGGCTACATGTATGAGAACTAAGTCCATCAAAGGAAGAGGTACAGCGCAAGCAAAAGCCGCAACAGGCAATCAAGGCGGTTTTACCTTGATGGAGCTGGTGGTGGGTATGCTAGTCATGAGTATTGCCATTGTCATGATGACCAGCATGTTGTTTCCACAGGCGGACAGGGCCGCAAAAACCTTGCATAGAGTGCGCTCGGCTGAACTTGCCCACGGTATCTTAAATGAGATTTGGGGCAAGCGTTATGATCAAAATACTAATGCCAACGGCGGTGTACCAGCATGTGGTAGTCCATTAGGCTTGCCCTGTAGCCTTGAAACTGAGTTTGGACCTGATGGTACAGAAACCCGTGAGCAGTTTAACGATGTCGATGATTACCATGGGTTAAGCGAAACCAATTTAATGCTTAACTCAAGCCAAAGCTATAACGACTTTTACCCTAACTATCGCCTCGCAGTGAGTGTTGTTTTAGGCGCTGCGGCTAATACTAAGTTAGTAACTGTCAATGTGACTACTCCAGATGGCGAAGTGATCACTTACCAAGCCTTGAGGAGTAATTACTGATGCGAAGTCGCACAACAGGATTCACCTTGGTTGAATTGGTCACCGTTATCTTAATTTTAGGGGTGATGGTGATTGGCGTTAGTGGCTTTATTATTTTTGGCACCCGTATTTTTGTTGAGTCATCTTCGGTGGATCAAGTGCTAGGTCAGAGCCGCTATGCTATAGAACGCATGACCCGAGAACTAAGAGGCGCCGTGCCTAACAGTGTGCGCCTCAGTAATAATGACAACTGGCAATGCCTAGAGTTTGTGCCCATTGAAGCCAGTACTTCTTACTTAACGATGCCGATAGCCCCGGATACACCAGCGGCGAATACTGGCACTGTGATTATTGATGATCCTGATAATAGCCAGATAAGTGCAGGCCAATGGGCCTTGATTTATCCCTTAACTGACACAGAGGTTTATGACGTCAGCGAGGCAAAGCGCTTTCAGCTCGCGAGTGTGGCTGTATTAGCAGATGCCTTAACCTTAGGTTTTGCCACTCAAGTGCGTTTTGAACAGGCATCCCCCAGGCAGAGGGTGTACTTTGCCAGCCAAGCCGTGAGTTACTGTTTCGAGCAATTAGTGGCAGGTGTACCCGGCGATTTGTATCGCTATTCGGCCTATGGTCTACAGCAGACTCAACCCAACCCCAATACTATGCCTGTTACTCGGGTGCGTTCCTTAATGGGGCAAAACATCATTAATGAACTCAGTATTAATGCAGACTTACCTCTATCTCTGACACCTTCAAGCTTAATGACTAATGCCATAGTGCAATTGCAGCCTAGGTTTCGCGTGCTTGGGGAAACTTTTCAATATCGCCACCAAGTGCAGGTGATCAATGTCCCTTAATAGAGGTCGTTTAACCAACAAACTTCACTCCGCTTTGCCGCTAAAACAGCGGGGCAGCGCCTTAGTCATGAGTATTTTTGTGATCACTGTGATGTTCTTATTGGCAGCAGCGCTGATTAATATTGTCAGTGATGCTGATGACAGTGTTAACCAAGAAGTATTAGGTACCAGAGCATTAGCGACGGCGAACAGTGGCGCCGATGCGGCGTTAGCTAGGTTATTCCCCTTAGCGGGTGGTGTCAGTAATTGCGATGCAGTTACTACTCCTGCTTGGACGCCGCCCGCGAGCCTGGGCTTTAGTGGTTGCCGTGTCACCTTAGAATGTTTTAGCTACTCAGTAGGAACGCAAACTCAATATCGAATTATCAGCGAAGCCATTTGCGAGTTAGGAAATATGCGAGTCAGAAGGCAAGTGGAGGTTGAAGCCCGTGACAATTAATTATTCACTCAAAACTGATGTTAGTGGCGCGCACGCTTGGCGAAAAGTGCTATTGGCTTTGGTTATGTTGACAGGTTTATTTGGCGTACCTGCACAGGTAAGCGCCGCGTGGGATAAGACTTTTATTGAAGGCATTAACGCCTATGACAGTAATGCCACCATAGGTTTTGCCAATTCGGCTTATCTCTTTAATGCCCCCAATAATGCGAAGTTGCCAGCAATCACAGTGTTCGATCAGCATGGTGCCTGTGTAGCAGCTAATGGTAATAACAAAGCCAAGTCCTGTAAGGACACCACGCCCTTGGCTGTACTCCCCAATGATCGTCTCGCCTTTAGTCAATGTACTTCTGCTAGCAGCACCAATATTGGCCCCCCGAGTTTTTCGACCCCCAGTATCTCTGTGCCTCAAGGGGAGTACGCTAATGTCAGTTTAAGCGGTGGCAGTGACAAAACACTCAAATTTACCACCCCTGATGGCATCTATAAGCTGAAAAGCCTGTCGGCATCCTCTGGGAGGTTGGAGTTATCCTCTGGCCAGTATTGGATAGAAACCTTATCCATTAATAACGGTGTGACCTTGGTTTTTCCAGCCAGTGGCACTGTGACTTTTTTTATTAAAAATAATTATACCCATCAAGATCTCAACCTTATAGGCGCACCTGAGCGATTTGTGATCTACAACTACGGTGACTTTACTCTTAATGGTAGCGCCCGTTTAAATGCTTATGTGGTGGCGCAGGGCACGGCAACCTTAGAGGGGAGTGCGAGCTTAACTGGGGCCATCACTTCAAATCAAGTGCGTCTCAATGGTGGCGCTAGTGTGACCTTTGCCGATACTGTGGCCCGTGTTACCACAGTGCCTAATTGCACCCTGCCAACACCGCCTGCTGTATTCCATATGCAATTTGGCCAATCTCTTTCGGGCAGCAATACTGTATTATTCGATAAACCTTTCGAGGCCGGTGTCACGCCATTAGTTTTTGCTATGGCGACTGTGTCTAAAACCAATAGCAACAGTGACGGTCCGGCCACAGTAACAATCAGTAATATTTCCGCCACTGGCTTTAGCTGGACTCAAGTTGAACCGCCATCCCCAGGTAATCGCTATGTAAAATCTGTGCCTATGCCTGAAGTGCATTGGATTGCCGTGAGTCCAGGTACCCATGAGTTGTCTAATGGCACTCAGCTCATCGCGGGGAGTGTGCAAATAAACCAAGCGTTGTTAGGCAGTAATAGCCCCTACACTCAAGTGACTTTGCCTACTGGGCAAAATGTGGTGCTTAATCAATTACAAAGTAAAAACAATAATTGCTGGTTGACCAGCACCTCACAATTTACCGCTAACGGTATCGAACTTGCGCTCGATAGCTCAGAAGTGCGCACGGGTAATACTCGTTGCCAACCAGGTGATATAAGCCAGTTAAAGAATGAAACTCTGGCCTATATGGCGCTGAGCCAAGGCACTGGAACCATTAACCTCAATGGCGACAATGTGAAGTTTCATTTTGGCAATGGCCAGACTGGAACGGGTTCTTCTGTAATTGATTTGGCAAACCAATGTGGCTATACCACGGCGTTAAGTGGCTTTGACGGCATACCCACCTTGGTGGCCGGTAAAACTTCCAGATATGGCGGTGATGGCGGCTGGTTAAGACGTTGCCAGCTAGACTCTACAATGATGAGTATGGTGGTGGATGAAGACACCTATCAGGACAGCGATCGCAGTCATGTATGGGAGAATTATAGTTTTGTGGCACTGGAGAAAATCAACGACAGCTTAAGCTGTTTTAATGATGACTTTAGCCGCACCGAGATAGGCGATGACTGGGCTCACAAGGTATTAGGCAGTTCGTTAGCGCCATCCATCACTAATGGGCGCCTGCGTTTAACGTCCGCTATAGGCAATCAAGCCACCTCGAGCACTTATCAGCGGCTGTTTCCAGCGGCCGATAATCTGGTTGAAATTGAATTTGATTATTTCGCTTGGTCGAGTCAAGCAGGCACAGGTGCCGATGGCATAGCAATTATTTTATCAGATGCCAGCATTACCCCCCAGCCTGGCAGTTTTGGTGGTGCCTTAGGCTATGCCCAGCGGGATAACGGTACCCCAGGTTTTGCCGGTGGCTGGCTGGGTATTGCGCTGGATGAATACGGCAATTTCTCTAATGCCAATGAAGGCAAGAGGGATGGCCCAGGTTTTAGGGCACAAGCCGTGGCCATTCGCGGCTCGGCCAATACCAGTTATCGCTACCTTACGGGGACTAATGCCAACCTGAATCCACGAATAGATGTGCGCAGTACGGCCAATGCTGCACCAAACCATAGATACAAGATAGTTATCGACTCTAGAGTGTCGGGAACCGCCATGGTTTCTGTGCTACGTGATACCCAAAATCGTGGCAACCCTGCCGATTACATCGAGCTGGTGCCCCCCTTTAATGCGTTAAGCTTCTCAGGCCAAGCGCCAGTACCAGACGATTTCTATGTGTCATTTACCGGTTCTACTGGTGGCTCTAATAATAATCATGAGATGGATGATTTTAAGGTGTGTGCCCTTAAATCTAAGCCGGTAGGGGCGCAGGTGCATCACTTTGAATTTGACTATAGCCTGTCGCCATTGACCTGCAAGGCGGAAACCATGACGGTTAGGGCCTGTAAGAATGCGGTGTGCGATTTGTTTACCGATCCCGTGCGGGCCTCTCTTTCCCCGCACCCCATAGCGAATGGCGGCTGGTACTTTGAAGGCAATAATACTAACGCTGTGAGTTTTACCAATGGTTTGGCTCAAGTGGACTTGCGCCACCATGGGATAACGCCCATTACCATAGGGGTGACATCCTCAGATCCATCCACTGTTGCAGGCAGCGATACCTTGTGTCGTCGTGGCTCGGGATCCTTGTCTAAAGCCAGCTGCAGTATCAGCTTTGCTGACAGTGGCTTTGTTTTCGATGTGCCTGATAAGTTAGCCAATAAAGAAACCGCCGATATCAGCATCAAGGCGGTGAAAAAATCTGATACTAGTCAGCAATGCGTGCCAAGTTTTTCAGGTGTCTCTAAAACGCTCAATTTTTGGAGCAGTTACATTAGCCCTAGTACACTCATCAGCCCTCAGCCTGTCACTGTCAATGGTAGAGTTATTGGGCAGCAAGCCAATACCGCGACGGCCATAGGGCTTAATTTTGATGCTAACGGCGAAAGCAAATTTACACTTAATTATCCCGATGCAGGTCAAATTGAGCTGAATGCGACTTATACCGGCAGCGGCGATGATGCAGGACTTGTGATGCAGGGTTCAGATCAATTTGTGAGTTTTCCTGTTGGTTTGTGCATTACCCCAAAAGAATCCGCAGCCCTTTGCCCTAACGCCGATGCCAGCTGCAAGGCCTATAAAGAAGCGGGCAAAGCCTTTGAGTTAGTCATCCAAGCTAAGGCTTGGCAGAGAGATGATGACGATATTGATAACAACGGTGATATCAATAAATATTGCGATAACCTCAATACCCCTAATTATGCCCAAACTAGCATAGTGCTGACCCACAATTTAATTGCACCTAAAGATAATCATCTGGGCAGTCTTTCAAACAGTCTTTACAGCCATGTTGCCGCAATCAATAACAGTAACACTGTGAGTCAAAGCGTGTCAGAAGTGGGGGTGTTTACTTTTAGTGCTGATCCGCCGCGTGAATACTTAGCCTCAAGTTTTTATCATATTCCAACAGCTACGTCAGGCAATATTGGCCGTTTCGTGCCAGCAAGCTTTGAAGTGATCCAAAGTAGTATTACAGCAGCCTGCGGCGCGTTCAGCTATATGGATCAAGGTTTTGGTATTGGTTACACCCTAGCTGCCAAAAATATCACTGGAGTTACCACGCAGAATTATATCGGTGCGTTCGCTAAGGCATCCATAAGCCTTGCTGGCGAGAATGCCAATGATGGGGTTGATTTATCATCAAGATTAACCACCCCTAGCATTCCAACTTCGGCTTGGGATAAAGGTGAGGCGCTAATGAGTGGCAGTGATGCCAGCTATTTTAATCGCCTAAGCGCCCCTCAAGTGGATGGCCCCTTTGAATCTTTGGCCATCGGTCTTAAGGTCGATGACAATGATGGCGGCTTGGCGCTGATTGCTGCGGCTGATATGCATGCGGGTTCTACGGCAATGCCCTGCGGTTCACTCTGTGATGCCAAATTACTTGGTCCACTCAATACCACAACCAAGCTTAGGCATGGGCGCGTGGTGATGGATAACACCTATGGGCCCGAGAGTGAAACCTTGCGCATGCCGGTTTATGCTCAGTATTGGAGCGCCGGCAACTGGGTGAATAATTTAGCTGATGCTTGCAGCACATTGTCACCCACATTGGATGGCAGTGAGCAGTATTCCCCAGCACTCATCCCAGGACAGACTATTGTTCGTGGTCCGGCACTAGTGACGCTATTCCAAGGGGGTCAAGAGCTCACTTGGAACAATGCCGGCACTGTGGATTATCGTGGTGAAGTCAGGGCGCCTTTGACCGTCGCGCCTTGGCTTAAGTGGTATTGGAATTGGGACTCTTCGAGCCCAAATATCCTTGCGGACCCTCGCGCCAGCGCTTTCTTTGGTCGTTACCGTGGTCATGACAGAATTATCTACTGGCGTGAGACTCAATAGTTGAACAGTTGTTAGACGTATTAAGTTGTTGGATTTTTTGTTGGTGGTTTTTTGGTCATTCTCAGGCTCGATAGCACAAAAATGGCACTATTTGCCTGTTTGATAAAAATAAATGCCCTGTTTGGCCCTAGTATCCATCTTCGTCCTTGTAGAAATGGAGTTGCATTGATAAAGTTAGCTGATTTTTTTCTCTACTCCACGGAAACGGGCTGAATACATGTTCAAAAAGCTGCGCGGTATTTTTTCAAACGACCTGTCGATCGATTTAGGTACGGCTAATACATTAATTTATGTACGCGACGAAGGCATAGTGCTGAATGAGCCTTCTGTGGTTGCCATCCGTGGTGAACGCAATAGTTCGAATAAATCTGTTGCTGCCGTAGGCATAGCGGCCAAACAAATGCTGGGTAGAACGCCGGGCAACATTCAGGCTATCAGGCCGATGAAAGACGGTGTTATTGCCGACTTTTACGTAACAGAAAAAATGTTACAGCACTTCATCAAGCAAGTGCATAACAACAGCTTCTTCCGCCCAAGCCCTCGTGTACTTGTGTGTGTGCCTGTTGGTGCCACTCAGGTAGAACGTCGCGCCATTCGCGAATCGGCGATGGGAGCGGGTGCTCGTGAGGTTTACCTTATTGAAGAGCCTATGGCGGCAGCAATCGGTGCCGGTTTACCTGTCTCTGAAGCCACAGGTTCCATGGTGGTTGATATCGGTGGTGGTACCACAGAAGTGGCTATCATTTCATTAAACGGCGTGGTGTATTCATCGTCTGTACGTATCGGTGGCGACAAGTTTGATGATGCCATCATCAACTATGTACGCCGCAACTACGGCAGCTTAATCGGTGAAGCCACAGCCGAGCGTATCAAGCACACCATAGGCACAGCCTACCCAGGTGATGAAGTGTTGGAAATCGAAGTTCGTGGTCGTAATTTAGCCGAAGGCGTGCCAAGAAGCTTCACCTTAAATAGCAACGAAATTCTAGAAGCCCTGCAAGAGCCATTATCTGGCATCGTCAGTGCGGTGATGGTTGCCCTCGAGCAGTCACCGCCTGAGCTTGCATCAGATATTTCTGAGCGTGGCATGGTATTGACTGGCGGCGGTGCATTGCTGCGTGATCTAGACAGACTATTAGCCCAAGAAACGGGGATCCCTGTGATGGTGGCTGATGATCCTCTGACTTGTGTTGCCCGTGGCGGCGGCAAGGCATTAGAGATGATAGACATGCATGGCGGAGATCTATTCTCGGAAGAGAATTAATCTTCGATAGCTAAGCTTGGCCTTTTGGCAATCCTGAAGGCTGGGCTGGCAAGACAATGAAACCTATCTTTGTTCGCGGTATTTCAAACCAATCTCGGCTCACACTGGCTATTTTTTTGTCGGTGGCCCTTATCGTGGCAAACGATAAGTTAGAAGCTCCCCGTCAGTCCTTATCGTCGATATTAAGTCCATTGCAGTATTTGGCCAATCTTCCCGGCCTACTCATGGATTGGTCCTCAGATACACTCGCAACCCGCGACATGCTGCAAACCCAAAATGGTGAGTTACAGCGTCAACAATTGTTGATGTCTGAACGTTTGCAACGTTTTGAACACTTGCGCCAAGAAAATGAGCGCTTGCGTGCCTTGCTTGGCAGCCCAGTGCAGTTAGCGGTAAAAAAAGTGGTCGCCGAAGTGATGGAAGTGGCCAGCGACCCTTTTCGTCATTATGTGGTACTTAATCGCGGCGCACAGGATCAAGTCTATGTGGGTCAGCCTGTGGTCGATGCCCTTGGGGTGATAGGCCAAGTGATTGAAGTCAGCGCACTGACCAGTCGCGTCTTGATGGTGTCAGATCCCACTCACGGCATTCCTGTGCGAGTTACCCGAAACGATGTGCGGGCAGTGGCCAATGGCACCGGCGAAATTGACCAAATTGAGCTGCGTCATGTGGCAAAAAGTGCCGATATTATTGCCGGTGACCTCTTGGTCTCTTCTGGGCTTGGCAATCGATTTCCCGAAGGCTACCCGGTGGCGAGGGTGATGAAGGTCTCCCGTGATGAAGGCCAAAATTATGCGGTGATCACGGCGCAGCCGCTGGCCGCATTAGACAGAATTCGCTATGTGTTGCTGATTTGGCCCGAAGATTTGATAGAGAATGAAACCCTGCTAGAAGATGAACAAGCATTTAGCGGCAAGGATGTGGAGACAAGCCATGAGTAACCATATTGCTAATGGCCGCTTGATTGTGTGGGTCACACTCTTTTTCGGGGTCATGTTTCAAATCATGCCTTTGCCAAGTTTAGTGGAACTCTGGCGCCCAGATTGGCTGTTAATGGTCATCATGTATTGGGCCATGGCCTTGCCCCATAGGTACAGCATTCTCACCGCTTGGTTTCTTGGGGTGGTGTTAGATATTCTGCTCGGGGCCCATCTTGGGATCCGCGCCATGGCGTTTTCATTAGTGACCTATATCGTAGTGCTGCATTTCCAGCGTCTGCGGCACTTTCCCCGTTGGCAGCAATCTATTGTGATAGCCGCCTTCATCTGTTTGTATCACCTAGTGGTATTTTGGCTAGAATTTATTGTGGTTGGCGGGGTTCAGTTTAAAACGGAATATCTTCAACCTGTTGTTTCTAGTATATTTATTTGGTGGTGGGTGTTTTGGGTATTACGTAATATTCGTCGAAGTTATAAGGTAAGATAAGCATGACATGGGTATTGGCTTCGAGCTCTCCTCGCCGTAAAGAATTATTGGCTCAGGCTGGGTTTACCCAAGCACAATTCCAATTTGTTCAGGTGTCCCCCGATATTGATGAATCTCAATTAGCGTTAGAAACTCCCTCTGCCTATGTGACTAGGCTCGCCCTTGAAAAAGCGCAGGCAGGCCTAGCACTCAGTCGCCATTTACCGCACCCAAAAGTGATAGGTTCAGACACCATAGTGGTGCTTGACGGTCAACTCTTAGGTAAACCCACAGATCCCCAAGATGCAGAGCGCATGTTAACTTCATTATCCGGGCGTACTCATACTGTGATGACAGCGGTCGCAATCACAAATGGTAAGCGGGCCTTGTCACGGCTTTGCCAAACGCAGGTGAGCTTTACTTCACTGTCGCAACAAGACATTGCCAAGTATGTGGCCACGGGCGAGCCTATGGATAAAGCAGGCGCCTACGGCATTCAAGGACTAGGGGGCTGTTTTGTCAGTGAAATTTCTGGTAGTTATAGCTCAGTGGTCGGTTTACCTTTAGTCGAGACACGGGCCTTATTAGCAGCCATGATGGAACAAGACGACACCCTTTGATTTAATCAATCTAGTGCCGAACTATATTGGCGCAGGGTGCATAACGCGGGTGACAAGATGAATAATAAAACCAAAAATAAAAAAGGCTCAGAATTATTAATCAATGTGACCCCGACCGAGGCCAGAGTCGCCTTAGTTGAACATGGGGTATTGCAGGAAGTTCATATTGAAAGGCGCATGAAGCGCGGTTTAGTGGGTAATATCTATAAAGGTAAAATCAGTCGAGTGCTGCCAGGTATGCAGGCGGCTTTTGTGGATATTGGCTTAGATAAAGCGGCTTTTTTGCATGCCTCAGACATAGTGCCGCACACTGAATGCGTGGCCGATACTGAAAAACGTAACTTCGTGGTGCGTGATATCGCAGAACTGGTGCGCCAAGGCCAAGATATCATGGTGCAAGTGGTCAAAGATCCGCTGGGCACCAAAGGCGCGCGTCTGACCACAGATATCACCTTGCCTTCCCGTTATTTGGTTTTCATGCCTGATTCTAGTCATGTGGGGGTATCTCAGCGTATCGAAGTTGAAGCCGAGCGTAATCGTTTGAAAAACATTACCTTGCCCTATGTGGATGCCGATGGCGGTTTTATTATACGCACCGCAGCCGAAGGAGTAGGCGAAGACGAGTTGGCACAAGATGCGGCATTTTTGCGCCGTGTCTGGGCAAAAGTGAGTGAGCGCCGGAAACGCAAAGGCGTTACCTTGTTGTATCAAGACTTGGCCTTACCCGTGCGAATTATTCGTGATTTTGTCGGCACTGAGCTTGATCATATTCAAGTTGACTCGAGCCAGACATATGATGAGTTAAGCTTGTTTGCGCAAGAGTTTATGCCTGAAATTGCCGATAAAATTGAGCATTATTCAGGGCCTGCGGCGATTTTCGACCTTTATGACGTGGAAAATGAAATTCAGCGCGCCCTTGGGCGCAAAGTTGAGCTTAAGTCTGGCGGTTACCTCATCATAGATCAGACCGAAGCCATGACCACAGTGGATATCAATACCGGTGCCTTTGTCGGCCATAGAAACCTAGAAGAGACCATATTTAATACTAACCTCGAGGCCACCCAGGCCATAGCGCGGCAGCTGAGGTTACGTAATTTAGGCGGCATCATCATTATTGATTTTATCGATATGCAAAATGCCGAGCATAAAAGCCGGGTGCTGGCCAGCTTGCAGTCGGCCTTAAGTAAAGACAGAGTCAAGACCAGCATTAGCGGCTTTTCTGGCTTAGGCCTAGTTGAAATGACCCGCAAACGCACCCGAGAGAGCTTAGAGCACGTGGTGTGCGGCGAATGTCCCAGTTGCCACGGCACGGGGAGCATGAAGACCATAGAAACTGTGTCCTACGAGATTTTCAGGGAATTGATCCGCTTAAACAGCACCTATGCCGCGGATGAGTTTCTTATTTATTGCTCTCCCGCTGTGTACAACAGCCTTCATGGTGATGACAGCCATCTTCTGGCTGAACTTGGCGTCTATATTGGTAAGCGTTTGAGACTGCAGAGTGAGCCCATGTACGCACAAAATAAATATGATGTGGTGATGATCTAGTGTCAACACCGACGCTGCAACGACTCATCAAAATAGTGTGGCAGCTGCTGGCCTTAGGCCTGTTGCTGTTTGCACTCTTGGTGAGTTTAATTCGCGGCCTCTTGCCCCATGTCCCCGAGGTGCGTCAGCAACTGGTTGAGTACCTGCAACATCAATATAAAGTTAAGGTGCAGCTTGAGAGTATCATGGCCCAGTGGCGTGCCTTTGGTCCTGAACTCGTCATTAATCAATTAGTTATTCCTCCTCAGGCTGCCTTACCCATCACCTTGATGGTGGAAAAAGTACACTTAAAAATCGATTTCTGGGACTCAGTGGCCAGCTTTTCGCCACAAATAGAAACGGTTACCTTCGATGGCTTACACTTAGCCTATGACTTAAGTCATCAGGCCATAGCCCCATCAGCATCACCCGCGGCCATGGATTCAGAAGGTACCCATGGTCCAGCCATAGCATCAGAAGAAGCCCAGGCTCAAGACTGGCTCTATGGCTTTGCCCTCGAGCAGCTGAGTCACTTTTCTATTACCAATGCGTCGGTGCAACTCTTAAGTGATAAGCGCAAGTTTAAGCCGATTTTTATTAATAACTTAGTCTGGTTAAATAGCCCCAATCTTCATCGCGGCGAAGGTCAGCTGTTGATGGATAAATCAGGGGCATCCCAACAGAATTTGTCCCTGAAACTTGAAATTAGCGGTAATGGCTATCAAGCCGACTCCTTGGTGGGTCAGGCTTATCTACAGGCTAACGAGTTAGATCTCGGCCAATGGCTTAGTGGCAAGGCTGCTGAATTGGATTTTAAACGCTTGCTGCAAGTGGCCAATTTAGACTCAGAACCTGAGCATGCTAAAATCGACGGAAAGCTTAACTTCGAGGCTTGGCTTGAGTTTAGCAATCGCAGTCTAGCCTCGGGATTATTAGTATTAAAACCCAGCTCATTACAATGGCAATGGGCTGACGTGACCGAGCGGTTTTCTATCGAATCAGGCCAGTTTGAACTTGTGTCTTCCCCTGAAGGTTGGCAAGTAAATAGCCATGGGCTTAAGCTGATGACTAATCAGCAAGTGTGGCCAGCATTGGATATCGGCGTACGCTATCAAGATGATGCATTCTTTGCCTATCTCAACGAGCTGAGTCTACCGCTGTTGACGCCTTTGCTGGCATTGGTGCCTGAGCTAAGCGCGGAGCAATTAACTCAGTGGCAGACGCTCGGCTTGTCGGGCACGGTTGGACCCATTCGCGGCTATCACAGTCTTGAAACGGGATTGATTGCCAAAACCAGGCTGAGCCAAGTTGCGTGGAGTCGAGCAGAGGGCATGCCGGGCATGAGCCCCATAGACGCCGCGTTAAGCTATGACAATCATGGCCTTAATCTTAGTTTGCCAGCACAGGATTATAGTCTGGACTTTGGCACAGGTTTTGAGGCGCCATTAGTTTTTCATGGTGAGGCCTTGAGTGCGCGCTATGAGTTAAGCGAGCAGCGCTTAGCTATCCCTAGATTTGCATTCGATAATCAAGACATTAGCTTGGCGGGGGCAGTTGGCGTGAGTCTTACACAAGACACGCACCTGAGTCTGGCGGCCAAGGTTAAGGTCAAGCAAGCACAGCATCTTGGGGATTATTTTCCCTTAGCCGCCATGAGTCCCGAACTGGTCGAGTATCTTAATGGCGCCATCATTAAAGGGCAGATCCCTGATGCCAGTGTGGTTTGGCATGGCGCCTTAAGTCACTATCCTTATGAGGATAATTCCGGGGTGTTTCAGGCGGGTTTTACCCTAGAGAATGCGGTTTATCGTTTTGAGCCCGACTGGCCGGTCATTACTGAGCTGCGTCTGGACGCCTTATTTGAAAATGCCGCCATGGATCTGTGGGTGACACAAGGCCAATTACAAGATGTGGCCATCGATGGTGCCCATGTGTATATTCCAGAACTTGGCGAAAATAGCCTGTTGCGAGTAGAAGCCAAGCTTAATACGCAGGCCCTTGCGGCTACTCGAGTGTTGCAGGCATCCCCTCTGAAAGACTCAGTAGGTGAAACACTCAATAGCCTGCAGGTTAGGGGCGCTATTTCTGCGAGGCTTGATCTTAATATCCCACTCTATGAGGGTGAAGAAGAACGCATTGCGGGCAATATCAGCTTTAATAAGAATAACTTGTTGCTAACTGGCCCTGAGCTTGAGTTCACTGATTTGACCGGCGAGGTGAGCTTTATTAACCAAGAATTGTTAGGTAAAGGCCTGAAAGCCAAGTTACTCGGGCAGGGATTAGTGTTTTCCTTTGCCACAGAGGAGCGTGACGACAAGCTGGCGCTCGCGGTGGACCTGCAGGGCAAGGTGGTGATGGCAAGTTTGCCACAGGCGGCAGCCAATCCACTGTCCGAATATTATCAAGGTTCATTTGAATGGGATGGCGCCATGAGCATGGTGTTTGAACCCGATAATTATCAGCTGCAATTACAGCTTAATAGTGACTTAGTGGGCACAGAAATCAGCCTGCCGGCGCCATTCAATAAACCTGTAAAAGTGCCTTTAGGACTAAACCTTGAGTTATTCGGTGAGAGTCAGTCGATCACATTCAGTGCAAAATTGGCCGAGTTGGCCGAATTTAGGGGGGAAATAACCCCAGAGAGCGGCAATGGCTTGAGTCATTATGATGTAATGCTAGGCCGAGCATTTAAGCTTGGAGATACGCTGCAAGGGCAAGGGCAAGGGCAAATTCAAATTGCCTTAGACCAGGCCCAGCTTGCCCCTTGGTTGCCTGTGATTGAACAGTTTACCTTAGCGAGCACTGAACCCACTGGCGAAGAGGCTGAGCCAGGGTTTTTCCCCCCATTGCAATTAATTCGCGGCAAGGTTAATCAATTCGAATTACCCGGGTTATGGCTTCACGCTGCAGAATTTAGTGCATCGCCTTCAGCGGACAAATGGCAGTTTAAGGTTGATTCAGAAGAGTTTGTTGGTGACATCAGCCTCTATCCCGACTGGCAACAACAAGGCTTGGAAGTACAGGGTGAAAAGCTTGCCTTGAGCACACAAGCGCTTGGACTTAAGCCCGAGAAGCATATCGAAGCGAGCGCGCCAATGCTGCCGCTCGAGTTAAATCCCCTTGAAGCAGACTCGGATCCAGTGACTCTTGGTTTAAACCCAGCGTCTCAGGCTGTTGAAGTACCCGCACCCAGTAGCACAGATATTGCGGCTTCTAGCACAGTCCTTTTACCTAAGGTTGAATTCAAAACAGCCTTAATCGACTTGCCTAAACTTAAGATAGATGTCGCAGACTTTAGTTTCAATGGCATGCCATTAGGGCAATTGCAGCTCGAGGGTGCCCATAACGAGTTAGGTTATCAGTTCAGCCACATAGGCTTAACTAAGCCTGGCTTGATTTTTAACGCCACAGGTTTGTGGTCTTTAGTTGCAGGGCAAGAGCGCAGTGAGTTTGAACTCGATCTGCAAGCGGATAAGTTTGATATCCTGTCAGAATCTTTATTGATAGAACCGGGTGTTAAGGATTCACCTGTGAAGCTTAAGGGCAATCTTAGCTGGCAGGCAGCCCCCCATGAGTTTGTGTTGTCAGCGCTGGATGGGGCTTTAGCGTTTGAGCTGGGTAAGGGGCACTTATCTGAAATTAGTGATAAAGGCGCGCGGATATTTTCCTTGTTCAGTTTAGATTCTTTGCTGCGCAAATTATCTTTTGATTTCTCGGATGTATTTGGCCAAGGATTATATTTCAACGAGTTTAAGGGCGATCTCACCATAGATAAAGGTGTGCTTAAGACCCGTAACACAGAAATGGATGCTATAGCAGGCGATATGAAGGTGCGGGGCTATACTGATTTAAGCAGCCAAAGCTTAAATTATGATATTCGTTTCGTGCCTCAGTTAGCGTCAAGTGTACCGACTGTGGTGTTACTCAGTACCAGTGCCTGGACATTTGGTGTTGGTGCGTTTGCGCTAACTAAGGTGCTTGAACCTATGATAGAGATTATTTCTGAAATTCGCTTTCGGGTGACGGGCACCATGGATGAGCCTCTCATCGAAGAGTTGGAGCGTAAGCATAAAGAAATTGAGATCCCCGAAGCGATTTTAGCCCCCAAAGTGGGCGCACAGACCCAAGAGACACTTGAAAGTGGTGAGCCTGTTGATGCCTCAACCCTGTCACAGGGTCAAACTAAAGCGCCAACCCCGGCTAAACCAATCGCTGATGATGTATCGTTGGACGTCCCCGCGTTGGTGGAAAAGCCTGAAACCCAGCCAGTGCCAAGATAGAGGTTAAAGATGCAGATAAGTTTATTGCAGTGCCAAAGTAGTCGCGATGTCAGTGCTAACATTGACTTTATTGATGGTCAGCTGGCGCTGTTACCTAGAGAAGCTGATGACGCTCAGTTAGTGGTGTTGCCAGAATGCAGTCTGTTATTTGGCGGCCATGAGAGCCAGCAACTTGAATATGCAGGCACTGATGACAACAGCAAGCTTAAAGCGGCACTTGCAGACTTAGCTAAACGGCATAATGTGTACTTAATCGCCGGCACTATTCCTATGCAGGCTCAAGGTGCTAAGGTACATAGCCGTTGCTACTTTTTTGATAATCAAGGAATAACCTTAGGTCATTACGACAAGCTGCATCTGTTTGATGTGGACGTGTCAGACAATACCAAACAATATCGAGAGAGTGACAGTTTTACGCCAGGAGAGGGGTTAACCGTTATCGATACCCCTTTTGGTAAAATTGGCCTCGCCATCTGTTATGATCTGCGCTTCGCTGACTTATTTCGTGCACTGCGTTTAGCGGGTGCCGATTTCATCGCCCTGCCATCGGCATTTACCAAAGTCACAGGGGAAGCTCACTGGCAAACCTTGTTACAAGCCAGAGCCATTGAAACCCAGTGTTACTTATTAGGGGCAGGTCAATGGGGCCAGCATAATGAAGGTAGCCGCGAGACGTGGGGGCAAAGCATGATAGTCGACCCTTGGGGGCGCATAGTGTCTCAGCTCGAAAGCGGTTGTGGTTGGGTGCAGGCCAAACCCGATTTTTTATTATTAGAGCGCATTCGGCAGCAAATGCCAGTGCAGGGGCACAATAGATTTTTGCCCCCAACACTTATCAAAAAACCTTAATGACATTAATTAGCACAACACAGAACAAAGAGATTTTATGCCATTTTTAGCACAAGTTGAGCAGAGTTTATTTAAAGGCGCATTAACCTTAGATGGGTTAGCGTCATACTTGAACACCATACATCAGCATCAAATCGATTACTCGGATCTGTATTTTCAGAGTAGCCGCCATGAGTCTTGGGTGCTAGAAGATGGCATTATCAAGGAAGGCAGTTTCCATATCGAGCGTGGTGTAGGTGTGCGCGCCATCAATGGCGAGAAAACCGGCTTTGCCTATGCCGATGAAATTACCCCAGTGGCATTAGAAGCGGCGGCGAGTGCGGCTCGTGGTATCGCCATTGCCGGACAAACTCACAAAGTGCAGGCGTTTAAGCGTCAGCAGCAACATGCCTTGTATGACAGCGCAGACCCTATTGCCGCCATGGATGAAGTCACTAAGATTGGTCTATTAAAACAAGCCGATGCTTATATTCGCAGCCTAGATAGCCGCATTATCCAAGTGGTAGTGAGCCTGTCTGGCGTGCATGAAGAAATCATTATTGCCGCCAGCGATGGCACCTTGGCGGCGGATATTCGCCCCTTAGTGCGTTTCAATTGCAGCGTTATTTTAGAAGAAAATGGCAAGCGCGAGCGCGGCAGTGCCGGCGGCGGTGGTCGTCATGATTACAGTTCTTTCTTCATCACTGATGACACAGGTTTGCCGCAAAGTTTTGAATTTGCAAGGGATGCGGTGCGCCAGGCTCAAGTCAACATTAATGCCGTGGATGCCCCCGCAGGTGAAATGCCTGTGGTATTAGGCAATGGTTGGCCTGGGGTGTTACTGCACGAAGCCGTAGGCCATGGTCTTGAAGGTGATTTTAACCGTAAGGGCAGCAGTACTTTTAGCGGAAAAATTGGCCAGCAAGTGGCGTCAAACTTGGTCACTGTGATTGATGATGGCACCATGCCAAATCGCCGTGGTTCCCTGAGCATAGACGATGAAGGTGTACCGAGTCAGAAGAACGTCTTAATTGAAGATGGTATTCTTAAAGGCTATATGCAGGATAAGTTAAATGCGCGCTTAATGGGCGTTGCCCCAACCGGAAACGGTCGCCGTGAATCTTATGCCCACCTGCCTATGCCGCGTATGACCAACACTTATATGAACGCCGGTACTTCCACCTTAGATGAAATGATTAAGTCGGTGGATAAAGGCATTTATGCACCTAATTTTGGTGGTGGTCAGGTCGATATCACTTCAGGTAAATTTGTGTTCTCGGCCTCAGAAGCCTACTTGATTGAAAAGGGCGAAATCACCCAAGCCATCAAGGGCGCCACCTTAATTGGTAATGGCCCAGAAGCCATGGGATTGATTTCTATGGTGGGTAACGATCTTCAATTAGACAAAGGCGTTGGCGTGTGCGGTAAAGACGGCCAAAGCCTTCCCGTGGGGGTTGGTCAGCCGAGCCTCAAAGTTGACCGACTCACCGTTGGCGGTACAGCCTAAATTATCAATTGAAGAACAGCCACATTTATCTTTTTAAATCAGTATATTGTGTGGTTAATGTTGTTTGAACACTGAAGTGCAGCATAGGAAAGCGCCTAAGCTGCATTTTTGTAATATGTTCATTATATGTCAGAAGCAAGAAGCAAATATTCACTCATAGCATAAGCAAGGATCCCTATGCCCGCTTTACTTAAACAGTCAGTAACTCCGTTATTACCAAAACGATTAAAAGAAAAAGCCATTCAAGTTTGTCATAAGAAAATTGCCCAAAAAGGCGATAATGTCGGCCTGTCTTTTTATGCCTTTTTTGCCAATAAAAATGATGACTCTGAGCTATTAATGCAAGCCGCTACTTGGTGGATCCAAACCCACCAACTGGATCATTTCGAAAAAGCCCACAAGATAATCAAGTTGCTGGAAGCAGAGGGGTAATGGGCAGTGAAAATATTAAAAGCATAGTTAGTAGAAAGATACCTGCCATGTAGAATGTAAAGATAACATTTCCTCTTAAGAGGTGATCCATGAGCACCATGATGAACCTATATACGAGGCTATCGGCTATGGTTACCACAAGAGTGGGTGCTTTAGCTGCAATAATGGCAAACAAAAGGGTCGATATTGGTTTAATTCACTCATGTGATTCAGCCACTGAGCGAGTGCATTATATTAGAGTAAAAAACTAGCACCTTCATTGCGTAGAATAAATGACAGGCCTAACAAATGCTGTGTAATGTTAGTTGGTAAAATAATAATATCACCATAAATCAATGTGTTAAGATGGTTAGATGTCTTTCTAGGTGCTTGTTACACATATAGAACCCAGCCAAAATTATACCTCATAACTTTACAAACCATTAACCATGAGTGCTGGCGGATCCCCTCATAATTTAGGTCTGCCAGCGGTATGAACCAGTTTGATATATTCGTTTAATGCCCAGTAAATTATCGATGCTTTTAGTGTGTATTTTGGCCTTCGCCGCACTTCTTTTCCTAATCTTACAACGGATAATACAGCGCGATATTTGATGCTGTTAGCTTGGAAATCCTTCTGCCAGCCAAGATGCCTCGCGGCTATGCCTATACACCACAACAGTATTTCTGCCAGCATAGCGATAAGCAACAATACATCATATCGCTTTGGACACCGACTGCGACTTTGCCTCAATCCCATGCCATATTGTGGGCTTTTTAAATCCCGAAAGGTTTCTTCAATTTGCATGCGTTTAGCATATAGCTCAACCACTTTTGCTGGATTGAAGTATTCAGGCGGTAAGTTGGTCGCCAGCAGCCACGGCTCCTTACTGCCTAAGCGATAACTCTTTTGTGCGGTGTGGTTTCGGCCCGTTTTTGAAGAGCGCTTATCTTTACGTAATTTGGACTTAGCCTTAAATAGATGTAAATGGCAGCTTAGCGGTGATTTACGTGCAAGCTGAACATTACCTATGTATTTAGCGGTTGAGTTTGCTTTTGAGTAGAGTGATTTATTTGAATGCCAAGTGGTTTGCCCGTGGTGCATAAAGCTTACATCGCCTCGCACTCTGCCAAGCCAGAACCAGCCATAGCGCTCAACTTCCCTAAACCAGGTATTGCGATAGCCTGCATCGGTGACAATCAGAGGACAACAACCTTGAGGTAAAACGTTGGCAAGTTCAGCGAGAAAAGCATTATGGCTGCGAGGTGCGTTGTAGTCCTCAAACAAGAAAGTCCGTTCATACAGAGTCACAGAGCGACCTTGAACGCTGATGGATGCGCGTAGCGTCATTATTCGAAGCTGTTCACGGACATCAGACCAATCGACGAGAATAATAGGCATAGGGTTTGCGCCACAAAGATAGCGAGCATGCCACTGATATATTGTTATTTTATCTTGAGCTAAGTGATAATTACCTAAGAGTCGGTCAATACGTTTAATGTTGTGTTTAGCTGCCACGGAGCCCGTAATATTACGACCAAGCTGAGTAAGTGATAGTTGATTACCATCGAGGAGTGACTCAGTGGCAACCATCAGAGAATTAAGTCGTTTTTGGTGTATTTGAGGGCATTGTTTTTTGATTAAATCGTGTAAGATATGGATATCACGCATGGTGTTAGATCTAGTAGGTTTTTGGCGAAATTGATTAGATCAGATAGCACCATGCGTGTCTACTAAATTGAAAATAAAAGCAATTATCAGGGGATTCCCTAGGTCTGTTATAAGAGGGGGAGATACAGGGCTTTTGTTTGTTGGATTGCACGAGTTTGGTCATGTCGTTGGTAGGCAATATAGCAACATATGGGATGCGGATAAAAAAGAGCGATTTGCTAATTCATTTGCAAAGAAACACTATCCCAGAAGGCTATCAGGAACAGATGTTAATAAGAAAGATATTAAGTTTGCAAAAGGGATAGATTAAAAATGAAAAAATCAATTGCAGTCTTATGGTTGATGAGTTTGCTTATGGCCTCTAACGCACTTGCTAGTAACTACCACTATGATAACTATGCATTTGATGCAGAAAGTGAAGGTAAACCAAGTTATTTTTATTTCAACTTAAAAGATTCATACACACTGGATCCTACAAATGAATATAGAAGCTTAGTTTTATGTAAATCAGAAGGAAAATACTTCTGTGTTAAAGATGGTCTGTTTAACTTTGCGGTTCCTATTGGCCCTTTGAAAGTTGGGGGTAATTGGACGATAGATGGCAGAGAGTTTGCTGTTAAGAAAGAGGTGGAACTAAAACTACTCGGTAAATCTGAGCAGACTTATTTAATCAACTCAAAAATTAACAAATATATAAAGTTTCAGTTTTTTTACTCAATCGAACATGGGCTGTTAGCATTTTCAATCACATCGCTGGATGACGACAATACCGAAATGTATTTTTTGCGTGAGGAGAAAGGGCTAGGCAGCCGTAATTGACCTGAGGCAGTTGATAACAAAGTCCGCATTGCGGGCTTTGTTGTCTCTGGCCTAGGCTTCCAGCTCGTTCTAGTAATTAACATGGCCACCCATTATTATTAATTAACATGGCCACCCATTATTATTGGCGAAATTGTGAGCATTACACTAAGCTTTAATTATCATTCTTTAATGGTATAGACAGATGGCCAGACCCAGAAAAACCATAGTGAGCTTGGATGATACGCCATATTATCACTGTTGCTCTAGAGTAGTACGTAAAGCCTTTTTGTGTGGAATTGATAGTGCCACGGGTGAGAACTTCGAGCACAGGCGTGCTTGGGTTGAAGGGCGAATGTTTGAGCTTGCCACTATTTTTGCTATGGATATTTGTGCCTATGCAGTGATGAGTAATCATCTGCACATAGTGCTCAGAGTGGATGCTGAACAAGCGAAACAATGGACTGATAAGCAAGTGCTGATCCAGTGGCATAAAGGGTTTAAGGGCACACTGTTAACTCAGCGATTTGTAAAAGATGAAGTGTTAGACGAGTTTGAGCTAAAAACGGTAATCGATTCAGTGGCTGTGTATCGTGAACGCCTGACAAGTATAAGCTGGTTTATCCGAGCACTGTGTGAACCCATCGCTAGAATGGCCAACAAAGAAGATGGTTGCACAGGGCATTTCTGGGAAGGACGTTTTAAGTCGCAAGCTCTGCTCGATGAAGCCGCGGTATTGGCCTGCATGGCCTATGTTGATCTTAACCCTGTTCGTGCCAAGATGGCGGCAACACCAGAAACTTCTGATTACACAGGTATTCAACGGCGCATTAATGCTGCCCTTAAAGGTGAACAACCTAATGAGTTACTGCCTTTTCTCGGTAATGAGCGTGACAATATGCCCAAAGGGTTGATGTTCAGCGCCAAAGACTACCTTCTCTTGGTGGAAGACACTGGCAGAATTATTAGGGATGACAAACGCGGTGCCATTAGCCGCAGCAGTCAGTATATTCTCGACAGGCTCAATATTCCCACGGAAAACTGGCTAAAAATAACTAAAGATTTTGGTCACTTATTTAAAGGTGCAGTAGGGTCGCTTCAAGCCTTGAGTCAATACTGTGAACACCTTGAACGTAAACGACGACAAAGCGCGGCTAATTGTCAGCGCTGGTTGTGTGGTTGAAACGCAATCTTGTATTTCGTTATTTTAAACGATGAGGAATGACAGTAAAGGCTTATAAAATATATGCTTAGGTTGTTTTGCTATTGCCTGGAACCAGTATTCAACGCAGATATTTTGTTTATTTTATTACTCATCATCCATTTGAACCGCGGTTTATCGGTCATTTTGCTTTTAAGTTATCTCCCTTGTTTTATCGCAAATGCAAATGGCATTATGTTGTTGTTTTAACATGGCTGGCCTGATTTATTTTTTTTAAATATAGACTTGCGCCAGAATACCCTTACCCAGCGGCGCACGATGATGTGTATAAAGCCACATTGGCCATCAAACAATCGGGTTCAAAATTTGGCAATACAGACAGGATTATATTTGTGGGTGATAGCGCAGGTGCTCAATTAGCCTTGATAACATCGCTTAGGTTGAGAAATCAGCAAAATTGGTTGCCGCAAAAACAAATATTGATTTACCCCATGCTGGATCCCGATGGCAAGTCACCAAGCTATCTTGCCAACGGTAGTGATTACATCATCACGGCTAACATGTTGCTATCAGGCTTTGCTATGTATATGGGTGACAAGGCTAAGCATAGCGCCAACCCAGAGCTTTACCCTTTGGATCAAGCTGATTTTAGTGGCCTACCTTCGACCTACATAGTTACGGCGGAATTTGATCCATTAAGAGATGAAGGCGAACAGCTTTACAGGGCATTGCTGACCGCAGGTGTCGAGGCATATTGCCAGCGATATTTAGGTGTCATTCATGGTTTCTTTCAGCTGTCAGGCGTGAGCCAATCAGCAGTGAGCTGCATGGAGAATATCACTAACCAGATAAAGGCATAGTTCACTTTCCGTTCTTGAAGCATGGGCTAATGAGCAGAAGTAGCAATCGTAAAACGCTGCTTGGGCATCAGACTGTCATCCTTGCTTGTGATGCTGGCTTTGGGCTATTTAAACGCTTTACAAGCAAGGCTTAGAGTCACTAGTATGGCAGCTCTGGCTTCTGCATTAACTTCCTGAGTTTTTAGATTAAAAGCTGAGCTTAAGCGCGTTGGAAGTTTGGCTGTCGCAAGCTAAGATTTTAAGTATCAGGTATTGGGCATTTATATTTTGGAGCAAGAGCGCAATGGACATGAGCAGTAAGAAAATTAACATTCTATGGATAGTCATTTTTACCGCCACGCTAGTTTGGTCTGGTATCAACCCAAAAGATCAATTTACTTGGTTTCTTGAGGTGGCGCCGGCGCTGATTGGCGCAGGATTGTTGGCTGTGACCTATAAGTCGTTTCGGCTCACACCTTTGCTGTATGGGTTTATTCTGCTCCATTGCTTAGTCTTGATGATTGGCGGCCATTACACCTATGCGGAAGTGCCTTTTTTCGATGGTCTCTTTGGCGCCGAAAGAAACAACTACGACAAAGTGGGTCACTTCTTCCAAGGCTTCGTGCCTGCGCTATTGGCAAGAGAAATCCTATTGCGTAAAAGCGTGGTGAACAGCAAGGCTTGGCTTAATTACATCATAGTGTCCATCAGCTTAGCTTTTAGCGCATTTTATGAATTAATTGAATGGTGGGTTGCCTTGGCCACAGGTGAGAATGCGGAAGCATTTTTAGGCACCCAAGGCTACGTGTGGGACACTCAGTCCGACATGGCGCTGGCACTCTTGGGGGCGATTTGTGCGCTAGTATTCTTGAGCCTACCTCATGACCATCAATTAAAAAAAATCGCTAACGCCTAGCAACATCTGCTTGCGCATTACAGTGAAAACAGGGACATAAGTGTCCCTGTTTTCATGCTATTGGATTAACAAGTCTGAAAGTTAAAGCTTGATAATATGCGACACGCTATTCCAGCGCTTCCTCATTGACACCGAGCTTTAGATTTAAGCCGCTTGCTCTTCATTTTGTACTTGGAGCGCTTGGCGAAGTTTTTCGGGGTTCTTGACGCTTAAATGTAAAGTGTCAATTTTCTCAGTGAGTTGCCCTAGGCCGCCAAAGTACCATTGGGGCTTTTTGAAATGGATACTGATATTGGTATATTCGCCTCTGCCAAGCATAAGTTCGCCTTCTGCAATGTGTTTAGGCTTAAGGCTTGCTGTTACGCTGTCGATATTATCGAGTTCAATCGCCATAAAGCCCCAAATAGCATTGTTTACCACGAGTTTGCTCCGCAGGAAATACAGTGAGTAATGCTTAGCGAGCCTATGATTGGCGACCAGCATAACAAGGCTTAGACTGAGTATTGAAGATACGATAATGGCCGCAAGCAGACTCCAGCTGATCAGTATTAAATAACTAGAAATACAAGCAAAAAGGCAGCTACTAAGCATTAAGCATAGGTGCCAAGGTTTAGCGCTCCATAAGTTGATGGAGCTAATGGCAGCTGGGTGATGACGGGAAAACCAAGGAATGGCGTAGTACCAATTGGTGGCTTCGCTGGCAAGAATAAATCCAACAGAGAGTTTCTTTTCATCATCACCATAAAGCTCTAGCACGCCGACTCTGGGATCGCCGTTAACGTTTCTTACTTTAAGCAAACCGCGCACTATACTGACAATAAGATACATTTCAATGATGATTAGCACCCCTATAATGGGATAGCGCAGCCAGGCAATAAATTCAAAATAGTGGGCAATATCGGCGGGGAAACTTAGGCGAGCAATCAAGCTGCTTAAGCTGAAAATAACCAGTAGTTTCCACAGTTTTTGCTCACCGACTTTAATGATGCAATACCAATAAGCTAAGGGTAATAGTGCAAAATAAACGGCAGTAATAATGCCTAAGCTTAGCTTATCGACCTCTGTGGTTAAGGTTTCAGGAGTCCAATGCACTCCGAGAGTGACGCTTATAATGGCAAAAAGTATAAAAATGAGTCGAAATTTAACCTTAGACCGCATCTATTTATCCTTGTTAAGTTGAGTATTATTTTGTTGTGATTGCTCTAATAAAATAATTTGAGCATTGTCTTCAATTAAATGATCATAAATAATGAACGGGTGTCCATCTCCGCCAATTTGAGTTACCACACTGTTTTTGGGTAATTGATAAAAAAATTCTACTTTCTTAGTATTTAAGTTATACCGCATTACTTGTGAGTTTTTCTCGTATTTGACGACGTAATACAACCAATCAGATGTCAGCATTAGTCCTCTTGGGAACGTTTCAGCATTCAATTCGAATAGATTGACAATACTTTTAGCCTCAGCATATTTGTTTTGACTCATTAAGTGCCCGGATGACATATTTACGTAAATCAGATCATTATTTTTGGTCTGTTCTTTTGCATACATACCAGCATTCATGGCTATTTTGGTATGTTGGTTTGACTTGATATTAAAGCTTGATAAAGTGTATTGTCCATCTGAGATATAACTATAGATTATATTTTCACCATTGCTTGACCAGTTTAATAAATATGAGTTTTTAGGAAAATCATATTTGTAGTTAGAACTTTCAGGTTTTAGATTTAAAATTATAAGTTGCTCTAAAATATTTGATTTGTTCAAAAATGCCAGTTTTTTTAAGTCAGTTGATAATAAAGGTTGGCCTAAGCTGTTAGCTTTTTCTAGTGTTATTTGCTGTGTTTCTCCGTGGTGAGAACTCCAAATCTCAAACGCACCTGAACGATTAGATACAAAGTAGAATGTTTGTAACTCTCGAGAGTAAATTGAATTTATGTCGATAGCATTACTGTTACTAACTTCAATCTTCCCTCCTAGATCTGAATGGCCAATGATAATGTTTCTTTTCCAATTTTTATATACAATTGTCGATGCATCAAAATTTGATGAAGATAAGTCAGATTGAAACTCACCCAAGGGGTTGCTCGGGTTTTGTAGTAACGTATTCTTGTTTAAATTTAATGACCAGATAGAAAATTGGCCATCTTTCTTCCCCGAAATCAACAACTCATTTTTTCCATGAGGTTCTATATCTAAAATTGAATAAAAATTTTTGTTTACTCTGTGGGTAGATAGCTCTTTCATGTTGTATTTTTTTAAGTGTGGATTTCTTGTTTTTATATTGCTAACAAAGAACAAATATTCATCGTTATAGCTGAATTTTGGTAGGCTATGATTTTCATTTTTATCTTTAGGTATTATTAAAGTTTTATTTGAGCTGTTGTCATCTATTGTCACTACCTCTATTGTGTTGGTTCCCTCATGAAGATAGTTTATTGCAATGATTTTATTTGACTTGGATATGTCGTATGACATTATATAATTATCTTTTAATAAGACAGTGTGCATTAATCCTGTTTTTATATTGTGTTTAATAATCTTGCATTTTTCTCTTTTACATTTTAAGTAAAGTAATTCCTCACCATTACTGGCCCATTTAGGATAGAGGTAGTTAGCGTCTTTTTTTGTTATTTCTGTTCTTTTATTGGTGGCTGAATCAATTAATACCACTTGGTTTAGTTTGTCTTCAGATGATGATGATTGTACAAGTAGAATTTTTTTAGATAATCCAAAGTTAGGCATTTTAGAATAAGTGTCTGGTTGAGTAATAGCTGTGGAATGGTATTTTTCATTTCCTTTAATATCAGTTATGAGTAGATTTTTTTGCCAGAAGACCAATGTTAACAATATCATGGTAGTTAATATTGCATAGAGAGTGTTTTTTTTGATTTTTGTTTTTTTGTGAGTTTTGATATTATTTTTATTATTAATATCATAAATAAAACAATAGCCTTTTTTAGCTATGGTCTCGATAAATATTGGGTTTTGGGCTGAATCATTCAAAACTTTTCTAAGTTCAAATATTGCCCTGGTGACAACATCTAGTCCAACTACAGAGTTAGGCCAAAGATTAGTAGCAATGTATTCACGGCTTATGACTTGTCCACGATGTTGGATTAAAAAACATAAAATCTCCATGATTTTAGGTTCAACTTTAACCTGTACACCATTCAACTCCAGTTTATTGTGCTCTGGGTACACTAGGTATTCAGCTAATTTAAAACTAACCACTAGAACTTCCTTTGTTTAACTTGTTGTTTCTTATTGTAAAATTTAAAAATAATATTTTCATTATCATCAAATCATTGTACGGTAGCCACATGGTGATTACAACACAAGCTTCTACAAGGACATACTATATGGATTTTACAATGATAAAAAATAAAGCAAAATTGTTTTTTTTAATTAGCCTCATGGCATCGAGCTTAAGTACTGCATCCGTTGCAGATATTATTAGCATTGAGATAGGAGGAAAGGGAACAATCAATGCATCTGAAGCGAGTATAACTTGTGATGTAAATTGCATAATTGAGAATGATCTTCCATTAAATACTTTGATAGCAACACCTAAGGATAATGGTAGCTTTTATGGCTGGACAGGGCAGATGTGTGATTTTGGTGACCAGCTTATAGTAAATGAGACTGAATCCATTATCACGAGAACAACTGGCGGTTCCAAAACATTAGTTAGTGCAGATATTAATGGAGATGGGTTTATTGATCTGGCCTCAATTCAACTTTTTAATGGGAAGGTTACCACTTTAATAAATGATGGCTCAGGTGAATTTAAGCAACATGTAGTAGTGACGAATTTGAATTATCCTACAGCGTTAGCTTTTTATGATTGGGATAATGATGGAGATCAAGATTTAGCTGTTGCTGAATTTGGAAGTTCAAAAATTAAATTATTTTATAATAATGGTAATGGGGGGATGGAGTTCAATCGAGATATTATTATTGAAGGAGTAATGCCATATTCAATATCCATTACAGATATAAATAGTGATAAGCAGCCTGATTTAATTATTTCCTCATTCACAGCCGATACGAGTGGTGATTTGTTTCAATTAGTCAATAGCATAAAAAATGAAAACACTAGCCTTTATGTTAATGATAATAATAATTTTACCGTTATGAATAAATTGTCAGATACTGCCGCTATGACACTTGACTCTTATCTTCAGGAAGATTCTGAAAAACTTATTGTTGTTGCTGCAGAAATAATTAAAGGTGACGTTGCACTTTATACCATAGATAAAA
Source organism: Shewanella denitrificans OS217 (assembly GCF_000013765.1). Classification (NCBI taxonomy): domain Bacteria; kingdom Pseudomonadati; phylum Pseudomonadota; class Gammaproteobacteria; order Alteromonadales; family Shewanellaceae; genus Shewanella; species Shewanella denitrificans. The sequence continues at coordinate 3,953,545 of NC_007954.1, read as the reverse complement.
AGGATGTAATTAGAACATTGGTTGATTCAGTAGGTGCAAGTTATGGTGTTGCTTTCGGTGATGTGGATAACAATGGCTTGATAGATATTCTTGCATCCTATTATAGGCCATCAATTTTGGGACTATATTACAACCAAGGGAATAATACCTTTTCAGCGATGCACACTATAACAAGAAAAACTGAGGGATTAACAGCAACCTCAATTGCTGATTTTAATAATGATGGATATGATGATCTGGCAACAGGGGAGTTCAATAGTGACAAGTTTTACTATTTCCCAACAAAAAGTTATAAAGATTGTATTATAGAAAAAGGGAGTAACATTTCATTGATGGCAACCTTTAGCCAGGCTAGTCAACCTCAAGAGGTTATCGTGCCTAATTCAGAGTCTGCATCAGGAGGTTCTATTTCTCTGTTTATATTATTAAGTATTTTATCTTGTATGTTTATTAGAGTGAGATATACGTAAAACTTTAATAGGCATATTTATCTAGCGTTGATAGTTGAAATTATGTCTAATTATCTTCGACGCTGACCACTGCATAACAAAAATAGTTTGGGTGGTAGAGTCAATAAGATTGCTACTAAACGCTGACTAGATAAAAAAGGAGCCTTTCGGCTCCTTTTTTCGTCACTTGACCTTAAAAACGCGGGCTATTGATTAGCCGTTATCTCTTGGCTTACGTGGACGACGTTCAGCACCTGCTGGACGGTCGCCACGTGGACGGCTTGGACGATCGCTACGTGGTGCACTGCTGCGACCTGAGTCAACGAACGTTTCACTGCCTGCTTCACGCAAGTTTAATGCACGGCCACAGACACGGACTTTACGTAAGTGCTGCAGTACATCTTTTGGCATACCATCAGGCAAATCAACGGTAGTCACTTGATCGTACAATTGGATTTGACCTATGTAACGGCTGTCTAGGTTAGCTTCGTTAGCGATTGCGCCAACAATGTTACCTACACCAACACCATTATCACGACCTACATCGATAACATAACGGTTCATCTTCACGTCTGGGTTATCTTTAAGGCCTTCTGGGCCACCAAAGCTAGTAGGCGCTGGACGTGCATCACGACGTGGACGCTGGCTGCGTTCGCCGCGGTCACCACTACGTTCACTGCGCTCGCCACTACGTTCACTGCGCTCATCACGAGAATCACGCTGACGCTCTTGGATGGCAGGTAATTGCAGCGGACGTTCGGCTTGTACTTGCTGTAAAAGTGCAGCGGCAAGTAAATCAGTATCAACTTCTAGCTGTTGGCATAATTCGGCAACTGCACTCTTCATGAAGTCCAAGTCACCATTTAAGGTTTCTTGAATTAGCTCGCCTAAACGAGACAAACGGCGCTCTGCCACTGACTCAGGGCTTGGCACTTTCATGGGAGCGATGCGGCTGTTGGTGGCGCGCTCGATAGTGCGCAGCATGCGCATTTCACGGCTAGTCACAAACAAAATTGCCATACCTGTACGACCAGCACGACCAGTACGGCCGATACGGTGAACATAAGCTTCTGTATCATAAGGGATATCGTAGTTTACTACGTGACCAATACGTTCAACGTCTAGACCACGAGCCGCAACATCTGTTGCAATTAGAATGTCTAATTTGCCACGCTTAAGCTGATCAACGGCGCGTTCACGGGCTTGTTGATTCATGTCGCCATGGAGTGGCGATGAAGCATAGCCGCGAGCTTCTAGCTTTTCAGCTAACTCAACACAACTATTACGGGTACGAACGAAAATGATAACACCTTCAGTGTTTTCAACTTCTAATACGCGCACTAGGGCTTCAAGTTTGTTGTGCTGTGATACTTGTACGAAACGTTGATCGATAGATTCAACTGTCGTTGTGCTAGCAGCAATGCTGATGTTCACTGGGTTGGTTAAATGCTTAGCAGCAACACGCTTAATTTGCTCTGGCATAGTGGCAGAGAAAAGGGCAAGTTGGCTGTCTTTTGGCTTATGCTCTAATACCCATTCGATATCATCGATAAAGCCCATTTTTAGCATTTCATCAGCTTCATCAAGCACGAGTGCTTTTAATGAATCTAATTTTAAAGTGCCACGACGCATGTGATCCATTACGCGACCAGGAGTACCAACAATCACTTGTGGTCCACGCTTAAGGGCGCTTAATTGCTGATGCATGCTTTGACCGCCGTAAATCGGCAGTACGTGGAAGCCTTTCATGTGTTTAGCGTAGCTACCGAATGCTTCGGCAACCTGAACGGCGAGTTCACGTGTTGGGGCTAGGACTAAAATCTGTGGTGCATTGATTTTCATGTCCACTTTATTTAGTAACGGCAGAGCGAAGGCGCCAGTTTTACCTGTACCTGTTTGTGCCTGACCGATAATATCTTTACCCGCCATAAGCGGATCGATACTAGCAGATTGAATTGGGGTAGGGTTTTCATAACCTAGCTCGTCAAGAGCACGCAACAAATTCTCAGACAGGCCGAGTTCGCGGAAAGTTCTTTCATTGGATGACATTGGGTTGTAGCCTTGTGGATGGCGCAAAATATCGCGCTGGAAGTTTCACAGACAGAAAATCAACCCCGTGTCGATTTCCCGCAGAAAGGGTGAATTATAGCAGCGTTTCTTAAACTTGCCTATGCTAATCTGAATATATTTTTAAATATTGATTAAAACTGGCCTGATTTTTGACAAGCATAGCTATACAAGCTCACTGAATAGCATCTATTTTAATGGTTAAAGGCTTGAAGGCTTTATTTTTTCAACTGGCAGTTGGATTAATGTGAATGCAAGTTCGGTGGTGGCGCCGAGAAAATCGAGGTTTATGGTGTCTAAGGTGTCATTCACAGTGTGATAATCCTTATGTGGTGGTACCCCTAAATAAAGCCAGGGGATATTGGCTTTATGGAAGGCATAATGGTCAGAGGCCCTAAGCCAATCTATGTTAAGGCTGCTAGCGCCTCTGACTCTGGAGCGATTGACCTTAAGGCAAAGCTTGCTGTGCTGGGTCAGGGTCGGGGCTAAGGTGTCAAAATGGGTTAAGTTTTGCTCGCCTTCCATGTAAATGGCGTGCGGACGACTGGGGTGACCTATCATGTCTAAATTCAGCGCCAGTTCTATCTGCATTTCAGGCATAGTTTTTAACTGCTCTACTAAGCCATAGGCTCCATAAAGGCCGGGCTCTTCTGCATCCGTCGCCACTAACATCAAATTCACCTCTTCCATAGGTTCACGCTGCCACTGTGCGGCAATGCTCAGCAGCGCCGCAACGCCTGAGGCATTGTCATCGGCGCCAGGATAATAATGGCTGCCTTGCTTGCCTAAATGATCGTAATGGGCGGTAATAATTCGCCAGCGAGAAGCGGGCTTTTGAGCTGGGATCACCCCAATCATATTGACGCCTGAGCGGCTGGACAATAAAAATCCGTAGTCGAAAGGTGCGTGATAACTGCCTTGCCAAGGGGTTAAATTAAGCGCCTTAAAGCGGTTTGCTAGAAAGTCTTGGGTGAGTTTAGCGCCACGAGTACGGGTTTTCCGCCCTTGAAATTCACTGCTGGTTAATACTTGCAAGTCTTGGGTGAGCTGCGCCTTGTCTACCCAGAGGGTGTGAAGCGGCTGATTGCAACTTGGGGTGGAGGCGCAGCCACTTAGCATGAGTAATAGCAGCAGTAGAGGGGCTAAAAAGAGTGGCGCTAAACAGCGGTCATGGCGTTTAGCGCCGCGCGATGGGAAAACACAGTTAATGTTCAAAAATCCTTTCATCGCGCCTCACTATTTGTTACTAAGTTTGTGACTCAAGTTTGATTTTTTACGACTTAGTTTCTTTTTTTGCTTTGGCTTTTGGCTGCTTTTTTTGACTGGCTATAGTTTGACTAGCCAACTTTTGATTTACCAACTTTTGATTTGCTAACTTTTGATTTTCTAATAATGGCTTCAAGAAACGCGCCGTGTGGGAGTGCTTACATTTAGCCACCTCTTCTGGAGTGCCAGTGACCAAAATGCTGCCGCCTCCGGCGCCGCCTTCTGGGCCTAAATCCACTATCCAATCGGCGGTTTTAATCACATCTAGGTTGTGCTCTATCACAACCAAGGTGTTGCCGTGTGATTTAAGTCTATGTAATACATCCAATAATAGCTGAATGTCGGCAAAGTGTAGCCCAGTTGTCGGTTCATCCAAAATGTATAAGGTTTTGCCGGTATCGCGCTTAGATAATTCTTTTGCGAGTTTGACTCGCTGAGCCTCACCGCCAGACAAGGTAGTGGCGCTTTGGCCTAGGCGAATATAAGACAGGCCGACATCCATCAGAGTTTGCAATTTCCGGGCAATAGAGGGGATAGCATCGAAGAATACACGCGCCTCTTCCACTGTCATCTGCAGCACTTCATGAATGTTCTTACCCTTGTATTTCACGTCTAAGGTTTCGCGGTTGTAGCGCTTGCCTTTACAGTTATCACAAGGCACGTACACGTCAGGCAGGAAGTGCATTTCTACTTTAATTAAGCCATCGCCTTGGCAGGCTTCACAGCGACCGCCTTTGACGTTAAAGGAGAAGCGGCCAACCAAGTAGCCACGGGTACGTGATTCTTGGGTGCCAGCAAACAGTTCCCGTATTGGGGTGAAAATACCTGTGTAGGTGGCAGGGTTTGAGCGCGGCGTGCGGCCAATGGGGCTCTGGTCGATATCGACCACTTTATCGCACTGCTCCATGCCTTCGATGCGATCATAAGGGGAGGGTTCATCAACGGTAGCGCCATTGAGCATCCTATGGGCAATTTTAAAGAAGGTATCGTTGATAAGCGTCGATTTGCCGGAGCCTGAGACGCCGGTCACGCAGGTAAACAAGCCAAGGGGGATGCTTAAGTCGACGTTTTTGAGATTATTGCCGCGGGCACCAAAGAGTTTTATCTGCTTGGTTTCATCAATGGGGGTGCGCTTGTCACCCACATGAATTTGCTTCTTGCCAGAAATATATTGCCCAGTGATGGAAGCTTCGCAATTGATAATGTCCTCAAGATTACCGGCGCAGATAACTTCGCCGCCGTGTACACCAGCGCCAGGGCCGATATCAATAATGTGGTCTGCCATGCGAATGGCATCTTCATCATGTTCGACTACTATGACGGTATTGCCTAAATCCCGCAGATGAATAAGGGTTTGCAGTAAGCGCTCGTTATCTCGTTGATGCAAGCCAATAGAGGGCTCATCCAGCACGTACATCACCCCTACAAGCCCAGCACCAATTTGGCTTGCAAGCCTAATGCGCTGAGCTTCACCGCCAGAAAGTGATTCAGATGAGCGCGATAAGCTTAAATAATTAAGCCCCACATTGACCAGAAAACCTAAGCGGTCGCAGACTTCTTTAAGGATTTTATCGGCAATTTGCGCTCGCTGTCCTTCGAAGGTGACGTTATTGAAATAGTCAGTGGCCTCGCCAATTGACCAAGTGGTCAGCATAGGCAAGTTAATGTCGCCGATAAACACATGACGGGCTTCTTCACGCAGGCGCGAGCCGTGGCAGCTACTACAGGGCTGCTTATTCATAAACTTAGCCAATTCATCACGCACCGAATTGCTTTCGGTCTCGCGATAGCGCCTGTCCATGTTATTGAGTATGCCTTCGAAGGGGTGATTGCGACTGACGACATCGCCGCGATCGTTGGTGTATTTAAAGGCGATGCTCTGCTTACCTGAGCCAAAGAGGACGATTTTTTTGATCTTGTCACTGAGTTTGGCGTAAGGGGTATCCACATCAAATTTATAATGTTCCCCTAAGGAGGTGAGCATTTGGAAATAATAGAAGTTGCGTTTATCCCAGCCACGAATGGCGCCGCCCGCTAAAGACAACTTATCATCGGTAATGATGCGCTCAGGGTCGAAGAACTGCTGTACACCAAGGCCGTCACAGGTAGGGCAAGCGCCGGCGGGGTTATTAAAAGAGAAAATTCTGGGCTCAAGCTCGGCCATGGAATAACCGCATTGAGTGCAGGCGAAATTGGCCGAAAATATCAGTTCTTCGTCTTTGCTGTCCGCTTCCATGGAGGCGATGATGGCGATGCCGCCAGAAAGCTCTAAGGCGGTTTCGAATGATTCGGCAAGGCGCTGCTTCATGTCTTCACGCACTTTAAAGCGGTCGACCACCACTTCTATGGTGTGCTTAATGTGAAGCTCAAGAGTTGGAGGGTCAGTTAAGTCACACACTTCGCCATCGATGCGGGCGCGAATATAACCTTGAGCCGATAGGCTTTCTAATAACTTAACGTGCTCACCCTTGCGGGCCTTGACCACGGGGGCCAATAACATCTGTTTGCTGCCTTCGGGCAAGCTCAGCACCTTGTCTACCATCTGGCTCACTGTTTGTGCCGCAAGCGCTTGGCCGTGAGTTGGGCAGCGTGGCTCGCCCACTCGGGCGAACAATAAACGTAAATAGTCGTAAATTTCTGTGATAGTACCCACAGTGGAACGCGGATTGTGGGAGGTGGATTTCTGTTCGATAGAAATCGCTGGGCTTAGGCCTTCGATGTGATCCACATCGGGCTTTTCCATCATGCTTAAGAACTGGCGAGCATAAGCTGATAAGGACTCCACATAGCGGCGCTGACCTTCTGCATACAAGGTATCGAAGGCGAGTGAAGATTTACCAGAACCAGATAAGCCTGTGATAACAATGAGTTTATCTCTTGGTATCGTCAGGTTAATATTTTTGAGATTGTGGGTTCTAGCACCGCGTATTTCAATCTTATCCATCAATGACTCTCTTGGCTGCTTTAAAGGAAGGCAAAAACACAGGTACTCATAGGTACCACAAGCAAGGCTGTGAGTATCGCACAACTTATGCTGAAATTTTGCCGTTTTTTGGCATTTTTTTCAGTGGAGAATGAAGCGGGTCGCAAGATAGATATTTCCTTTTGAGCAACATCTTCGCCCTGTGGTAATATGCGCCACTCGATTATGAGCGATTCAGATTTTATCAAGTTTTCAGGCGTGAATTAGAGGTTAACTGCATGACCAACCACGGACTATCGAGTCTAGAAAAAAAAGTCGCATTTTCCCTTGCCGGTGTATTTGGCCTGCGAATGATGGGCTTGTTTATGATCATGCCAATTTTCGCCCTCTATGGTCAGCATTTAGAAGGCTTCTCCCCCTTGTGGGTGGGAATCGCCATCGGCGCCTATGGCTTAACCCAAGCCCTGCTGCAAATACCTATGGGGATACTGTCAGACAAGTATGGCCGTAAACCCATAATCTTAATTGGCTTAGTCTTGTTTGCTGTTGGCAGCATCATCGCCGCCATGTCGGATCACATCTATTGGGTGGTCTTTGGCCGCGCAGTGCAAGGTATGGGGGCGATAGCGGCCGCGGTATTGGCCTTAGCGGCGGATTTAACCCGCGATGAACAGCGCACTAAAGTGATGGCGATTATTGGCATGTGTATCGGCCTTTCATTCGCATTATCCCTATTGGCCGGGCCCTTAGTGGCGCAATATTTAGGCCTAAGTGGGATATTCTGGCTGACCGCAGTGCTGGCGGTATTGGGCATGGCGATAGTGCACTTCTTAGTGCCCAATCCAATTTCACAGGCTCCCAAAGGGGATACCTTAGCGGCACCAGCCAAACTTAGGCGTATGCTACTGGACCCACAATTATTTAGGCTCGATGCCGGTATCTTTATTTTGCACTTAGTGCTGACGGCAGTATTTGTGGCGCTGCCCTTTAATTTGGTGGATGCGGGCTTAGTGAAAGAGCAACATTGGCTGCTGTACTTCCCGGCTTTTGTGGCGGCTTTTGTGCTTATGGTGCCTATGATCATCATAGGGGTTAAGCGCAACAATACTAAGACCATGTTCCAGCTGTCTTTGGTTATCATGATGCTTTCTTTGTTGTTGATGGGCTTATATGCGCAAAACTTGTGGTTATTGAGTGCCGCCGTAGTGCTATTTTTTACCGGCTTTAACTATTTAGAGGCCTCACTGCCAAGTTTAATCGCCAAATTCAGTCCAGTAGGCGAGAAGGGATCTGCCATGGGGGTCTATTCAACCAGTCAATTTTTAGGCGCATTTTGTGGCGGCATGTTAGGTGGCGGCGCTTATCAATATTTAGGCGCCGAAGGGGTGTTTTTTGTCGCCAGTGCCTTGATGGTTATTTGGCTGTTTTTAAGTTTTGGCATGGAAAAACCTGTGCTATTAAAGAGTGTTACTCTAGAAGCCCATATTACCGATAAACCCCATGCCTTAAGTATGGCAGCGCAATTATCTCAGCTTGAGGGCGTAGTCGAGGCCATGGTGGTGCTAGAAGAGAAGGTGGCTTATTTAAAAGTCGACTCTCATTTCGATTTAAGCAAAGCCCGAGCTGTGTTAGGCTCTGCACATTAGATCTAAAACGATCATTATTATTCGTCTATTTTTCGCTAAAATTAGTTTAATCACTATTTAGTGGTAACAAGAAATTCAGGAGATTTCGATGGCCAGTCGCGGTGTTAATAAAGTCATTATTGTAGGCAATTTAGGCCAAGATCCAGAAGTACGCTACATGCCTAATGGCAATGCTGTTGCCAATATTACAGTGGCGACCAGCGAGTCATGGAAAGATCAACAAGGCCAGCAACAAGAGCGTACCGAATGGCACCGTGTGGTCATGTTCGGTAAGTTGGCTGAAATCACTGGTGAATACCTACGTAAAGGTTCGCAAGTGTATTTAGAAGGCAAATTGCAGACACGTAAGTGGAAAGATCAAAGCGGTCAAGACAAGTACACCACCGAAATCGTTGTCGATCAAAGCGGTAGCATGCAGATGCTAGGTAGCCGTAACCAAAATCAGGGACCAAGCCAAGCGGGCTCACAAGGTTCACAAGAGGGTGGCTATAGCGCCCCAGCACAGAACCAGTATGCCGCTCCAGCTCCTGCACCACAGGCTCAGCGCCCAGTTGCAACACCAAATCAACAATACAATGCGCCGCAGCAGGCTGCGGGTGCTTATAAACAGCCACAGCAAGCACCGCAGCAGCCTAGCTATGCGCCTAAGCCTCAGCAGGCACCACAGCAAGGCGGTGGTTATCAGCAAGCCGCTCCTGCTCAGCGCCCAGCGCCGCAAGCACAGCCGCAGCAAAACTTCACTCCAGATTTGGACGACGGTTGGGATGACGATATCCCGTTCTAAACTATTCTACCGTTGATCTTGAGACTCATTTTGGGACGAGAGATTAAATAGTTTAAAAGCCTCGCAATGCGAGGCTTTTTTATGCTCCAAAGCGTATTGGAATAAGTTCAATCAGCGAGCTCGGTCATTGCACTAACGTCCCGAGTGACGCCGCTTGTTCAGTAAAAAGATGCTCTACCATTAACATTTGGCACATTAATGTTCGGCTAGATAACATCAAGCAATACTCTGTAGTTTTCTGCTGTACAGGCTCGCTATGCCACCTCACTTGACGACACGCAGCAAGTCCATCCTTGGATGCTCGAACGCCCCGTCCATGGGGCGGACGGTCATCTCGTAAAGCGTCCTAGTTCACCTTTTTAGTGTTGAGTACCTGTTAGTTTAAAAGCTTAATCAGTGAACTCGGCCATTGCACTAACATCCAGAGTGACACCTACGATTGTTCAATAGGACGATGTCTTTTTGGGCGTAGCATATCTGCAGCCTAATTTAATCAATCAACTCGAGCCATTTAGTCCAACATCTTCCTGTGAGCATTGGAAACATCATTTAGTTCTAAATCAGTATAATTACATCGACATAACAAAATACATTCACTAGATTAGCCATAAGCCATCTCCATGATTAGTGCTTTTTTGGTCGAAAGTTCTGAGAAAAAGTAGGAGAGTATAATTTCTTATCTTGAGTTGAGATTATTTGGGGCTTTAGAGACTCCACAATCATTGAGTTCAGTTGATCGGTTAGTCGCATAATATTTATTAGTAAAGGTTTCACCTCAAAAGCAGGGAGGCTTTATCTGTTGATGCAAACAAGGATGTAAATATGGGTAAAAATACCGCGCAGGAAAAATTCTTCGAATTTCTAAGAGAGAAGCAAAAGTCAGCAAAGAAATTTAATAAATCTGAAGTAATTAAAGCTACTAATTGGAAGCCTGATACCTTTAACACCTACTTCGGTAAAGGGCAAATAACGCAGTTTGTAGTTAAATTAGCCGATGATGAATTTGAAGCTGTAAATACGCTTGAGATCAAGTTTGTTGAGTTTAAAAAAAGGTTATCGCAAAGTAAGCATTATCAAGAGCTAGGGCATAAATGTAAGTCTAGCCTTGCTAAAGCTTTACTTAAGAAATCACGTGATAACATGATGTTAGCCCTTGAACTATACAACCGGCCATCATTGGAAAATAAATTGGATGATGAGATGGACGCTCCCTAATACGGCGTCAATGCGCCAAACTGATGTTGAACCATACAGTTACTTAAGGAGCGTCCACCATGAAAGTTAGCACTATTTCGATTGATTTGGCAAAAAATGTATTTCAACTATTGGGGATGGATAAACACGCCAAGCAAGTGTTCAGCAAACGCTTAAATCGCACACAGCTGAGCGAGTTCATGTCGCAGCAGCCAGTCTGTGATGTGGTCTTTGAGGCGTGTTATTCTTCCCATTACTGGGGGCGTAAGTTTCTTGCCATGGGGCATAACGTTAAGCTCATTCCAGCCCAGCATGTCACGCCCTTTGTACGCGGCAGCAAGAACGATAAAAATGATGCCATGGCGATTTATGAAGCCAATTTTAGGCCCAACATTCGCTTTGTGCCGATTAAAACCGAAGCCCAACAAGAGATATTGATGCTGCACCGCGTCAGAGAGCGCTTGGTAAAACAAAGAACGGCCTGCACCAATCAAATTCGTGGTGTGTTAGTGGATTTCGGTATTTGTTTTCCACAAGGTCACAGTGCGTTTGAGCGAGCCATGTGGGACATCATTAACGATGAGTCACAGCGGCCTATCATCAAGTTAATGGCCAATGATTTCTGGGATGAATACCAGACTGTGAGTACCCGCTTAGACCGCATTAACCGCCTGATAAAACAGCTGGTAGAGCAAGACCCTAATGGCAAAATCTTATTAAGTATTCCAGGTGTTGGCCCCATTATCGCTTCAGCGTTTGCCGCTGCCATTGGTGCAGGGCAAGCCTTTAATAGCGCTAAAGAATTAGCAGTCTGGCTAGGGTTAACCCCACAACAATTCGCCTCAGGCAATAAGAGTATTAATGGCAGTATCACCAAACGCGGCGACGGCTACTTACGCAAACAACTTATTCACGGTGCCAGAACCGTAGTCAGCCATGCAAGTAAGAAAAATGATGATTTAAATCAGTGGATAACCCAATTAAGAAACCGTAAAAGCATCTGCACAACTGTGGTTGCCACCGCTCATCGACTCGCTAGGCTGATGTGGATTTTATTGCACAAGCAAGTGCCCTATGCGCCGCAATACGGCGCTTATCAAGGCATAAGCCATGAAGCCAATTAACCCTGTTATCGCTATCTTGCTCAGCTCGGTCGTGCCAAGGGCTTATAGCCCGTCTGGATGATAAGAGCGGCAAGATAGCACCTAATACTCAAGGTTGTTGTTAACGATGAAGAAATGGCTCAGTCCAACCAGTGTAAGCCCGAACAGGCCAAGGATGGGGTAACCCAATCCGTATGGGTGTTTCACATTTACAGGCGCAGTGGTACGGATTTAATTAGGGGCAGCACATTCAGACGAATGCGTGCATAGCCCGTATATATGGCAGTACAACCGCTTTTAGCGGAAATGAGTCGCATCAATAACAATGGCAGGAGTAAAGCAGTTGAACAGAAAACTAAGGCCCAAAAAGCCTTAGGTGAGCAGATTATTGCCTTGACTCACCGGGAGCGTCCATATATGGTTTCGTTGTTCTGTTCTCAATGTCTTGGGAGCAATTGATAAAGGCAATACTCATTGAACGAGATGGCGAAGATAGTATTTATAAGCCGTCATCGAAAAAAGGCATTAGAGAAACAATATCATTAAGAGTAGCTCTAGACAGGCTCTTTAAAGGGGCTCATTCAATCCGGAAGAATATTGAAATAATCGCTGATTGGAGAGATAAGGCTGTTCATCTGTTGATGCCTGAGCTTCAAGGTTTGGCATCTAGAGTATTTCAATCGGGAGTTTTGAATTATTCAGCGAAATTTGAACAGTTTACTGAGACCCCCTTTCTCCATGCACAGCACAGCGGTATGCTTTCTTTGGTTGGTGATTTCAAGCTTCCTCCTGCATCTGTACTCAGAACAAATTATGGCTTGGCAGCAGATGACATTCTAGGGCTAGCAATGGCCGCTGAAGAGGATATTAAAAACTCAAATGACATTGAGTTTGCGATACCGATTAACGTTTCTCTAGTGTATGCCAAGGATGGGTAAACAATTATTGCCAATGCAAATGGGAATCAAGAAGACTTACAGAATCTAAAAAATGCCCTAATTATCAATAAAACCGTTAATCCTGAAGAGTCTCACCCATTAACTCAAGATAATGCAATCAAAGCCATTATGGCTGAGCTGGAGGGGAGATTTGATGAAGCTAAGTTGAATCGTTGCCTCGTTACAAAGAAGGGCGGTAAACCCAGTTTTAACCGCAATTGTTTTCAATCCTGCTTGCAGAAGCTCAAATGGAAAATGGATAACAACGATTTTCATTTTCATCAAACCATTGCCGATAAACACATTTTTTCTCCTTTAGCTGTACGTGAGATTGTAAGGCGAGTTACTGAAAATGAGAGCTTTTTAGCGGAAGCAAAAGCTAGTTTTAATCGTAAGGAGCTAAAAGTTTAGCCGTTAAATTTAGTGTTATCTTTTATGCAGGCTTGAAGAGCAAAAAAATTAGATTACCTTGTTTATCCAGCTTGCTTTAACATGGGCACTCTATTGAATTCAAACAACTTAACAATGGCACCCAACTTTATTGGTGAAGCATGGTGATTTGCGAGACGACCTTCTGAGACAGGACGTCGAAGAGAGCTATAGGGATATATTCACGCGTGTCGGTGAGTGAATGCCATGATAAGCCAGTATGGCGGAATTTCAGGCCAGCATCATTATGTTCAAAGATAGTTTGAGTTGTTGGACCTTATTGATTTAATGCGATGTTTAAGCGTATCTATGAACAAATCTCATGCGAACGGAGCATTAAGCCAAGATTGTTGGCTGTAATCCTCCCTGCTTGGGATCTTGATAAAGTTGGGCATCCTCCCATGAACACCTGAGTTGCCGTTTAGGTGCGATAGAGTACCTTGATCACGTGCCAGCCGAATTTGGTTTTAACCAGATGGGGGATGATTAATTCACCGCTAAAGCAGACTTTGTCGAATTGTGGCACCATTTGACCTTTCTTAAACTCACCAAGATTGCCGCCATTTTTGGCCGAGGGGCAGGTCGAGTGCTTCTTGGCTAACACATCAAATTTAGCGCCATTTTGCAGCTGTTTGATGATGTCTTCGGCTTGGGTTTGGTGTTTGACTAAGATGTGAAGTGCTGCTGAGGTTTTGGCCATGGGAGTCTCTAATGCTGTTTGGGTCAATGTTTTATTACTACTGGCTGTAGTACGGCTAGCATTATAGCGGTTTTTAAGGGGATTAACTCCCCTTAGTGGTATGTTGCTGGATTTGGGCTTACTTAGACGTACTTAAGCCTATTTGGGCACAGAGGCCAAACGTATGGTGACGTCTTCATCTAAGGTTAATGACAATAAAAGCTGATATTTACGTTGGATAGCTGACAAGGTACCGTCTTGTTTTATTTGCGCGAGTCCCAAATTAAAGTCATCGCGGATGTTGGCGTGTAAGAATGCGAATCGATAAGGTGTCGGTGGAAATACCTTGTGGCAAATCACTTCCTGTTGTACTTCATCTTTATTCAGTTTGCCATTGAGGTATGACTGCCTTAAGTAGTAGATAAAAATATTTTTATCCATCACCACCACATCAGTCCTTTTCTTCATCAACATATACACTTGCACTATTTGATTGGAAATCTCGCTGTAATTAGGATTGTGTTTCACTGTGTGGTGGAAGTCGTCACCCAATAGCGTTGAGGCGCGCTGAAAGGCAACTATGCTTTTCCCTTTTAGATCTTCGAGTACATTGATGCCGAGCTTCTTGTCTTTAAGGCTGATGGCACAATTTTGAAAATGTATCACCACATCAGAATAAAACACGTTCTCTAATATGTTTTTTTTGGCGTTAATAATGCCGTCTAGTTTACCTTCTTTGAGCTCACGGAATGTGCGTGAGAAAGGCTGATACTCTATGTTGGCCTTATGGCCTCTGACAGCAAGGGCGCTCTGCAACAATTCAAGTTCAATACCTGTGTCAGTTTCTTGAATGACATAAGGGGGAATGGAAAAGCTGACGCCAATTTTAAGGTCTTTAGCGTTCAGGTTGCCGCTAAGGCAAGTGAGACAGATTAGCCAAACATAGCCGAAGCCTTTACCAATAAACTGGGCTCTTTTCTGTCTTTGAACATTAACTCGCTTATTTTTCTCGTTATTCATTCTGAATATCACCTCGGGAGAGTGTAGAGACGCGAGCCCTTGCATCAAATCTTCCTAATACTGTTATTACAGTGGTGTTAACTGTTTCTCTAATATAGGAGGTGTTGAGGGAATAGTATAGTTAGGCATAGTAAAATACTGGTGTAATTTGTATTATCCATTGTTTATATTGATTTATTTGATTGTTCTTGTTTTGATATAATGTCTGTTGTTATTAGGAGAAAAACTAGGGAGCCAGTTAATGCTGAACTCCCTATTTATTAAATGCAGTGTTAGCGCTCAATGCAGTGTTAGTTCACTAAACCACGGCGTTTAAGCAAGGCTTCAGTGGTGGGCTTACTGCCACTAAAATCGATATAGTCTTGCATCAAGTCTTGGCTGTTGCCTTTAGACAAAATGGTTTGACGGTATTTGTTGCCGTTCTCTAGGGTTAATCCGCCTTGCTGGTCCATATGAGCGAACGAGTCTGCGGCAAATACCTCAGTCCACAGGTAAGCATAATATCCTGCTGAATAGCCGCCGAAGCTGTGGCTAAAATAAGTGGTCTTGTAGCGGGCGGGAACAGGATTAAAATCCAAGCCGTGTTTTGCTAGCGCTTGCTGCTCGAACGTTTGCACGTCTTTGATTTCAGTGCCAGGCGCAATAGAGTGCCATTCCATATCCAAAAGTGCAGCCGCCAAATATTCTGTGGTGCCAAAACCTTGGTTGAAGGTCTGGGCCTCTAATACCGTAGCCAGTAATTCGGCGGGGATAGCCTCGCCAGTTTGGTAGTGCTTAGCATAGTTGGCAATAACCTGCGGCTCTATGCTCCAATCTTCATTGGCTTGAGAGGGGAATTCGACAAAGTCCCTAGGCGTTGCTGTGCCTGCAAGGCTTGGGTATTTCACCTGAGAGAATAACCCATGAATGCCATGACCGAATTCATGGAATAAGGTGGAAACTTCATCGAAGGTCATCAAGGTGGGTTGACCTTCTGCGGGTTTTGGAATATTCAGCGAGTTATACACCACAGGCTTAGTGTTAAGTAAGGTCGATTGGCTTACTAGCTCGTCCATCCAGGCGCCACCACTCTTGCCTTCGCGGGCATAAGCGTCAAGATAGAATAAGCCTATGGTACTGCCATCTTGGTTGAATACTTCATAGGCGAGTACGTCTTTGTGCCATACGGGTAAATCGCTGCGGCTTTTGACTGTGATGCCGTAAAGCTTATTCATGGCGAAGAATAGGCCATCATTGAGCACAGTATTAAATTCAAAATACGGCTTAACGTGGTTTTCATCTAAATCGTATTTAGCTTGACGAACCTTGTCACCATAATAGGCCCAGTCCCACGCTTCAAGTTTGAAATCTTTACCGTCTTTTTTGATTTCAGCTTGAATATCCAAAGCTTCAATCTTGGCTTTGGCTAAGGCTTTAGGGGCTAGGTCATCTAAAATGCTATAAACCGCTTCTGGGGTCTTAGCCATTTGATTGGCAACCGAATAGCTGGCCCAATCTTTAAAGCCAAGCAAGGCGGCCTTTTCTGCCCTAAGCTGAGCGATTTTGATATTCAGTGGCGCATTGGTGTCCATGGCGCGATAGGCTGAGGTTTCCCAGATTTTCTGTCTTAACTCACGGTTTTCAAGACTTGAAAGCAGTGGCTGAGTAGTAGTGTTCACTAGGGTGATCATATAGCCTGTTTTGCCAACGGCTTTGGCAGCTGCGGCGAGTGAAGCAATCGTGTCATCAGACAAACCGGCAAGCTGAGCTTTGTCCTCAACTAAAATAACATCGTTTTTGAAAGACTTAAGTATATTCTGTGAGAAGTTAGTCTCAAGTTTTGCCAGCTTGCCGTTGAGTGTGCGCATCTTGGCTTTATCGTCTGCCCCGAGCTTGGCGCCTGCGCGAACAAATTGATCATAATAGACCTCGATTAAGCGTAGATCTTCGCCTGTTAATGCCGCCTTGGCTTGGTAAATGGCATCAATTTTGGAAAACAACTTAGCATCTAAATAGATGTTGTCTTCATGGCTGGTTAATAACGGCACCATGTCTTGCTCAATTTGGATGAAATCATCATCAGAGATGAGCCCAGATAAAGTAAAGAAGGCTCTTTGGGTGCGATTGAGTAACGCCCCTGATTTTTCCAATGCCATTAAGGTGTTATCAAAGCTCGCAGGCTCGCTGTTGTTGATGATGGCGTCGATTTCGGCTTTATGCTCTGCCATGCCTTGGGTGAATGCAGGCACAAAATCACTGGCTTTGATTTGATCAAATTGCGGTGCAAAATCTTGCAGTGGACTAGCGGTTAATAGCACGTTTACAGCGCTTGCCGTTTGGCTTGCTGGAGCTTGGGTGGTCATATTGCTGTCCGCCACTGAGTTATCTTGACAGGCGCTTAGCATAAGCGTCGCACTTACGGCGACTGTGATGAGAGATTTACGCATTAATATATCCTTGGGTTAGCCCTAATTATTGTTAGTCCATTGAGTGAGATGATAGTTAGCCACATGAGCGTAGAACCTAATGGCTTGGCAAGATTAGTCATAGAGCAACTCAATAGCGCTAATGTAAGCAGTACAATGCATGCTTAACGGGCACTACAGTAACAAGCAATGAGCATTAGAGACAATCCCTAATTTGGCTCCGAAGCCTTGAAACTGGTGGTCAATGCAGTTAAGCATTAACATATGTTGAACCGGAAGCTGGAGTGCACTGATAGAGTATGAACAAGGGAGTTTGCAGGAATAATTTAGTCTAAGGCCTGAGCCTTGCTTAACTATACTTAGATTTCCAGATGTTATGTCTATTATTCGGAGGTTTAAAATGAAACGAATAATTACCGCAATATTAGGGACCTTGCTCTTGCCTTCGGTAAGTGTTGCAGACCATTCATGGAATGACTATCACTGGGCGCGAACTAGCGCTTCATTTAATTTAATCTTAGTTAACAACACCACCCCTGATTGGCAACCCTATGTGGTACAAGCCATCTCTGATTGGTCACTCTCACCTATGGTGGTTCTGGTTGAAGACAGTAGTGGTGCTAATAACACCAAAGTGCGCCGCCGTTGCAGTTCAATCGAGGGACAGTTAAGAATTTGTAATTTGGCTTACGGCAACACAGGCTGGCTTGGAATTGCAGGTATTTCTTTGGATGGCAATGGGCATATCACCACTGGCTATACCAAGTTAAATGACACGTATTTTTCAGATCCTTACTATGATGAGGCTTGGAAGCAGAGTGTGACTTGTCAAGAGATAGGCCATAACTTAGGTTTGGACCATCAAGATGAAGATTTTAATAATCAGTCTCTTTTTAGTTGCATGGATTATCAAAATCCCCCTTTCGAGTATCCCAACACTCATGATTTTGAACAACTAACTAGTATATATGGACACTTAGATAGTTATAACTCTTATGCTGGTGCGGGTGAAAACCCAGATGCTAGAGCTTGTAATGCTCCTCCCGGAAAAGGATGTAACAAAGCAGGTTCAAATAATGATGTTGGCTGGGGTATGTCGATGGGAAGGCGGGGGAATGCTGAAAAGTTTTTGCGCATCGACAGAAATGGTGTTCGTCATTTAACCCATGTGACTTGGGCTATCGGCTTTTAATTAAAGTGAAAGCTGGTGCTTAATTTAGGTGTTTAGGTCTTAGCACTAAAGAAAATGCTTGCCCAATGGGGCAAGCATTTTTTTGATTGAACAGCCTTGTATATAGATTAAGGCTGCGTTTGGAAATTACTGGCTTGCGTCTTTGATTCACTTTTGCTCTTGATAGGCTTGTTTCTGGAAGGTTAGCTGCTGTAGCAACTCATCCATTAATTGTGTGAAGCGACTGTCATTGCGCAAGGTGTTAATACTGGGGTGCAGAGTCAGTAATTGTTGCGCCAAATAACCTTGGTTGATTGCTTGGATCAAATAACGATAACTGGCCTCTTGCTCATTTTGCACGGCATACAGCAATGCCAGCGATAAGCTATCTGCCGCCCTGTCTGAGCCTTGCAGTAACCGCTGTTTAAATTCTTGGGTTAGCAGCTCAAGTGCAATGCTATGCTCACTTGAGACCTCGGAAACATTACCATCACTCATCGAAATTTCATCTTCAAGCTGTTGATTGTCATTCTCTTTTAATGCTGACTTAGCAAGGGCTGCAAGTAACCGACCTTGTAAGGCAATTTGGGGGTTGTCTGAGTTTAATAGGGATTTGCTGGTATCTATGGCGAGTTGAAACTCTCCAAGATAAAGCTGGCTTAAGGCTAGACCGTGAATAAAGTGAGTTTGTCGCGGCAGGTCTTGCGAGAGCTTAAAATAATGGGCCTTGGCTTGCAGGAATCGCCCTTGATGAAGATACCATAGTCCCTGCGCGTCATTGGCCAGCAGCGAGTCAGGTTGTAAGCTTAATGCGCGGTCCAACCACAGCTGCGCTTTGGGGAAGTCTTCTAGGGCGATTAAGCTTTGCGCCTTATGCACGCAGCTAACGCTATGGTTGGGGCTGAGAGTGAGGGCTTTATTAATCCACATCATAGATTTGGATAACTGGCCCATTTCTCGGTAGATGAAACCTATGTTTGTCATGGCTTCATGATAGTTAGCTTGTTTTTGCAATGCTTTAACATTGGCATTGATGGCTTTATTGAGCCAGCCCTTGTTGTAGTAAGCCAGGCCCAAAGATTTGTAGGCTTGCGCCAAGTTGGGATCTAAGGCAATGGCCTTATAAGCGGCGTCGATGGCTTTTTGTTGCCAGAGCCGCGGGGCGTTAAATTGAAACACGCCTTGGCTATAGGCATCGGATAAACCGCTATAGGCTAAGGCTAAATTTGGATTGATGGCAAGAGCCGAAGTGAACAACTCTATGGCATGGAGATTATCGGCTTCTCGATACCTATGATAGTAATCCAGCCCCTTGAGGTAGAGTTCAACATCAAAACCTGGTGAGGCTAGCGATGACGGTGCGTTTTCGTCAAGCTTGGCGAGGTTATCGCCCGATGAAATGAATAGCGCTACAAGAGCAAAAATGAGCATTAAGGCCGCTAAACTTAAAGAGGTTAGTTTCCAAAATAACGGATAACTCTTGCCATCTTCTGGCATCACATGGGTGTCATTGGCTAAATCTAAACTTGTCATTCGCGTTGGGGTGACCTCACTGGTCACTATGACTTGAGGCAATAGTCGATAACCTCGCCCTCGAATAGCTTCTATATAAATCGGGGTATGGGCATCATCATTCAGTGCGCGCCTGAGTAACTTTATTCTCTGCTTTAGGGTTTCATCACCCACCACCACATCCGGCCAGACTTTTTCAAGCAATTGCTCTTGGCTCACAATCCCAGGGGCAGCTTCACATAGTACGGATAACAGGCGATAGCTAAGCCAAGGCAGCCTAACTTCGAGTTTGTCATCTCGCACTAAGGTACCTAAGCGGGTATTGAGTGTGAGGTCGTTAAATTGGTAGCGGTAGTAGATAGCGTCACCTGTATATGGGCTAGTGTGATGATGAACCAATGAGTTACCCCTTACTTTACCTCGCTTTCACCCTTTAGCAATCCCCTTCACCCAGCTTCACCGAATATTCCACTAGGGTTCACCTAAGCTTCAAGTCTTTTACAAGACAAGGGGTTAGCTTAAGGCAAGCATAAAACTAACAATGAGAACATCATGGACAATAGCGCTGCTGTGGAAAATAGCTTGGATGTGACTAATAACGAGAAAGAGACTAATCAAGTACACCCAAAGGGCTTATACGTGTGCTTTTTTACTGAGATGTGGGAGCGATTTAGCTTCTATGGCCTAAAGGCCTTGCTGATTTTTTATCTGACAGAGCATTTCTTGTTTAGTGACCAAGAGGCTGCCAGCATCTTTGGTAACTACTTTGCTTTAGTTTACGCCTTGCCCTTAGTGGGTGGCGTATTGGCTGATCGATATTTAGGTGCAAAGCGGGCTGTAGTCTTGGGCGCTGTCTTGTTGTGTTTTGGCCATTTGGGAATGACATTTGAAGGCAGCGCTGCTTATATCAACGAGTCGGGCGAACGTGTTTCGAGCACAGGGTTGACGGCATTTTACCTGTCTTTGTCATTTATTATCGTCGGGGTGGGTTTTTTAAAGCCTAATATTTCCAGCATAGTGGGTAAGCTGTATCAAGTGAATGACCCTAGAAAAGATGCGGGTTTTACCTTGTTTTATATGGGGATTAATTTAGGTTCAGCCTTGGCGGCGATAATATGCGGCTATGTGGGCGTCACCT
Organism: Shewanella denitrificans OS217; assembly: GCF_000013765.1. Taxonomy (NCBI): domain Bacteria; kingdom Pseudomonadati; phylum Pseudomonadota; class Gammaproteobacteria; order Alteromonadales; family Shewanellaceae; genus Shewanella; species Shewanella denitrificans. Next base: position 3,932,821 of record NC_007954.1, on the reverse strand, counting down.
ACGGCTGGGCTTATGGCTTTGGTTTGGCGGGTTTTGGCATGCTACTCGGGCTGGTGGTGTTCCTGCGTGGGCATAAGCACCTGCTTGGGGTTGCCGATGCACCGAATGAAGCTAAGTTAACTGAGCCTGTGTGGTTTAGCATTAGCCGAGAGAAGCTGATTTATCTGGGCAGCCTAGGTTTGGTGGCGGTTGTTATGCTGCTTATCGGTAATCATCAGCTGGTGGCAGGAGTATTGGGGCTGGCATTTGTGGCTATTGGTCTGTGGCTTGTATGGTATTGCCTCAATGAAGTGTCATCTGAAGTTAAACAAAAACTCTATGCCGCCGTCAGCCTCATCATGATGTCGACCGTGTTTTTCTTGTGTTTCTTGCAGTCGGGGAGTTCGATGAACCTGTTTGCCGATAGGTTAACTGATAGGCTCGTTTTTGGGCTGACGATACCCGCGCCCATGCTGCAATCACTTAACGCCATTTTTATCATTATGTTAGCGCCAGTTTTTGCCAAGTTATGGCAATGGCTAGCGAAGCATAATTACTGCCCAAGTACGCCGATGAAATTCTCGCTAGGGCTATTGCAAGTGGGCTTGGGCTTTTTGGCCTTGGTGGTTGGCTTGTATTTCGCAGAAGGTAGTGAGCAAGTGGCCTTAGGTTGGTTAGTGCTGGCTTACTTGCTGCACACTACGGGGGAATTATGCATCTCCCCCATAGGGCTTTCAATGATCACTAAATTATCCGCGCCAAAAATAGTTGGCCTTATGATGGGATTATGGTTTCTTGGCTCTGCGATTGCTGAATTCATCGCCGCCTTGCTTGCAGGTCAAGCGAGCATGGATATAGCAGGCATCACTTCGCATCAAAGTTTCAGCTTACTCTACCAAGACATAATGTGGATTGCCTTGGGAGGCGCCTTGTTGACCTTCATCATGTCGCCGCTGCTAAAGCGCTGGATGGGCGATGTGGTTTAGGTTAATACATTAGCGAGTCAATGCTAATATACTTTTTTAAGTCGGTGAGCTTAATGTTCACTTCAAGCCGTGCATAGCGCGGTTTTTTTAGTCTTTCGCTTTAATGCTTAGGCGCAATCGAGATACATTATCGAGAGACATTAAGGAATAATTATGATCGTTTTTAGCACCAATCTTGGCGATATCAGCATAGAGCTAGATATGACGCGAGCCCCTGTGAGTTCAAAAAATTTTTTAAGATATTGTAAAGAAGGATTTTATGAGGGCACCATTTTTCATCGAGTCATTAAAGGCTTTATGATCCAAGGGGGTGGTTTTACTGAAAATATGGATGAGAAACCCACCCATGACCCCATAGTCAATGAGGCCAATAAAGGCTTGAGTAATGTGATGGGCACTATTGCGATGGCTCGCACCGATGCGCCTCATTCAGCGACTGGGCAGTTTTTTATTAATGTGGGCAATAATGATTTTCTAGACCATGTGGCAAGCACAAATGCAGGTTGGGGCTATGCCGTCTTTGGCAAGGTGAGTGCGGGTATGGACATCATTAAGCAGATAGAAAAGGTAAAAACCACCACTAAAGGCGATCATGATGATGTGCCAGTGAAAGCCATCATCATCGAAAAAGTCACAGTGACGGATTAACTAATTTCCATATGCTTAGGAATTAATCTTTTAGGTGAGCATAACGCATGATTTCTTGAGGAATTTGGGCTAAAGGTAGAATTTTACCGGCCGCCCCAAGGGCGATGGCTTCCTTTGGCATGCCAAACACCACGCAGGATTTTTCATCTTGCGCTATGGTCGGTGCGCCAGCATCCAACATGTCTTTAAGGCCCCGAGCCCCATCATCGCCCATGCCGGTCAAGATAAAACCGACGGCATTTTTTCCGGCGCATTTTGCGGTGGAGCGAAACAGCACATCCACCGAAGGTTTATGGCGATTGACCAGAGGCCCATCGATAATTTCAACCAAGTACTGAGCACCACTGCGTTTGAGCATCATGTGTTTTCCACCGGGGGCAATTAACGCATGCCCTGGGAGCACTCTGTCGTTATGACGGGCTTCACTGACGCGAATGTCACAGATGGAATCGAGGCGCTCGGCAAAAGAGGCGGTAAATTTCTCCGGCATATGTTGCACTACGACAATACCCGGCGCATTGGTTGGCAGGGCTTTAAGCAGAAATTCTAACGCTTGGGTGCCGCCGGTTGAGGTACCAATGGCAACCACATGCTCCGTGGTTTTAGACATGGCACTGGCGCCGCAGGGGATAAGGCTTTCGACGCCATTTTTTTCACGTACTTTCACGGCGGCTTTTGGGGCGCGAATATTGCTCATATTGGCTTTGGCCGCGGCTTTGACGGCATTAGTGATATCACTGGCTGCATCTTGAATAAAGTCTTTCAAACCGATTTTTGGCTTAGTGACTATGCTTACCGCACCAGCAGACAAGGCCTGCATTGTGGTCTCGGCGCCTTTGTCGGTTAAGGTTGAGCAAATTACCACAGGGGTTGGCCGCTCTGCCATGATTTTTCTTAAGAAGGTCACCCCATCCATTCGCGGCATCTCTATGTCCAGCACTATGACATCGGGCCATTGGATTGCCATACGATTCATGGCGAATATGGGATCTGCCACTGCGCTAATCACCTCAATACCTGGGTCTTTATTGAGTATGGCTTGCATCACTTGCCTGACGATGGCGGAGTCATCGACTATCATCACCTTAATTTTTGTCATAATGTGTCTCTAGCAGTCTCAATCCCACCATATTTTACCCAGACATCCCCATTCCATAGCTCTAAGTAAACTTGCCTGTGAACAGCACCGCCTAAATCCATATTCTGAATGTGAAAACCGTTTTGTTTTAGTAATTTTAGTCCAGCGGCAATATTTTTCTCCGCTACATTGAGGAAATGATGATGACTATTGAGCTGACGAAACATGTTACTACCACCAAAAAGTTTGACGTGATAATCCTCTGGCTGGGTGTGGTGCAGTTTAATGGCATCAAGGAATAACTTCATAGCACCATCGGCAAAGAAACCTGGTTCTAAACGCTGGGTCTGGCTGCTTTTTGGCAGCATATAATGACACATACCCCCAAGATGTTTATCGGGGTGCCATAAGGTAATGGCAACACAAGAGCCTAATAATGTGTTTATTCTGATTTTTCCTTGGGCAAAATGAAATTCCCCGGGCTGGAGGGTGATCTGTTTGAATATGTGTGTATCTAACACAGTATTCATAGCTTTTGATACACGGAGGGGACAACGGCTCTAAGATTGTCCACAACGCCGTTAAGACTTTCTGAGTGGCCAACGATAAAGTAGCCGTTGGGTTTGAGTTGTTTCAACAGTTGGCTGACCACCTGCTGCTTGGTTTTGACATCAAAGTAAATCAGTACATTTCTAAGAAAAATCACATCGAAACTGCCAAGATGACCTAAATTATCTTTCAAATTGGCGTGAATAAACTGCACTTGCTTGCGGATCTCAGGGGCGATAATAAAGGTACCTTGTTGTTGACCTATGCCTTTGAGGCAATATTTTGATAAATATTGCTTAGGAATATTGTCTGCTCGCTCAATGGCATAGTGGCCGCTTCGAGCACGCTCTAGAATTTGTGTGCTGATATCTGTACCCACAATTTCCCAATTCTTGTTGTTGGCATGTGCGGCTAATATCATGGCTAAGGTATAAGCTTCCTCGCCTGAGGAACTCGCCGCACTCCACACCTTGTGGCTACTTTGGTTCCAGTTGGGGATAATTCTATCTCGCAGGAACTCGAAATGTTTAGGTTCCCGAAAGAAGAAGGTCTCATGAGTGGTGAGTAAATCGATGGCAATTTGATGCTCGTTATGCAATTTAGATTTGAGTAATTCAAAATATTGGCTGTAGCTTCTCAGTCCATAATGTTTCACTCTTTTGGCTAATCGACTGCTGACAAGGGCTTTCTTGTTTGCGGACAGATTAATTCCTGCGATGTCATAGATCATGTTTTGAAATAAGGAAAACTCTTTATCACTGAGATTTAACACTTCCATATAGACACTCTCAGAGCTTACAAGCATAAAGTTTCGAGTTAGGCCAACCTGTACACTTGTCGGCCTTGGCTAAGTTACACTAGTTGGTTCTTTGTTCTGCAACGGTTTTCTGTCCATGGCCCTGACCTTGGGCGAGGTTGCTCACCATAGACATTTCCTCAACCGACAACACCTTATCGACTTGCAAAATAATGACAAAGTCGCCATTGATCTTACCCATTCCTTGAATAAAATCGGCGCGAATTTGAGCCCCGAAAGCGGGCGCGGGCTCGATATTACTTCGGCTTATTTCAATGACTTCAGAGACCGCATCTACCACCACACCAATGTCTTGCATGCCTTCTTCATTCAATACTTCGATGATAACGATGCAAGTGCGCTTCACTATGCTGCTTTGATTGCAGCCAAAGCGGGCGGAGAGGTCGATAACAGGCACCACAGCACCGCGCAGGTTAATCACCCCCTTAATAAAGTTTGGCATCATGGGCACAGGGGTTACATTGCTGTACTCCAAAATTTCTTTGATATGCAATATGCCAATGGCGTACATGGCGTCTTTGAGCATAAAGGTTAAATACTGTTTATCCTCATCGCTACTCTGATGTTCCGCCGGCTGCGATGCCCGCTTATTGGGTAAATTCATCTCAGCCTCCTAGAATCGAACGAAATCATGCTCGTTGCTGACTGCAGTTTTGGATTTATTGCGGCGGCTTGGTGTTTCTGCATAAGCGCTATTTTTAACGACTTTAGTTTGCAGGTTCTGTTGACGCTCTGGCGTACCAACTTTGAAGAAGCTGATCACATCTTGCAATAACTCGGCTTGGCTGCTCATTTCTTCCGCAGTCGCGGCTAATTCCTCTGATGCTGAGGCGCTTTGCTGAGTGATTTGGCTGAGCTGCTCCATGGCCGTGTTGATCTGCGCGGCTCCCGAGGATTGCTCTTCGGAGGCTGCACTGATTTCTTGCACGAGATCGGCGGTTTTTTTAATTGAAGGCACAATTTCATCCAACAATTTCCCCGCTTTCTCTGCCAGCCCTACGCTGTTGCTGGCTACGCCGCCAATTTCTTGTGCCGCCACTTGACTACGTTCGGCAAGTTTTCTTACTTCAGCTGCGACCACGGCAAAGCCTTTACCATGCTCACCCGCTCTGGCGGCTTCAATCGCGGCATTTAGGGCTAACAAGTTGGTTTGATAGGCAATGTCGTCAATAATGCTGATTTTATCAGCGATAGACTTCATCGCCGCCACGGTCTGCTGTACCGCTTTACCTCCTTCATCGGCTTCCTTAGCGGCTTTTGATGACATGCCGTCAGTGACCTTGGCATTCTCGGTGTTCTGGCTAATGGAGGCAGACATCTGCTCAATAGATGCAGAGGTTTCTTCAACACTCGCCGCTTGCTCACTGGCACCTTGGCTCATGCTTTGGGCTGTGGCTGAGACTTCTTCCGAAGCACTGGATAGGTTATCGGCTGAGGTGCGTATACTAGAAATAATTTCAGACAATTTATTCACCATGGCATTGACGGCAAATAACATGCTGCTGGTGTCATTGGATTTTACATCCACTTTAATTTGCAAATCGCCGTTAGCAATGCGGCTCACCACATCGGTCACATAGCTGGGTTCGCCTCCGAGCTGGCGAGTAATGGATTTAGTGACTAGGAACGCACCGCCTATGGCGACAATAAATGCCAACACTCCTGTGATGCTCATGGCCATTACGCCATCCTCATAACTGAGCCTCGATAACTCGGCAGACCCTTCTAATATTGAACCCTGAAAAGCGATCAAATCGTTAGCAGAGGATAAATAGTCATTGAGTTTGGGCATGGCATTATCGAGCATGCTAGTGATGGCCGCCTCTTTTTGACCTTGCGCCAATAGGGCATTAATTTGAGAAAATTCACCTTGAAAGGTTACTCGAGCTTCTTTCAAGTGTGCCAGTTTGGTTTTGCCTTCAGCACTCTTGATCATGCTTTCAAGCTCGGCGGTTTTCTGATCTATACCAGTCCTGTTGGATGCCAATAAATCATGTAGGCGCTTCTGATCCGCGGGATCATCGTTGAGCAGCAGCTCTAAGCGAGTCTTAGCATTGCTGTTGGCAATATCGATGATGTCGTTAGCCAGTACAGTTTTTCGCCAATCATCGGTGACAATTTGATGGGTGATGTTATTAACGGCCGAGAGCTCTTTTAAGCCTATCCCTATGATGACCAGCATCAAGATAATGAGAAGCGCAAAGGTCACTCCGAGGCGCATGCTTAGTTTCATATTATTAAACATCCGAATATTCCTTAAAGTAAATAAATCCTAAATCAAGCTTGGCTGTAGAGGGCTTTGGCTGATTCTGTTGTCAATATTTTCTGGACTAAGTTGGGTACATCTAAAATCAATGCCACTTCACCGCTGCCTAATACTGTCGAGCCACTAATTCCCTGAATGTGACTGAAAATATTACCTAACGGCTTGATGACGGTTTGGAACTCTCCCACTAGTTTATCGACAGCAAGTCCCACCTTGCTGCCTAGGTAAGATACGACGATGACATTCTCTCGTTTTGGCGTCTGTCCACCTAAGTGGAACAAGCGCCTTAAGCGAATAAAGGGCAGTACTTCACCACGCAGATTGATGTAACTCTGCTGGGTATTAGGATCGATCTCCGAGTTGTATTCACTGAGTTCAACACATTCCAGCACCATGTTGAGGGGGATAACGAACGAGGAGGTATCGATTTCCACTAAGAAGCCCTCAATAATGGCGAGAGTAAGTGGCAATCGAATGCTAAACAGTGCCCCTTGACCAAAGGTACTTTGCACATCGACAGTGCCGCGCAGGGCAGTAATGTTACGTTTAACCACATCCATGCCTACCCCTCTTCCCGAAAGGTTAGTGACGGCCTCTGCGGTAGAAAATCCGGGTTCAAAAATGAGGTTGTTGATTTCGCTTATGTCCAGCTGTTCACCTTCTTGTACTAGGCCTTTTTCTATGGCTTTTTGCAGTATGCGTTCATGATTTAAGCCAGCGCCATCATCGGACACTTCTATGATTATCATGCCCGAATCATGGTAAGCATTGAGACAGAGCCTTCCTTTGGGAGACTTTTGCTTGTTCATGCGAACATCTGGGGCCTCTATGCCATGATCCATAGAGTTACGCACCAAATGCATTAAAGGATCGCTGATTTTCTCGACCACAGTTTTATCAAGTTCAGTTTCGGCGCCTGTGATCACAAGCTCTATGTCTTTGCCTAACTCTTTGGCCACATCCCTCACCACACGTTGAAAACGACTAAAGGTTCCGCCAATTTGCACCATGCGCAGTTGCAATGCGGCGTCACGGACTTCTTCCATTAAACGGGTTAATAAGGAGAAGGACTCGATCAATTTTCTGTCACCTGAGGTGTGGGCATGTAAGCTTGAGCTGGCGCCGGCAATGACCAGTTCACCGACCAGATTTATCAGCTGATCTAACTTGTCTGCATCGACCCTAACAGATTGGCTTTCTTTGTTTTTACCATCCCTAATTTGATTTTGTTTTGCGATGGCAGATTCAAGCACAGGTTGCGGCGTCAGGCCATTGTTGACCACAATCGAGCCTAAGGGCACATCTATGGATTGGCTTTTAAGCTCCCGTTGCAAGCCCAGAGCAAATTCCAGTTCATTGGGGGTTAGCGAACCACATTTGACCAGAATTTCCCCGAGTTGCAGCTCTTCTTCAGGTAAAGCTTTAATTAAGTTGATGTAATCGCTGACGCGGCTACTGGGCGGCAGGATATGCACTTGGCTATCTTCGCGAATAAATTCAAATGCCCCTTCAATTTCTTGTTTATCAGCTTGGCTTTTAAAGTTAATTTCATAGCCCAGATAGCAAGATTCAGGATCCATATATTGGGCTTCAGGCATGGCTGGGAACAAGGTTTTAATGGTTTCTATGGTGCCTAAGGTGGCTAAATAGCGCAGTATGGCTAAGGGGTCCATGCCGAAACGGAAGGAGTCTTCATGATAGCGCACCGAGATATGCCAATTATCACTTTCCACTTTAGGGCTCTTGACTCGTTCAACTGGCTGAGTCGTGGCGACATTTGTCGTGACTGGTGGAACATCTTGCGGACCATCTGTGCCGCCTTGTTTCACCACTATGATCAGTGTTTGCAGTAAGGTTTTACCATTTAATGAGGCTTCTTCAGTGAGGCTGGCTTTATTCTCCACATTATCGATAAGCTGGCTGATATGATCTTTGCAGTCCAGTAGTAATGACGTCAGTTCGGCGTTAGGCGCAATTTTTCCGTCGCGCATTTTATCCAGTAAACTCTCAACCCCATGAGTGAAATGTACCACTTCATCCAGTGAGAAAATCCCTGCCGATCCTTTGATGGTATGAGCAGCGCGAAAGATGCCATTAAGGCTTTCACTTTTATCTTCTTCATTTTCAAGATTGAGTAATAGCGTTTCCATCTCATCCAGTAGCTCTCTACTCTCTGAAATATACAAACCTAAGACTTGTTCTAATTCATCCATGTCATATCCCTATTATTCCCAAATACAGCCAACTTCGATGAACCTATTGCCGTGCCATGATCACGGGGTCATTAAACCAACTGACTAAGCCCATTAACTCCATCGCTTCCACAACCGCATCGCTGTGATGAATTAGGGTGAGTTCTAGGTGAGCACGAGCTTGCTGTTGCTTTGCCATAATAAGTAGCTGTAATCCTGCCCCATCAATTTCAGTGACCGTCGATAAATCCAGCTCTAAAGAATGCGAAAAATTAAGTACTTGCATTAACTGGCCTTTGAGTTCGAAAGCATTGTGGATCGTCATGGCCCCTTCAATTTGGGCCTGGGACAAATTATCGGTCTGAGAAAACGTTAGCATGGCAACCACATCCTTTTAGGTGTCATAGGGCTTAAATAAGTTTGGCGACGGCCGCAAGCATTTGCTGTGGCTGGAAAGGCTTAACTACCCAAGCACGGGCACCAGCTGCTTGACCTTCGGATTTCTTATCCGCTTGGGACTCAGTGGTCAGCATTATGATGGGGGTAAACTTATGAGCAGGGAGTTTTTTGACTTCCTTTACCATGCTAATGCCGTCCATATTGGGCATGTTGACGTCACTAATAATCAGATTCACAGCGGCGCCATTGAGCTTCTTTAGCGCATCGACTCCGTCACAGGCTTCGATGGTGTTATAGCCTGCGCCCTTGAGCGCTATGCTAACCACTTGCCTTAAGCTTGCTGAGTCATCCACTATCATGATTGTTTTAGACATAGAGTATTCCTTTTATTATCTTAGCCTTGGGGAGAAGGTTACTGCATTTAGAAGAAAGTAATGTCTTCAACTGGCGCCGATTTAGCATGATGAGAATCGTGGTTACTCCTTTGCTCGAGCATGGCGTAGCCCTTCTCCATTTTGCTTAGCCAGTGGCTGACATCCTTTTCAGTAAAGGCATTCCCTAAGTGTTGATTGCTATGGGCTTGCTCCATGGTTTGCCCCAGTTCCTCCATACTCTTGTTAACTTGAGCCAAAATTTGGCTAGTTCTATCTTGAAACTGCAAAGACACTAGCATCTGTTCTATTTCTTGCTGAATATGAAGTCCTTCCTCTTGCATCACTTTTTTGGATTGCGCGAGATCTTTAACTGTGGAGCTAAAGCTTGAAAGCACTTCTTTAATGGAGTTTTCAGCCCTGTCCATAATGCCATCGTCATCTAATGTGGCTTTTTCGGCGACGGCGAAAGCGTTGTTGACGGCATTGTTAATGACATTGACTTTCTCTGTCATGTTTTTGCCTGTGGCGCTAGAAAGTGATGACAACTTACGTACTTCATCGGCAACAACGGCAAAGCCACGGCCCGCTTCGCCGGCTCGTGCTGCTTCGATAGCGGCATTTAACGCCAGTAAGTTTGTTTGTCCCGCGATGGCATCCACTTCTGCAGCCATACGTTTAAGCTCTTCCGTGTAGGAGGTGAGCATACGCACTTCATCTAAGATGGCGGCCCTGTCATGTTGGGTCGTCTGCAGGGAACCTATCACGCCTTGTAGAGATTTTTCGGCAAAAGAAAAGGTGCTTTCTATGGAGTTTTTCTCTGTACTGCCACTGGCGTTACTGGAAAATGAGTGAGTGAGGCGCACGACTAAATTACTAAAATTCGATGCTAAGTCTGTGGTGGCCGTTTCTGTTTGCAGCCGAGTCGTTTCAACCTGGCGACGCCAAATTGGAAATACTTGCAGGCAAAGATTGTCTAGATTACTGACATTTAGGCTTGAATCTGTGAGTTGTTCATTGCTGGCTTGTGCTGCCGCTAAGCGTTCACTGCACTCCTTTTGGTTTTGCTTTACCCAATGACCAAAGAGTAGGCCTAGGGCAAATAAAACTAAGGCAGCTAAGCTAGTGCTAAGGTTCACTTGCGAGAAAGACAGCAGCAATATACTGCCCAGCAGACCCAATATTGGGGGATAAATATGAACTCCTGTACGCATTAACACTCCTTGACCCTTTTATCGTGTCTATCTTCTGTGAGTTTGGCTTAGTTAAACACCAGCGTATGTTGATCTTTTGATTATTACTGACGCTGCAATTAATGGGAGCAGCAAAAGGTAAATGCTATTCCCCTATCTCATGCCGCTGTTCATTGAGTGTAGGAAACATTTAATGTTTTGCAAAAGCGCAAAAAAATAAATTGTTAAAAAATATTGGAATACAAAATACTTAGCTTACAGGGGGAGGGCTAATTTTATCGATTGAGCCATTCTTTGATCTCGGTTCCATTATTGGACATTAAAACAGCATAATCTAAAGTGAGTTGCTTAAGTATTGTATTTAAGTTCTGTGCTTAAGTGCTTGGCTGAAGATAAACAAGGATGCTGTTATGGAGATGAGCTTACAATTTTTAGGGGCAACTCAAGAGGTGACAGGCTCTTGTCATTTGCTCACTGTCGATGGTCAACAATTACTGCTGGACTGCGGTTTAATTCAAGGCGGCAAGGCCGATGAGTTACGTAATCATGATCCGTTTGATTTTAAGCCATCTCAGATTGACGCGGTGATCTTGAGCCACGCTCATATCGATCACTCTGGCCGTTTACCCCTTCTGGTTAAACAAGGCTTTAATGGTCCCATTTATACTCATAAAGCGACGGCAGAGCTGTGCGGCATTATGCTAAGGGATGCCGCCATGCTGCAAGAAAGGGATGCGCAAAGAAAAAGTAAAAAGTTAAAAAAACTAAATCTTGATCCCGTCGATGCATTATTTGATGAAGACGATGTCGAAGCCGTGCTTAAATTATTCGTCCCCCTCGAATATGGTGCACAAACAAAGTTGATGCCTCATGTCAGTGTGCGCTTGTCCGATGCGGGTCATATTTTGGGTTCTGCCATCGTTGAGCTTTGGTTAGCGGAGGGGAGTGAGGCGAAAAAGATCGTCTTTAGCGGCGATCTTGGCCGTGCCGATATGCCTATTCTCGATGATCCCTGCTTGATTGATAGTGCCGATTTAGTGCTTATGGAAAGTACCTATGGCAATCGATTACACCGAAGCTGGGAAGAGACCTTAACCGAACTAAAAGCCATTTTTGCCAGCACCATTAAACAGAGTCGCGGTAATATTTTATTGCCTGCGTTTTCCGTTGGTCGAGCTCAAGAGTTATTGTATTTATTCCATTTATACGCAAAAGAGTGGGACTTATCCCGTTGGCGAATTTGCCTAGATAGCCCGATGGCCATTAAAGCCACTCAAGTGTATGTCAATAATTACCCATTAATGGATGAAGACTTTAAGCGCTTTACGCGCTTATCACCGGGTAAGCATCCTTTGCTTTCCAATGCCGAATTTACCAGTAGTACAGAAGAGTCCATTGAACTTAATGATATCCATGAAGGGCTTATTATCATAGCCGGCAGCGGCATGTGTAATGGGGGGCGCATTCGCAATCATCTGGCCCATAATTTGTGGCGCAGTGCTGCAGATGTGATCATTTGTGGTTATCAGGCTCTAGGAACCCCAGGAAGGTTATTAGTGGACGGCGCTACTGAGCTGACTATTCATGGTCAAAAAGTGAAGGTCGCAGCGAGGCTGCATACCATTGGTGGATTATCTGCTCATGCAGATCAGGCTGAGTTATTACGCTGGTATCGACATTTTGAAAATTCACCCCCTGTGGTATTGGTTCATGGGGAGAAAGAAGCTCAGGCTGTGCTTATGGAAGCCTTAAGCGAAAATCTTGATACTTCCCCGCAGGCAGCCGCTATCGCTGAGCACAGGGATTGCCTCGATCTCAGTAAATTACCTAAGCTTGTTTGGATCCATGCTGAGTGTGTTCAATGGGGAAGGAGGCTAAGATAAGGCTCCTTTTTCAGTCTGGATAACCTATGTCAGCCAACACTAGCCCTTATTCCAATCAAGAGTGGCGTCAGCTTATTTTGCAGCAGCAAGGGCTCACTGCGCCATTAACCAAGTTGACAGAAGTTGTCACTAGGCTGAGTTATGTACAGATTGACTCTATCAATGTGGTTGAGCGCGCTCATCATCATGTCCTACATACTCGGCTTAACAATTATCAACCCAGCACGTTGAACCAAGCATTAGCCGATGCTCAAATATTTGAGTATTGGGCCCATGCGGCGGCCTATTTACCCATAGAAGACTTCCGTTTTAGCTTGCAGCGAAAACTGGCTTTACAACAAGGGGGCAAGCATTGGTTCGAAGTTGATGATAAGGCTATGCAAGAAGTATTGGCGCGGATAACAACGGAAGGACCGCTTAAAAGCAGTGACTTTAAACATCCTGAGTCGAACAAAACCAGTGGTTGGTGGGATTGGAAACCGGCTAAAAAAGCCCTAGAGCAGTTATTTATGCAAGGGGACATCATGGTGAAGCGCCGTGATAAATTTCAAAAAGTGTACGATCTCACTGAGCGTGTGCTACCCAGTTCAGTGAATCGCCAAGCGCCCACTGAAGATGAATTTGCCCACTACTTGATTAGTCGCTTTATTAGGGCGCAAGGGGTCGGTACTCTCAAAGAGATAGGTTATTTGCGCAAGGGGCTTAAGCCTGCGTTGACTCGGCAAATACAAAATTTGCTAGAGGCTGGCAGTTTGAGCCATTTTTCCCAGTTGGGACAAGACTATTACTTTGACCCTAATATTGGTTTAAAAAAGGTAAAAAAATCAAAAGTCTTTCTCATTAATCCTTTCGATAATCTCATCATTCAAAGGGCAAGATTAACGCAGTTATTTGATTTTAACTATGTGCTCGAGGTCTATGTTCCCGAAGCTAAGCGAAGGTTTGGTTATTACAGTCTTGCAGTGCTGTGGAAGGATGATTTTATTGCTCATTTGGATGTCAAAGCCCAAAGAAGTCATGGCCATTTATTGCTGCAAAATTTAAGCTTCACTTCTAAAGCCTTAACTGAAAAGGCGATGTTGCATAATGATGATTTTTTCGCTGCGTTTGAACAAGCCGTCAATGATTATGCCGAGTTTAATGGTTGCCAAACGTGGCAGTTGTTGGCCTGTAATGACAGCAAGCTAGGTAGGAAATATTCCAGCTTGCAGCATCGAACTAGTTAGCCATCTTGCTAATTTAAGCATTAAAAGACCAGCATTAAAAAGGCCAGCATCAGCTGGCCTTTTTGGGTTTTGCTAGGTGTTGGCTAACATGCGCTAGCTGGACCTATTAAACTATGATTTATAGGCTAACACTTTTAGTTGCGCTGCAGCTGATGGTGCCAGCAGAACAGACTTTATAAGTGTAAGTGCCAGCCGAGCTTAGGGTATCTGTATAAGCACCGTCGTTAGCTGTGGTAGTGATTTTCACGCTATTGCGGAAGATGTCTACACTTGAACCCGCAGCGCCAGAGAAGCTTAAATCAACCTTACGCACGCCTTTGCTCTTATAACCGTTAAGGCTAAGGGTGATGTCGCCGCCTGTTGGTGGTGGCGTCACGCCGCCCGCACAACCGTTTGACGTTAGGTAAGCGCTTGCAGCCGCAGCTTTAACGATACCGTAACCGAAGTACACGTCCTTGCCTGTAGCACCGCTGTCTTGGGCTGTGGCTTTTAAGGCGTTACGGATTTCAGTACCGGTACACTCTGAATGGTTAGACCATACTAGTGCAGCAATACCAGAAACCGCAGGCGTTGCCATCGAAGTACCGCTCATCATGCCGTAGTCTGATGTGCCTATGTTGATGCTAGCTGTAGACGCTGCAACCAAAGCGGCGCGATCTTCAAAGGCGGCGCCAACCGCAGGAATAGTCGTGGTGTTAGCATCACCTAAGGTGGCCGCTAACATGCCTGGCGCGTTGTTGATGATAATAGCACCCACACCACCTGAGGCTTCACAATTGGCCACTTTATCATGGAATGAAATCACTCCACGGTCGATAACACAGATGTTACCGTTAGCACCTGACTGCACTGTTTCAGCCGTCCCCATGAAATAGGTTGAGCCTGACGCTGAGCCTGGGTTTTCCATTGCAGATGACGCATACGCCACGCCGTTTGCCGTCATGTTCGATGCTGTTGCCATGCCTGCTGGGTAAGTTGATAGTGTATCAACACCGCCAGCCGTAACTTCAACACAGATGGTCTCATCATTGGTGGCGTTCTTGCCTTTGCCTGAGGCGCAGCTTGGGAACTGAGAGAAATCGGCGATGTTGTTATTAGCATCATTGGCACCAATCATCATTACTGATGGGTAGCCTGCTGGGTACGAACGCACATTGTTACCATCGTTACCCGCTGCAGCGAGTACTAGGCCGCCTGCGTCAGTGAAAGATTTAAATGCGTTTGATTCTGTGCTGTTTGAACCACCGCCGCCTAAGCTCATGCTGATGATGTTTGCGCCAGCTTGCGAACAAAGGTTAGCTGCGTGAGCCAAATCCGATGAATAACCCCAACCTGCGGCATTGAATACCTTGATGATGTGTAAATCAACACCAGGTGCCATACCAACCACACCTAAGTTGTTGTTAGCCGCAGCTATGGTGCCAGCAACGTGAGTACCATGTGGGCCACCATTCACGTCCCAGTTACCTGTGCCAGAATCGTTATTGCCTGTGATGTTGTTCCAGACAAAATCAGGGTTTGAGCGGTCAAGGCCTGAGTCGATAACACAAACCTTCATGCCAGCGCTGGCATTGAAATTAACTTGATTGGCTTGTGATTGATATACGGCGTACGGCGTCACTTGCTGTGTCATCGGGTTGCCAGCATCATCTGAATAGACAGACATTAAGTGACGTGGTTGATCTTGTTCGATTAACTTGATGTGTGGGTTGTTTAGCAGGCCTTTAACTTGCTCAAGGTCTTTACCAGTAAAGCTTGCAGCAATGAAGCCATCACCATCGACATGAAGTTGGGCGCCCAGTTGTTTAGCTAGCGCTTTTACTACGCCTTTCTTTGAGTTATCCACCTGGATAACATAACGGTCATCGGCTGCATTGGCTTGTGCAATAACACCGACAGATAACGCCATGATGGCACAAGACAGTTTAGATAATTTCATAAAGGACACACTCCAAAATATAATTTTTGTTATTTGAATTTAGTCGGCGTCCTTTAACGATTGCCTGTTTATTGCTTCCTTTTTGATGGCAAGTAATCTAGCACTTTAGTTTTTAGTTAACAATAGTGTAACACGCTTGCAACCTTCAGATGCTAGGCGAATAATGACTAATTTACTGATTAATAGGGCGATATTTTTGTGTGATTCAACTGACTTATTTAAGGGCGGCGAATGTTTTAATGCTATGTTCAACCTCAGTCTTCTAGAGAGTCTCAGTGAAACTAATGTATTCCAATTGTTTTAAACATTGTTTTTCAAGTTCTTTCCATTGTTCTTATTTTGAAAATAACAATTTCGTCACATTTGTATCCTAGGGTTTATGGCATACTCCGCGGGTTTTAACAAAACTCAAAGGGAATTGAATGGGGTAGGACTTTCGAGGGGGGTCACCTGAGAAAGTACCTGAAAAATAATAAATAATGAGAGTTATGTTGATGATAAATAAGTCTAAAACAGCAGTGTTCCTAGCACTGGCAGGCTTGGCTTTTACAGCCAATGCCGAACTGATGATAAGTGAAGTCCTCTACGATGCACCGAATAATGACACTACAGAAGAGTTTGTCGAGTTATTTAATGCAAGCTGCAGTTCAATTGATTTAAGCCAGTATTCTATCAGTGATAATGGTGCCAGTTATGGATTAACGGGTAGCTTAGGGTCTGGTCAATACCTGACTATCGCTAAAGACGCCGCAGGTTTTAATAGCCTGTTCGCTCGTCAAGCCGATTTATCTCCTATGCCATTGTCTCTGGGTAATTCAGGTGATTACGTTAAGCTGCTCAAGGGCACAACTGAGCTTGACTTGGTTTCTTGGGAAGGCGGCGTATCAGGTTGGTCATTGAATGCCACTAATGTGTCTTTAGTACGTACTACCAGCACCAATACTAAATCTCAAGCCGACTGGAGTGTGGGCAGCAGTGCCGGTAATCCAGGCCTAGGTAGCTTGACAACGAGTTGCAGCACCCCTCCACCCGTGACTGAAAACCTCTTGGCTAATGGCCAAGCGGTCAATAACTTATCAGCTGCCACCAATCAAACCTTAAAATTTGTTGCCGATATTCCCTCTGGCGCGACTAACTTAAGCTTTGCCTTAAGTGGCGGCAGTGGTGATGCGGATCTTTATGTGCGTCAAGGCAGTGAGCCAACGACGAGCGTGTTTGATTGCCGTCCGTATTTAACCGGTAATAACGAGCAGTGCCCTATCACGACGGTAGTGGCCGGGCGTTACTATGTTAACGTCACTGCTTACCAAGCCTTTAGTGGTGCAAGCTTAGTTGCCAATTACACCCCAGCCAGCTCAGGCGGCACTGGCGGAACGGGAAATCCAGGTGATTACGCCTTCGATACCTATTATGCCAATGCCAGTGGTAAGACAGGGGCGGCCTTAAAGAGCAGCTTAAACCTTATCATTCGTGATCATACCCGCTTTACCTATGATCAAGTCTGGGATGGCCTTGGCTATGCTGATGAAGATCCAGCCAATACTAACAATGTGATTTTGCTCTATACCGGACGTTCGGAGCCTAAGACCAACCGTGCAGGCATGAGTAATTCACAAGATGCTTGGAATCGCGAGCATGTGTGGGCTAAGAGCCACGGCTTCCCTAGCAGTGGTCAGCATGCATACACAGATTTCCATCACCTGCGTCCTGCCGATGTGTCGGTCAATGGTACTCGTGGCAATAAAGATTTTGCCATGGGCGGTGTAGCCTTAACTGAAGCTCCAGACAATAAGACTGACAGCGACAGCTTCGAGCCAGCCAATATGGTTAAAGGTGACGTTGCCCGTATGGTGTTCTATATGGACGTGCGCTATGAAGGCGGTGATAACAGCGGAACACCGGATTTATCTGTTGCCAAAGGCATTACAGGCACAGGTGAAGCACTGTTAGGTGACTTATGTACTCTGCTTAGCTGGCATATTCAAGATCCCGTCAGTGATTGGGAGCGTCGTCGTAATAACCGTATCTATGAATGGCAGAAAAACCGTAATCCCTTCATCGATAATCCTATGTGGGCAGAAACGCTTTACAGCAGCTCATGTAACTAAAACGACAGCCGGGAATACCCTTGTTGTTACTAAAAATCCAGCCTAGGCTGGATTTTTTATTTAAGGCATTTGGCTTACTGACTTAGTCTGGATGCTTGAGTAACAAGCGTTGGCACAACTTAACAAAATCCGATGAAGTGACTATGCCTATGACTTTGTTACTGGTATCTACAACGGGTAAACAGCCTAATTTATTATCAATAAAGTACTGTACCACGACAGATAATGGTTCATCTAAACCGAGTTTCTGTACTTGGGTTTCCATCACCTCGATAATGGGTTTGTAACGCTCTTTCCTGTCTAAGGCTCCTTGGCCGTATTTATTGAGCATGCTTAACACGCTGGCGATCATCTTCTTGTGTGTCAGCATACCTACTAGAGTGCCATCTAATTCAGATATGACAGGCAAGTGGCGTACGCTGCGGCTTTGCATTAATTGATGTGCATCTTTGAGGGTAGCTTCATTACTGATACACACTGGGGTTGTGGTCATGATATCGCTGACTTTCATTACATCGCTCCTTGAACTTAGACTGGCGTAATTTTAGTCAAAACAACCAAGGATAGCCAGCAGCGTTTGTTAAGCATATTTTTCTAAGGGTATGAATATAAAGAATAACTAATACAGAAAGAGAATTAACACTATCATTTTGTCATTAATTTGTAATACTCTTGTTGCAAGATCATCTCATTAGACCTCATACCAGAAGGTTTTAGTTTGAAATCGAGATTTTGGGTTTTAGCGTTTCAATATTAAAAACAATAAATTCAATAAGATAAATTTATAATAATAAATTAAAGGATTAATGATGACTCATAATGTTTCACGTCGTGACTTTTTAGCCATGTCAGCCAAAGGTGTTGGCGCTGCGGTTATTTCTTATGGCCTTATGGGCTGTGGTAGCGAAGAAAAAAAAATTCCTGGTGAATTTTTGCATGGTGTAGCCAGTGGTGATCCGACCCACAAAGAAGTGATCCTCTGGACTCGTGTGACCCCTGAATATGATGGAGACGTCTCGGTTTATTGGGAGCTTGCCACAGATGATACTTTCAGTAGTTTGGTGCAAACGGGTAGTATGCTGACTAATATTGGTCGCGACTACACCGTCAAAGTTGATGCCATTCAGCTGGAAGCAGGCAAGCAATATTTCTACCGTTTCAAATGTGGCGATAATTTATCGCCAGTGGGCAAAACCCGCACTTTGCCAGAAGGCGCTGTGACTTCAGTTAAATTGGCGGTACTGTCTTGTGCTAACTTCCCCGCCGGCTACTTTAACGTCTATGAACTGGCGGCGCAGCGTGATGATTTAGATGCCGTGGTGCACTTAGGCGATTACCTCTATGAGTATGCCAGAGGGGGTTACGCCAGTGAGAATGCCGCTTCTCTTGGTCGTGAAGTGCTACCCGCCCATGAGTTAATATCTTTAACTGATTATCGCAGTCGTTATGGTCAATATCATCAGGATGCGAGTTTGCAAAAACTGCATGCCAAAGTGCCTTTCATCACAGTGTGGGACGATCATGAAGTGGCCAATGATGCCTGGCGCGAAGGGGCTGAAAATCATCAAGCTGCAGAAGGGGATTTTGATCTACGTAAGCAATCAGCACTGCAAGCCTATTTTGAATGGCTGCCCATTCGACCATGGCGTGAAGGCAATCATGAAGATATCTATCGAAGCTTCAGTTTCGGTGATTTAGTCGACTTACACATGCTAGACACCCGTCTTGTGGGGCGTGATAAGCAGCTCGATTACGCTAGCTACATGGACCCTAACAGCGGGGCTTTTAACGATAAAGCCTTTAAAGCCGATGTGACCTGGCCTTACCGTACCATGCTAGGTCAAACTCAGCTGGAGTGGCTGCAGGGCACCTTGCTACAGGCAACCGGTAAGTGGCAGGTATTGGGGCAACAAGTCTTGATGGGGCAGATGTCATTGCCTGCTGCAATTGCCATGCAAACCCTCTCTATTCCAGAGTTTGCTGAGCTAGGGGCATTAGCGCAACTTGCTGGACGAGCTCAGGCGGGGGATCCTAGCTTGACAGCCGATGAGCTAACCTACCTGCAAGCCAATCAGGGCAAGTTGACCCCAGAGGTATTAGCCCAGCTACAGCTGCCAGCTATTCCTTATAACTTGGATGCTTGGGACGGTTATTTCTACGAGCGTGAAGTGATTTTAAGTACCGCTAAATCTGCGAACCACAACTTAGTGGTATTAGCCGGTGATACTCATAATGCCTGGGCCAACGAACTCAAGGATTATAAAGGCAATGCCATCGGGGTGGAGTTTGCTACCAGCTCAGTGTCATCACCGGGTCTTGAGTACTACCTCAATATCCCCCTTGAGCAAATCCCCGCCACAGAAGCGGCAATCGTGGGCATGGTAGAGCATTTGAAATACGCTAATCTCAAAGATAGGGGTTACATGATGCTGAGTTTCACACCTGAAGAAGTGCGCAGCGATTGGTTTTTTGTGGATAGCATACTCAGTAAAGACTTTAATCTTGCCAGTGACAGAAACTACAGCGCCGTGACTAAAATTGGCGTGCCGAGCATTGCTCCAGTGTAGGAAATCTTAATGTGAACGATAAAAAACAGCTCATTTGAGCTGTTTTTTTATGGTTGTTTCATTGGTGACTTGCGCTTAGCTTAATGTCAGCGCGACCATTTTTAAAGGATGATTGCCATCAAAAGAAGGGAAGTCAGGATGACAATCGAGCCACTCACATTGACTGACACTACGGCCTTGTTTTTCGACGCAGCGAACGAGACTGTCAAACCACGCTTGGCGCTCGACTTTGGCCACATTGTTACAACAGACTATGGTGCCGCCGCTTTTGGTGGCTAACATGGCAGGCTTAAATAAACCTTGGTAATCATGGATTAAATCGACTATTCCAAAGGGGCTTTTGGCATATCTTGGTGGGTCAAGAAACACTAAATCAAACTGGGTGGCACTGAGTTTTGGGTAGCTGGGCAATTTCTGGTTACGCCTGCCGCCGACTTTTAGCCCTGCAAGCTGCCTAAGCGCGGGAAAGGCATCACTTTGTATGAATTCACACACATCATCCACTTGATTTAACTCGGCGTTTCTTTTGCCCGCCGCCAAGGCAAATGATGAAAAATCTACATTGACCACGTTACTGGCGCCGCCCATGGCCGCCGCTGTACCTATGCCGCAGGTGTAAGAAAACAAGTTGAGTACCGTCTTGTTGTTACTGTGTTGGCGCACATATTCACGGCCAATACGCATGTCTAGAAACAGCAGGGGATCTTGGCCTTCATGGCGGAGTTTAGAGCTAAATTTAATGCCATTTTCATGGATGATTTGCTCAGTGGTGGCTATGTGTTGCAGCTCTGGGGTTAATTCATTGTCGATACGGGAATGGCCAGCGGCTCTGTCGTTATAGATAACCGGCAACATGACGGCTTGCTGTAAGGTCTGAGTGATAAGCGCAAGCTCATCTGTCGTTAAACTTTGATGAAAGCTTTGAATTAACCAAGCATTGCCATACCTGTCTATGTTAAGGCCGCTAATCCCTTCTACAGTGCCATGAAAAACACGATAGCAATCCGTATTATCAAGGCAAGCTTGAGATAAAAAAGCCTCACGCTGACTGAGCGCTGCGACTAACAAAGAGTGTACTGACATGTATGCTTGCTCTTAACTTAATGATTAACTATGGGCCCAAAGCGGGTAGGCGCGGGAGTATAGCAAAATTCATCAGCCCTTGCGCGAGCATGGGCTTGAAAAACATTAGCGGGTGACGATAAGTATTAGGGACTATTTGCGAGTATTAGCTCTGCAGCTGTTTGTCACTCAGGTGGCTCAATGCGGCTTGAAGGGCGAACTTGTAGCCTTGAGCTCCTAAGCCGCAAATCACCCCAAGGGCCTTATCTGAAAAGTAAGAATGCTGCCTAAAGGGCTCGCGGGCATGGACATTAGACAAATGCACTTCAATAAAAGGGATGGCCACACCAAGCAGGGCATCACGCAGGGCGACACTAGTGTGAGTAAAGGCCGCCGGATTGATAATAATAAATTGGGCATCAGTGGCGTGAATGGCGTCAATGAGTTCATGCTCGGCGTTAGACTGTAAATGCTCTAGGCTGACGCTCGCTTGTTGCGCTTGAGTGCTAAGTTCACTGACAATGGTAGCTAAGGTCTGGTGGCCATAATGTCCCGGTTCTCTGCGGCCGAGTAAATTCAAATTTGGGCCGTTGAGTAATAGGATTTTAACTGTGGTACTCATGGTGCAGTCCTTAGAGAAAATAATTTCAGTTAATTTAGCATGTTAAATGAGAATAACACTAGCCTATCTTTGGCGCTTAATAGTCGCTTTTATTTTGTCTCATGGCCTTAGTGGCGCCGCGCTGCTTTTTACCTTCGATGCGGCGTTTCTGACTGGCCTTAGTGGCTTTGGTGGCGACCCGCTTTTTTTGCACATGGGCAACGCCTGCGACCAATTCAATAAATTGCGCTAAGGCTTGTTGACGGTTGAAATCTTGGCTGCGACTTTGTTGGCATTTAATTAATATTTTACCGCTTTTGGTTATCCTGTGATCGGCCTTGGCCAGCAGCTTTTCTTTATAGAAGTCAGGCAAGGATGATTGGGCGATATCGAAACTTAATTGCGCTGCGGTAGAGACTTTGTTGATATGCTGGCCGCCAGCGCCACTTGAGCGGACAAATTGCCATTCAATTTCGTTATCTGCTAATTCGACTTGGTATGAAATTTTTATCATTGATTCGGGTGGGAATTTCCTATGACTTGGGGGTGATGCAGACTAGTTATTTAGTCTAACTTTTTAATCTGAGTTATTTAACCTTATCCTTGTCAATAATGCGATTAAGCGCTTTATGGTTTGGTCTGAGTTTTGTTATCATCCGTAGCATTATTGAGTGCCAAAGACTATACACTGACTTAGTCTACCGTACTTAGCCCTTATTCGGTTCGGAGTTTCCCTTATGTTATGCCAAATTCCAGATATTGCGAAAGGTGTTATTAGTTTATTTGCCAGCGGCCGCCTATCTGCGCAAGATTATCGCACACGTTTACAGCCTGCGATAAAAAGCTATCGCAATGATTGGGGCCAAGTGTGTCTCTACATTGAGGCCGATGTACTACTGGAAGGCTGGGAGTTTGAATCCTTAACCGGTAGCGGTGAAGTGCAGCTGCCGGCTTTCGATGCTTTAGTCATAGTGGGTGGCCCAGATTGGGTGGGTAATGCGGTGCGTCTGCTCGGACCTTTTATGCAAGGTGAGGTCGCTTGGTTCCCGCTAGAACGTAAACAAGAGGCGATTGTTTGGGTGGCGAAACGCTCTCAAGCTTAGTTGTTATTTTTTAATCCAATGAAAGGATCCTTATAGTGAAGATTTCAAATCAAATGTATGCCGCGCTGTTAGCCGTAGTATTTTTGCCAGCCTGTGCTCCAGAAGTGGGCAGTGATGCTTGGTGTAAACAGATGGAAGACAAAGAGAAGGGCGACTGGACTGTGAATGAAGCGACCGATTTCGCTAAGCACTGTGTGTTTAAGTAGTATTGATTTTTATCAGTTAGCCCGATGAATATTTTTATTGATATTCATTGGTTTACAGTGATAACAGATTTTTTCTTAAATGACATCCAGTTTAGTTAAACCCAGTTGAAGATAGGCCAGCGCAAGACATATGACTAAAACGACACAGACCCCAGATCATACCTTTTCCATTGCGCCCATGCTGGATTGGTTTGATTCCTGCGTAAGTTTTTGTTATCTATAAGGGGAGGCTAAAATTGGTTCCCTATAGGTTCCCTAGTCAAATTTTAGGGCTTTATGGTTCCCCGCTGGTGCTAGATTTTTACTGAATAAAATGTGAGGTTATCTATGGACAGAAAATCTTTAATTCTAGTTGCGCTGGTGTTAACGAGCGGCCTACCTTGTTCGGCTCAGGCCGACGTCTATCAATGTGCTGATGGTCAGTTGCCAGCCTTGTAACTTCTGTTGTCCTAGAGCGCTTTACATCAACAGCTTAATTATCCACAGCTTTAGATTATAGATTTTAAACTGCGTAAATGCCTTGCTCCTGATGGTGTATTTGAAGGCATGCTGATATATTCCCTTAAATACAGGTAGTTAACCATGCGCACTTTTCTGATTTAACGTAGTAAACACGCATACGGACTATACAAAGGTTAGCAATTTAAGGAAGTACAATGAATTTTCAGGAAGCTAGAAAGAAGTCATTAATATATAGGTTAGTCGGAGCTTTAATCGTTATACCTAGTGTAATTTCAACAATCATTTCATTTTTAAAAATGATATATTTTCGACTCGATGATGGAACTGAATTTGGTTCAATTCTTACACAACCTTTTAAAAAAATGGTTGAAATTATACATCAACATACTGACTTCCTGATTATTTTTTGGAATAAATCTCCAGTCCCAAATCATATGAATATTTCAGAGCCTCAGAATATTCCTTTTATTTTAATATATTTAACTATTTTTTTTGGAATTACATTTTGGGGGGCTGGCTCTAGCTTATCACTTAGATTGAGAAAGATTCGTAAGAAAATTGAGGATCAAGTTATCGAGGAATCAATAAAAGGGGTTGCAGCTAGAACACATGCAGAAATTAGAAAGTCAATTGTAATTCCAAGTAATGGTATGTTTTCAGAAGCTCATAAATTATACTTAGCCCCAATTGTAGTCACAGTTATCGGTGCAGTGCTAGTAAAATTTCTGGATTTGTGAGTCAACACTGCTGACAATAATCTCTATTATAAAGAAAACATTTTATGTTACGGGTCCAAATGCGCCTGTGTCAGGATTGTTCGTGTTTTTAAGGCGCTTAGGATTGATTTTAGGGGCTGTTTTTTTAACTGAAAGTGAAGGTTAGCGTTATTCTATAGCCTCGTCAGATGCAATAAAATGGTAGGTTCACACATGAATGAAGATATAGAAAAAGGATTAGTAAATAATTTAGCTGTTCCTGTGTATGAAGATGTATTAAGGCCATTTGGCAAAGAAATATCCAAAGGATTGGCATCAGTAGCGCGTAGCGTTAACACAGGCTTATATTTAATGGAAGACTGTGTAAACGCTACAGTTAGTGTAATTCGGATGACAGGTGAAAAATTAGCTTTGCTTCCGCCCGAGGAAATCACCTTTTCCAATCCAAGAGTTGCGTTACAAGCTTTAGACCAAGCAAAATTTTTAGTTAATGAAATTCAGATTCAAGAGTTATTTTCGCAATTAATTGCGTCTAGTTTGAATGAGAACAAAAAAAGCTTCATTCACCCTGCATTTATTGAAATTATTAAGCAGCTTCAAAGTGACGAGGCTTTAATACTTAAATATATGGCAAGACAAGACAGCCATCGTTCAGGCTCCGGACCTACAATTGACATAAGTATAAAAAGTGGTGATGAGAATTTCTCATCCGAGAGCATAATCCCTGAATTTAACCTTATAGCAGAAGATGCTGGGTGCATTTATCCAGAGAAATGTAGCAGCTATTTTGAAAACCTAAAACGAATCGGTCTTATTGCTCATCACTCTGGTACTCCATATTCTCAAGATCAACATTTAAGAATATTCGAGTCGGAAAAAGCAAAAGCTGTGTATGAAAGTGAAAAATATCCTGTTGGTAGTGCAGCCACATGGAAATTTGGTTGTTATTATTTTACGGGGTTTGGACGAGAGTTTGCACAAGCTTGTATCAGCACCTAAAAGTTAAATCTAGTAACCGGAGGTCTTTCGCCTCCGGCTACTCAACTAATTTTTTTAAACACCCTTCGTTTTCATCTTCTTGCCATTCTTCAGAGTCCACAAGCTCTGTAGCGCAACGGTTACAAATTTGATGGTGTTTTCCGTCATGCTCAATGTGTGTCGCTCGATGGCGTTCGCAAAAGTATCCAGCACAACCTATTTCATCGTTACCGTGCATATCACCACAGGCATAGCTTAGGCCGCGATCTATTTGATTGTGGCAACCTGGGTGATCACAGGTTGCCTCGATTGCATATCCAATTGGTCTGCCATTGCTATCTTCACCACAGTTAGCCCATCCCATCATTACCTTCCTTTGCCAAGTCTTTGGCATGTTGTTTAAACATTGTTGGCGCTTGCCAGTCGTGTGCGGGGATTAAATGCCTCCGCGGTCATGGGGCTATGCTTGCCGTTGATTATTGCAAAGTGGTTGCTGCCTTATGCGCAGTTTTGATTCTGCGGTTTCGGCAAATAGCTCGGCATCGGCTTGTTCGAACGGCTCGCATTCGAGGGCGTTAAATATTTTGCATACGCCCCAACCGCTGTAGTTGTTGGGTTTGTAGGTGAGCTCAATTTGCGGGTAATCGTACATTATGGTGGTGAAGGGCATTGAGAGCGTGACTACGCCATTGCGGGTGCTGAATGTGTTCATGCTGCCTCCTTGCTTCTTTGCTGTGGGTGACTCGCTAGCCTTATTGGGTGGTATTGGTATGAATAGCTGATGGTTCGCCCAATGCCTTTGGCTAGGTTGGTTAGGCCATTGCCCAGTGCTTGCCAGTAAAGGCAATCCAGTGCACCAAGGGCGGTGGCGATGTTGAGCTGTTTACCTGTTGTTAGCTCAAGTGCCATGGTTTTTTTGTGGTTGCGGTAGTGTTTAACTAAATGTTGAAACGCGGCTGATTTGTTCATTTAGCCCTCTTATGCAATTGCAATTTCGCCCAGTCGATAACCTTGATGGATTCAACCGTTGCCGCCACGGCCTCTAGTCGCTTTTGATTGCGTACGAGGTTTGATAGCGCAATATTGTGTTCAGCCGCGGCCTGTTCTGCGGGCAGTGAGGTGGTGTAGTGATCCATCAAGGCGGCGATCACGTCTTTTGACCTAATGCGGGTGAGGGATAACAGCAGCTCAAGGCGCTTTTTGGCTTCAAAGCCTGGAAGAAGGTATTTCATAGCGCTTTGTCCGTGGTGATTGGGGCGGCAAACATGGCGATGGGGCCATCTTCGGTGTCGTGGATAGATATCAAGAAGGCACCGTGTGCATGGCAACTGGGTTGCCACTGGCTGCAATTACACTCACCTTGTTCGAACCAGGCATCTTGGAGTTCTTCTGGTGCAGAATCTTCAAACTGGTCTAAATGCAGTGCAAGGTTCTGGGCGGTAAACCACTTGGTGGCATCAGCCCATGTGGTGCCTTCATCCCAATAGGGTAGTTGTGAGTGGGTCCAAAAACCGTGCTGGTCACGGGTCACTGTTTCAGGTTGAATGTTCATGCTGCTAGTCCTCCGGTATAAACTACCCAGGAAAAAATTTCTTTCCTAGTTTTAGGGTTCGTCTTGCCTGTGGATTTACGGTAGCGAACGTGTAGGTCACGGTGTGCTTCTTGGGTATTGGCCAGCGCTATGTATTGTGAGCAAAGCGACGGCGTAGATAGCGAGTGCGAAAGCCTTTGTGGCTTCATTTTTTTGTAACGCTCTGCCGTCATTTCATCTAGCTTGGCCTGATATTCTTCGGGTGTGAGCAAACGCCTGTTAGGGTGCACCCCATCGTGAGTACTGCATTTTTTCTTGGCGACTTTTCGCGCCAGTGTCATTGACACGCCATAGACATAGAACATGGTTACCTCCCTATACTGTTTTGCTTATGCCACGTTGATTTGGTCTTGCTTGGCGGCATCACGCTGTTTGTCGAGGTATTCAGCAAGGTCGGTGATGTTGACTAACCACGGGGCTTTATTGCTGGAACCTGTTCTAAACGCGGCTACGGGCAAGCGGCCTGCTTTGGCGTAGTTCTGCGCGGTGCGTGACTCTAAGCCGAAATAGGTTTTGCAGATTTCATCGAGCGGCACTATGGCTTTGTTGAATTGGGCCATGAGTAAAAATGCTGTATTCATGTGGTTTACTCCGCTGGTGTTGTTTGGGCGCCTCTAGCGCAGTTGTCGCTTGGTGCGCTGCCAGCCGGCTATTAATTTCAGTAAGCAGGCTTTTTCATGGGGCCAAATGCGGATCATGTCTTGGCATTTGGCTATTTCGCGATTGCAGTACTCAAGTGCCGCATTGCTTGGGCTTGTTGACGTTGAAATAGGAGTTAAAGGTTTCATACTCTGCCCCTTAGCGGGGTGACCTTGCTGGCTAATTCAAAAGGGGTATTGCGCCAAATCATGATCCGTTTGCTGGCGGCGTTGTAACGCAACGCCAAGCATTGCCCTAGCTCACCGGCTTTGTTTTGATACGATTGCACAAACACTAGGCTGGGGCGGTAATGGCTTAAATGCTGTTCAAGCGCTGCAGTGCGGGCCTTCACCCTTGGACAATCCATGGGGTTGATGTGGCCCTTGGCCACTGCCATCAAGCAGGCGAAGCGGATCGCCATCAGCAGACGAAATTCAATGCGTTGCAAAGGTGTGGTGTGAACTTTCGCTAGAATCATTTCCTTGTCCTCGGTAGTGGGGATAAGAATAAAGTTAAGATAACTTTACTGAAAGGTCAAGCTGAAAGTTTTGAAAACTTGACTTTGTTTTTTGGTTGCATTTCCTTTGGTGGTTTTTTGACCAAATGGTAATGAGGGGATAAGAGATTGAACTAAGGCGGGTTATGGTGATGTTAGCTAAGGCCATTTTTGTTAGGTGAGACTGACTGATTGATCTTTACTGCCTGATTGCGTGTTTGAATAAGCTCAATGGGTGACTTCGATCATTTAGGCCAACTATTTACCCACTATTCCACCGTTGATTATCATTGTCGTCACTGAGATTATGGGAGTGGCTCATCATTTAGACTGAATGGCAGGACTAAATTTTTACATCCGGATCACTTTTTCCGCTATCCTTGCGGGTTTAGCCTTGAGTAGCCTATTTTTTGCGAGTAGTATCAGTGTGTTGGATTAGTAGCTGTGGTAATAATAGGCTTCGCTTTTTTGGTGAAGAGTCTAGGTATCAACAAAACGCGCATGCGCACTATGCAAAGGTTATGTTTTCTAGAGTATCGAATTAAAGGTACGTATTGTTTTTATATTTATAAGAGTAAGTATTAATATGGATGATAAGTTTTCTTACCAATCAGGTGATTATAATAGACAGTCTCAAAGGTTCGTTATTCCATTGTATATTAAAGATGCGTTGGGGAATTATCAGTATTCTTCAACAGGGACATTAGTTAAATATGATGGGCATCATTACATAATATTTGCTGCGCACGCGTCACCAAATGATGATAGCTTAGAAAGTATTTATACTTTTGGTATTGATGGAGATTTTTCTAAAATAAAAGATATTGCTATTGGTCATCAATTTTTTGTAGAAGATGATATTGTAATAGTGGATTGTTTTAACAAAACATATGATGGTAAAAATTACTTTAATCTTGACCTGAATGCTTTAGTTGGTTTTGAGAAAAGGTGCTTTGCTTGGACTGGTTTCCCTTCAAGTAAATCAAAATCTAAAAAGGTACATAACACAAAGTCAAAAGAGTCGTTGAAAAAACAATATGTTCATTCTGATGAAAGTGGTAATTACTTTAAAAATGCAAGTTATTTTACAATAGTATCAAAAATAAAATCGAATAATAAGCAACAAATCACAGGTACATATGACCGAAAGAATGCCTCTCTTAAATATAAAGGTAATGTAAGCATGGCTCCACATCCTGAAGGAATGAGTGGTGGAGCTATGTACTTTTTTTCAAAGAATCAAGAATTGAAAGACAGTCTTGATGATACATTCAGGTTTGCAGGAATAGGCATTGAATACAAGAAAGATAATACTATTGTTGGTGTTCCGAAAATTAAAATTATTCAACTTATTGAACAATTTAATATTGAAAACCCACTAATGTGGTCACTTACGGATTCTAAAGCAGCGCAAAGTAATGAAAAAATAATAAGCTAATCAACGCGACGTATTACGGTTGTCATCAGGGCAACCGCATGAGTGTACGTTTTTTATTCAGTATGATTAAGCCTAATACTGAATCACTTTTGACTAATCTCAAGGTGATGATTGACTGAACAGAATTAGTATTGAACGAGCACTATAACTCAGGGCGAGCGCATGAATGTTCAATAATTGACCTTGAAAATAAAGGTACACTCAATTTCACTCATTAATATCTGTTTTCAGCTTAACATTCGTATAGACCATGAGTGTTTATCGAACAGTTTTTGAGTGATAAGTGTTCATGCGGTAGCCCTGCACTATAACTGTTCTGAAAACGTTCGCGATCTCGCCCTGAGTTGCGACGTGGGTTAACTCACTTCTTACTAAAAAGAATTATAAGATCATAAACTTAAGTAAAGGTAAAGCTTCGTGATCTTGCCCTGATGCGTTTGCCTTACTAAAACTTATCAAAAACCAGCACCTGTACCAAACGGAACAACCAAAATTTATTAATTATGGCTAATAAGTGTGGAAATAAAGCCACTGATATAGTGGCTTTATTATTTATTCAACATTTGAGCTGTAAGGTAGAGAATTAATATAAGATATGACTTTTTCTATATCTTTTCCTTCGAGCTTTGGAATTTTAATAGATTTTAATTTGTTTCCTTTTGGTTTTCTACCATACGAGAATAAGTATCTATTTGCAGTAACACATTTTGCATAAAATAGCTTTTCTTCAATACTCATTTCTCTTTTAGGAATTAATACTGAAACATCGCTATTTGGAACAAACTCATCGGTTGAGACGTATGAATAACTATGGCTACCTTCTCCATTTGTTGACACGAAAAGAGAACCTTTGGGAAATATTTTCTTTTCAGGTGCTAAGGACTTAGATATGTAACTTCTTTTAGTCCTCGCTTGTGTTGCCGCAGGACGAACATACATAATGCTACCTTCAAAGAACTCATCTTTTTCATTCAACTTTGTAGCAGCAATGCCATTCTCGATAGTAAATAGGCTTGCTATTTCTACCGTTTTAGTTAGATCAGGTAATTGTACGTTTGAAACTGACTTAGGCTTATTTACACCTTCAAATTCTGATAAATTAACACCTTCAACCCAATCAGGTATGTCCTTTAAACTTGGAACGAATAGACTTTTTAGGGTTCTATTAGCTTCACGACCAAAAGCACTATACCTAAATCTATTTTTAGTTATACATAGGCAATAAAAGAGTTTTTGCTCTTTCGTTAGATTGTCTTTTGCTTTTAAAACAGCGACATTTTGCCCTGTGTAAAACTCTTTCTCTTGAAGGAATGAAGATAAAACATAGGTTCCTCCCAATGTAACAGTGATTAAGCCAGGTTCTAATGGCTTAACTCCCTCTACTGCATCTACATATCCCACAACACCATTATTTTTTGAACTTCTTGAAACAAAAGCGACCTTAGATTTATCACTTTTTTTCATTTTGTTCATATCAAATTTTGTGCCGTAACTTACTTCAAATAGCTCAGATAGTTTGACGTTTGCCATAATTAGATATCATTTGTTAGCTTGAACAAAGCGTAATCTTTTACCACTTCTTCAAAGTCTTTTTTGGTTAATTTTGAATAATCAGTTTCTAGATATGCCTCCGCAATCCATTCGCTATCAGCGTCAACATATGCAGTTACAGACTCACCTGCGTGCACTTCATTGTTGCTATAAGCTTCTAGCCAACGAGATTTGATATCTTGCCATTCATGGTTTAAGTCAATGCGTCCCATATGCTTTGTTTTGACATAGCCATCTTCACGCCAGTAACCAAACCACGTTTTTTTGTTTGTTTCTTTGTGCGGCTTATGTGCTTCAAACACAACGATACAAGTTACCGTTCCAACTGGATAGAAAAGCTCGCTAGGCATAGACATTACCGCTTTCAACGTGTGTTTTTGCAATATCTCGTGTTTAACTTTGTTCGGCATTATCACACAACTCACAGGGATAATTGCTACTCCTGTCCCCCCTTTTTCGAGAAGGTCTAGCATTTCTTTCACAAAGTAGAGTTCGTGTAGCTCTGCATCGCTTTTTGATTGAGCATAAGGAGGGTTCAGCAAACCAATATTTGGCCTTTTAACACCCAAAGCAGGATCGGGAACTGTAATAGCTCTCTTTAACGTTGGTTCGAAACAACTACTTTGGTGTAGGTTTGCTTTGCCGTCACCCCGTAAGATCATATTGCTTGCAGCTAGTGCAAACATTTTTGGACTGTTCTCGATACCGATCAGACGGTTCTTTTTAATGTCTAAACGTTCTTCTTCCGTCATCGCTGTTTTCAGCATTCGGTGCATTGCTGAAATCAAGAAGCCACCAGTGCCAGCACAGATATCTATAACAGTGTCTTTTTTAGTAATGTTGGCGATATCGCAAAATAGCTCTGTTACGTGTCTTGGAGTCAAGACTATGCCAAGGGCTTTCTTATCCCCTGCAGTGTATTTTAAGAACTCACCATAAAAATGCCCCACAACGTCAAAGTTGTGATAAACGCTAATAAATGGCCAGACATTATCGTTGATTTCTTTGATCACCTCGTAAAGAACACCTTTCGGATACTTCTTGGCGATTTTTGCATCAGGTTTGCCTAAATTTGGCTGTCCAGCAACAGTCGCATAAGGTTGACGCATTGTGTCTTTTTTAGCCTTGGGAATATCAGCTTTATCAAGTTCGTCTTTGATCGCTTCTAGCCATTTTCGTGGCATATCCTCTGGACTGTAATATTGAAATGAGTTTAAAAACGGTTGGTTCATTAGTGCAATCAACGTTCCACTAACTAACAAAGGCTTATCTTCTTCTGATATTTTCGCTGCTGTCCAGATAAGCTCGTGGAGGTCTTTTGCAAACGCTAATAGATCACTATGACGTTTCCTTTCAACCTGTGGGTCGAAAGAAGCTAAACGGTAATAGTCTTCAAATGAAAGAATATCGTTTACTTCAATGCCATCTTCATTAGTCAAGACTTTGTGATCTTTACTTCCACAAGGTATTAAGTAGTTAGACACTTTTGTATAGTCTTCTGACGTGCCGCTAACAGCCAAGGCAAGGATAGTGAAGTCTTTTGACAGATACCTAGCGTAGTGTAAAACACCGTCAACAGCATAGTCTTTTGGTTTGTCTAAATCTGGGCTTTCGTGATACTTAGTGTCAGCTTTACACTCAACCACAATTAGGAAGTTAGGATCTGACTCCCAAGTGATAATAAACTCTGGATAGCCGCCTTTACCTGTTTTCGCTTTACTTGCAGATTTTAAGAGGGTTTGAACTCGCTTGATTTGCGATTTTTGTTCTTCAATGACTACGCCATTGTCAGCTTCATAGTAGCCGTTTTCTCTCAACTTCTCTCTTACATAGTTTTCGGTAATTCTTTCATTTGCCACAAGTAATCCAACCACGTTTAGTCTTTAAAATTTGGTCAGGATTATACCTAATCTAGTCGAATACTCTATGCATTACTTTGTCAATGATTTTGGTTTAGTGACGAATAAATGTCATAACCTGCTGCAAATGAGAAGTGTCGTAGGATAAGAGGGCATACAAAGGGGAGATTAGTGGTTTTTCATACCTGTAGTTGCTCATGAAATTCTAATGTTCGACCTTCCGAAACTGATAATTGTCCAAAAATACCTTAGCAGAGCTCATTTTGGTGCAGCAATCGATTTTACACCAAGACAGAGTACCAAAACACTTTGCCGATCACTTTGACTTGTTTGAGTTCTTCGGCATCGAGGCGTTCATCTGGGTATTCGTCGAGGTTGTAGCTGCGTAGGCGCAGGCCACCGCCTGGGAGTTTGTAGAGCATTTTCACTCTTAACATGCCATCGTGATTGATGGCATACATTTTCCCGTCAACAATATCTGTGTGGGCGGTATCTACGCCGACGGTTGAACCGTTGGGCAGTACCGGCTCCATGCTGTTACCATTGACTTTAACACAGGCTGCATGGTCACTGGTCACGCCTTGGCGCTTGAGGGTTGACTTGGCAAAACGCAGCTTGGGGCCTTGGTATTCACGGCAATCTATGATGCCATCCCCTGCGGCTAACTCCACTTCCATGTAAAACGGTATTTCTACCTCATCATCCCCTAACGGGCTATTACTGCCCCATGTCTCAAAGCCACCGGCCCATTCGGCGTTTGGTTCAGGCTTTATTGAATCATTTCCAAAAAGAAGAAACTCAGGGGCGCATCTAAGTGCTTTAGCTAATGCGTGCAAATTCTCGCCTTTGGGTGAGGTAGATCCTGATTCCCAAAGCGAAATAGTGGCTTTTGTTAAGCCTATGGTTTTTGCAATTGAAGGCTGCGTTAAGCCTAACTCTTTGCGTCTTTGTTTAATGCGTTCATTCATCATAGTAAAGCTATCTTAACTTAACCTAAGTCAAGTTACCTTTTCTTTTATTGACAAAGCGGTTTAGTTTTCTTAACCTTTGTTAAAGTCACTTGTTGGAATTCATTAATGAAAACGAAACAAGCAATTTCGTATTTTGGTAACAAGTTAAAACTGGCTAAAGCGTTGAACGTTTCTAAGTCTGCGATTAGCCAATGGGGTGAAGATGTTCCCGAACTGCGCGCTTATCAAATTGAGCGCTTAACCCGTGGGGCACTGAAAGTTAACCCCGTTATTGTTTTAGATAAGCCTAAGTCGGCGAGTGTAGCTTAGGGCCATTTTAAGTTAAAGGAGGAAACAGTACATGAAAACCAATTCACATAAGCGGGTGAGCCGCTTGAGTTTGTTGATGAAGACCATTCATCGGGCGCTGGAGTTGCCAAAGATGACGCGTTTTGCGTTGGCAATGGACTTTGTGGCGGCGGTTGAGCGGCTTGGGTTTACTGAAGTGCTAGCGGATGAGGGCATTAGCTTTGCCCGCAGCCAAGATGTACACAACGATGCGCGGGTGAATGCGCAAAAGCTGTTCCGCTGGTTGGGGCAGTACGAGGGACAACATCCTCAGGCTGAGCGCTTGTTTCATGTTGAGCAAGCCTTAGTGGCGGCGCTGCCGGCGCATTTACGCACTCAGTATTTGAATGATGTGTTTAGTTGCGTTGGGGTGACGGTGATTGCCGACCAGGTAACTGATGGTGCGGTATTTAAGGTGAGCGAAATGGCGGCATCTTTGACTAAGGAGAACTCGGAGGCGCAAGTGGCGGTGATCCATTTGGGTAACGAGCCTCAGCGCGAGCAGTTAATCGCTGCCCATCGCGAGTTAAAAGAGTCGGCGGCGACCACGCAGGCCAGTATGGCGGCATTAGAGCTGGCGTATCCGTACTTGGCAGGGCAGCGCATTAAGGCGGTTTGATGGTGTGGGCTTTGTGCAAGGTGCTAATTCTAAATAAGAAACCCCGCTTAAGTTTGGCGACCGAACGGGGTTAATACCTATTGAGAGGCAATATCATGTTTGATTCTGAATGTTTAATTTGTTGTTTGGAGGGCGGTAGCGCTTGTTCGGTGCACGGCCAAGTTGCAGCTAGTGATGCGCGGATTGCTCCTAGTGATGAGCGAATTGTTCCTAGTGTTGAGCGGCCGGAAGAAGTCTTTGTGGCGAAGCAAGATAGAGAGGCTGAGTCACAAGTGGCTTTGTTGGTTGCTCAGGCTAACACCCTGATGCACAAGGCTGCGGCGTTGAGTGCCAATGCTTCACCTCTGTGTGAAGTGAAGTTTAAGCGTGATTTGGCCTGCTTTTACGGTTTTACCGCGTTAGATAATTTTAGCCGTTCGCAGGTTGGCAGAATTATTGATGTGTTAAAGCGTGAACCCGAATTGCTTGAGGTTAAAGCTGACCGTTTAGAGGCGCTTGCGGCCAAGGTGGTGAGCAAAGCGCTGTTAGGTGATGCTAATAAGTTGCCGTTACCCAAAGTGAGTGTGGATTGGTTTTTGGGTTATTTGCAGATGCAAGAAAAGCGCGCCGAGCGTTCGATTGAAATGATGGGTGCTGACCCCTTTAATCAGGCCAAGCACATCAAGCTGCGAGACATTTATTGCCAGTTACGCACTAACTTGGCGCGGGATATTTACGTGCTACACAGAAACGTATGAGCAGCTTTTTTGTTTAACGCGGGTTGTCGTTTTGTCGATTTGAAGAGTCATGGTGGATATATGGAAACTACAGAGAAATGGGTTATTGAAAAAACGGGCGAAAAGTTCTTTTTCACCCGATGGTTGGGAGATCAGGTTCACGAAAGTTATGCACCAGTCTCGCAAGAGGTGGCTGGTATCTATGCTGCGGCTATTGTGCAAGGTTTTCAACCACCACATTGTTTGTACTATCTCGATAAACTAGCTGGTTAAATTCAACTTGGACTAACGTTGGCGATCGCTGTTTTAGCCGATAGAAATCGAGCATTGAGAAGTCAAGCAACATGTTATCTGGGTAGTGGCTGAGCATTTCTTTGAATTCGCCGACGGTTATTGATGGTTTGTATTGTTCCATGATTCGTCCTTGATGGTGATGTTGTGGATTTTTGAAATAAGAAACACCCCTAGGTAGAAGATAAGGAGTTAGCTATGAGAATTAAAATTTTAGGTTTTTTGGCGAAATTAATGGGGGTCCAATTCAAGATTGATGGGTTCCCCTACGGTGCTACCAAGAGCGCTCAGGTGCATTTAACCAATCGGAGCAGCCAAAATTCCAAGATGACCAATCTCGTTGAAGACGAGCCACAAAAATAACGTCATTTGAAATAAGAAACCCCGCTTAAGTTTGGCGACCGAACGGGGTTAATACCTATTGAGAGGCAATATTATGTTACGCAAGCATTGGTGTTTCGTCAATTCGGCTTTGCTGGATTGGCTGCATGGGAGGGTTCTCTC